>NZ_CP119078.1:1947500-2640000 GCF_029026145.1 Legionella cardiaca | reverse complement strand
AAATGAAAAGCTGAGATAAGAAAAAAGGGGTCGTAGCTCAGCTGGGAGAGCACCTGCCTTGCACGCAGGGGGTCGGGAGTTCGATCCTCCCCGGCTCCACCAATCATTTCTGGGGATGTGTCAGATGAAAGTGATTTTTGTGAGATTACTTTTATCTGGTTAATCCGGAAGTTCATTAACAATTTGGTAAAGTAAAAAGTAAAAAGGGTAAACACAAGCGAATTAGTATTGTCTTAAGTTGTTGTATAGCCTGAGGAGACTCAGGTTATATGGTCAAGAAGAGAAGCGCAAACGGTGGATGCCTTGGCAGTAAGAGGCGAAGAAGGACGTGGAATCCTGCGAAAAGCTCTGGGGAGTTGGAAACGTGCGTTGATCCAGAGATGTCCGAATGGGGGAACCCGGCCCACGAGAGTGGGTCATCTGCAACTGAATACATAGGTTGTAGAGGCGAACTCGGGGAACTGAAACATCTAAGTACCCGAAGGAAAAGAAATCAATTGAGATTCTCCTAGTAGCGGCGAGCGAACGGGGAAGAGCCTGGTATGATTTATCATTAATAGAAGTGGAACAGTCTGGGAAGGCTGGCCGCAGAGGGTGAAAGCCCCGTACACGTGGTATTAATGAAGAACTAAGCATACGAACAAGTAGGCCGGGACACGTGTAATCCTGGTTGAATATGGGTGGACCATCATCCAAGGCTAAATACTCCTTACTGACCGATAGTGAACCAGTACCGTGAGGGAAAGGCGAAAAGAACCCCGGAGAGGGGAGTGAAATAGAACCTGAAACCGTTTGCGTACAAGCAGTGGGAGCATGGCTTAGGCTGTGTGACTGCGTACCTTTTGTATAATGGGTCAGCGAGTTACTTTCAGTGGCGAGGTTAACTGAATAAGGAAGCCGTAGAGAAATCGAGTCTTAATAGGGCGCGAGTCGCTGTGAGTAGACCCGAAACCGGGCGATCTAGTCATGTCCAGGATGAAGGTTGGGTAACACCAACTGGAGGTCCGAACCGGGTAATGTTGAAAAATTATCGGATGAGGTGTGACTAGGAGTGAAAGGCTAATCAAGCCCGGAGATAGCTGGTTCTCCCCGAAAGCTATTTAGGTAGCGCCTCGTGAATGATTACTGGGGGTAGAGCACTGTTTCGGCTAGGGGGCTGTCATGGCTTACCAAACCGATGCAAACTCCGAATACTGGCTAATTGAATCACGGGAGACACACGGCGGGTGCTAACGTCCGTCGTGAAGAGGGAAACAACCCAGACCGCCAGCTAAGGTCCCAAAGTTATAGTTAAGTGGGAAACGATGTGGGAAGGCCCAGACAGCCAGGAGGTTGGCTTAGAAGCAGCCATCCTTTAAAGAAAGCGTAATAGCTCACTGGTCGAGTCGGCCTGCGCGGAAGATGTAACGGGGCTAAAACTATACACCGAAGCTGCGGATGTGTACTAAGTACACGTGGTAGGGGAGCGTTCTGTAGGCTGAAGAAGGTGCATCGAGAGGTGTGCTGGAGGTATCAGAAGTGCGAATGCTGACATGAGTAACGATAAAGAGGGTGAAAAACCCTCTCGCCGGAAGTCCCAGGTTTCCTGCACGACGTTAATCGGAGCAGGGTGAGTCGGCCCCTAAGGCGAGGCTGAAGAGCGTAGTCGATGGGAACCAGGTTAATATTCCTGGACTTTTTATAGGTGGTGATGTGGGGACGAAGAAGGCTAGGTGAGCCGGGCGTTGGTTGCCCCGGTACTGGCATGTAGGCGGAGAGACCTGGCAAATCCGGTTTCTCGAAACGCTGAGGTGCTGAGTGGTTCTGACCATACGTGGTGCAGAGAAGTCATTGATGCCCCGCTTCCAGGAAAAGCTGCTAGCCATAACCTATAGAGAACCGTACCGCAAACCGACACAGGTGGACAAGTAGAGAATACTAAGGCGCTTGAGAGAACTCGGGTGAAGGAACTAGGCAAAATGGTACCGTAACTTCGGGAGAAGGTACACCTTTGCTGGTTAGTTACCACGCGTAACGAAGCTGGTGAGGGTCGCAGAGACCAGGTGGCTGCGACTGTTTATTAAAAACACAGCACTCTGCAAATTCGAAAGAAGACGTATAGGGTGTGACGCCTGCCCGGTGCCGGAAGGTTAATTGATGGGGTCATCTTCGGAGAAGCTCTTGATCGAAGCCCCGGTAAACGGCGGCCGTAACTATAACGGTCCTAAGGTAGCGAAATTCCTTGTCGGGTAAGTTCCGACCTGCACGAATGGCGTAACGATGGCCACGCTGTCTCCACCCGAGACTCAGTGAAATTGAAATCGCTGTGAAGATGCAGTGTACCCGCGGCTAGACGGAAAGACCCCGTGAACCTTTACTACAGCTTTGCACTGGACTTTGATGATAACTGTGTAGGATAGGTGGGAGGCTAAGAAGTGCGGACGCCAGTTCGCATGGAGCCGACCTTGAAATACCACCCTGTTATTATTGAGGTTCTAACTTGGACCAGTAATCCTGGTTGAGGACAGTGTATGGTGGGTAGTTTGACTGGGGCGGTCTCCTCCCAAAGAGTAACGGAGGAGCACAAAGGTACCCTCGGTACGGTCGGACATCGTACCAAGAGTGTAAAGGCAAAAGGGTGCTTGACTGCGAGAGTGACGGCTCGAGCAGGTACGAAAGTAGGTCTTAGTGATCCGGTGGTTCTGAATGGAAGGGCCATCGCTCAACGGATAAAAGGTACTCCGGGGATAACAGGCTGATACCGCCCAAGAGTTCATATCGACGGCGGTGTTTGGCACCTCGATGTCGGCTCATCACATCCTGGGGCTGAAGCAGGTCCCAAGGGTATGGCTGTTCGCCATTTAAAGTGGTACGCGAGCTGGGTTTAGAACGTCGTGAGACAGTTCGGTCCCTATCTGCCGTGGGCGTAGGAAAATTGAGAGGAGCTGCTCCTAGTACGAGAGGACCGGAGTGGACGAACCTCTGGTGTACCGGTTGTGACGCCAGTTGCATTGCCGGGTAGCTAAGTTCGGACGGGATAACCGCTGAAAGCATCTAAGCGGGAAGCCTCCCTCAAGATGAGTTTTCCCATGAAGCCCGTTGAAGACTACGACGTTGATAGGCGAGGTGTGGAAGCGTAGTAATGCGTGAAGCTAACTCGTACTAATTGGCTGATTGTCTTGACCATATAACCTGAATCGCTTCAGGTATGGCAACTGAATGACATGCTTGTGTAACCAATGCAATTTACTTTACCAGCCTGTGAGACAGGCAAAGCTTAATCCCTTTGCTTCTCCGCAGGATAACAGTTTTCCTGGCGACTATAGCGGTCTGGAACCACCTGACTCCATCTCGAACTCAGAAGTGAAACAGACCAGCGCCGATGATAGTGTGAGGCGTCCTCATGCGAAAGTAGGTCATCGTCAGGGCTTTATTCCAAGCGGCCTTCTGGCCGCTTTTTTTTTACAAAAATCTTCTCAACCTTCAACAATCTCCTTTATGTAAAAGGACAAAATCACGCTTAATCATCAATTATTACTTCTTAAAAAATGGTAATCCTTTTATTAAAGGTATTCTCCATGAGCTATTAATTAATTCTCAACGATACGCATCGGCTCATCCCGATATAAAGTCAGAAGAGTAATACTTGCTTGTGTCAGGTGTGCTGCGTCAGAATGAAGATAGTTTAAAAAATCAAATGAGAATAATTCTTAATATCCTAATTTATGATATTCTAGTCACTCAACCCAAAAGCAATTAAAAAATAGAAAAGTCGTGTTAGATTCTTCTCGTAAGTTTAAAATAAATGCAGTAAACTTAATTACCATTACAGGATGTAGAGTAGTATGCTAGTCAGTCGAGTTCATGAATTTATCAAAGCTATTATAAGCATTGAACATAAATTAGGAAAAGTGGACAAAAAGTTACTACATGACTTGCAAGAAAAATATCCTCTATTCAATGATAAAATCTCCCTAAATACTAGCCTACATGCTCCAAGCGAAACGCTGAGTGCAGATGAGCTGCAATGGCTACAAGAGCATTTTGCTCAACGTTGGCAAGAATTAGCAGATTCACCAATAGACTATACATTTGATCCCAGGGAAGTTAATACGCCTTGGGTAACTTTGGCTAAAGAACTGGGAGATGAACTTAAAAAGCCCTATCTTATGATATTAATGCCAACCTTGCTCAATGATTCTGATCCGGATATGTTGTCTTGCCATCTTGAACAAAACCAAGATCCTCGTTCCATATACTTGTCCGATGATGGTAAAACATGGCATAGAGTGCAGGGACTTTTTGAAAGATTACAACAACCCTTAGCCGTATTCTCAACCTATGACCAAAAAAAAATTCAACCAAGGGCATTAACATTAAGGGAAATGTTTAGAATTCGCTCTAAAAAAGGCGATGAATTGGCAAAAGAGATTGACCATGAAACGTATGCAAATTTTTGGGATTATGTAATACGACGAGTTACCCCAACATGGCAAAAAAAGGGAAAACTTCCAGAGCATTTATTATCTCATTTGCTTGAAATGGTTGAGTTATATTTTAATGCCAAAGCAACAAATGGAAATTTAGATGAATTTAAAAAGAAATTAAAAATACTGGCTAGTGACTTAGAGCGTTGTTCTTTGGAAGACATTAATCATTTCTACGGTATTGAAATTTACGGTAAACAACACAATCATTATCTGGTTGACATTTTACTTGATTGTTTAGAAGATTCTGCTGATTTGGCAGATAAACTTGCTGATGTTGCAAGATGGTTATGTCGATTTGATCCTACTCTTATTAGTAAGTGTAAAAATCTGGTTCCCGTATATGAAACATTAAAAGTAGGAGAGTATTTTGATGCATCTCACCTTCGTCAATTGATTACTAAACTTGATGTAGGCGTTATAGAAATAAAACCTAAAATTCAAGAGCTTTTGGAAAAGATCCCGGAAAAAGGGGAGATAACAGCTGAAATCATTGACGAGATTAAACGAATCTATGCTCTTCGTTGGCAATATGTTAAAGATAAAGCCGATGATTATTTACGGAAGCCAAATGAAACTAATCGCTCGTGGATTCGCCTTGCTCAATATTTAGCAGGTGCAGGCTATGTTGAAGCGAATTACTATAAACTATTAATTCCAACACTAATACACAATAATGATCCGATTACTCTGGAAAGTGTGACCAATTATCCTTTAACTCATTTTATTTTATCTGAAGATGAAAGGGAGCTTATTTATTTACCTAATTGTATAAGCCAACATCAATCTAATGGAACCTTTTATTATTTCTCTATTGCAAACCGATTTCGTATGTTGAGTACAAAGGAATTAGAACGGTTACCTTTTGCTGCACCACAGTTTTATGAATATTATGCGCAGGTAGTAACTACTGAAGAAGAAAATCTTCCATTAACTAAAGAAACAATTGTTGCTATAAAAGATTTAGTTAATGGAACATTAAATCCTATGGCACTGCGCTTAACCCATAAGATTACAGGTGAGCAGGAAAAGATTGCTGAACAGGCCTACATTAAATTCCTCGATTTTGTGAGCCAGTTACCCAGTGACGAAGCAGCACGGCTTTATGCCCATACTGTGGTTTGGCGTGGACAGAAAAAACGTTTTTCTGAACTTATGGATGATGTGCAGTTAAACGAAACACCTGTAGAGACTAAAACCAATAAAACTGAGGAACGTACAGCTACTAAACCTATATTTGAAGTATTAAAAGTTGGTGAGCATTATGAGTCAGCACATCTTCAAAAAGTAATTTCTGAACTTGATCCCGGGATTACAGAAATAAGCCTTAAAATTCAAGAATTTTTGAAGAAAATACCAGAAAATGGGGAAGTAACGGCAGAAATCATCAACGAAATAAAAAATCTATATGCATTATGTGGGTATAAGGCGGAGCCACCACGACAACGCGAATGTATAGCTGTGATAGGACAATTTCTTGCCAAACTGGTTTTAGATTATGATCCAAAAACAAGATTTCGTCCTGGTATTGAGGAAACATCTTTAGCTGCTCTTGATGAAATGCGTCTTTGTTCTGCTAAGCAAGTTTTTCGTGATTGGGAATATGTTACTGAAGAAGAAGCAACGAGACGTGCATTAACTGTGATAGTTTCTCTGATGACGCACAATTTTAGTTATGTCTGGGGAACGGGAGTACCGTTACATCTTTGGGATCAGACAAATACTACTACCGCAACAGGAAAAGAGCTTTTTAATTCTTTAGAGTTTGCACTTGAGCAAGAGGATCTTAGCAAAATTCGTTTTATTTATACTTATGTTATGAATAACATTGTTGAGAAAGCTCTAGCACAAAAGGACATTATAAAAAAATGTACACGTTATGAAGATACGTTAAGTTGGTTAAAAACTATAAAAGATGAATCTATGTTTAAACTTGAAAATAGAACTTGTTTTGACCCTAAATTTCTATTTATTGAGTTGGCAGCTTCAGCAAAAAAATATAGTAGTAAATCTAAAACCTTGATAGATGGTTTTATGGAACAATTAATTCGTACCTTAATGCAACCAGAAACTGAGCATGTAAAATGGATTCGCATCAATATTGAATTTAATAAATTATTAAATAATAAGAATTTCATAGCGAAAGATAGAAAGATTCTTCTTAATCACTTAAGAAGTTCCCCACAGCTCGTTGATGAAGGCAATTTTATAACTAGCTTTGCAAACTTCCTTATACATCGTTTGACGGTAATAAATGTACGTGCAAATAATAAAAAACAAGGTTTATTCGGTGTTGATCCAGGGCAATATAAGCTAAATTACAGTCAAATTAAAGAATGTTTTGATAAACGAGTGCAGCCTTCTCTAACCACTGAGTCTATAAATAAATTGACGATGGTTGATGTAATTGCACAATTAAAAGAGGCAGGCAAAAATTTAGCAGGGGGGCAAGTTACGACCACAAAATATTTGGATTCAATGTCAAGGCGTATACATCCCAGCAAGTCGGATTATGAATTACAACATTCTGAGCCGCAGACTTATTCATTAATGTAATTTACATAGTTCGCAGCATAAAAATGTTGTAGCTGAAGTAAGCCATATTAGGCGAAAGTGAATTTGATAGTCTGTTATTTTACAAATTGTGTGGTAATTTTAACAAAATTTTCATAGCGTTTTGAGGTAATATGCCCAGCTTGCATTGCTGTAATAATTGCACATCCAGGTGTATCACGGTGATTACAATTACGAAACTTGCACTGCATTGTAAAAGGCCTAAATTCGCGGTAGCCCTCAACAATTTCATGCAAAGGCATATGCCATAATCCTAATTCGCGAACGCCAGGAGAGTCAATCAATGCTCCACCGCTTTGCAAGTGATAGAGACGGGAATTACTCGTTGTATGACAACCTAACTCTGAGATTGACGATATTTCAGCGGTTTGAATACCCTGCTCATGAGGTAGGATTCCAGCAATTAAAGAAGATTTGCCTACACCAGATTGGCCAACAAAGACACTGACATGATGATTGAGTGTTTGTCTTAATTTCTCATAACTTTGCTCATCTTCTTTACTGGTAAATAAAAGAGGATAACCCAAGGGTTGATAAAATTTTACTAGTTCCTCACGAAAAGTTTTGCAAGGTAAATCGATTTTGTTAAATACGATGCAAATTTGTAGTTTTAGAGACTCTGCCATCACAAGATAACTATCTAGTAAGGGCCAGGAAAGCTCTGGTTTGGCGGCAATAACAACCATGATTTGTGAGATGTTAGCAGCGACTGGCTTAAATTCGCCCCGCTTATCAGGACGTCCAAGCATGGATTCTCTTGGAAAGCGACTAACAACAACCCCCTGACTAATGCCTGTTGGCTGCCAGATAACGCGATCACCTGCGACTAAAGAATCGATATTAGGACGAATTGAACAATGAATACGATTGCCTGCATCATCTTCAATTTCTGCATGTCGACTAAAACGAGTAAGTACTAATCCCTGCATAGAAAATGCATCTATTCCCGAATTTTGACGATAATCTGCTTGTATCTTTTGAATTCGGGCGGATTGTTGTTTATTAACGCGTCTTTTACTCATGGTTTAAAAATAGTCTATAATTGCCAAGCTTTCTTTGCATAATTTTACCATAGAAGCGAGTTACCTGATGATATTGCGATAAATAAGTTAATAGATAATACAATTCGAGGAAAAGAGTTCCTTGAACATATAAGGCAACCAATATTCATGAAAGTTTATTTAGTCGGTGGTGCAGTTCGTGATCAGTTATTAGGCTACCCAGTAAAAGAGCGGGATTGGGTGGTTGTCGGTGCAACTCCCTCGCAGCTGCAGCAGTTAGGTTACCAACAAGTTGGACGCGATTTCCCAGTTTTTTTGCACCCTGAAACCAAAGAAGAATATGCCTTAGCTCGAACCGAACGTAAATCTGCCCCAGGTTACTATGGTTTCCAGTGTGACTTTAATCCTCATGTTAGTTTGGAAGATGATCTATTGCGTCGTGATTTGACCATTAATGCCATGGCTTTAGACCCGGAAGGGCATTTAATTGATCCATACCAAGGACAAGCTGATTTAAAAGCAAAAATATTAAGGCATGTCTCCCCTGCTTTTATTGAAGATCCAGTGCGCGTTCTTCGTGTTGCCCGTTTTGCCGCTAGGTATCATCATCTAGGATTTAAATTAGCGGATGAAACACGAGCGTTAATGTATCTTATGGTAAAACGAGGAGAGCTGGCCCATTTAGTTTCTGAGCGTGTTTGGCAGGAATGGCATCGAAGTTTTGCAGAAAAGAATCCAGAAGTATTTATTACAACCTTAAGAGCCTGTGGTGCTCTTAAAGTAATTTTACCTGAATTGGATATTCTTTTTGGTGTCCCTGCTTCCAGAAAATATCATCCTGAGGTAGATAGTGGGATTCATACTCTCATGGCTCTAACAAGAGTGGTTAAATTATCTAAAGAACCAATGGTACAGTTTGCAACATTGGTGCATGATTTAGGTAAAGGTGCAACCCCTATGGGCGAATGGCCTAGACAAGTCCAACATGAAATAAGGGGTGTCAATATTATTAGGAAATTATGTGAACGTTTGCGAATTCCTGTAGACTACCGTAAATTCGCAGAAATGGTTTCACGGTTTCACATTAACATTCATCGTTTTTTTGAGCTTAGAGCATCAACAAAAATTGATGTGCTTGAGCGAGCTGATGCTTTTCGTCGCCCTCATTTATTCGAAAAACTATTGCTGGTGTGTGAAGCGGATGCAAGAGGTCGTGGTTTTGTAGAAAAGGAATATCCACAAGCAGAAGGATGGCGCCATCTACTTAGCGAATGTGCAAAAATATCTCCCCAGACATTAATAGCCCAAGGTTATCAGGGAGAAGCGATTAAAAAAGCATTGCATGAGCAACGCGTAAATTGTGCTAAACAAATTCGGAATAAACATGAAGAAAAATAATGATAATTTAATTTGGATAGATCTGGAAATGACAGGTCTTGAACCTGAAAAAGATCATATTATTGAAATTGCAACCATTGTGACTGATGCGCAGTTAAACATTTTGGCTGAAGGGCCCGTTTTTGCCATTCATCAGAATGAAACCTTATTGATGGGTATGGATGAGTGGAATACCAAACAGCATAATCAGTCAGGACTTGTTAAACGTGTCAGAGAGTCGACGATAAACGAAGCAGAAGCTGAGCGTCAAACTATCGATTTTTTAAAAAACTATCTCGATAGAGGTAAATCGCCGATGTGTGGCAATAGTATTTGCCAGGACAGACGTTTTCTTTATAAATATATGCCGGAATTAGCGGCCTATTTTCATTATCGTAATCTCGATGTGAGTACATTAAAAGAGTTAGTTAAACGTTGGCGTCCAAAGTTATTAAATGGGGTAATCAAAGAATCCAAACATTTAGCACTGGATGACATCAAAGACTCTATTGCTGAACTTGCCTATTATCGTCAACATTTTATTAATATAGCGGATACCTAATTATGATTGAACGCGAGCAATTAGTCCTGCCTAATGGGGCGGATAAATTATTACTGCACTCTTGTTGTGCACCTTGTTCTGGTGAAGTAATGGAAGCATTACTTGCATCAAAGATCGATTTCTCAATTTTCTTTTATAACCCTAATATTCATCCTGTACAGGAATATGAAATTAGAAAGCAGGAAAATATTGAATTTGCTAAAAAACATAACATTCCTTTTATCGATGCTGATTATGACAAGGATAATTGGTTTGCCCGCGTAAAAGGCCTTGAGTGGGAACCAGAGCGTGGCAAACGTTGTACAGCATGTTTTGATATGCGCTTCGAACGTACGGCACTTTATGCTTATGAACATGGTTTTCCCGTAATTAGTAGTTCTTTGGGTATTTCTCGTTGGAAGGATATGAATCAGATCAATGACTCCGGCATTCGTGCTGCTAGTCGTTATCCTAATATAGAATATTGGACTTATAATTGGCGTAAAAATGGTGGTTCTGAAAGAATGTATGAGATTGCCAAGCGCGAGAATTTTTACAAGCAAGAATATTGTGGTTGTGTCTATTCACTGCGTGATACTAACTTGTGGCGCAAAAAGAATGAGCGTGAACGTATTAAAATAGGTATAAACTATTATGGTAATGAGCAAGATAATTTAAACCATACTTCTGAAAATCAGGAGAAGGAATGATTTTTCATCAACATGAAAATGATGAGCATCATCATAGTCACGATCATGAGCATTCTCATGGGCATCATCATGAAGTTACCCAATTTAATGCAGCATTTTTAATTGCCATTATTGCCAATGGATTATTCGTAATATGTCAAATTATTTTTGCCTATATTGCTAACTCTACCAGTCTGCTTGCTGATGCTATGCATAATCTCGGTGATGTGCTTAGTCTCATTTTGGCCTGGATTGCCAATGGCTTACTAAAGCGGATTCCTACTAATCATACTACCTATGGGATGAAAAAAACGTCGATTCTAGCAGCGCTGGCTAATGGAATTTTATTGGTATTTACCTGTGGAATTATTGCCACCGAAGCAATGTATAAATTGTTCGCGCCTTCGGATGTTCATGCTATTTCTGTGATCATCGTTGCGAGTATAGGTATTGTCGTGAATGGTGCTACTGCGGCTTTATTTCTGCGAGGTGCGGATGATTTGAATATTCGCGGTGCTTTTCTTCATTTGTTGTATGATGCTTTAATTTCGGTGGGCGTTGTAGTGTCAGCAACGCTCTTGTATTTCACTGGCTGGCTTTGGATAGACCCCATTGTTGGTCTTTTAATTGCCTTTTTAATTATTAAAGGAACCTGGTCACTTTTTGTAGATAGCTTTAATTTGATTATTGATGCTGTACCACGAGGGATTTCCTGGGTGGATGTTCGCGATTCCTTGCAAGCGGAACCGGGCGTTAAGGAAGTACATGATTTACATATTTGGGCGCTAAGTACAAAAGAAAATGCGTTATCCGTTCATCTTTTCATGCCTGATATGCCACTCAGCGATGAAGCAAGGCAAGCTTTAGTAAAGATGTTGCAAGAGAAGCACAAGATTCATCATGCCACTATTCAAGTGGAGCGTAATCTAAGATTCTGTGAAGATGCCTGCAAGCCTATTCTTAATTAGAATAGGCTTATTAGAAGTAATTTTTATTGGATTAATGAGGCGGTTTCAGATGGTTTTTGATCTAATTCTTGCTCGGTAAAATACAGATTATCGAGAACCCTGTGATAAAAATTGCGAGTCGATTCTTTTTGACCTGGACGAGGGTTTTCTAATGCGTCATTCGCATGAGCTTGAATATCTTTATAGAGTTTATAGAGGTCTTTATCGGTTGGCGATTCTAAATTATTATAGGCAGTAATTAACTTTGCCATTTCAGTTACCCGATGAGGAAGCCGAAGTGCTTTTCCTTCAAAGGTATAATTCAAGCCACCCACACGGAAAAAACCGATCTTTGCAACATCCCATTCTGATGTCTTGATGAGTTTTGTAATGTTAGCAATAGCTTGCTCATGCATGTTTTTCTTATCTTTGTAGTAATCATCAACAGGTGTTGTATCAAAAACGGTTGTTAGGTGGCTGTTAAAGTAAGTGTCTGATAATTGCTCTGAATGAGGTTGTTTTATTATATCGTTTAACTCTTTTGTTGCTTGTTGAACCTGCTTTAATAAAACAGGATCAGGGTTTTTAGCATCATAGTTAGCAGCTAGTTTTTCTATATATTGTTCTCGAATTAAACTTATAAAAATATTAAAAACAATATTACTACCTAGTGTTTGTTGATAAGCTGGATTTTCTTCTTGAAATCCTTTCTGCACTGCAACGTTACGAACAAGAGTAAAGATTCTTTGCGCATCTTTCGATAATTGATATTGCTCGGAGCTAGGTAATATGCCTGGATTATCTTCATAAAGCTGCGCAAATCGCTTACTTTCTAGCAGTTTAAGATCTTCTTTCTTAAAAAATTCAAATAGCAACTCTTTTAAAAAATCATCACTAGTTCGTATAAATGTAGAACTGTGTGAGAAACTAAGATCAGTTAATTTAATAATTAACTTAGGAAAATCAGGGCTTTCTGCGTCAAGTATCTCTTTTATAATTCGCGCTTTTTCTTGCTTTAGATTTGGCTTGACTAGTTGAGCATAAAATCTTACATCAACAGTGGGGTCTAATAAGAAGGCAATCTTATCTTCGGCTGTTTCGAATTCTGCAAGAGTGTGCATGATTTTTCTCATTTGTTCAATTTTATTCGATTATAGAAGAAAATTATTAAGCGAAGATTAATCAAGGAAGTAGCAGAAACTATAAGTCTGTAAATTTAATATATTTTGTAACGATATTAATAATTCGCTGTTTTCACTAAAATTTCTTAAACGCACAGACAGAAGAGGGTATGATGTGTTTAGCCATGGCTCAAGCTATGGAACCTCATGAATTCATGATCTTTTAACGAAAACAAAAGAACATCGAGGGTAAGGAAGAGATTAAACGTCTTGATAGTAAGAAATTAATAACAGGAATGTTACTGAAACATACAAAACCATGATAGCAGGCTTGCGGCGTAGTCAGCAAGAAGTTAAAAACGATAAATCAAGTCCTATTTTGTAAGCGTATGCTAAATGCTGTCCTTCTTTAAAATCAAACAACCTTTAAGGAAAATTTTTGCTTGCTTACAACTATCTACAGCTGCTAATTTTTCCAAGTCCCAGGTCTCTTCTTGAAGATAAGAGAATCTCAAGGTTATGAGTTAGGAAGAAGGAGATGTTTTCTGGATCGCTAGTACTAAACCTTGGCGATAAGCCTCGCAAGCTCCGGTCTGGTCACTCAGCTTTTCGAGTAACTTACCTAGTTCTGCATAGGCTTCTGCACTGGCTGTTAAAGCAAGGCTTTTTTCAAAATAATGACGCGCCTTGCCCCATAAATTATTGGTTAAACTTAAGCGTCCTAAACAAAGATACAACGCTGCAGAATCAGGATTTTTCTTAAGCAAGGATTCGGCAAAAATTAATGGCTTATCCCCCATATTTAAATGACCATACAAGGTTATCAATTTTTCGTTATAGGCTTTGCGTAAACACTGATGAAGGATTGGTTCTACTTTAATATCTTCATGTCGCTCCAGTAAAAAATGGCAATAAATTGCCATAAGCTCTGGATCATTACTTAAATTTTTTGGCAAATTGGCCAGCATCTTATTTAAAGCTTCCAGTTCTGAAGATTTTGCAAGATCACTGATTGCTTCACGGTAAGCTTCATGGCGTAATTTTTCAAACGCAGCATTAGAAAGGACCTGATGTTTTTTAAGTTCGGGTAGCAAGGTAATCAATTGCGGCCAATCCTTCACTTCTTTATAAAGATGCATGAGAAGTTTTAAAACATAAGGATGATGAGGAGCTAAATCCTGCAGATGTCTTAAGGTTGCTAAAGCTTGTTCCCACTGTTTATTCGCCAATTGCAATTGCGCTTGCGTTAGCTCAACCGCTATCTTGGCATCAGGCATGGATTGTTGTGCTTCTCGTAAATAGTCGTCACGCAATTTGTTATCACCCATTTCTTGGGCGGCACGAGCAGCGGTTAAGTAATTCAATAAGGGTGAGTCAGTATCGGGAAGTGCTTTTATCAAATGATTTTTAGCTTGAGCAAAATAGCCTTCACTAAATTCGATTAAGCCTTTCTGGGTTTTAGCTTGCGCCTTTTGTATACGGCGCTTCGTTTGCCACTTACGTAAAGTATCAGGCGTTCTGGCAAGTTTGCTGACTAACAATAAAAATGCATGAAGTAAGACAAAGGCTAGAATTAATCCAATAATTGCCACCCATAAAGTTGTTTCTATGGTCCATTGGTTAATCGCAATAAGCAAATAACCTGGGTCACGGTTTAATTGAATTCCCAACCAAACCGAGGCCAGTAAGACTATAAAAATCATGATTACGCGTATCATTGTGAATGATCTCCTTGCGTAGAGCCAGCTGTACTCGGTTGTAAATTTTTACTGTCAATCAATTGATTGAGTAAAGGAAGCGCCTTCTCAATCATTGGTTTTTCGATGTTTATTTTTTGTTTTAGCAAGTTTTGTAATTGTTTGATTAACGCTTGTGTACTTGCAGCGTTTATTTCAAAAGCTCGTTTTATGGTCTTGATAGCCTGCGTCAAGGCCATTTGATAAACCGTGGAATTGTTTTGTAATATAGCCCATTGAGCTTCTTGCAAGTTCATGCGAATAGCTTCCTGCATCATGGCTTGTTGGATGGGCGAGAGTAATGGTTCAACGTTTTCATCATGACGACGAACAACAATTAATTTTCCAAGAGAATTAATGCTTTCGCGCAATTGCTCTCGCCAAGGTGAGGCAGATTTTTCACTGGAGGTTTTATTTTTAGCGCCAGGCACAGGATGTTTTAAAGGTAAACTTACAAGATTAGTTTGAGCTGCATCGAGTTGGCTCAGTAAACCTGCAACATCTACCTTGGGTAAGGCCTGTAATTGTGTAATTTCCTGAGCAATGGCTTGTCTGATGGCAAAGACTGCTTGTTCAGACAAAGTTCCTAACAGTAGATCAGCTTGCTGTAAAAGAGCAATGGTAGTTTGTTTATCGTTACTCCAATGAGCGTTGATTTGAGCCAGCTCCAAGTAATAACGTGCTTTTAATAAAATCCAATCTTGTTTTTGATACAAACGCTGCTGCATTGCAGTTTGTAATTCTTTATCAAGACTTTTAAGGTGTTCTTGCAGTTGTGCATGATCTTCCTTTAAGGTTTGCACACTGGTTTCCAGAGATTGTGCTTGTAGCTGTTGTTTTTTTAAGATGTCAAATTCTGTATTTAAAGTTTCTGTGGCCTGTCCTGTTCTATTCGCTAATTGTTGATTGGCCTTAAGCGCATAGGCACCACAAATAAGAGCAATCACTGCTATGACAAGCGCTAACACGGATAAAATTAAAAATACCAAGGATGGAGTTGCGGCGGCTAGTTTGGTTTTAGCCGGTTTTGATGATGTAAGTGTATCCTCGGGAATGGGTTTAGAAGGCGACTTTTTAGTCTGAACGTCATTGTTATTCGCCATGGGTTAATCCTTGGTTAAATTGATGCAATGTTTGTAAAATGGTTTCTGGGCTACTCACCATAATTCGTTTCATCCCTAATAAGGCTGCTACCTTTGCCAAGCGCTCACTAATGACTAAACAAGGCGTGTTACAGAGCCAATCGTGAGCTGCTTTGCCAAACATGGCAAATACATTTTGTATCGCTTGCTGACTTGTAAACAGTATAATATCCACTGCCTTTTCGTGCCACAATGAATGAAGATATTGCAAATTAAACTTAGGCATTATTCGCTTATAAACTTCGACAATGTTTAAGTGAGCTCCGCGAGCTATTAACGTTTCTGCAATTGTAGTTCTTCCGCCTTCACCTTTAAACAAGAGAATGGTTTTGCCGCGTACTTGCTTCAGGTGACCGAGTGTTAACAGTGATTCGCTTGTTGCTTCCTCGGGAATAAAATCAACATTTATTCCATTTTTCTTTAGTGCAGCTGCAGTGCCTTGACCAACTGCGATAACACATAGGGATGTGGGCCAGTGCGTTTTCTTTGCTTTCAATACGTGACTTACGTACTGTACTGCATTCGCACTGACGAAAATAGCTTGTTCTGCCTTGGTTAGATCAGGTAAAACAAATTCGATAGGTTCTATCGCAAGAGCAGGGCATTCAATAGCAATCCCGTCTGCGGCGTTAATAGCAAAACTTAATGCTTTTCCTTGTTCTAATGGTCGCGTATTTAAAACGCGTAAGCCTTGCAAAGATTGATTCATGATGTTTGACGAAGCAATTGACTAGCCCCTTTATGAAGAAGAGCTTGAGCACAATTATCGGCCAAAGTCATTGCCACTGATTCGGGCCCTTGCTGGCTGTCTTCAATCATGATGGTGCCATCCATTTGTAAAACTCTTGCCCGTAATAATAATTGTCCATCAGAATGTGATTTACAATATACTGCAAGAGGAACATGGCAGTTTCCGCCCAAGAGAGCGTTTACATGTCGCTCTACTTTTACGCAGAGAGAAGAAAGAGAGTCATTTAAAGGCATAAGCAATTTTTGCAAAGCGCTATCATCCTCACGACATTCAATTCCTAATGCGCCCTGGCCGCAGGCCGGCAGCATGATTGCCTCATTTAAAATTTCACTGACTTTATTTGCCATGCCCAAACGTTCAAGGCCGGCAAGAGCAAGTACAATTGCATCGTATTCACCCGCATTTAATTTTTCCAAGCGGGTATTGACGTTGCCACGTAATGGCTTAATCACTAAGTCAGACCGACTAGCTAATAGCTGAGATTGGCGTCGCAAACTCGTAGTACCAATAACCGCTCCTATAGGCAAGTCGTGAAGCTTGGTATGATCTTTCGTAATTAACGCATCAAAAGGAATATGGCGTTTGCCGATAACAGGTAGGCAAAGACCTTCAGGAAAAACGGCGGGAACATCTTTCATCGAATGAACAGCAATATCAGCACGCTTGTCCAAGAGTGCTTCTTCAAGCTCTTTAACAAAAAGCCCCTTACCCCCAACGGCTAACAATTTGTCCTTTTGAAATTTGTCGCCTGACGTCAGCATGGGAACAAGCTCTATGCGCATGGCAGGATAAAATTCATTGAGTTGCTTTGCTATAAAATTAGCTTGCCATAAAGCAAGAGGGCTTTGTCTGGTCGCAATGCGTAAAAGCTCCATGGTTAATTCTATGTTGGGAATGAATGCGCCGATCATATCACTAATTCACAGGTGACGTTATAAGAAAAAGACTCAGCGCATAGGGTACCCTCTAAACTGATAATGCACAGGGAGTGCGAGCTAGCATCAGTTTTACTTATTAATTTTCTTTCTTTGAGTATTGCTCATTTTTATAAATCTGAGTTTTTGGGTAGTTTTACCCATATCTGCATTATTACCAAAGTGATAAATTAATGCCCAATTGATTCATTAAAGGCTCAAGTAGTAAAATGGCAATATATTGGGACAGAATGATTGGTAACCCGTATTTATTGGAAAAACACCCCGAGACTATAGCGAAGTTGGCTCGTGGTGATTACAAGTCGGCGGATCTCGATCTAAAGAAGTTATCCGGGTACCGTATTTATAGCGTACGCATTAACCGACGTGACCGACTTCTTTTTACAACAATTACTGTTCAGGGAAAATCGTATTTATTGCTTCTTGAGGTTGTACCTAACCATGATTATCAAAAATCTCGTTTTCTTAAATCGGGTATTTTAAGAAATTTTCTTGAAGTCAATGCAAAGCATTTGTCTGAAGAAATTTTGAATTTTGAAGAGAGCTTTGTTGATTGCTCTGAAAGCGAAATTCATCTGGATAATCCAGATGATACGGCGCTTCAATATACGCAAATAGAGTTTTTTAATAAAACATTTATTGCGTTTAATGAACAGCAACAAGACGCTAAATATGCTTCTTTACCTCTTTTGGTCAGTGGCCCCCCTGGCTCAGGAAAAACCTGTGTTGCTTTTTCAATACTAACCCAGGCTCTGCTTCAACAAGATGAAGCTGATGAGCGTCCCTTGCTTTATATAACTGAATCAGCATCGTTAGTAAAACTAATGCAGGATATGTTCGATGAATTTGTGGCTTATCACGCTCTTCCCAGGAATAAAGTGCAGTGTAGAACCTATCGACAGGTACTTGAGGAGTTAGATAAGGATGTTAAAGGAAAACAAATTGTAGAAGTAGAGCATTTTATCACCTGGTTTGCTAAATACCTTTATGAACGTAGGCAAATCTGTAAAGCCAAACAAGGAAAAAAAGGGAAAAAAACTCTATCAGAAACATTCCAGTTTTTAGATGACTTGGCAACTAAAAAGGAGCAGGTCTATCAGGAGTTTCGTATTTTAGGAGCTTACACTTCTGCAGAGTATATGAAATTAGGTGAAAAACAATCTCTATTTCATGATCCTGCGCAAAAACAATGGTTGTTTGAAGCCTATACAGCTTATTTGAAAGAGTTAGGCAGCAAGTATTTAAATCCTGCTTTTTATTCCTGTGAATGGAAATCAAATTACTCTCTTTTTGTGGCGGATGAAGCTCAGGATTGGTCTTTTAGACAATTAAAGCAGATTAGTGAACTTGCTGCAGATGGTGCATTTCTTATGGATAATCATCAGAGTATAAGGGACAAAATATCCAAGAGACCTTTCCTTTTAAATTTATACGAAAAGCGAGGCAAAAAACTAACCCATGTTGAGTTACCGGCAACCTACCGCTGCCCAGCTAAGATTATTCCTTTAGTTAATGAAGTCATTAATATAAAAAACGCCTTAACGGGAGGAATTGCAGATAAGAATGAGTCTGTCGAAATCACCGTTTCGCAAAATATCCAAGAAGAAGGCGAGATACGATGGCAAGAGGCATTTTCCGATACGGAACTTGCAGAATTAAAAAAAATTGCTGCAACACCAGCCGTAGCGGTAATCACGCATGAAAATTTCAAAAAAGAAGCCTGTGATTTATTTGAAACTCCCCTGGCTCTTACGGCTGAACAAGCCAAAGGTCTTGAATACCCAATTACCATTGTTTATAGACCGCTGGATCTGGATCTTTTTGTTGAGGCCAATGCCGCGTTAATTTCCAATATTGAATCCTTAGGAAAAATCACTCATCGTGCAAGAGAAGGCATGGGTAATGTCAAATTCGGCCCATTATGTAATGGTTTATTTGTCATGCTCACCCGAACAAAAGGTATTTTAATTATTGTACAAAAAGATTGTCATGATTTGGAAACGCTAATTACGCTTTTAAAGCGGACGTTGCCGACAAATACCCATAAACAGCCTTTAACCTATGAGATGACAGCAACAACTGATTGGTCTGATGAAGCAAAAAAACAATATCAAAATGGTAATATTGATTTAGCTAGGCAAATTTTTATTGAGAAACTGGGAAGAGCAGAAGCTGAATTTGCTAGTTTTTTCTCTCCTAAAGTTCAAGATTTTCTACCTCAAGATTTGATAAAAGCACAAGAAAAGCAAAAGACCCAAGCTAAAAAAGAACAATCAACGAAAAATCCGAAATCCAATATCGAGAAAAAGATAGAATCCGGTTTAACCAAACAACAAGAATGCGTGCAAAAATTACTAAACAATTGCACGGAGAAAAATTTAAGAACCATTTTTAGCCAAAAAAGTGCCACGAAATATCTTTTTGAGGTGGTTCTGCCAGGAAAAAAATGCCTTTTCTTAGAGCTTGCATCATTAGAAGAAAAGTCAGGTATGTTGCTTGGCCTGTTACAAAAAGAGCCTTCTTTTTGCGAATTGATTACAGCAAGACATTTAGAAAGTGCCTATCCTGGAACGGATGGAAAACCTTTATTGTTGAGTTTAATTCCTTATAATAAAGTTCCGGTTTTGCTAAATGTATTAGTTAGACAAAACAGCAAAATATTGAAAGAGTTATCTCCAAAAACTTTATATCAATTAATTCCTTCATCTCAAAATCATCCGGATAGTAAAAATTTTAGTATTATTTATTTATTATCCCGCTGCCCGCTAGGAGTCTCAATATTTATCAGATTATTCAATGCTAATCCGGAGTGGATCGATAAATCTTTTGCTGAAGCGTTATGTCATATAATAAGGACGCCAAATGAGCCAATAATAACAACCTTGGCTCATTTGGTTTCGGATGAGCAGGGCATATTATGGATGACTGAAATTTTGAAGACTCATCCCTGGATAGCTTCCTACGTCACGCCTGAAGTATTATATGGCCAATATTCAACTAAGCGCTTAGGGATTGTTAATAATTCATTTTTTTCCGTCTTATGTTTAATGGGGGCGTTAAGGCTAAGATTTCTAACGTTATTATTAGAAAATAACGAAAACCTTAGAGGAGAAGCACTCAGTATTGCTGCTAATCGCATCATATCCTTTGATACGATTAAGGCAACTTCAGGCTTACATATATTATTGAATTATGATGAGGGCATGCAGCTCTTTAATAAATTATTATCCCTTCCTTCTTCGCCTGGTTCTACTCTTTCTATTGAAGCTTTAACGCAACCGTTTGTTATAGGCCCGAATAGTGCTTTTTTTGATCAAGTCAATACTACCGCCTTATATTGCCTCACTCAAAATAAGGTTGGAGAACAGGCTCTAATCAAATTATTCAACCAGAATTCTTTATTGCAGAAAGAAATTGTTAGTTTATTGTGTAAACCACTGCAAATGCAGGGTGATTACGATGAAGAATTATCAATTTTATATCATCTTTGCTCTAATCAATGTTGGGAATTTCTTTCAATCATATTTCAACGAAGTGATCTGGGAACAGAGGAATTTGCCAGTGCATTAAGTTGCATCATTAAAGGGAAACATAGTTCATATCAAGGAGCTTCGGCCTTTTATTGGTTAACCGTATCTTTGCGTGGGCACTTGTTGCTTGAACAATTATTTGTTAGCAACCCTCAATTAATAAGGCTGTTAAACACTGAAATTTTAATATCACTAGTGTTATCAATTGATATGATGGAGACCCCACTACATCATTTAGATAAGACCTCGATAGGACAACATCTTATTAACTCTATACTGGAGGCATGTCCTACACCTTGGTTAAAGCGTTACATTTTAGACTTAAAGCCAAGTCATGTTTCTAATGAGAATAACCAATCATCGTCGCAAGTTAATGGTTTGATTGAGTCTACTGCTCAACCTTTTACTTTAGATAATCAGAAAGACGCAAATTCTATTGGTTGGCAATTTTTTGTGCCCGCCGACAAAGAACAGTCAGCCTCTCAAGAACAGAGTAAATCAGCAAAATATGGTTAGAAGGGTCACCCTTCCAACTATTATATTTTTTAAAATTCACCTAGAGTGGATTGCTTGTTTTTTCAGCTATACAATGGAACTAATCTAAGGATGGAAATAATTGCAAACAATGGCGATGAATAATTTAAAACGGATTGTCAATTATCTTGATAATTCCATGCAGCGCAGCCTATCGAATGCGGCGCATCAATTGGTTGCCGTGGGCGCGATTGCCTTTTTTGGCTTTCCTTTATTTTATTGGGTTTGGACTGAATGGTTTCCTCAACCTTATGAAACCTTGGGGTTGCGTTTAATAGGAAGTTTTCTCGGTTTGGGGCTTATGTTAACCCCTTATTGGCCTGCAGCATGCAAACCCTATCTACCTTGGTATTGGTTTTTAACGATTTTATATACCCTTTCCTTCTTTTTTGCGTTTTCTTTTTTAATGAATCAAGCCAGCGTTATTTCAGCAATGTCTTTACTGTGTAGTGTTTTTTTACTTGTATTGCTGGTGGATTTGTTCAGTTTAACCGTACTGCTTATGTTAGGCTGGGGCTGTGCTTTAATTTGCTATTATTGGATTTCTCCACAACTTTATTTTGGTGAAGAACATCTTGAAATGACGATGGTCTTATGTTTTGTAATCGTTGCAGGTTCCACGGTAAATTATAAAACGGCAATGCTGCAACAACAACGATTAGCTGGAATGGCTGCAGCAGCGGGTATGATAGCTCATGAATTGCGTACACCGTTGTTGGGCATTAAGAGTGGCGCGAAAGCCATGGCACATTATTCTCCGCAAT
Organism: Legionella cardiaca; assembly: GCF_029026145.1. Taxonomy (NCBI): domain Bacteria; kingdom Pseudomonadati; phylum Pseudomonadota; class Gammaproteobacteria; order Legionellales; family Legionellaceae; genus Legionella; species Legionella cardiaca. The sequence continues at coordinate 2,617,892 of NZ_CP119078.1, read as the reverse complement.
TGTTTCAGGCTTACTATTTGGCCAAAGAACACGGCTTATTAGACTCCACAATCCGTGAAACCAGATTGCAACAACTAGAAGAAGTCAGTGGGCGGATCATTAGTGAAATTGATTATGCTAATACCATCATCGACATGTTGTTAGTTAAAGCGGGGCGCGAGAATTCTTTGCAAAATTGCGCGCTGGAAGTATGCTCCATGGCAGATTGTTTGCAAGAGGCATTATCTCGATACCCTTTTAAATCACACCAGGAACGCTCGTTAGTCTGTTGGCAAGGGGATTTTGCTTTTACAGGTTCAAAATTACTCATGCAACATGTCTTGTTTAATTTATTAAAAAATGCTTTATACGTTATTGCTACAGCACAAAAGGGTGAAATTAGCATATGGACCGTGTCTGGTGAAAAATTTAATACGCTTTATTTTAAGGATTCGGCTATAGGCATTTCGCCGCAACAATTGTCAAAATTATTTAATCATTTTTATACAACCACGTTTATGGGGACAGGAATAGGTTTATCTTTTTGTAAATTAGTAATGAATCGCTTTGGTGGCGATATTCGTTGTGAATCGCAAGAGGGAAGTTATACACAATTTTCTTTATTTTTTCCTGTGATTTAATAAAAAAATGACGATGGCTTTTAATTTTAGATTTAGGAAAACTAAGTGACTGATTTTTATTTGGGAAAATTAAACACTCATGTTATTTTATATTCAATAAATCTTGTCCAGGTTTGATAATCGTCGTTGACCTAAATAGAAAATGATTTTCTGCAAATGCTTAGATCTAGGTTAACTGTTGTGGATGGAGTATTTGCAATAGGAAGCACTGCTCAGGAGGAGCCATGCAACATTTTTCAATACCTACCTGCTATTTCCCCAGTACGGCCTTATTTATTGATGATAGCCGTGATTTTTTATTAAATTTTGTTTTGCAACTTGATGAGGGGCTTGCTTATCGAGTTTTTGATTCTCCTTTTGATGCATTAGATTGTATTCATAAAAAACGTTGTGAATTAGACATGTTAAGTCAGCGATGTTTAAGTGAGTATACAGAAGCAAAAAATTGTCCTCTTACAAATCACACCGTGAATCTCGATTTAGCTGCAATTCATGCCGAAGTTTATAATGCAAGACGTTTTTCAGAAATTTCAGTTGTTGTTGTTGACTATGCCATGCCTGGTATGGATGGTATCGAATTCTGTCGTAAAATTAATAATACCAATATTAAAAAAATTCTCCTCACAGGACAGGCTGATGAAAAGCTTGCGATTGAGGCATTTAATGAAGGGTTGATTCATCGCTATATACAAAAAAGTGATCCTAATGCGGCTGAGTTAATCACCAAGAGTATTTACGATCTACAATTACAATACTTTCAGAAAATGTCAGATATGATTGTGCGCATGTTGTCAGTGACATCACCAAGTTGTTTGCATGATAAAAAATTTGCCGACTTTTTTAGGCAATTGCGCCAAGACAAAGGGATCGTTGAATATTATTTAGCCGATAATTCGGGTAGTTTCTTATTATTGGATGATGATGCCAATGCCAATTTCCTCATTGTAAAGAATGAAGCCGATATGCGTCTGCATTATGATCTGGCCTTAGACAATGGTGCCAGTGAAGAAGTATTAGACCAGCTTGCAAGTGGAGAAAAAATACCTTGTTTTTGGCAGGCAAATACACAACCACCAGAATGGAATGACTGGTCAACCTGTTTGGTGCCGGCTCATCGCTTTGTTTCCGAGGAAACTTATTTTTACGCTTATGTTCAAGGTCCTGTATTATTTGACGTGCATCAGGATAAGATACTTTCCTATCATTGCCATCTGGAAGAAATAGATGCTGAGGAATTACTTCTTATCTAATAAGATTTAAAAACCCCTTGCTTAAAAAATCTGTCATGCTTAACTGCACCGCATGACAGATTTTTTGGTGTTAAGTAATTAATTGTTCTATTTGAAATTAAAGACCAACCATTACTTCTATAAAAACATTCAAGAGAAGATAGTGAGACATAGTACGCATAAATTTTTATTCCAGCTAAATTAGCTGTTAAATAAAGGAATGTTCCGGCCACAATACTTTAATTTTTGCAAGCAATAAACGACGCGTGCTAATTCCTCCTCGTGATGGTTAGCGCTTATCGATAAGCGAATTAAAGCATTGTTTTGGGGGGTGGCGGGAGAGCAAAAGACCGCTCCATGAATATCATTTTTTTCTAATTCATTACGAAGCCAGATCGTATTGGCCTCGCTTCCCGTAAAAAGAGGAATAATTTGAGAGTTACTATCTCCTAAGTTAAAACCAGCTTGCAGTAAAGATTCACGCAAAAAATTGGCATTATTATGCAGCTTGTCACGTCGCCATGCTTCTCGTGCAATAATTGCGAGGGCGGCATTAAAACCAGCTAAATCATGAGGTAGAAGAGTTGAGCTAAATATCGCTGGCAAGGCTGTGTAACGGATTAGCTCAATCAAATGAGGATTACTAAAGATTGCTCCTCCGCGTCCAGATAATGCTTTAGCAAGACTTGCCGTTATAATATCGACATCATTTGATAATCCAGCGGCCGCAACCAATCCACTACCTTGAGGCCCATGAGTACCCAGAGAATGTGATTCGTCCACAATGAGTAAACAATTAAATTTTTTGGCTAATTCGACATAATCAGCCAAAGGGCTAATAGTGCCCGTCGTGCTATAAATGGAATCTACGGCGATAATTCCTGCGCCATAACGTTGTAGACGTTTTCTTAATGACTCGACAGAGTTATGTTGAAAAGGTATAGGTTTGGCATTCGCTGCTTTTACACCTTCCCAGAATGACATATGGGCATAAAAATCCAAATAAACAGGTAACTCGTGAGACGCTAAGGCTTGAATCAAACCCACATTGGCACACCAACCGGATTGTGCTAACAAGCAGGCAGGATAGCCAGTAAAAACTGCAAATTGCTGCTCACATGCCGTAAGCAAGCTGTCATCATTTAGAAAAACGGGTGATTGCATTTGTCCATTCCCATACTTCCTTAGCGCTGACATTTGGGCATTTACAAGTTTAGGATGACGGCTAATATGCAAATAATCATTACTCGTAAGTAATAATGCGTTTTCCGTTGGCTGTTTACCTTTAAGAATATGATGTCCTTGCCATGACTGTTGTACTCTAATTTCGAAATATTGTTGCATGGCTTGTTTAATAAACGGTGGGAAATCATCCATGTTTCTAGCTGCAGTTTTTGAGGTATGGGCTAGAGAATACCGCTCGTATTCTACCATCTAGTAGCTGATCCTAGGTGTTACCGATGTCACTAAAAATCGGGGAAATAATTATTATTAAGTACTATGGTTATAGCAAGCTCTTAGGGTTGTCGTCAATTTATCTAAGAGCTTGCATATTTTATTTCCATTCTCCAATTTTTCGAATTAAAAATCCTGAGCCATAAAGCACAATCCCTGTAAGCAATAAGCATAAAATACGAATAATTGTTGGCGTGGAGGACGCATCGTAGAGCAATGCTTTTCCTGCCGCAAAACCAAGTACAATGAGCGCCGATCTTGCCATCACTTTATCTCTGCGAATGACAGCAAAGACTATAACCAATACAGCATAGAATAACCATGAAGCCGAAACTGCAAGCGACCCATAATCTGTCATTAATTGATAAAGTCCGGTAATGCCTAATAAATGAGCTGCGCCTAATAATAAATAACCCTGCTCTTCCTTTTGGGCCAACTTCTTATCAAATAAAAGAAGCGACCAGAGACTAAGAAAGGAAGCAGTCGAAACACCAAACCAATAGACTTCAAAATTTTCTAGAAGAAGATGCGAGAGCATAACCAGATATTCGATTGCTAATATCAAAAAGATGGCAAATGAAGGGATGATAAAGATTCGATTTCTGCCTTTTTTAAAAGTGACTGGGAACAACAGGTAAACTCCGATTATCAAAACAAATAACCAAGGTCGCATAGTGGCAGGTAAGAGTTCTAAATAGAGCGAATGAAAGGTTACAATTGTGACAAAAGCTAAGATAACGGATTGGCTATTCAAACTTTGATTGGGAAACCATTTTTTTGCAGATAGATAAAGACTTAAAAGAAATGCTGCAAATGCTAAAGAAACCCATGGAGCCCATTGAGGATAACTGTGATCAATAAAATAATATTCCATCACATAAAAAATGATCAGTACTGGAAAAAAACTCCAGGCTTCAGTTTCTGTCATGTATTGTTTCGTCGTTTGCGTGTAAAAATAAGTTCCTAGTGAAAAAATAATAAAATGCAAGGCCAAAACGACAGCAATCAGCATATCCTGATTTAACTTAAAGCCTACCATCGCTGTTGTTAAAATGGCTAAATAGGCTGAGATCATGGTTAAGGTTCTTGATTGAACCCAAATAGAAATGGTAGCAAATGTCAAAGAACAAACAATAAGATAATACAGGGAAAAGATAGTGGTAATATCAAAACCGAGTATAGGCGGAGCGGTATAGGCGCCAATTGCCGTGAGAATAGAATATAAATCATGTTTAATGCGAACATAGAGCCAGATGCATAGAGTAGAAATTAAAACGGTAATGGCAATAGCCGTTTGAAAGGATATAAGAAGATAAAACCGATGAGCGGCAAAAGTAGTCAAATAAAGAATGACAATGCCTGCCGCTGGTAACAAACTGGCGTATTTCCGGTCGGCATTTAGTAAGATAAATCCTGTACCAATCAATACAAAACCAAATAAACCTGCAAGGCCAATTTGTCTTGTAGGGCTTAACCAGCCTGAATCAACAGATAATTTAATAATGAAACCAGCTGCGACAATAAAACAAATAATTGCAATAAGTCCAAGCCAGTTTCCTGATTTAGCTTTGGATGGTGAAGTGGTTGAGAATAAAGGAACAGGTTTTACTTCCAGTGCTGGTCTATCAATCTTTAATTGATGCTCAAGAGCGGCAAGACGGTTTTCAAGTGCTTTTAACTGTTCCTCAATTCCTACAGAATCCATTCCATCCTCTCTCAATGCTCAATCAAAATCTACTCTTTATTTTATGCTATGCCATTATTTAAGAAAAATATTTTTTTAAACAAGGAATTGTCAATTTCTACGTCAAATTTACCTTATAGCAAAGAAGTCAAAAAAATTATCCATAAGACTAACTAGAAATACGCGCTGCTTGTAGGTATCATTTTTAAATGCAAAGGAACAAAGGTAAAGTCATGCGTTTTAGGGTATTGATGTTGCTTTTTATTGGTTCAATAAATGGTTATGCGAGTGAAGACTTTGACCGTCAGCAAATTGAACAACGCATTCAGCCAATAGGACAGGTACGTTTACAAGAGCAAAAAACTTCTGCACCAAAAACAACAGCAGTACCAGAAGAAACTAAAGCCAATGCTGAAAAAGAGGAAACTCCGGGCAAGGCAACTTATGAGAAATATTGTGTTGTCTGCCACCGTGATGGCGTTGCCGGTGCCCCAAAATTTCGTGTAGCCGAAGACTGGAAGGCACGATTAGACGCGAAAAAATTGGATGGTTTAGTTACGTCAGCCATTAAAGGATTAAATGCAATGCCACCCAAAGGGACCTGCATGGATTGTAGTGATGCAGACATCAAAAATGCGATTCAATACATGTTGCCGCAAACATGAACAAGTTAACGTATAAGCGCTGGCAAATAATGCTGGTTTTGATCAGTTTAATAGTATTGGTCAGCTCATTTTATTTTCAATATGTGAAAGGCTTACAGCCTTGCCCTTTATGTCTGATGCAACGATTTTGTGTCTTTTTATTATTAATAATAGGCTTAATAGGGCTGTGCTCTAATTATTTAAAAACAGGTAAAATATTAGCAATTTTACAAATTCTTGGCGCAGCCGGGGGGGTGTTTTTTGCCGTCAGACAACTTTGGTTACAATCTTTGCCAAGTGGTCAAGCACCTGCGTGTATGCCTGAGCTTGAAGTTCTTATTCATTATTTTCCCTGGAAAGATGTGCTACATGCCCTTTTTTGGGGAGCAGGTGATTGTGCTGAGGTTACTTGGAAATGGCTTGGATTGACGATGCCAGCCTGGTCGGCGTTATATTTCTTATTTATGTTTTTGACGGGTTTATTGATTTATTTGCGCCTGGGTAAAGAGTCCTCTACAGGTAGGACTCAATGAACCACTATAATAAAAGACAAATTGATAAATCCACTGGTAAATAAAGAACCACTTGGCTATTATCGCCTCTCATTATGCTAAACAAAATCAAGTTATGACCAAGCCATTCAATTGTGAAATCATAAAGCATCATGCGGATACTCAGGCCCGAGTAACCCGGGTTACTACCCCGCATGGGAGTTTTATGACCCCAACGTTTATGCCAGTAGGTACGCGAGCTGGTGTGAATAATATGATGCCTCATGAATTACTACAAGCTGGTAGCCAGATTATTTTAGGTGGGAATACCTATCATATGTTATGCGCTCCCGGCATGAATGTTATTGAAGAAGCGGGCGGAATGCATCCATTTATGGGATGGCATGGGCCTATGCTAACAGACAGCGGCGGATTTCAGGTATTTAGTTTGTCAAAAAACAAAGAAATTTGTGTGATTGATGAGGAAGGTGCTCATTTTAAATTGCCTGGTAGTCAGCGATTAATTCATATGACACCGGAAATGTCTTTAGAGACACAAAAGATTATTGGTGCAGATATTATTATGGCATTTGATCAATGTACTCCTGACAATTGTTCACGGGACGAGGTGCAGCATATTATGTCGCGTACTCATCGTTGGTTAAAACAATCAATTGCCTATCACCAACAGTTTCCCACTTCGCGTTATGGGGCAGCCCAGGCATTATTCGGTATAATCCAAGGCGGGGTCTATGAAGATTTACGTCGTGAGAGTGCTGAATTTATTTCTTCAATGAATACGGATGGTATCGCTATTGGTGGGGAAACAATCGGTTTTAACATGGGGACAACGGTAGAAGTGATTCGTTGGGTTTTATCTTTTTTACCGGAAAACAAACCGCGCTACACCATGGGGGTTGGGATGTCTCCGCAGGATTTGCTTGACGTGGTGGCAGAAGGTGTTGATATGTTTGATTGTGTTGCGCCCACGCGTAATGCGCGTCATGGCGCCCTATATTGTGGCGAAGTTGTCAGAGTCGGCAATTGGTTAAAATTTGAAAGCCCATATGAGAATGAACGCATTCAAATTAAAAAAGCGTGCTTTGCACAAGACTTAAATCCAATTATGGCGAGTTGTACCTGTTATACTTGCACCCATTATTCCCGTGCTTTTTTGCACCATTTGTGCAAACAAAAAGCTAATTTATTCACTGCATTGGCGAGCATACATAATATCCACGTAATGCATGATGTTTGTGCTAAAATGCGCGACCTAATTATGACCTAATTTAAAAGATACAGGAGATTTTTAATGATTGTAATTGCTACTTCAAAAGGTGATATTCATTTAAAACTAGACGAAGAAAATACACCAGCTACTGCGCAAAATTTTCTTAATTATGTAAGAAGTGGTTTCTATAACAACACGATTTTTCATCGCGTGATCGATGGTTTTATGATTCAAGGCGGCGGTTTAACTAGCGACATGACGCAAAAATCAACTGAACCTGCCATTAAAAATGAAGCTAAATCTGCCAAACCAAACAAGCGCGGCACCATTGCTATGGCACGCACCATGGATCCTCATTCAGCCACGTCACAGTTTTTTATCAACGTTGCAGACAATGCTTTTCTTAATTTTACTGGTGAGCATCCACAAGGCTATGGTTATTGCGTTTTTGGAGAAGTTGTTGAGGGTATGGATGTCGTTGATGCAATTGTTAAGGTCAAAACTGGACAACGTATGGGACATGCTGATGTGCCTGTCGAAGAAGTTGTTATTCATGAAATTCGTGAAGTGGAATAAGCAGTCAGTTAAGGCAGTCGTTTAGCGCTGCCTTTTTTACTTGATGCTTATTTACGGCGTTTCTGCAAGCTTTGTAAATAATCAAATTTAGGCATCTCAATTTGGTAAGAAATTGCGATGACTCGGGCAGTAAAAATAGCAATGAGCGTAATGATAACATTGATATTTTTTGCAACGTGAAAATGCCCTAAAACAATAAAGAGTAGTGCTCCTGCTAAAGCAATCACGGCATATAATTCTTTGCGTAATACAAGAGGAATATCATTACACAGAATATCACGTAACATACCACCGCAGATTCCTGTCAACATCCCACTTAGAATTGCTATGCCTGGTGAGTAACCGTTAGATAAAACTTTTTGTGTCCCAATAATGACAAAGGCTGATAAACCCAAGGCATCAAGGATAAGAAAAAGTTTCATAACACGGACCAGCGAGTGTGCAATAAAAATAGTCAAAAATGCGAAGCCAGAGGTGTAAAGCAAGTATTCTGGATGTGCTACCCAAGTTAGAGGATGAGTATCAAAAAGCACATCTCTAACGGTTCCTCCTCCCAAGGCAGCGATACAAGCAATCAGCGTAACGCCAAAAAAATCCATTTTTTTTCTGCCCGCTGCAATAGCACCTGTGATTGCTTCTACACAAATACCCATAATAAAGAGATAATGTAACAACATAAATTTTGCATTGCGCTAAAAAAGCGCAATCATATCATTGTTTAGCGCATTGTCGAAGTAAATTGAATACGCTAGGCTTATAATAATGGTGTGGGGAGTAAGTGTAATGACTAACGAACATAAAGAGTTTACATTTTTAGAAACAGTAGATAGCGAAACACATGATAATATTCTGCGTCTGGATCAAAAACTAAAAGGGCTACAGGCTGAAATTCACGCAAAAATTGCGGCCATTGCGACGGCTGTAGACACGGCTTCTAATGAGCGCAGAGAACAACTGGTAACACTCTCAAAGGAAGTGCAAAAAGCAATCGATGGCATACAAAAATTAGTTACGACAGTCATTGCAAATGATATGTCTCCTAAGGAATTTAAAGAAGTAAATCAAGAAGGGATTGAAGCGCTACGTGACATGTTTAAAGACAGTGTCGACAAGATTTCTGTGATCAAAGAAAAATTTTAATACGTGGAATGCTATTTCTGAGGATAATAGCAATCCATTAAAAAGATAGTCTATATTTATAGGCTATCAAATTACTATTTAATAAAAGCATGGAGTTATGTTGCTGAAAGCCGGGATTCTGGTTCTTCACTCATAAGAGTATCAACAACATCATCGCCAAGCTCCAGGTCATTCGCTCTTGTTTTTAGCATGCTTATTAATGCTTTATGAGAGTCCGTTTCTAAGCCGCGAATTCTAGTCATGATACCCTGTCCTGTTTTTATAATGTCATATTCAGGAGAGCTTTTAATTTTATTGCAAAGTTCTGTAAAGGTTTCTTCATCTTTAGCTTGTTCAATAGCTTCTTTTAAACGGCCTAAAATACGGTATTTTAGCGCATTCCCTGTGAGATTAAGATCTTCGGGCTTTAAAAATTCAAAATTCTTTTGGGGATTAATGGAGGCTTTAAAAAAATGAAACTTATGGGGATCATTGTTGTAATTAATACGAATATAACTGAAATCAGTTCTAAGCCGCTTAAACCACCGTTCTATGGTTTTTGGGTCGTCATGAGTACTAAGAGCAATATTTGTTCCTTTATTCTTATTATATTCCTCTACAAATTGCTTTATTTGTTCCATTTCTGGATTGCCTTTCGATATTAATAATAAGAATGGTTTTGTGGAAAGTTCTGGTTCTACTCGCTCTAAAAATTGTTCTAAATGCATACGCTTGGAATTATCAAGTTTTAAAATAACGGCATCAGAATGAAGGATAATAGCTTTTTGACCCGTAATGGCTAAGTCGGAATTACTTTTTTTGGGGTCTAGGTCACCTTGAAGCTCCATCTGCTGAATGGGTCTTTTGTACTGGAAGTCTTTAAAACCATCAATAGCCGGAAATAAAGGCTTTTCATTGTCAGCAAAGATTGTGGAAAAACGAGCTATAAAAGTAGTCATAGATTTAATCCTGCACTATTCTTGCCCTTATTATAGTTCATTATTAAGAGTCTAAATTGAATTGGATTTTTTAAAAAAGTTTGTAAAAGACAGTATATAGTCATTCCCAAATACATAAATTTACTGTATTTAATGAGAATTATCATGGAAAAACTTATGTATGAAAAAAAATATTATCTGATTTCAATACTCTGTTCATTATTACCGTGGACATGGCTTCATAGTGCAGCGCTACCAACCCTAAAGCAGCGGGTTGATAAAGTTATTACCACCAATATGCAACAATATGCTATCCCTGGATTAGCTTTAGCCATATTAAAAGACGGTGAGCCTTTGTTGTTAAAAGGTTATGGTTATGCTGATGTGCAAGCAAATCAACCTGTTAATAACCAAACGTTATTCGCTATTGGTTCAGTCTCTAAGGTAATCACGGCATTTGCGCTAATGACACTTGTCCAGGAAGGAAAAGTTAATCTTGACGAGTCGGTCTTAAAATATATTCCGCTGGCACCAAAACAATGGCAAGCGGTGACTATTCGGCAATTGCTCTCCCATTCAAGCGGCATCCCTCAGCATCAAGGGCCTCATTTACCCTGGAATAAAATATGGCGTGTTATGGCCAGTAAACCGATGCAATTTTCTCCTGGTACTTCGGTACAATATAACAATTTTGGCTATATTGTTTTGGGGCGAGTAATTGAAAATGTTAGTCATCAACGTTTACCAGCTTACTTAAATCAAACTATTTTTGCTCCCTTAAAAATGACTAATACAGATTTTCCCGATGTTTTATTCCCTCAAGGCTTGGCAACCGGCTATCGAGCCAATTTACAAGATCCAATTCCTAATCCTAACAAGAGACCGTGGTTACAGATGTGGAGTTCAGGAGGTATCGTTTCCAATATCAGCGATATGGCAAAATGGGATGCAGCAATGTCTGCTGGAAAAATTTTAACCCCATCCAGTTATCGTCAAATGTGGAGTCCAGTTTTTTTAAAAAATGGTGAACCTGCTGGTCAAAAAAATTGGGCCTGGTCATTAGGATGGCAAGTTTCTTATGTGAATGAGCAATTAGTAGCGGAAAAAAATGGCGCGATTAGGGGATACAGTAGCTGGATAGTTCGACATATAGATAAGCATGTCAGTATTATCATTCTAACTAATACAAACAAAGTACCGCTTAAACGGATCGCCAAGCAAGTATTCAAGCAATTAATGCGAAATTAAATTTTTACTGTGGTGATTTGATATTATTGCTCAGTCAATTTATTGAAGCTCACAATAAGATTGCAATAATCAGGGATATGGTTGGAAAATAAGGTCGCTAACTAAAAGTATTTTGCCAAATCGCCAAGTGCTAGAACATTGTTTTGAGTTTGTCCGGTTCTAGCCCTACTAAATCATTCCATAGCTCTTATAATTCGGTGCATAAGCGGAATGTTGACATATTGATTTCACACCACTCATATCGTTGTATTAACTTGAAAAATAGCTTATTAAAATAATACTTAATACCTGCTTAAGGCTGAGAGTATAAAATGCGAGCATTTTATACTCTCAGCTCTTATTTCATGAAAGCAAAATTAGAAACGCTCTGTACTATTACTTGGGAAGAGTTTACACACCTCGTTTATGGCATATGGCCTCGAGAGCGTCATGCTGAGGTAACAACTATTCCTTATACATTTGATATCAACTCCGCTCCAGAAGTTCTAACAAATAGTTTGAAAACAGATTATAAAAAAATGACCATGCAAGCGTTAGCTGTCACCGAGCAGCAAACGGTTGTAGAGTCCTTAAATAACTGGGTTTCCGCCTGTGCGAATCTTATTGAATTTAAATACAAGTCCAAGCTAGGCGTGGATGAACCAGGGATCATTTTCATTGGTTGTGAACAGATGGAGCAAGTAAATGGAGTCACACAGTCTATTAGGGACGCGCAAAATTACTTTAAACAGGTTTTGATCTGCTTACCATCCACTATTAAAACAGCCGTAAATAAAAGGACAGTTCATCATGAAATTGGGCATGGACTAGGTCTAAACCACACACATAACGTGGAGAGTGTTAACAAGCTCATAAAAACTATTCCCGAGGGATTAGGTTGTTCGGTCATGGGATATAATTTTCTTTTGCAAACCGCTGAAAATCACTGTTTCACAGAAAAATATTGCTTAAACGAAACCTTTGCTGTGATACCAGGACCTATGGATAGTCAAGTTTGTGCAACCTTATATCAGTTTCCCGAATTTTCCATGGAACGTTATTTTACATCCATGTTTTTAGGTTTTTTAAATGGATCTACTGAGCAAGCACTTTCTTCTTTTTTGATGAACGTAAAATTTTTAAACATTAGTGAGAATGCTGCTGCTAACTACTCAATGTTAGCTTCTACCCTTACATCTGCCTATTTGAATGATACTGGCTCAAGTGTGGTAAATAGCCTTGCTCTTATAGAATTTACCAGTCGATTATATTCCAATAGTGGGGTTGAATATATTCATGTAATAAAAACTCTGACATCGATAGCCAGTCTTTTTATGACTTTATATGAATCCTATGGGGATGAAGCTGCATTAATAAGAGGAATATACCTAGCGGCATTTTTGATCTCCACCTTTGCTGGAGTCTCCATGGGTACATTTTTAGGAAAGGAGGCCGCAGGAATTACCAATGGTTTAACTAATAAATTAGGTTCTTTATTTAATTGGGGAACCCAACAGCTTACGTCGCGATTACCTACTTTCAGTAATTGGTTATTTGGAAAAAAAGAAACGATTAAAGAAGAACTTCCTGAAGCAAGAATTGAAGGAGTCGCTGAAGAAGAATTCCAAGAAGAAAAGGAGCCCTCCAATGAAAAATTACTTCTCGCTTAGGACATACTCTACTTGAGGGACGGTAAGAGGGTTCTATAAGAAGGTTTTGAACCGGAGCATAGATTGCTCCGGTTCAATGTATTAGTCTACGTCATGACAGCTTTTAAAGGCATCTGCCATTTTTTTCTCTGCAGTTTTCATCATTGCTTGCAGCTTCGTTTTTTGTTCTGGAGTGAGGATGGCAAAAATTTGATTTTCAGCATTTAAGCGAGCTTTCATCATATTACCGATTAGAGCAGTTTTCTTATCGACTAAACCATTTACTGTATCTTGATTCATCGTTGAAGAATTAGCTTGTTCACGCATTTGAGATTCTAGCCCTTCCATCTGTGAGCCATTTTCTTTCATGGTTGATTTGAGTTGATCAAGGATTGGCTGAATTTTACCCTTTTGATCATCAGTAAGCTTTAAGGATTCAACCATTTTTTTCAGTCCTTGCCTGCAAACAGAGTCATCAGCAAATAGGGCTTGGCTAAAAGAAAAGGAAAGTGTCAATAAAAGAAGTCCTACTAATTTTTTATACATGTTATCGTCCTTGTTAAGTTGCAAGTCAACGAGTATAGATGATTTCTAAAATTTTTAATATGGCCTAATAACTGATCGTGGCTGTTATTGTGTATGAAAAATTTAAAGCAAGGAGTTTCATTTTAACAAACACCCAGTTATGCTGTGCAAACCCTAGACAGTGTAATCTTAAAGGTGATGTTTGAGTCAACGTTGGGCATGTGCAAATGACAGGGAGCTAAAATGAACTTTAGTTCTTGGTATTATCCTTCTCTTGTTGCTTTATTTCTCTATGGAGCTTGGGGATACTGGGGCACTAGAGCATCCAGTTTTATTAACCCATTGTCTATTACGTTTTATTCCAGTTTAGGTGTTTTGATTGCAGGTATTCTTGCTTTAATCTTGCTTAATTTTAGGTTAGAGCTCTCTCCACGAGGAAGCGCTTATGGTTTTCTCAATGGTTTAGCAAATGGCATCGCCTGTATTTTCTTTATTATTGCCTTGCGTAAAGGGCCAGCCATGCCAGTGGTTTTAATTACCTCAATGTACCCTTTAGTCACCTTGATTCTTTGTATGGTTTTTCTAAAACAAGAGATTACTTTCAAGCAAACCTTAGGAATGATTTTTGCAGTTATTGCCTTGATTCTATTTGCAATAGAATAAACAGTTCCGGATGAACCCTGGTAAAAAGAGCGATATTCCAGGGGGTAAGTCGATTTGGCCCATTAACGCTACTACCTACTTCTTCTAGGTCCGCTAAAACTTCTGATTTGTACACAAAGACACTTGACGATACCATATAGATGTTTTCTAAGGAGAGTTCTATGTTTAAAAAAGCAATAACCAGTTTTCTTTTCGCTATCCCCTTCCTAACTAATGCCAGTCCTGAGTGTCAATTGCTTAGTGAAAAAAACATTAAAACACTGCCTATAGAGAAAATTAAGAACTATGTCCAAACTGCTATTTTTGAGCAACATGTTGCTCCCGGAGTGTTGTTGGGTATTATTTCAGGAGAAGAGGAAGCGGTGATTAGCTGTGGGGAAACAGCTAAAGGGAATAATAAACGTCCGCAAATGGATACGGTCTGGCCAATTGGCTCTGTTTCAAAAGTCTTTACTACACAGATGTTGGTAGAAATGGTGAATCAAGGGCAGGTAAGATTGAATACGTCAATTGACGAATTGCTGGAAAATGGGAAAAAAAGTGATAATCCAATAACCTTACTGGATTTGGCAACTCACAGCGCTGGTTTCCCCAGAATGTTACCTACTCTCCCTGAGAATAATGATTATCAAGTTAATATTCCTTATGAAATGCCAGAGTTTGTCAAATGGTATGATTCGTATACCCCCGAATATAAACCTGGCACTCATTATCAGTACTCCAATTTGGGTTTTGGTTTATTAGGGCAATTACTCGCAAAAAAAAGAGGGACTGATTTTGCAGGTTTGTTGCAACAATTGATAGCAGCACCTTTAAATCTCAAAGATACCACAGTAAAACCTTCCCCCGAGCAGATTAAGCGTGAAGTCGCGAGTTATTGGATAAATGACGATTTAATCAAAAAAGATTGGGAGTTTCGTTTTGAACAACCCAGTGGTGGTCTCTATTCAACTATGCCTGATATGTTAAAATTTACTGCCTATCAATTAAGTCAGGATTCGCGTATAAAAGAGACAACCACTCTGGCTCACGCAAGCTATATCTATCAAGCTGAATTCGATAATTCACTGGAGTTTGGTGATGATGCAATGGCGCTTGGTTGGCATGTAAGTTTTCCGGCTAAGGGATTGCCCCTCCAATTGGTTAAAAACGGTTGGGTAGATGGAGTGACTACTCATGTGCAGATTACACCGACCAAGAATATTGGATTAATCTCAATGACCAATAAACCTTACCTTTCTATTATTAATGATTTGCGTAATATCACCGGTATCATTATTGCAGCACAGGAGCAAACAAAGCTTAATAAGCTTTAAATGAAGGTAGTTTGCTTGACCTGCTATCCATAAATAATGAATCCTGGATTTGGCTATCCGTTCGAGCTTATTAATCAAAGTCAATAATGAAAAAAATCAAGGAATAAAGCTATATCATGAATGCAGAGGACAATGGATTGTTGTGTTACAAACAAATAGAAATTGACAGCCAAGGAAAGCTGAAATTTTTTCTTGAAAAACACAGTACAAAAGAGGGAACGTGGGGCAAGCTTTTCTTGCAACAAGGGGAAATTGATTTTGTATTTCTTAATGGTCAGGGGGAGGAACGATCACGAGTCAGGCTTGATCAAAAATATCCGCAATTACTTGTTCCTCCAGCATCGTGGCACAAAATTATTCCTGTTAGTAAAGTATTTAAAGCCAATCTTGAATTTTATTGCGTATCCACGCGTTATTTTAACAAAAAATATGGAGTAGGTGCTGTGCATGGCGACGTAGTCTATGCTTATCAGACTTATTTACGCCATTTGCGAGACTTAACAATTCTTGATGTTGGCTGTGGATCGGGTAGAAATTTGTTGTATTTGGCAAAAATGGGACATCGAGTTACTGGAATTGATGAGTATCAACCTGCGCTGGATAGGATTCATGATATAGTTCAACAAGAAGCCTTGGTGGGAGTTAATACCGTATTACACAATCTAAATCAGCCTTTGCCACTTGAGCTGGTACAATATGATTTAGTCTTAGCTACTGTCTCATTGCAGTTTTTAAATGCGTCTCGTATTCCCTCTTTATTAGCCGAACTGCAAGAGATTACCAAAAAAAATGGTTATCATTTTTTGGTATTCCCAGTCCAATCAGAACATTATGAGTTCCCAGATTTTTTCACATATCTTCCGCAGCAGGAAGAACTCTATCATGTCTATCAAGATAGCGGTTGGTCTATTTTGGAATACAAAGAAACGGTAGGTCACCTACATAAGAAGGATGAGTCTGGAAGACAGATTCCTGGTTTGTTTGGTTTTTTATTAGCGCAAAAAACGGCGTGATACGGACAAAGAGCAATGCAGCGAAATTCTATTTCTTTTGTTAAAGCATGCTTAATGAATCATAGGCTAAATTTGTGTGAAACAAGTCTTGACTGTGCTGGATATTAAAACTATTTATCTAATGGGCCGCAATCTGCTAATGATTATTTTGGTTTTATTTTTGAGCATTCCTCTTGGATCTCATTGAACATTTTTCTTGTAGCTGTTTTAAATTTAAAAAAGCGCCCCATAAAACTTCTTTTATCATCAATAACGGATTTTTCCTGCAAAACATATTGATTTATATCGTCCATTAATTCTTTTAAACTTGATTGTTTACCTACCAGTTTATTGTATTGTGTCTGATAAAGGCCTTTAAGAGAGTTAAATTTCTCATGTGAGCTTTTTGAATTGTCATCAGAACTTGATTTTGCAATTTTGTCTATTCTTGCGTAGATTTTTTTTAAAACTTCCCATTGTTTTTTCATCTCAGGATCTTGTATTGCGGGTGGAGGTGGAGGATAAATAAACAATGGTGTACTGATTTTACCTTGCGATAAAATCGCTTTAAAAGGTAGTGAGCTGCGATAAAATGATGGAACATTAGGCAGAGACTCAGCAGTCATTGTCGTTTTAGTTAAATATTTAGCAGTAGTTCTGCAGTTGTTATTTAAAGCAATGCCCTGTTGAATTTTACTTGCATCATAGACGTCGCCTTTTTCTGATTTAGTGATAAATCCCGTGGGCTTTAAATTGACCCATGAAAAACTTACGTTATCGTTATTATCGTTAGGTTTTTCATTCGGTAGCCATTCTGAAGGGACTGCCAAAACAGTGGCATTAGATTTCCCAACTTTTAGCATTTCCTCTAAAAAATGAACAAATTCACCATATTGGTCTTTTGTAATGGTAAATGCCTGTATACCAATCGATTGTTCCCTATTGGGCATTAGTTCATTTGTTAAATTAGTACCGAAAAAACCACCTTTGCGTCCGATACTGTTAAGAATTAGTTGTTCTCCGGTTTTAGAATCTCGAACACCCACCATCACATAAGAGTGTGTTTTATACTGGCATACCGCCATAAAATATTCAGGGTTATTACAAGTAAAATCTGACCGCTGGTATTCGTAAGTCATGGAGATCAATATTGAGTCAACATGGTTATATTTTGGTATGCAAAGTGTTTTTTTGCAATGCCTAAAAGTTATATCGGTCTTCTTTCAGGGTTCAATAAAACCTGATAAGGGAGCTGTGACGAGGCACAAGTTCTTTGGGAGGTACATACGATTCAATAAACTAATTGATTTATAACAATTTCATAGTTAGAGTGCTGTGTCCTAAACATCGACTGACGTTTTAGGTTACGCAATTTAGCTTTTATATGGAGTATATATGTTGAAGAAAAAGGCAGTTTCTTTCGCTATTTGCAGTGTATTAATAACTTCTTTAAATCAGGCCACAGCAGGTGTAATGGGAGAGGTTAATAATAATTTTGCTGTGTACGTTCCCAATTTACCTGCATCAAATGAATTTACTGCTGGCGCAGTTTTTTTACGTCCGGGTGGAAGTAACGATTATGCAGTTTTAGTGAGTCCATTTTCGCCGAGTGTAGCGACTCCCATTCTTTCCCCAAATTGGGAGACTAAGGGAATACACCCTGATCTAAGTGCAGGATTTTTACTTAATTATCGTTATGTTTTTCCAAACTCTGGTACGGATCTTAATCTTTATTGGACGCATTTACACACCTCCGATAAATCGACCTTTCCAGTTAATAGAAATCCGCCGCCTGCGCAACAAATGACTGGACCTCTCTGGAATGTTGGCCCCGATGCTGGCCCAGTTAGTTCTGCAAATGGCCAATTGAAAACTAATTATGACGTGTTTAATGCTGAAATTGGCAAACATGTAAATTTTGATCCAAATCTTAAAGGCCGATTTTTTGCAGGAGTGAGTGGCCTTTGGTTAGAGCAACAAATAATTGCCAATTTTTCAGGAACTGATCCAATTCTTGGTCCTTTCCAGTTTGGTATTACCAACAAGTCTACTTACAACGCGGCAGGTTTGCGTTTAGGGATGGATGGTGAATATCAAGGATGGCATGACATTAATATGGTAGGGTTAGTCGCTGGAAATTTATTCATTGGCAACCAAAAACCATCTGTAAAAACTGTTGGTTCAGGAAGTGTTTTGGCGGCCGCCGGAATTCCTGTAAATCATCAATCCATCACACACAAGAGCTTTGTGCAAGTGGTACCCGCTCTGGATCTAAAATTGGGTCTTAAATATTCCCGACAATATGTTGACGACAAAGTGTTCGCGATAGAAGCAGGGTATATGGCTTCCATTTATGTGAATGCAATACAAAATTATAGCGCATCAACTTATGTTCCTGGCTCACTGGGAATTGTTACCGGCGCGATGTTTTTACAAAGCTTACTCAAGACCACCGACAGTTTCTCTGTAGATGGTCCTTACATCACAGCGTCATTGAAAATTTAAATTATCAAATAGCTCATCCAGTAAAAGCGTAGATTGGTTCAATCTGCGCTTGAGTGATTTGTTTATTTTGATGCCAGGAATGGGTCTTAGAGTAGGAAAATTTAATTAGTAATAACTGAACGATAAGTAGATATGAGGTCATACCTCATATCTATAGTTTTATTTTAATATTCTGCTAAATCGTGAACACTTGGGAAGTATATGCGGTTGGGACCTCTGGTTTGTCGAGTTCTACTTTTTTCTCGTCCTCATTCAGTTTTTCCAGAATAGTATGCATGTCTTCTTGAATTTTTTTAATTTTTTCCAAGTGGAAAGTACTTGATTTAAACGTATCTTGCTTTTGTCCAAAGGTTACTAAGGTAATTAAAAAATTCACACAGGTTTTTAAAAGATTTAAGAGGACCTCAGTACAAGTTCTATTCGCGATGGTTTCCTGAAGCGCATTTTCTGTAATATCTTTGATAGCATCAAATGCTTGTGAAAGTTGGAGTGGGGTTAGTTTACGAGGGTTCAGCAATACGTCAATAGGAATTGCTTTCCCTGGTTCGAAGGAGACTTCTGGATAGAGTAGTGGCATTAAAGTTTTATTAATTTGCGCATATATTGATAATGCTTTAAATTCGGCCAGTGTCTTATTATCCAAAGTAGCCCAACAGGTTTCTGAAAAATCAGGTTTTTCCATATTAACATTTAAAAATAAAATGAGATGAGATTTCGCCAAATTGGCCGTTAATTCTACATTGTAGTTAACAAAGTTTTGATAACTTTGCTGAAACTGCTTTAATGATTTTGACATGTATCCCTCTAATCGCAGGTTGCTAAATTGTGAGGAACATATCAATCTTTTATTAAGAAATTATTAAAACTATTAAATCGATTTGAATTTTAATTGGAAAGTTACAAAATTTAACGAAGAAGAGAGAAGTTATAGAAATCCGCCGCCTGCGAACAAATGGAAAACCGCTAAATTTGTGAAAAAATTTATTATTGTGTATAATTTGCCGTCGATGAAGCGTGAGGAAGATGTCTTAAGATAAGCATTTCTCATTCAATATCGTTGAAATATCTATCATTTAAAGAAAAAAGCATTTAGTAGTTTAAATTTTTAAAATTTTAGTGCACACTACATTGAGCCTTAAGAATGTTTGCTTTAAATGATTTTAAGTCCAAACTAACTAGAAGGGTCTTTGAATGAAAAAATTAGCAATACTGATAGGTTGTTTAATGCCTCTATTATCGTTCGCTGCTAATGTAGAAAGCGACAAATCCTTGGATACTTTTCAAGAGTTATGCGCCAAAGAGAAAGATCCCCTAAAGCGTCAAAATTATTGTCACATCGTTGATCAACGAAGCAACTCACATGCTACTTTCAGCGAAATTAATCCAGATACAGTGATTGTTTAACAAGCCATTTCGCTTACTGAATCTGGCTCCATTGAGAGCCAGAGATTTATACTGACTTTGTGCATACCTCTATTTAGCATTTAGTTGCTTAAGTTAATGACACAGCGTAATAAAATTAAGCTTTCTTTGCATGACTAGAGACAATTATCATTTTGTCATGTACTTGTTGAACTCCTTTAATTGATTTGGCCACTCTTATAATGGATTTTTTCTGCTTGCTAGAAAGTACCTGCCCTGATAAATAGACCTGCTCATTTTTAGTTTCAACGTTAAGGGTCCAGGAAGGGATATCTTTATCCAGGATATCTTCGCGAATCAAAGTTCCTCTTACTTTTGCTGTGAGGGATAAATCTTTTAATGATTGTGGGTTATCTTTGACTATCAATTGTTCCACGTTAACATCTTTAACACCTTGGGTTGACTCAGCAAGAGTAATAATTTTCTCGTAATCAGCGAGCGAGTCTAATTGACCTGCCAAATAAATAGTACCATGAGAAACCTTCATCTTAACATTGCTCATTGAATTTCCTAAAGTTGATCGCATCTCATCCTTTATTTCATTATCACTTAGTGGCATGGTTTTAGTTGGATGCGTCTGAACGTTATGAGTGGGTGCGATTGGGTGAGAAATAATATGATTGCTGTGAGCAAAGGCAACTAAAGCCAAACTAACACAGCCCAACACCACCGCAATTTTAAAGGGTATTAGTTTATTCATGAACTCCTCCCTGAACTAATCTATTTACCTTGAATTCCATTTCTTCAGCTTGGTTTTAAAGCATAGACAATGAAAATGAATTCTTCAAATTAGAGATGTGTTAATTTTCGCTCATGTGAAAGAGAGAGGTTAGTTGATGGCTGCAATAGTCACCGATCTTATAAAAATCATCAAAATGATTTTCATATATCGTGCGTGTGTTAGTACAATTTTGATTACTTGCCAGAGAGTAGATGAAAAAGTTGTTATTAAGTTGGGTACTCAATGAATAACCCAAAAGATATTGATGTTTAATTTGCTTAATATAATAAAGTTCGTCATAACGCTCTGGGTTGTAAAGTTTTGACCATTCACTTTGAGTGCGATTTTGAAACCAGGCTGGGTCATAAGTCCTATCAAACTGCCAAAGATTATTTTTAAATAGATTAAATTCCAAAGCGGGTGTTGATGAAAATGTGAGCAGTTCACCCTGATTATTTATCCGGGTAATTGCAATATGAGTTATTCCATGAAGCCCAAGAACATCTCCGAAAATAGTAAATAGTTTGGTTCTGAATGTAAAAAGTAACTCCAAAAACTTAGGATGAGGAGTGACTTGTGCCCAACTTTTTTCCATGAATAATCCGATTTTATTCCATGTTAAGAACGAAAATGTTTAATAGAGGCCAGGGCCAAATCGATAATTTGTTTCGATTGCTCCTCATCGGCATTAATTTGACTAACATTGCTAATCAAATCCAAAAGAAAATCTGGCACTTCCTCTTCCAAGCGGGAGACATTATATAGATTAGCTGCTCGCGTGAAAACATAATGTAATAAATTCTTAGAAATTGTAATTTTATGAAGCCCTTGGTTGGAATCATTGTGACTATCACCAAACAGTAACCATCCCGGTGAAACATGGAGCATTGCTGCAATTTCTACTAATTTAACCGGTTCGGGAATTGCTTCGCCACGCAGGTATTTTCGACAAATTTGGACTGAGTATCCTGTAATCTCAGCTAACTTGTGAATGCTCACTCCGGAGGTAGAGCGTTGTGAATTAAATCCTGCTTTTAGCATGGCATCTCGAAGGCGACAAGCAAATTGTTTTGTCAAGTCAACTTTTTCCATAGAGGATGCCCGAAATAAAAACTAATCCAAAGTTTAACAAATCACACTGATTATTGTAAACAATTTATAATATGACGAAACTTTAGGTTTCTATTGGAAATTAATAGTTGACATTTATAATGAAAATATTAATAATGAGCGTGAAACACATGGAAAAAGTTTCAATCTCACAACGGAATCTGGAAAGTCTCTGATGGAGCAGTGGGCAATCCAGAATCCGCACGGAAGAAGTGGTAAGCCCATAGCGGCTAACCTCGCAAATTTATGGCTTGAAGAATTCCCTCCTTCAAGCCTTTCTTTGAAAATTAAGCATGATAAATATGCTCAGGTTAATTAATTACCAGTTTGGTTCAATAAGAAGGTTTGTTTGTATTTTGTCATTACTCCGCAGCACTTGGCAGTGCGGGTTTTGCTAATAATGCCTATTAAAACATTGCTTTGTAACCAGCGCTTCTATATAATCAACCCCTATTCTTTGAAATAGAGCGAATAATAGGCACGTAGCTCAGTGGTAGAGCACCACCTTGACATGGTGGTGGTCGGTGGTTCGATCCCACTCGTGCCTACCAGATTAAACCCTGCTTGGCAGGGTTTTTTTTTCTGCGAAGAAAGGAATTAATTTTTTTCTAGGTTTATAGGCTAGCCATCAATAGCCATTGCAACTATTATTGATAAATTTTATCGGCCTGAGGATAGAAATAATATGCCAAACATTAAATTGCCTGATGGAAGCGTAAGACATTTTGAGCACTCAATATCGGTTCATGATGTTGCTCACGGTATCAGTCCAGGGTTAGCCAAAGCCGCTTTAGCCGGCAAGATCGATGGCAAGTTAGTGGATACCAGTTACGTGATTCACGGCGATTGTGATTTGGTGATAGTTACTGAAAAACAAGAAGAAGATAGTCTGGAAATAATACGTCATTCTACTGCTCATTTATTAGCACAAGCTGTTAAACAATTATTTCCTAGCGCGCAAGTAACAATTGGCCCTGTCATCGAAGATGGATTTTATTATGATTTTGCTTTTGCAAGATCATTCACACCAGAAGATTTAGAGCAAATTGAAGCCAAAATGTATGAGCTGGCTAAAGCCGACTACCCAGTTTCACGTCGCGAATTACCACGTGATGAAGCAATTGCTTATTTTCGGAGCATAGGTGAAGAATATAAAGCAAAAATTATTGCTGATATTCCTAAAGATGAGGTGCTATCTCTCTATAAGCAAGGTGAGTTTGAAGATCTCTGTCGTGGGCCTCATGTTCCCTCTACAGGCTATTTAAAAGCATTTAAATTAACAAAGTTGGCTGGCGCTTATTGGCGTGGTGATGCTAAAAATGAAATGCTACAGCGTATTTATGGTACTGCCTGGCTTGATAAAAAATCACTAGGGGCCTATCTTCATCGCTTAGAGGAGGCTGAAAAGCGCGATCATCGTAAACTAGGCAAGGCATTGGACCTTTTCCATTTTCAAGAGATTGCTCCTGGCATGGTCTTTTGGCATCCAAAAGGTTGGACAGTTTATCAAATCCTGGAACAATACATGCGTGGTCGATTAGTTGATTTCGGTTATCAGGAAATTAAAACACCCCAATTGGTGGATAAAGTTTTATGGGAAAAATCAGGTCATTGGGCTAATTTCCGTGATGAAATGTTTGTAACGGAAACAGAGAATCGCGAATATGCTGTAAAACCAATGAACTGTCCCTGTCATATTCAAGTTTATAATCAAGGATTACGCAGCTACCGTGAGTTGCCAATGCGACTATCGGAATTTGGTAATTGTCATCGCTGCGAACCGTCCGGTTCTTTGCACGGCTTAATGCGCGTACGTAATATGGTTCAAGATGACGCCCATATTTTTTGTACGGAAGAGCAAATCCAGTCTGAAGTGGCAATGATGCTAGAATTAGTACAATCTGTTTATGCTGACTTTGGCTTTAATCAGATAAAATATCGTCTAGCTTTGCGCCCGGAAAAGCGTGTCGGTAGTGATATGGTTTGGAATAAAGCGGAAGAAGCTTTAAAACAAGCTATGCTTGGAAGAGGGATTGAATGGGTTGATGCTCCCGGCGAAGGTGCCTTTTATGGTCCTAAAATAGAATGCTCTTTGGCGGACAGCTTAGGCCGAATTTGGCAGTGTGGGACAATACAAGTTGATTTTTCTATGCCTGAAAGGCTTGAGGCGCAATATGTCGCTGAAGATGGTAGCCGAAAAACACCAGTAATGTTACATCGTGCCATTTTAGGTTCGTTCGAGCGATTTATGGGAATTTTAATAGAACATTATGCCGGACGTTTTCCATTATGGTTGGCACCAATCCAGGTTATGGTACTCACTATTAGTGATAAACAGCATGATTTTGCCGCAAAAGTAACACAAATTTTGCAAAAGCAAGGTATTCGTGCAAATTTTGACTTGAGAAATGAGAAGATTGGCTTTAAAATCCGCGAGCATACTTTGCAAAAAGTTCCCTATTTGCTGGTTATTGGCGATAAAGAGGTCGAAAATAATTCAGTAGCAGTACGTACTCGCGAAGGAACGGACTTAGGGGTAATGACGATTGATACTATTTGCGATACTTTGCGCCGCGAAATTGACGCAAAGAACACTTAACCGATTTGGAGGATTGAGCTATTACTGCATCAAATAAGCGTGATAATGATCGCGCGCGAGTGAATGAACAGATCAATGTACCTGAAGTACGCTTAATTGATGTCGATGGCAACCAGGTGGGAATTGTATCAACGCGAGAAGCCTTGCGTGCAGCGGAAGAGGGTGGTTATGACTTGGTTGAAATTTCACCAACAGCAAAGCCTCCTGTATGTCGCATCATGGATTATGGTAAATTTCTTTTTGAGTTGAGTAAAAAACAAGCTGAAGCAAAGAAAAAGCAAAAGCAAATTCAAGTCAAAGAGTTGAAATTCCGTCCCACGACGGAAGATGGGGATTATCAGGTCAAGCTACGCAACCTGATTCGTTTCCTAAATCATGGAGACAAGGTCAAAGTAACGCTACGCTTCCGCGGGCGGGAAATGGCTCACCAAGAAATTGGTATGAAAATTATGGAGCGCTTACTGCAAGATACGGCTGAATATGCTGTGGTTGAGCAGCAGGCGAAACGTGAGGGTCGCCAATTATTGATGGTTTTGGCTCCTAAGAAAAAGTAAGTAGTTGCACAATGGCCTCATGGTCAATGAATAGCTACAAAATTATCAGTAGCAGAACAAATGCGGAGTAATATGTTATGCCTAAATTAAAGTCACATCGTGGAGCGACTAAGCGCTTCCGTAAGACAGCAAGTGGTGCTATTAAGCGTCGTGGCGCTTATAGAAACCATATCCTCACCAAGAAGACGAGTAAACAAAAGCGTCAACTGCGAGTTGAATGCGGTACGTTGAAAGAGTGCGATGCTCGTTTAGCAAGACGTATGTTGCACGGTAGTTAAGGGGAGGATGAAGAATGCCAAGAGTTAAACGTGGTGTGACGGCCAAAGCACGTCATAAGAAGATTTTAGATCAAGCAAAAGGTTATTACGGTGCCCGTAGTCGGACATATCGTGTAGCCAAACAAGCTGTTATCAAGGCAGGTCAATACGCTTATCGTGACCGACGTCAGAAAAAGCGCCAATTCCGTGCATTGTGGATTACTCGTATTAATGCTCAAGCTCGTGAGTGTGGTTTATCCTATAGCCGTTTGATTGCTGGTTTGAAGAAGGCTGCAATCGAGCTGGATCGTAAAGTACTGGCAGATATGGCAGTGTACGATAAACCTGCTTTTGCAGCAGTAGCTGAAAAAGCAAAAGCAGCACTTGCATAATAATTATTGTCGTGATAACTAAGGGCTTTAGCAAATCCCAAATCTGAAGTTAAACGTGCATGCTACCTATGGTAAGTAGATGGGTGAAAAGCATAGTTTTTTCAGTTAAAGATTTGTTGCAGCCCTAACAAGGGAGGCTGTAGCCTCCCTTTTTACATGTAGGTTTAGATCATGCAAGATATCATCCTATTGCAGCAACAAGCTGCCGATGCCATTGCAAAAGCCCAAGATATTCCCATCCTGGAAGCAATCCGAGTTGATTATTTAGGTAAAAAAGGGCAATTGACAGAAATCCTGAAAGGATTGGCTGATTTGTCGGCGGAAGAGAAACCCAAGGTCGGGCAACTCGTTAATCAAGCCAAACGCGAAATTAGCGCCTTGATTGAAGAAAAAATGTTACAACTGAAAGAAGCGCAGCTTCAGAAGAAACTTGACGCAGAACGGATTGATGTGACTCTGCCTGGACGTCAGACTAAATCTGGTTCTTTGCATCCTGTAACACAAGTTAAGCAACAAATTACAGATTATTTTAGCCGCTTAGGTTTTGACATTGTAACTGGTCCAGAAATAGAGACAGAGTTTTACAATTTTGAAGCTTTGAATATTCCCTCTCATCATCCGGCAAGAGCAATGCACGATACATTCTATTTCGGAGATGGCCATCTGTTACGTACACATACATCGCCGGTACAGATTCGTATTATGGAAAATCGGACACCCCCTTTACGCTTGATCGCTCCGGGTCGTGTCTACCGTTGCGATTCAGACGTAACCCATACACCGATGTTTCACCAGGTAGAAGGTTTGCTAATTGACAAACGGGCAACGCTTTCTGATCTAAAGGGTTTATTACAAGATTTCTTTGCGCATTTTTTTGGTCGACAGCTCGCCTTGCGTTTTAGACCTTCTTATTTTCCCTTCACGGAGCCCTCTGCTGAAGTTGACATAGAGTGTACTCAATGTTTTGGTAAAGGATGTCGTTCTTGCAAATTTACTGGATGGTTGGAAGTATTAGGTTGTGGCATGGTTCATCCTAACGTGTTAAAAGCCGTTAATATTTCTCCTGAAGAATATCAAGGTTGGGCTTTTGGTATGGGCATGGACAGGCTCGCTATGCTTTACTTTGGCATTGATGATTTACGCATGATGTTTGAAAATGATGTAACCTTTTTAAAACAGTTTTAGATGAAAGACTGTTAATAGTTAATAAATTTCGTTGTCTTTGCATCCGATGATTAGTAATGCTAATCGGCTTGTATATTTCAAAGATGACGAATCCGAAGATAAAACATAGATAGACACTATCGTTAAATAAGCGGGAATGTTTTATGGAGACAAACTCCTGTTACCGATTAGTCTCTTGATATTAGACAGGTGTGACAATGAAAGTTAGTGAATTGTGGTTACGTGAATGGGTCAATCCTTCTTTAGATGAACAGCAATTGGCTGCACTCTTAACCATGTCGGGTTTGGAAGTTGATGCCGTAAATCCCGTTGCTGGTGAATTTAATGGTGTCCTTGTTGCCCAAGTTATTAACACGAAACCACATCCGCAGGCGGATAAGTTAACTTTGTGTGAAGTAAATGTAGGAACTGACCAGCTTTTAAAGGTGGTATGTGGTGCTGCAAATGTTCGAGCTGGTTTAAAAGTAGCGCTAGCCCAAATCGGGGCCCATTTACCCGGTGATTTTGTCATCAAAGAATCAACCTTACGAGGCGAGTTATCGCAAGGCATGTTGTGCTCAATGTCAGAGTTAGGTTTAGCAGAGCAGTCCGATGGCATTATGGAGTTAGATGAAAATGCCCCTATTGGTACTGATTTAAGAGCATACCTTACGTTAAATGATTGGGTTTTTGATATTGATTTAACACCTAATAGGGCTGATTGCTTTAGTGTATTAGGTGTTGCTCGAGAAATAGCCGCAATTACTCAATCTACGCTTAAAAAAGTTCCTCAGGAAAAAGTACAACCGGCTATTGATGAATCTCTGACAATTAAGATACAAGCTTCTGAGGCTTGCCCACAATACAGTGGTCGAATTATTCGTAATATTAATCCTGAGGCGTGCACGCCGGTTTGGATGATTGAACGGTTACGCCGTGCAGGTATTCGCCCCATACATCCTGTCGTTGATGTTACCAATTATGTCATGCTTGAGCTTGGTCAGCCTATGCATGCCTTTGATTTAAAAGCACTGCGTGGCGAGATAGTTGTACGTTTTGCTAAAGCAGAGGAAACATTGACCCTTCTGGATGGGCAAGAAGTTAATTTAAATGAGCGCGTGTTAGTTATTGCAGACAAAGAGAAATCACTTGCTATGGCAGGTATTATGGGAGGGGAGGATAGCGCTGTTCAAGAGAATACAACAGATGTTTTTCTTGAGAGTGCCTTTTTTAATCCCACCACTATTGCTGGAGTCGCCAGAAGTTATGGCTTGTGTACGGACTCTTCTCAGCGTTTTGAACGTGGAGTCGATCCGCAATTACAAGTTCTGGCTTTGGAAAGAGCAACAGTCTTATTGCTGGAAATCGTTGGTGGTGTTGCTGGTCCTATTAGTGTGGTTACTAAACTAGAAGCACTACCCCAGCAAAATAAAATTTCATTTAACCCTGCGCGAGTAGAGCAAGTTACTGGTTTACAAGTTGCAGAGGATAAAATGGCTGCCATGCTTGAAGCTTTAGGTATGCAAGTTGATAAAAGTGCTGCTATCTGGCAAGTTATTACCCCCTCACATCGCTTTGATATTAGTCTTGATGTTGATTTAGTCGAAGAAATAGCCCGTCTATACGGTTACGATGAACTCCCTGGAAGCACCATGGTTGCGCAAGTACAGGCAGGAACAATTAATCCTCTTGAATCACTAAGCTCTCGTATTTCTCAGCTATTTATTTCACGAGGCTATCACGAAACAATTAGCTATAGTTTTGTTGATCCTGAGTTACAAGAGACGCTTTATCCTGATGTGCCAACAATGCAGTTGTTAAATCCTATTTCCTCTGAATTATCTCAAATGCGTGCAGGTATGTGGCCAGGGTTATTAGCTTCAATGATTTATAATGTGCACCGCCAGCAGACAGCAATTAAATTTTTTGAAATGGGCGTCATTTTTGATCTGCAAGATGGAACGTTAAAAGAGCATCCCTCTATTGCAGGTTTGCTAACAGGAGAACATGGAACGCTGAATTGGGGCGAGAAGGCAGGCAAATTTGATTTTTATGATTTAAAAGGCGATTTGCAGGCCCTTTTCTCACACTTGCAATTAAAAGATGTTAATTTTCAAACGGCACAACATCCCGCGCTACACCCTGGTAAATCGGCACAAATTACAATCGATTCTCAAGACGCAGGCTGGTGTGGTGTACTCCACCCAAGAATTGCTGATGCACTCGATATTCATGATGAGGTTGTGTTATTTGAGCTTCGCTTAAACACGTTGCTGAATCAAACATCACCGCGATATCAACAAATTTCAAAATTCCCTCAGATACGACGTGATTTGTCATTGTTAGTAAGTAATGAAGTCAGTGCTGCACAGATAGAGAATGTGGTGCGCGAAATAGTCGAGAGCGAACACTTGAAGTCTTTTGATGTGTTTGATGTCTATACAGGGGAATCTATTCCTGAAGATAAAAAAAGTCTGGCAATTGCTCTTACTTTGCAGGATGATAAACGAACAATGGTTGATACAGAGATCAATACAATAATCAGTGCTATAATCAAGAGGCTTAATGAAAAATTTGCCATTATATTGAGGGACTAATCGTGAATGCACTAAGTAAAGCAATGATTGCAGAAACTTTATGTAATGAATTGGGTCTCGGGAAGTCTGATGCCAGAGACATGGTTGAGCAGTTTTTTGAAACATTAAAGCATGGCCTTGAGAATGGTCAGCATGTTAAGTTGTCAGGATTCGGCAACTTTACTTTGCGCGACAAGCCTCAACGACCTGGAAGAAATCCCAAGACAGGGCAGGCTATCCCTGTGGGGGCAAGGCGGGTGGTAACGTTTAAACCCGGCCTTAAATTAAAAACTAAAATAGAAGAGCGAGGTAAGTAGTTCATTGACTCATTACGATAAGCATGTTTTTTTATGCACCAATCAAAAAATACCTGGTAAACAATGTTGTGCTAACGCAGGTGGTGAGCCTTTTTTTGATTATATGAAATCAAGACTACTGGAACTTGGACTGCATGGCCCTGGTAAGGTAAGAATCAGTAAATCTGGATGCCTTGGTCGATGTAGCGAGGGTCCTTGTATTGTTATTTATCCTGAGGGAATATGGTATACCTATTCGTCGATCGCTGACATTGATGAAATTATAGATAGCCATCTAATAGCTGGAAATCCAGTTGCACATTTAATCATTCCCCATTAAGTGTATAATATTTAAACGAATCCAGGTTTTGATGTAAAACTTACAAATTTAAGCCCGCAGCAAAAATCTAAGTTATTTTCTAGCCTGCAGCAGCTTTATTTTAGTATCAAACTAGTAAAATTGTGCATAAAATCTAAAAAGCTTGCAGAATTTATAGCATTATACTTGTAGGTTATGCCGGTTTTAGTTAAAATCGCCCGTCTGATTGAAAGATTACCAATAAAGGCGGTACGGAGTTAATTTAATGAAAACATTTAGCGCCAAGACACATGAAGTCAAACGCGACTGGTATGTGATCGATGCTAGCGACAAGGTTTTAGGTCGTCTTGCTACCGAGATTGCTCGTCGTTTACGTGGCAAGCATAAGGCTGAATATACACCACACGTTGATACAGGTGATTATATTATTGTAACCAATGCGGAAAAAGTAACTGTTACTGGCCGTAAATTTAAAGAAAAGATGTATTACCATCATTCTGGTTTTCCCGGTGGTATAAAATCAACTTCTTTTGATAAGTTGCAACAAAAGAATCCTGTACGCATCATCGAGCTCGCAGTGAAAGGAATGCTTCCCAAAAATCCTTTGGGTCGAGAAATGTATCGTAAGCTCAAGGTTTATGCCGGCAATGAGCATCCTCATACAGCGCAGCAACCTAAGCAACTTGAGATTGAGGAATAAGTATGGCTGAAAGACAACAACACTATGGCACTGGCCGTAGAAAAAGTTCAACGGCTAGAGTATTTTTACGTCCTGGCAAGGGCGAAATTAAAGTCAATAATCGTTCATTAGAAGATTATTTTGGTCGTGAAACTTCATGCATGATCGTTCGTCAACCTTTAGAAACTGTTGATGTAATTGGCAAGTTTGATATCTATGCAACTGTCGTTGGCGGTGGAATTTCCGGTCAAGCAGGTGCTATTCGCTTGGGTATCGCTCGTGCATTAGTGGCCTATGATGAGCATGGTCTAGCTGAAGATGCTGAGCCAAGTCCTACTTCTTTCCGTAGAAAATTACGTGCACGTGGTCTGTTGACTCGCGATTCAAGACGCGTGGAAAGAAAAAAGGTTGGTTTGCACAAAGCTCGCCGTGCAACGCAATACTCAAAACGTTAATCTTATTCGTACCAAAAGACCCCGCAAAAGCGGGGTTTTTTTTATCTTCCTATTGAAATTGTTTATCGCAGATTAAGAATAATTAAATACAACAAGGAAAGTTAGCCCATCCTCCTCGAAGCGCTGGATTTATCAGAAAGTAGAGAGATGTATAATAAGTCGTTGATTTTGCTAAGGAGCCGTAAGATGTCTTATGACAATATTCTTGATGGGCATATACTGAGTATTGTGCAAACCCAAGAAATTTCTGAGCAAAGTGATTTGCAGAAAAGTTTGCAAGAAAGAGGCTATGATATTCCGCAAGCCACGCTATCGCGTCGGTTAAAAAAATTAAATATTGCTAAGGTTGCTGGTGTTTATCGAGTCGTGGATTTCAGTGTGCCAAGTATACCACTTGTACTTAATATCCAGGTTTCCGATTATGGCATGATTGTTTTACATACTCATCCGGGTAACGCAAATAGTCTGGCGTCTTTTCTTGATAAAAAATTTGTTAGCTACTCCGCCAAAAATCCGAATGAATCAGGCATCTTGGGTACCATTGCTGGTGATGATACCATTTTGCTAATTATCAAGAGCAAGCAACATTTAGAAGGTGTTTTAGCAATATTAAAAAAAGAGTTTCCTTACCTTATTTTCAGTGATTAATTTCTGGTGAATTAAAACTCTAAGGCAGAAAAGAGGAATTTTTGGGATCCATATTCTCTAATCTAACAGGTTAGATTTATGTATAAAAATTAGTAACTTCATTACCTGCAAATAATTTATGAGGATTAGCAATTAATTATTTGGCTCAATGTTTAAGTTCTCTTAAAATATTTTTTTCATTAGAGAATCCCCTGTCATTTTCAAATGTGTAATTCTTTGTTATAACTGAATTTAAATTTTTTTGTTAGTGATCTGACAGAAATGGAACTGAGGGATAAACCAGGACGAAATGACGTGATAGATGATAGTGATCCTACTCAAAATGATAATCCTACTGAAGAAGAAATTGATGAGCAACGGCGTAAGTTTCTATTGACGACCACGGGCGTCTTAGGGGGAGTAGGTGTAGCTTGTGCATTGACTCCTTTTATTTCCTCATGGCTACCCAGTGCCCAAGCAGAGGCTGCTGGAGCTCCTGTACAAGTTGATCTAAGTAAGATTGAGCCTGGGCAGCAGGTTACTGTCGAATGGCGAGGTAAACCCGTATGGATAATTCGACGCACAAAAGAAATGCTCCAAACCTTAAGAGGGGCAGAAAATCAATTACGCGATCCAGAGTCTTTGGTTGAACAACAACCGGCCTATGCTAAAAATGTATACCGTTCTATCAATCCTGAATATTTGGTATTAGTGGGAATTTGTACCCATTTAGGATGCTCGCCAAAATATTTACCTAATGTTAATGAACTTGGACCGCATTGGCCTGGCGGATTTTATTGTCCTTGTCATGGGTCGACTTTTGATTTGGCTGGAAGAGTTTTTAAAGGAGTACCTGCACCCATTAATTTACAGGTACCGCCTTATTATTTTGTAAGCGAGCATGTCATTGTAATCGGCGAAGAAAAGAAACAAGGATAATCCAAGATGAGTGGATGGATAGATTGGTTAGATGCACGTTTCCCGTTATTGAACACCTGGCGAGCGCATGCAAGCGAATACTACGCACCGAAGAATTTTAATTTTTATTACTTTTTTGGCTCATTAGCCACGATTGTTTTAGTTAATCAGTTAGTTACCGGCCTTTGGTTAACCATGTTTTATACCCCGACGGCGCAGCAAGCGTTTAGCTCCGTTGAATATATTATGCGTGATGTGAATTACGGATGGTTGCTACGGTATATGCATTCTACGGGAGCCTCGGCTTTTTTTATTGTTATTTATCTCCATATGTTTAGAGGCTTGCTTTATGGTTCTTACCAAAAACCAAGAGAACTGGTTTGGTTATTAGGCGTAGTAATATTTCTTTTGCTAATGGCCGAAGCCTTTTTTGGCTATTTATTACCTTGGGGGCAGATGTCCTTTTGGGGTGCTCAGGTTATAACCTCTCTATTTGGGGCAATTCCCTGGGTTGGTGATAGTGTGGCAACCTGGTTACGCGGTGATTTCAATGTCGCTAATGCCACGCTACAGCGATTTTTTGCCCTACATGTGATTGGTGTCCCATTGTTGCTCTTGTTGCTGGTTTTTTTACATCTGGTTGCCCTTCATAAAGTAGGTTCAAACAACCCACTAGGGGTGGATATTAAAAAATATCTAGGGCCAGACGGGAAACCACTCGACGGTATTCCTTTTCATCCGTACTACGTTGTTAAGGATTTTGCGGGGATTATCGTTTTTCTTATTCTATTTTTTGCTGTTGTTTTTTTTATACCGGAAATGGGGGGGTATTTTTTAGAATATGCCAACTTTGTCCCAGCCAATCCAATGGTTACTCCTGAACACATTGCTCCCGTGTGGTATTTAACACCATTCTACGCGATGCTAAGAGCAATACCTGACAAATTGTTAGGAGTAATTACGATGGGGGCCGCCATATTGATTTTATTTTTTATTCCATGGTTAGACAGAAGTCCTGTGCGTTCGATGCGTTACAAAGGTTATTACTCAAAATATGCTTTGGCTGCATTTGTTATCAGTTTTGTTATGCTTGGCTATCTCGGAACGGTAATCATGACGCCGTTTAAGCAATATTTAGCCCGGATTTTTACAGCAATTTATTTTGCTTATTTCCTATTTATGCCCCTGTATACACGTCATGAGCAGCACAAAACCGTACCTGAGAGGATCCCAGCATGAGTAAAAGGCAGATAGGTTGCTTCCTTTTAGGATTATTGGTTGCTTCATTTGTACACGCTGCTAATAATGTTGCATTGTTACCGGTGAATATTGATTTGCATGATTCTGCAAAATTGCAACGCGGCGCAAGAATATTCATGAATTATTGTTCGGGTTGCCACGCATTACGTTATATGCGATACAACCAAATGGCAACGGATCTTGGCTTAACGACGTTTGATGGTGAAATTGATAAGGATTTATTATTCAATAACTTAGTATTCACCTCAGCGAAAATTCATGATCCCATCCAAATTAGTATGCCTGAGAAAGACGCCAGGCAATGGTTTGGTATTGTGCCACCTGATCTTTCATTGACTGCTCGGGAGCGAGGCCCCGCATGGATTTTTACTTATTTAAAAAGTTTTTATGAAGATAAGAGCAGGCCTTTTGGTACGAATAATCTTTTAATTCCAGACGTTGCAATGCCCAACATTCTCGAACCGCTAATTGGCCGTGTCATTGGTATTACCGAAGGACAGGGACCCAAACCGCATGTGTCTCATCTGGTTTTAGTGGAAAAAGGAGAAATGGGGATCCAGCAATTTGATAGCACCCTTGAAGATTTAGTCACTTTTTTAGCTTATGTTGCTGAACCTGCGAAATTAGTTCGTTTTCGCATAGGTGTAGGAGTGATTATATTTTTATGCATTTTTTGGTTAGTTGCCTACCAATTAAAGCGAGTTTATTGGAAAAGGATACATTAGATTCGCAAGTTGAAAAATCGCTAATGTCTTATTCCAATAAAAATTGACTAAGTAATTTACAGAATTAGAAAATTGTCTGTGATCTATCATCAAATTGGTTAAATTTGTGATAAAATAATGCCCTTTGACATACCCAAAGGTATGAATTGAACGATTGACGACGAGGAGTTTGCTGATGGCTATTGTGGCAAAGCGCACGATTATGTCCTTATATTCTGATAATGATGATATTTATAGTCATCAAGTTCGTATAGTTTTGGCTGAAAAAGGAGTTAATGTTGAAATTCTCCATGCCAAGCAAGGCGAAGCTCCTAATGATTTATTAGCCGTTAATCCTTATGGAACGATTCCTACTCTTTTGGATAGAGAATTGGTTCTTTATGAAGCGCGCATTATTATGGAATATCTGGACGAACGTTTTCCTCATCCGCCGCTTTTACCCGTATATCCTGTTGCTCGAGCTGAAGCACGCAAAATGATGCATCGAATAGAACAGGATTGGTATTGTTTATTGCAAAATATCAAAGCCTCTCAGGATGTAGAGCAGTCACGTCAATACCTGCTTGAAAGTCTGGTTAATCTTGAACCTGTTTTTGCCGATAAACCTTATTTTTTAAGTGATGAATTTTCTTTATTAGATTGCGCGTTAGCTCCGTTATTATGGCGTTTGCCTCAGTTAGGAATTGAAGTTCCTGCAAAAGCTAAAGGATTGCATGCCTATATGCAGCGTCTATTCAAGCGTGATTCTTTCCAGGCAAGCTTGACTGATGCTGAGAGGCAATTAAGAGCGGCCTGATTATGAATATGACCTCTAATAAGCCTTATCTTATTCGTGCTATTTATGATTGGATTGTCGACAACGACCTGACTCCTTATATTTTGGTCAATGCCAATTATCCTGGTACTCAGGTGCCACTGGAATATGTTAATGGCGGTCGAATAGTCTTAAATATTTCTCCTAAGGCGTGTCGAGGTTTACACCTTGAGAATGACAGGATTGTATTTACAGCCCGTTTTTCTGGCGAAAGCATGCAGATTTTTATCGTTCCTACTGCTGTTTTGGCAATTTATGCCAAAGAAAATGGTCAAGGAATGGAGTTTCCTGAAGAAGCTCACGAGCCTCCACCATCGACTAGAACAGGACCAGAAAGCAGTAAGGGACGCAAACCTGCATTAACGCTTGTAAAAAAACAAGAGTAGTGTTGTTACTTTCAGGATATCTACAAAATAAATTTGCTGGTAACACTGATGAGTATCTGCAGGCTATAAACGTATCCTAGTATCGCTAGGGAGCATAAGAAAAAAGGCTATGACTACCTCAAAAATCCCTCTCTATCAGGTTGAGCATATTCGTTTATGTGAGCAGCTAGCCATGACTGATCTGGGTTTATCTGAAGATGAGTTAATGGAGCGTGCGGGGTTTAACGCTTTTTCCACGTTGACTGCTCTTTATCCTGATGTGCGTAATCTAGCAATATTTTGTGGAAGTGGTAATAACGCCGGAGACGGTTATGTGCTGGCGCGTCTCGCCCACGAAGAAGGTTACTCCGTCGTTATCCATCAATATAAAACAGCAGAGAATTTACCTCCTGCAGCACGTCATGCAGCGTTAACTGCTATTGCTGCAGGTGTGGTTTGTCAATGTCTGGATGAGTCAATTGATAGTGAGGTAGAACTAATTGTTGATGCATTATTAGGGATAGGCTTACATGGTGATGTCAAGGGCCCTATTGCAACAGCAATTAATCAGATTAATGATAGTCAGCTTCCTGTGTTAGCTATTGATATTCCCTCTGGTTTAAATGCTGATACGGGATGCGTGTTGGGAGTAGCCGTACGTGCAACGACAACCACGACGTTTATAGGGCGAAAATTAGGTTTAATGACTGCCGATGGACCTGATCATTGTGGTAAGTTAATTTGTCATAGTTTAGGGCTAGAAAGCTGTCTATCATCAATCTCGCCTGCAGCTTATGTATTGGACGAACATTTGCGCAATATGCTGTTGCCCGCTCGACTAAAAAATTCTCACAAGGGTAATTTTGGTCATGTTTTGGTCATAGGTGGCGGTCATGGGATGCCAGGTTCTGTTTATTTAACAGCTAATGCTGCTTTACGCGTGGGAGCGGGGCTAGTGACAATTGCCACAAGGCCAGAACATGCTGGGCATGTATTGCCATTATTACCAGAAGCGATGATTTATGGCATTGAGGAAGTTGATGAGCTTTCACCGTTAATTAGTAGAGCGACAGTATGTGTGATTGGTCCTGGATTAGGCGAAGATGAATGGGCTAATGCATTATTTCTCAAAGCGATGACCTCCCAGCTACCAATGATTATTGATGCTTCTGCTTTACGTATTTTGGCTAATCACTCACAACAGGATGATAATTGGGTTTTAACTCCTCATCCTGGTGAAGCAGCGAGTTTATTAAATTGCTCGACTGTAGAAATCCAAAAAGATCGTTATCAAGCTGTGCGTAACCTCCAAAAGCAATATGGAGGCAATGTAATTCTCAAAGGTGTAGGTACTTTGATTGCGACAGACGAGTCCGACATGTATTTATGTGCAGCTGGAAATCCTGGCATGGCCAGTGCTGGGATGGGGGATGCCTTAAACGGTGTTATTGCTGGGCTTGTTGCACAGGGATTATCTCTTGCAGATGCAGCCAAATTAGGTGTCTGGATTCATGCTACAGCAGCTGATATCGCCGCTAATGCTTTGGGAGAGCGAGGTCTTTTGGCCAGTGACCTAATGCCTTATTTACGTTATCAAGTGAATAACGTGTCGGTTGGTAAATAAATGATAAAAGTCGATTTAATTCTCCCTGATGAATCAAGTAGTGAAAGGCAGGCTGCAAAGACAGCTACTTGTCTGTTTTCACCACTGGTGTTGAGCTTCAGTGGCGAAATTGGCGCCGGAAAAACAATGTTCATTAGAGCGATGTTACGAGCGTTAGGAATTAAAACTGCAGTGAAAAGTCCAACTTTTTCTCTGGTTGAAAGTTATCAATGTAGTGATTTTCAGGTGCATCACTTTGATCTTTATCGTATTCATGATGAAGTGGAGCTAGAATATATCGGCTTTAGAGATTATTTTCGAGAGGACTCAGTCTGTTGTATTGAATGGCCAGAGCGGGGTGGCCATTTTTTGGAAAAAGTTGATATCAACTTTGCATTTATTATCAATGGGAGCGGACGTTTGCTAACTATAAAGGCTGCAAGCACCGCAGGAGAAAAACTGTTGTCTTGCCTTGTGGGTAAACATGAATAGACGCACCTTTGTATTTTGTTTGTTGATGGCAAGCTGTTCGTTGGCAATGGCTGCAAAATTGCTCTCCATCGAAGTGAAACAACAAGCAGGTAACCCTTCGGTACTTTTTTCATTAGATAGGGCTGTTGCTCATAAAGTTTTTACATTAACCAATCCGAATCGAGTGGTAATTGATTTTCAGGATACCGATTTAGCAGTAAATTTAAACCAAGTAAATTTGGGTCGACAATTGATTCGCGATATTCGTAGTGGACGCCCTAATCCTCATACCCTGCGTTTGGTCTTTGAAGTTAATCAAGTTGTGATGACCCAGACAAAACCTCTACAGCAATCAGCAAAATCAAAACACAGTTTTTCGTTAAATTTATCGACAAATGGGGCATACAGATTAACAAGAAATGAGGCCACAAATTTAACGGTCAATGATCCTACGATTCCTCATTATTATGATGGTCCTTCTTCCGTTTCGAAAAGACAAGCTGTTACGCACGTTGCTAAGACACCTGTCTCTGTACGTCATGCCCCACAAAAAGCATTGCGTGATGTTATAGTTGTGTTAGATCCTGGTCATGGTGGGAAGGATCCAGGTGCCAGTGGACCAAGAAGAACACAAGAAAAAAATGTGACCTTGGCTATTGCCCAGAAATTAAAACAAATTATTGATAGACAACCAGGTATGAGAGCTGTATTGACACGCAATGGCGATTACTACATTGAATTACGTGAACGTCTAAGAATTGCCAGAAAATACAATGCTGATGTATTTATTTCTATCCATGCCGATGCGTTTATTAATCAGCATTCGAGTGGGGCTTCGGTTTTTGCATTATCACAATCTGGGGCAACAAGCGAAGCGGCACGTTGGCTTGCTGAAAAGGAAAACTATTCAGAGCTGGGTGGAGTGAATTTATCGGAATTGGATGATCAAAGTGGTTTGGTCCGGACAGTGTTAATTGATTTATCCCAGACTGCTACCATTGGTGCCAGTTTGCATATGGGTGAACGCGTGCTGCGGAATTTGGATAGAATTACTAATTTACATAATCATAAGGTGGAGCAAGCCCGATTCATGGTTCTTAAGTCTCCTGATATCCCCTCTATCTTAATTGAAACGGGGTTCATTTCTAATCCTCGTGAAGAAAGCAATCTGACCAGTCCTCGTTATCAGCAACATTTAACACAAGCAATTTTTGAAGGTTTAAAGCGTTATTTTTGGGATTATCCGCCACACGGAACGCGTATTGAAGCATTGGCGGGAGATGGAAATATTCATCTGGTTCGCCGTGGTGAATCGCTACCACAAATTGCATCCAGGTATCGTGTTTCAATTGCAGCAATTCAAACGGCTAATCATTTGCCAGGAAACCAAATTAAAGCGGGTCAACGACTTATTATTCCTGTCGCATGAGAATTCAACAGTTGCCTTTGGCTTTAGCCAATCAAATTGCAGCCGGTGAAGTTATTGAGCGTCCGGCTTCTATTGTTAAAGAGTTATTGGAAAACGCTCTGGATGCTAAAGCTAATCTCATTAACATCGATATTAGTTATGGTGGTTTAAACCAGGTTAAAATCAGTGACAATGGTACAGGTATTGTTGCTGAGGATCTGCCTTTAGCCATTGCCCCTCATGCTACCAGTAAGATTAACCAACTAAGTGATTTATACTCTATCGCCAGTATGGGTTTTCGTGGAGAAGCTCTGGCAAGTATTGCCTCTGTTTCTCGTTTAACGATTAGTTCTAAACCTAAAGAACAAGCTCATGCAATGAAATTAATCAGCGATGGACAAACTTTTCACCTAGAACCTTGTGCCCGAAGTGAAGGTACCACGGTTGAGGTGCGCGATGTCTTTTTTAATGCTCCAGTTAGGAAAAAATTCTTAAAATCGGAACGTAGCGAATTTCAAGCTATTGAGATGGTTGTCAAGCGTTTTGCTTTAAGTGCCCCGGAAATAACAATCAATCTAAATCATAATGAAAAAAAAATATTAAGTTTACCTGCGGCACAATGTGATAAAACGAGGTTAGCTCGTATTCGCAAAATATTAGGTAAGACTTTTG
Organism: Legionella cardiaca; assembly: GCF_029026145.1. Classification (NCBI taxonomy): domain Bacteria; kingdom Pseudomonadati; phylum Pseudomonadota; class Gammaproteobacteria; order Legionellales; family Legionellaceae; genus Legionella; species Legionella cardiaca. Next base: position 2,577,621 of record NZ_CP119078.1, on the reverse strand, counting down.
TCGAGCACGCCTGCTACCTTGATGTTGAGCATGCCAACATGCGACTTTGCGGCTGGTTAGCAAAAGGGGATTATCAGCGTAGTCAAAATGATAAGCAATGGATTTATATTAATAAGCGCATGGTCAAAGATAAATTATTACATCATGCGATTAAACAAGCCTATGAAAATTTTTTGCATCCAGGTCGTTACCCTTCTTGTCTGTTGTATTTGACTATTGCGCCCGAAGAAGTTGACGTGAATGTGCATCCCACAAAACATGAAGTTCGTTTTCAACAACCTCGTTTAGTTCACGATTTTATTAGTTCCCAACTTCATCAGATGTTACATGCCGCCCAACAATCCGAACCCTATAAATTGATAGGGGAAGAAAAGAGGACCAGATTACAAATTAATGAGCCTTTTATACCACCGCCTCTATTGATTACGGAAAACCAGATTTTAGTTGCTGAAAATTCTAAGCAATGGATTGTCTTGAATGATCATTTTGTGTTGGTCTTTTTGCATGAGCAACCGTATTTAGTCGATGCCAATTATCTGCAACAACATTGGTTAAGATCAGTCTTGCTTCAGCAAAGTTTGCCTCTTGCGAGTCGCCCACTTTTAGTGCCTGTAAGTCATACTCTTCATGAGATAAATTTAAAGCATTTTCAGCAAGTTAAGCAGGGTTTAGAACAAGTAGGGATTAATATTAATTTAATGGGTGAAAATGTCATATTTGTTCGTACTTTACCCACTGCGATTCCTCATTTGGACCTTAAGCAATTCTTAAATGCTATATTTAAAGAATCCATATCAAAAAATATGGAATTGATGGAGTTATTGATTAAACATCAAATTTTTAACCCGAGACATGCTTCGCAAGGAGAAAAAGAAGCGTTAATTACTTACATGCAAAGCTTGGAAATGAGTAAGAGCGATGAACGATACGAATGGCGAAAGCAGTTGTCTAAAGAGCTTTGCAGGGATTTATTAAATGGCTAAAACTATTTTTTGCTTGATGGGGCCCACGGCTTCAGGAAAAACAGCCTTAGCCTGTGAACTGTTAAGAGTCTTCCCTTTTGAAATCATTAGTGTTGATTCAGCAATGGTTTACAGGGAGATGAATATTGGTACCGCAAAACCTGAGCCTGAAGAACTTAAGAATGCTCCTCATCATTTAATTGATATTTTAGACCCCATCGAGAGTTATTCTGCTGCCCAATTTTGTGAAGATGCAGTGGAGTTGATTGAAGCCATCTATGAGCGAGGAAAAATTCCTTTGCTTGTAGGGGGAACAATGATGTATTTCAATGCATTACAGCAAGGCTTGTCTGCTTTGCCTCAAGCTGATGAAGCAATTCGCGCAGAGTTGTTGAAACAGGCAGAGCATCATGGCTGGTCCTTTTTGCATCGACAGTTAGAGGAAATTGATCCCCTATCAGCAGGGCGAATCCATCCTAATGATACGCAGCGTATTCAAAGAGCATTGGAAGTTTTTCAACTGACAGGTAAGCCGTTATCTTTCTTTTGGTCAGAGCAAAAGGGCGCTGCTAAATATGATTTTATAAATATTATCTTATTTCCTGAGCAACGAAATTGGTTGCATGAGCGTATTGCTTTGCGATTTGAACAAATGTTGCTTAAGGATTTTGTCGCAGAAGTTGCTGAACTTTTGCAAAAATGGCAATTACCGCCCACTTGTCCATCAATGCGTAGTGTTGGTTATCGTCAAGTGATTAATTATCTCGCTGGTGACTATGATTATGAAACTCTACGTCATAAAGGAATTGTTGCCACACGGCAGTTAGCCAAAAGGCAATTAACCTGGTTACGTAATTGGCCCGAAGGTATATTTTTTGATTGTGAAGATAGCGCAACGGCAAAAAGGGAAATCGTGGCACTTATCAAGGAAATAATGGATAATAGAATGCAAAATTTATGACTTCTGCGTTGTTGTCTATTGTTGCGTTTGTTAAAAACGAATTTTTCACCTAAAATCGGCAGCTTATTTGACTTAAACTACGTATGGAAGTTCACAATTTCTTGAGATTTCTAGAGGAATAGTAATGTCTGAAACAAAGAAGATACCGGCGAGCACGCAAAAAAATTACATTGTTCACTCCAGTGATTTACCTTTGAGCTGTCCAACAGACGAGATGGAATTATGGAATGCTCATCCGAAAGTTTACTTGCCAATTGAAAAAACTGGCTCAGAAGTTTGTCCCTATTGTGGTTCTCGCTTTGTTTTAAAAGATGAGTAACTATTCAGCACGTTCATCGAAAAGTCATATTTTGGCGCTTCTTGAACCAAAAGAGCGCTAAAATCTGATTTTTCCCCTAAAGCATTCAAAATTTGGTGAATAGATACAAAGATGATTAACTCAATCTGTATTGTACGTCTGTCGGCATTAGGTGATGTATTAATGTTAGTTCCATTAATTCGCACTTTACAAGCTAATATCCCGGATGCTTCTATTACTTGGGTAATTTCACGTCCTGCCTATGATTTGGTTGAAGGGATGGATGGCGTCGAGTTTATAGTAATCAATAAACCTAATAGCATTGCTGACTATTGGCGTTTTAAAAAGCAACTGAAGGGTCGCTTTTTTGATGTCCTGTTGGCCACTCAAGCAAGTTTTCGCGCTAATTTACTTTACCCTTTGATTCGTGCTTCGCGCAAAATTGGTTTTGATGCACATCGGGCCAAAGATGGGCATAAATGGGTTATCAATGAAACGATTCGCGCTGCAAAAGAGCACAACCTGGAGGGGTTTTTACAATTTGCCAAGGTCTTGGGTTTATTGAAAGAAGATTTGCGTTGGGATTTGCCCATTATGCAAGCAGATTATGAGTGGGCGCGAATGCATTTGCCTGCTGAAGGTCCGGTATTATTGGTGAATCCTGCGGCGAGTAAACCAGAAAGGAGTTGGCCGGTCGAACGCTATGTCGCTGTTATCAGAGAAGCGCAACAACGTTGGCATGCTCAGGTTGTTTTAACTGGTGGCCCCGGTGCTTTTGATAGAAAATTGGCAGATGCAATAATAAGTCAGGTGGATTGTATTGATTTAGTTGGTAAAACCAAACCAAAACAATTACTCGCGGTAATTAGCCAGGCAAAGGCAATGTTATGTCCTGATACAGGGCCTTCGCACATGGCCGCTGCAGTGGGTACTCCGGTGGTTGCTTTGCACGCCGTAACCAATTCACAAATTACAGGTCCCTACACTTTCAGGCATTTGGTTATTGATTGTTATCCACAGGCAGTCGAAACCATTTTGCAAAAAAAGGCTAAAAAAAATGCTTGGGGTACTAAGGTGCATGGCGAAGAAGCGATGAAACTGATTCAAGTCGATGCAGTATTGGCTAAACTAGACACTGTCATGCAATAGATGAGATTAAGGCGGTAAGATCCAATAATGTCCGCTTGGATGAAGTTTACTGCGATATAGTTGTCTTTTGTGGCTCGGTGAGTTATGAAGCAACCAATATATATCGGAGATAATCGCCCGGGATCGATAATAACGGTGTTTTAAGAACTCAGGTTTAACAATATAAGTCGCATCAATGATATCAAAACGCGGATTTTCATGAGGCATAATTGCTAATAATGCTTGTGTTTCATCGAGGTGGCTGTCGGATTTAAATTCCTTTGGTAATCCCAGCGGGTTATCACCATATTCTAAATGTGAGATTAACAGTGCTTGATCATCGGATGCAACATAGACAGTTAGTCGATTTACCATCGCTAAAATTTGTTTCTTGAATTCGTTATCAAAGTCTCCTTCATCGACATCGGGAGCTATCATAATCACATCTTGTATTTCACTCTCGGAATCAGCCCACCCACCGAAGTGATATAAAATATCAAAACTATCGCAAATCAAGCGTGTGCCTAAGCTATGACCAATGATAATTAATTTTGCTTCGGGAATTTCGTGGCGTAATTCTTTTAAAAATTGAGCAAAGTAGGGAGCAGTTTTCTTTTCTGTTTCCTCATCGATTGAATAGGAAAAAAGTTTATACTGGCTGGGCCAGGAAAAAAATAAATAAGTTGCCTCAGTATTAAGATCATAAGCACCTCTTGCTAAAACGGAGGCAGAGCCGGTAAAGCTATTGGCATAACCATGAACCCAGATTACCAAAAGTTTGGTTTTACTATCATCAACGGATTTCTTTAATACCTTATAAAATTTTTCTCTGTCAAATTGTTGTAGATCAAGGATACGTGTCGTGTCAAAAACACCACCAAGTCGATAGGCTTTAGGAATGGGAACATAAGTAACACCATAGGTTAATTGTTCTGACATTTTATTAGTGTAAAAAGGATTGGCCTTTAAATCAAAAATCCGATTGGTAGCAAAATAAGCTTTCATTGCAGGCTCTTTATTGACCAAATGGACTCCAGAGCGATTTTCAAGATTAGCAATGTCATAAGTAAATTGAGATTGGTATCGGTAATATAAATACCCAAGAATTCCTATTAGAAGAATGACGAGCAGGAGAAAAATTTTTAAGCTAATAGAAATTATTCGCTTCATTTTAGACTCAATGGATTTGATTTAATTTTAATTCTAATGCATCGTCAGAGTTTGATTTTTGTAAATTATTCTCTTTTTATAGTTTAGCTGGTAGTTGGGTTTTAACAACGCCAATATAAAATTTTTTCCTAATAATCAGAGTAAATATAAATTTGCAAATAATTAACAATTATGAAGTTGCCTTTAAGACGTTGTTAGCTTATTTTTAAACATAGGTAGTATTTCTTGTCCGGCTAACAGGATTTGTATAGGAGGCCAGACTGTAGGTGTGGTGAGCAAGCTTAATTTAATTAAGAAGCCTAAAGCATCTCAAGAGGTGTCCATCTTTGTAATATCGAACTGTGACAAGAATACTATCTATCCTAAACCCCTCCTTGATGTGTCTGATTGTTTGGCTTAATTTTTAGTTAATTATTTGCTGTTAATATTAAGTAAGCAATGTCCTGACCAAAGAATTCAATGATTTTAATTTTGACTCACAATCATCATAAAAAAATTTACATCAACAAAGAATTTGAATCTAACTTATCTATCCCAAATGAGTTGTTAGATACATTATCAGGGCTAAAACGAGACAATGAAGAACGATTTAATATGCTTGCAACTAGCCAGCGAGTTGTTGTTTTTAAGGATGTTGCAGAACTTCACGAGGAAATGAAGCGCTTTAAAATCTTAAAGCAATATGAAAAAGATTTCAGTACAAGTTTCTTAATGCAAATGTATACAATGAAATTGGCTAATTTATGGGGAAGTGATGAAGCCTTTGTTGCACAGCTAGAAATCCGAGATATGGTTTTAAAAATGAAAGAAGCTGACCCTCTTAAACAAGAAATAATTATCAAGCTTTGTCAGAGTTCTCGTCAATTCAAATCAATTGAACGACTTAAAGAAGAAATAGCATTTAGATTCAATGCTGTGAAATTAATGGATAATGATAAATTGCATTTGGCTGAGGGCGGCTATCAATATCCGACGCAAGAAAAAAATTATTTGCAATTAGACAGTGATTATTGGGTGATGCCAAATAAAAGCAGAGGATTTTTTAGATTAAAGACAGGAGTCAAACCCTCTGAGGCGATTCGATCTATTTTTGATGATACCAGGCTTGTTGTTCTCGAATGCCATAGTTTTATGCTTTGTATTCAATATAAAGCATTATTAGACACTATCGGTTCTAGAAGGTTTAATCTTCTTTTTACAAAAAAACCATTGATTATTGCCGATGGATTTAATCTGGCTGAACAGGATAAGGATAATTTGCAGGAAATTATTCCTTATATAGATCATGCAAGAAAAGAGGCGTTAATTCCTGGAGATTGGTTGTATCTTGCAAACTTTCCTGAATATCATACGGCCACTTTGTATGATTCCTCTAAGAATGGTAGCGGATTGCATTCTATGTTCATGGGAAATAATACATACCGTGGTTTTGGTACACCAAGTGCTATGACAGAAATCGAAATAAAGCGCCATTTTTTAGAAATTTATAATGAAGATTTTTGCGCCTATCCTCTAAAAATTAGCGCAGAAAATATTGATGATAAAACGATGGGACTTGATAAAGAAGAGCAGAATCTGACGTTGGGTGAAAAAGTAATCATACATGGTCATATCGACTGTCCTGAGTTGGAATGGAAGAGTGTTGAATGCACTTATCTGGGTAATGGCAAATTTAATTGTAATAAGCTAATGCTGCAGAATGCTTCAGAAGCAGACATTGTTCTTGCATTACTAGAAAAATTTAATTCATTATTGCCCACAAAAAAAACAGAGGATGATTTAATAAGTCTCAATATATTTAGAAGTTTATTGACGAATGTCAGAGGGATGGATTTTTCAGGTCAACGATTTGATGAGATATTCCCCAAACCCCCTTCAGGTTATGAAACTACGGGAGGGGCTACTTTATTTACCCAAAGAAATAAAGAGTTAGCTACCACCCTAAACTCTATGGAATATTCAGTCTAAAAGTTCTTTGTATAAATATTAATAGTCTAATAGTTGCCGTATTCTATGAGTATACTGTGTCAGCAGGGTCTTATTGATAATAAAATCCTTTAGTGGCGTTTGAATATCGAAATAAATAATATTCGCTAAAAATCCATAGCAGCAAGCATCAATAACATGCACTTCATTCCCAAAGAAAAATTTCTTGTCTGCAAGCAGAGAATTAATGATTGCTAAATCTTGAGTACCTGATTGATAGATTTCGTCTTCTGAGTAACGACTGATACCTTGATAGTAATAGCGTTGCAGATTGTATTTCCTACCCTTTTCCAGTGAGCTTTCAGTGAGTTCGGGAAGTTGTTGCAAAAACTCTGCTTTAAATAAAGGCCAAAAGCGTTCATCTTGCCAACGAGAATAAGACATTACCCAATACAAATGATTATCAAGCATTCTGGTAACAAGGAAATGAAGATTTTTTTGTATTTCGGTTAAGTCATCATCTAGACCAATATGATATTTATCCGAAAGAAAGTGAATAATATTATTGCTGTCGGTAACGATTTGACCATCATCTTCAATATAAGGCAGTTGACCTCGTGGAGCGTTTTTAGTATCTACGATAGGTTCAAGACGATAATTAATTTTAGCGAGTCTTAAAAAAGTATCGACTTTTAAGCCATAGGGATTATTGTCTGGAACACCAAAAAGTTGAGGGTAAGAGTATAGAATGAGCATCTGAAAATCCTTTTATATAAGCATAAATATTAACTCTTCGTAAACCTTTTTAAAACTAATTCCAGCCATGAGTGTTAAGCGCATCATATTCTTCGCTAAATTGCAATTCATACTTGGACTGAATGATTAAATAATATACAATATGGCGAATATTGTCATATTGGAATGATATGCGTGTCTTCTAGTGCATTAGCCAAACCACTACAGTGGGTATGCAGCCTCTATTTTTTTCAAAGTATACCTTTTGTTGTTGTCAATTTAATTGCCACCATTATTTATCAACAAGCAGGTTTACAGAATGCAACGGTAACTTTATTGTCAAGTCTATTGATGCTTCCTTGGGCTATTAAACCATTATTCGCGCCATTTTTAGAAACTCTGGCAACCAAAAAAAGGTTGACGCTATTAATGCAATGCTTCTTGTCACTTCTGTTTTTAGGATTGGCATTTAGTGCAGGTAACGCTAATTTTTTAATTGTTAGCGCCTGTATTTTTATAGGGGTGGCGTTTGTTTCTTCTGTTCACGATATTGTTTCTGACGGCGTTTATTTGCTTAATTTAAAAGAAGAAGAGCAAAGACGTTACATAGCAATTCGCAGTTTTTTTTATCAAATGGGCCGCCTGGTTGTGAAAGGAATTTTATTAGCAATAATAGGACAATTTGCCTGGCATTATATGCTTAATGTCTGGCAAGCTTTTTTTTATAGCTTGTTTATTCTGGGATTCATACTCACTGGTTATCATTTTTTTAAACTTCCAGAAAAAGAGGTTTACAGCCCGACAGAAAAGAAAAAAAAGTATCACCTGATCTTTAATGAGCTAATTTCCAATAAGGCATTATACATCCCATTGTTGTATATTTTTTTGTATAACTTTGCCGATGCCCAGTTGCAAAAAATAATTCCTTTATTTTTGCTTGATAAAGGCGGATTAAATTTAAATTTATCTGAGGTTGGTGAAATTTATGGTATTTTTGGCAGCTTGGCATTTATGTTTGGGGTTTTTGTTTCAGGTTTTTTAATTACGCGTTTCCCACTGTCATTCTGCATAAAAAATTTTAGTAGCCTATTGTTTCTGAGTCCTCTATTGTTTTTGTTAATCATGGCAAATGGCGTCCATCCATTCTTAATTTATATGGTTATTGCTATCTATCAATTTGCATTAGGCTTAGCTAATGGTGCCTATATGGGATATTTGCTATTTATTGCTAATAAGAGCATTTACTCTATGACGATGTATACTCTTTGTACCTCAGCAATGGCGTTAAGTTATGTTTTTTGGGGAGCTTTGAGTGGGATTTTAGAACAGCAACTTGGTTACTCCTCTTTTTTTATCTATCTACTAACTATTAATGTTCTCTTATTAATCATGACGTACAGGATGATGAATAATGATGTTTGAATTACTGGAGCAACTTGAGAGTCAACTTGCACGAGCGGGTATGCTACGTGATTGTGATACGGCACTAAGTGATTATTTAATAAAACGGGGGATTTCCACGTTTTCTTTTACCTATTATGCTTACCATCCAAATTCTGCCAATAAATTAAAATATGATATGTGTTCTACTAATTTTAAAGCTTGGCATCAACATTATCTCGAGGAACAATATAATAATATCGATAGCACTTTAAGCTTTGTCTATAACAACCATTTACCTATTTATTGGAATTTGCAACAGCAATTAATTCAAGCTGAGAATGAGGCTGAACGCAAAATGAGACAAGATTCGATTGCATTTGGAGCTGAAGCGGGTCTCTCAATTCCTATTCACGGACCTAAGAATAATTTTGCAATTTTATTATTGGTACAGATGCAACACGAGCGATGTCAGTTGCAAGAATCTAAATCCCAGTATGAGTTTTTTGTTGCAGCGCATCATTATTATCATTACATTCAAACTCATCTTTTAAATGAGATACCGGAGAAGGATTCTTTTTGTTTAACGCAACGAGAAATCCAATGTTTATTATTAATAGCCAAAGATTATTCTGTTAAACAAATGTCGCAGACACTTGAGGTGAGTGAAAGAACAATTAATTTTCATATACAAAAAATAAATAAAAAATTGGGAACCAAAAATAAATATCAATCTTTAGCCAAAGCGCTACAGTGTCAATTGCTTACTCTATGATCCCCTGTCAGAAATGACAGTGGTTAAATTGCTTTCTAAGAAATTAAAATTTACACACATTTTCTTTAACAGAGAGCATAATGAAAATTGTTAAAATCTCCTTATCTGTCATTTTCGCGGCCATGTTGCCATTTTCGGGGCATGCTTCACTGACTCTTTATACTACAAGCTGGTCAATGTATGGGGAAAACCCCTACGAATATGACGGTGCGTATAAAAACGGTCGGCCTTATGGTCAATTAACCTACGTATCTAATCCGGCGATGGTTGCTCAATTTAACAAGGCTGATATCGTTGCCTGGTCCTTTTTGCAGGTGTGGAATAGTCATGATCCGAATCAGGCACAATATCAAATACCTGGCGTCTGGGATGGTCTAATGCATTTTGATGATTTATGGGGCGAGTTGCCATTAGAGGGCTCCTGGATATCGACGTTACCGCCGGAGACTAAAGATTTTTTAACCTTTTGCCAGGGAAATACAGGCGCTTGTGCGGCTATACAAACGAATGGCAATACAGGTCAGAAAGAGTTATTTGTTTACACTGATCAAAAAGGAGTGGGGCAGCTAAATAGCTTTGGTGCTTTTATTCACTCTGACAAATATACAGCCAAGCGAATTATTGCTATTGGTGGTGCAAATACAGTCGATAATAAAGGGATAAGCACTTCGACATTTGAAGCTATTTTTGCTAATCAAGATAAATTTTTAAATCAATTCAAATCATGGATGAATCATTTTAAAAATTTAAAAGGAGTGGATTATGATTTTGAACCCCCCATTGATTTACAAACGGGTGCACAATTACCTCCCGACGAACGAACAATAGCAGACTATAAGCATCTTTTTGAATTAGTTAAAGCAAGTCGTAGCACCCTAGGTAAGGATGCTTACATCTCAGTAACCATCACGGTTAACAAAGATTATTTAGAAAAAATTAATCAATCAGTTGACGGAGGATGGTTTCAACAAATCGCCAATTTTGCTGATAGCGTGAATCTAATGACTTATGATTTGCATGGTCCTTGGAGTCAGAGTAGTGATCCTTACACGGCTGTTCATGCTTATTTAAAGCAGCCAGAGACCAATCGAAAAGACGAATTTGCTATTAATTACGGTACGGATGCCATTACTGCTCAAGTCTTGAGTTATGGCATGCCCAAAAACAAATTACAGGTAGGATTGGCAGCTTATGGACGAGGTTTTTCCGGGGTAGAGGCTGGAGGTGATAATAACTATCCAGGCTTTGAACAACCTTGGACAGGAGTTAGTCATTTCCCCAGTTCTTATTCGAAACAAGACGGTATGCTGCCTTATAGCGCGATTGATAAAGTGGTCAGAGAGTTAAACTATAAGATTTACCACGTTCAGGCGGTGGATGAAAATAATCAGCCCTTTATTACAGGCTCTTATCTCTATAATGCGGCAACAAAACAGTTTATTGGCTATCAATCTCCAGAGACTGTTAAGGCTGTTTGCGCTTTTATCAAAACACAACAGCTAAAAGGAGCCATTATGTGGAGTGCTGATACAGACCTGCCAGTCTCTAATCCCAATAGTTTAGTCGCTACTTACAAAACTTCATGTAATTAAAACATATACGTGGGGGTGAAATTCACGTCTTTCACTCCCCAAGCCATTTGGATGATCGGATGAAAAAGATTCTTCATTTTTTTATTATGACGGCTTTGTTTAGCGCCGCTGGTTTAGCTAAGGCTAATTGGAAACCTTACTGCGCGGCAGAAAGAAAAAATCAACAAATGATTATTGCTTATTTGGGAGCAGATTCTAACTGGGATCTTAGAAATACTGATTTGGTCAAACTTGAAGAGCAATTGTCGAAAATTACCGTAGTTAATTATGCTTTTGCTCGTTTTGGTAAAGATGCACAAGGAAATACTTTTTTTAATTTAAGCCAGCAAGATGTCGAAAATATTCGCTTACTACGCCAACTGAAACCTGATTTGCCAGTCATTATTGCTATAGGGGGGTGGGGAGATCGTGAAAGTTTTAAATCTTTTTTAGAAAATGAAGACCAGATGAAGATTTTTGTTGCCTCTGTCAAAAAAAATCTTAAGCAGTATCAGCTTGATGGGATCGATATTGATTGGGAAAATGAATTACTGGCCAGTCAAGAAGAAATAAAAGGCGTAGCAACATTGCTCAAGCGTTTGCACGATAGTATCCATACTGATGGCTACTGCATAAGCAATGCAGTGCCTGCAACGAAAGCTTATTGGTATCATTATCCTGATGCAAGGTTATGGCAGGCTTATATAAATTGGACTACTGTTATGGCCTATGATCATTACGGTACCTTTGGGCCACGCACAGAACATGCATCGGCATTATATGAAACCAATCGTAGGAAAGATGCTAGTTATCCTTATCCGAAAACATCAGGTAACAAAGCGATCAAACATTACTATAATCAAGGGCTGCCTGCGCAAAAACTTATCTTGGGTATTCCTTTTTATTGTCATTCTTATTTCATCAACAATGACGTAGTAAATGACAATCCCGAAGCACCCGGGCTTCATGTTCCTGTTCTTGATCCTAATATTAGTAGTCAAATGAGCTATAACGAGGCTTATACTCGCTATGGCGATAAGCTTTTTGCTTATCAATCTTCCTTTTTAGGTAAAGATGGACAGGCAGTAACCTTCTATGGTCTGATTCCCATAGAGAATACCACGATAAGTCGTTTTTTAAGTTGCGAAGGACCGCGAACTATTGTGGATAAAATTAACTACGTAGAAGGTAATAACCCAATGACTGTAAACTCACAAGAAATTGTTAAGTTAGGTGGCGTGTCATTTTGGAGCTTACAACAAGATTTATCTTTTTCAGATACAAACTCACTTCTGCGAGCGATTTATTATGGTTTTGCAGCGACTAAAAATAAATAGCGCTGCGGGTCAAGAGTAGTGTTAAAACAAGTAGACTGCTATTAGGGAGAGGCAAGGTGACAGGGAAGATTGAGTTAATCAAAGATTTCTTTAATCATTGGCGTCAAGACAATGCAAAAAAAGAAGAGGATATACTGCTTACGGCAATTGATTTTGTTATTTATCTCGAGGATGGGGTTGATTTAAAAAAAATTAACGAAGAGTTTATAGATACAAAATCGCCTAAATATAATGCCTTGGATCGATACAGGAAGCGAGGTTTTGGAGCATTAGTATATTGTAAATTTATTTTGCAGGAATACCTGAAAAATCTTACTACAGCGAACATGGATGAAATAGCCGTATTGGAGAAAATTGCCCAAAATCTTGAGGATTTATATCTTAGTAGTCGAACAGAAACGCAAAAAAAAATAAATAATCTTACTGATAGTTACCACTTGTGGTTAAGCAATTATGCAAGAGCAAAGCTTAATGATAGGCAAATACAACCATTATGCTATTCGTTATATATTCTTTTAAAAATACTCAATATTTCACTTAAAGGGCTCGACTCCTGGAGTAAAGGTTTAGCAAGACCCTTTATCGATTTAGGATGGTTAGACGCTGAAGTTGAGGGTTTGCTTACAGAGACGAGAGACACACTTAGTTTGTTAGAAATGGAAATGGAGAGAAATAAAAGGGCTGGTGATTCCCCTCCCGAAAATCTGACAGAATATTTTAATCAACGTTATTTACAGCTAATTAATCAGCATCCTATATACAGTTATGATTGCCTTGAGGAGAGTATTTCTTTGCTTGAGCATGCTTTAAGACAGGTTGAAAAATTAGGGCAATTACTTAAAAAAAGAGAGCTTATCAAAGCAAAGATTAAATCGACAGAATCATTGCTTGCTGTTTTAGAAGAAAATGAACGCCGAATTATTGGAAGAAAATATTTTTTAGAATTAATCGCGGAGAATAATGCTCTTTTTCAAGAGTTATTAAACAATACGATTGAAGGTACCAGCCTGCCCTTATTAAAAAAAATAGAGCAATTAAAAAATCCGGATAATTATCAAAAGTTATCTTCCTCGGTCCAATATGTAACAAGCTGGGCTACTATCCTCCCGACATCAGCATTACGTTTAGCTGTTCCTCAAACCTGGCAGGAATCAGTTGTAAACTCTGTTCCTGCCACCTTAGATAGTGAATGCAAGCAGGAGCTAAAAGTCGTGGCTGAAAGATGTTTAAAGGAGTTAAAGCATGAGTTACTTACAACAAAAGATAATCCTAAATTGACAGCTGAGGTGTCTGTTTCAGAGCAAGAACAATATGAAAAATTTATCCATACTGCTTCTTCTGAAACAGTTTCAGATCTTCTTACGACCAGTGAGTCGATGCTTAAAAGCCTCTCTGAATATAAAAAATTGCTGAAACTAACACGTATAACTCAACAAAAATTTACAGAAATTAAAGCCTTGGATGAGAGTACCCAAGAATTTCTGCAACAACATGATAGTTTGTGGACTAGATTGTTAAGTTTTTTAGCGAAACTATTTTCGTTTTTCAACACTGAAACGGTGAAATTGGTTGATAGAGTACGAAAAATTCAGTCTGAATTACCTGAATTAAAAGAAGAACATCACACTTCTTTTCAGAGCGAATGCGAAACAGCTAAAAAAAATATGATAATATTTCCTCCACTCAAGGAGTGCTTGATAGAGCGGGCAAAAGTTGTCGTTAAACTAACTGGAAACGAAAAAAGGGTAAAAAATAAAACCCAAGATATTCACCACTCATTTAATCTTATTGAGCAAGGTTTTTTCCGCTTAAAGCAAGATCTTTCGGAATTAACACCACAAAGTAAAAATGATGAGAAAAATAGCCTGGTGCCTCTATTGAGTAGCCAAAAAATATTATAGAAGGAAAGGAAGCAGTTGGAATCATTATTTTTTTCTGCAGGTTTGGTCGCATTAGCTGAATTTGGAGATAAAACGCAGCTATTGGCATTTATTTTGGCAGCTCGATTTAAAGAGCCATTCCCTATTATTTTGGGAATTTTAGTTGCGACATTAATTAATCATGGATTAGCCGGGATTATTGGCGTTTGGCTAATTTCAACTTTAAGTCCTCAAAGTTTGCGTTGGTTGTTAGGTCTCTCGTTTATTGCGATGGCAATTTGGATCTTAATTCCCGATAAATTAGAACAAGAAGAAACAAAAATAGCCCAGAATCTTGGTGTTTTTACTGCTACTCTCATTAGTTTTTTCTTAGCTGAAATGGGAGATAAGACTCAATTGGCGACAGTGGCCTTAACGGCACACTATAAAGCCCCCATCATGGTCATTATTGGAACAACATTAGGAATGTTAATTGCTGATATCCCTGCCGTATTTCTTGGAGAAAAATTAGGGGAAAAAATCCCCATAAAAATCATTCGATTCAGTGCTGCAGCTTTATTCGTGCTAATCGCTATTGTTTCAATTCTAGAGTTGGATAAATTTATTTTTGGTTAACTTTAATTTCTCGGGCATGGTATGCCTCCAGAATAGTAATCACTTCATTCATTTGCTCATCCGAAGTTACAGTAACCCAAAGCACAAACCCACCTTTTCTTTCCTGACGTCTATTTTGTTCTGTTTGACGATTACTGACAAATTTGGCAAGAAGAGTTCCTGCAATCGCACCAATAATTGCACCTAGAATGCCATAAAATAGATTGTCAGAAGGGGAACGCACGTCACCAATCAAAAAAACACCAATCACCACACAAATAAACACCGGGATAGAAAAAGAAAAAGCCACAATCCAACCTAGATCATCTTGTAAAAAGGATTCCTTTTTAGGCGGGTGTTTACTTTCTTGAATTTTGTCAGGTTTTACATAAGGGCTACCATATTTTTCTTGTATTTCCCCGGGTGAGCCCTGGACACTAATTGCATGACGAGCAACAGTTTTTTCAGTCAATTTAGTAATGATGACCTCCAAAACTGATTCGCTACTAACAATGGCGCTTATGTATTTTTGTGGTAAATCTGCCATGGTTAACTCCCTATACACCTTAAAAGTCCGTCTATATTAAGCATAGCTTCTTTACGCATAGAGAGGAAAATAGGAATGGGTTACTTTCCTCTGTTTTTGTAAATCCCCAACCCGTCATCCTCTACGCTGTTCAGGATGACAGGGTAAGAAGGTTACCTGATGACAGGTCGTTACCTGTTTTTTATGAATGGTTTTATAATAAAGATAATGTGTCTCAGAAGTTCAGGGAGAATATAATGGGTCACTATGAAGTAGCACGTATGACTAAGGATGAAGTTTACTATGCAATAGAATGGGCAGCGAGAGAGGGCTGGAATCCCGGATTGCATGATGCAGATTGCTTTTATCAAACTGATCCTCATGGATTTTTTGTAGGAAAACTAGACGGTAAAATTATTGCTGTTGGTTCTGCAGTAATTTACGACGATCAATTCGCTTTTTGTGGCTTTTATATTGTGGAGCAAGCGTATCGAGGCCAGGGATATGGCCTGGCTCTAACAAAAGCACGTTTAGACTATGTTGATGGGCGCAATGCGGGCATTGATGGTGTAATTCAAATGGTGGATAAGTATGCTCGCTTAGGCTATAAGATTGCACACAATAACGGTCGTTATGCCGGTAAATTGTTGTCTACTCGCGAAAAAAAAAATCAGCATATTATTTCCCTGGCTGACGTGGATTTTGACCAGTTGCTTAAATACGATCGAAAGCATTTCCCGGCATCGCGTGAAATTTTTTTAAAATGCTGGATTGAGCAACCAGAAGGGGCGAGTCTTGGTTATGTTAGTCAGGGTGAGCTTAAGGGTTTTGGCGTAATAAGGGCTTGTCAAACAGGGTTCAAAATTGGTCCTTTGTTTGCTGATACGCCAACGATTGCGGAAAACTTATTCTTAAACTTAGTAAATTATACTCAAGGTAAAGAATTTTATTTGGATATTCCCGAAAATAATCCTCATGCAAAAGCCTTAGTCCAGCATTATCAACTGGGGAAAGTATTTGAAACAGCACGAATGTATTTAAAAGAAGAGCCTCCACTGCCTATTGACCAAATCTATGGTATTACTTCTTTTGAATTAGGATAAATCATGACTCGGCAAATGGTAGGTTATGGACAAAATGTTCCCGTCGTTTGCTGGCCAAACCAGGCGAAGCTTGCTGTTAATTTTGTTATTAATTATGAAGAGGGAGCTGAGCTTACGCCTGTTAATCATGACAAATTTTCTGAAATCTACGGCGGGGAGTTTCCTCTGGTCTCTAAACCAGAGGGCATGCGCAATTTAAGCATGGAGTCTTTATTTGAATATGGCAGTCGGGTCGGTTTGTGGCGTGTGATTAGACTATTTAATATAGAAAATGTTCCTTTAACGTTTTTTATAACAGGGCTTGCTTTAACGTTAAATCCGGAGTTAAGTCATTATTTAAAAACGTCTGATCATGATGTTGCTGGGCATGGATGGCGATGGATAGATTATGCAAAGATTTCCAAAAATGAAGAAAAAAGGCATATTTTGCGATGTTGTAAAACAATAAGAGAATTAACAGGAAAAACAATTCAGGGCTGGTACACTGGTCGACGAAGTGAAAATACGCGTGAGTTATTGCGGGAAATAGGTGGATTTCTTTATGATTCTGATAGTTATGCAGATGATTTACCCTATTTTGAAGCGAATCATTTGATCATTCCTTATAATCTGGATTGCAATGATTTTCGCTTTAGCACCTCACCAGGTTTTGCCAAGGGCGAAGATTTTTTTATACACCTTAAAAATACCTTTGATTATTTATATGCGGAAAAGCAAGCTGCAATCATGACTATTGGTTTGCATCCTCGAATCAGTGGGCGGCCCGGTCGTTGTATGGCTATTAAGCAGTTTATTACTTATTTGAAACAATTTCCCGACGTATGGATAGCTCGACGTCTCGATATTGCCAATTATTGGTTGCAATTGCGGCAAGAAGGTAAAGTTTAAACGGATTTAAAATTACTGCATGGCAGAATACTCTTATCAGCGAATCATTCTTTTATAATCTATTGAATTCGCAAGCTACCTTGAATAAAGAAATCAGCTAATAGTATTAACAACGTTAATTTTCTCTTAAGTATAAAAAGATATATTAGTAACTTATCCAGCTAATTAAGTGAGCGATCATGACTAACCCTGTAGCTTTACTAGATGTTGATCATACCCTACTGTTTGATACTACTCTCAATGAAACTCTCTTGAATTCCCTTAAGAAAAAAGGGATTAAAGATGTTTATCTCTTTACTGATATGAAATACGGTAGAGGAAATGTTGAAGATCGAATGAAGCTGGTGCAGCAACTTGAAGCAAGAGGATTTACGGTTCATGGTGTCATTACACCGGTTGATCTAGTCTGGCAACAGTTTACTGAAGAAGACAGTATAAAAATGGATGAGTGGACTACTGATGGTTACAGAGGCAAATTATATGGACCTACATTTGAAGCGGAACTTAAAAAGCAAGAAACTGAGAGTGCGCTACCTTTTCTTAAGAAAGTAATTGAGTATATTCCAGAAAAAAATAAACCTGGAGCAAGCTATGCAGATGCTGTCAAAGCTTATCAATCAATGCCTACAACTGCTAAGGAAGATGAGCCCCTACCAGGTCATATGCTAGCAAGAAGTTCTTACGCTAAAGTATTTGCTGATCGTTTGGCCCAAGACTATGACAATACCAAAGGATTATTACTGGATTTCTTCATTCGCCATAAGCCTGATTGGGTTAGTAGTATTGTAGTTATGGATGATAGAGAGAAGGTAATTTCTGCTGTTAAGCAATACGTGGAAAGATCCAAGACGGATGTACCGATCACAACAATTCATGTGACCAGTGATAAATTGGAAGCCAGTTTCTATGATTCTCAACTCGATGAACATCTGAAAAAAGATCCCGCGGTGGTCTTGGCATCACTAAATGATAAAATTGATGTATTCATCGCTACTTTAAATAAATCACGATTTAATCCTTTTTTAAGCAGCCCAGAGGCAAAAATTGCAGCTTTGAAAATCTTAAAAAAGGAACTGGAAAATACTTTAAATAGTGGGGATGAGACGAGGATCGGGGATATTATTGATGCATGGAAAAGTTCACAGAAATTTACCAATACTCGCACTAACGAGACAGTATCTGTTGCCAAAGTGCTCGCTCAGCACCGCAATATATTTCGCCCAGAAACCCGTGAGGTAGAAACCAGCACGCAACTTTTTATTGAAAGCTTAAAAAGAGACTTTGCTGATATTACTTTTAATAAAGCTCAAGAAAGTGAACTTCAGCTTGAACTGCAGTAATACAACGTGAAAGAAAAAAAGAAGTCTGATGATCACCAGACTTCTTTTTTTACCCAAGATATTTAAAGTCCTGCGGAACTTTATCTTAATCAGTTTCAGCCGCCAACTCCATATTTGCAGTTATTTCCTCATGCTCTTTATTATTAATAAGAACGTGTTGTGAAAAATGAAGAATAATAATACTAAGTGGTAGAATGAGAGCAATATCTAATGGAAACTGTAAACGTCCGATGCCACCAAACGAGCCAAAATAGGAAACCAGCAGCATAGATGTCATATAAAAGGCAAACCAATAAAGACTCGGACTGCAATCAATTAAGCGTCGTTTTTGATAAAAAAGATTAATAATAAAACCTAGTAAAAGAGCAACATCCAATTTCCATAAAATATCAAAACCACACCAATACAGCATGAGATTACAAACATAAAAGGCGGTATGACAGAAAAACTGACTTGCCCAAAGTCTGAAGGGACGATCGCGATTAGGTTGAAGTCTGCGCATTGCCAGTAAACAAAGGGGACCAATTCCATAGGACAAAATGCTGCAAGAGGAAAGAAAGGCCACCATTTTTTGCCATCCTGGGAACGGAAGGAAGGATAAAATACCTACGAGAAAGTTTGCGTATAAAGTAATATAAGGAATCTTATGTCTATTTAACTTTAAGAAAATTTTAGGTAAATGCTTATTTAACGTCATTCCATATAAAATACGGGAAGTCGCTGCAGTATAAACCAGTGTTGTACCGAAGGGCGAAAAAGCTGCGTCAAACATAAGTAATAATGAAACAAAACCTAAACCAACGAGTAGCGTTAATCCTACTAATGGTCCGCTGTCTCCGGGGAAGCTTAGATGTTGCCAACCATTCGCTAAATAAGTGTGGGGAATAGCAACCAGAAAACTCAGTTGCAGCATAAAGTAAAGTACAAAGCCAACGAGCACTGCTCCTAGAATTGCAATGGGAATATTGCGTTGTGGGTTTTGTACCTCACCTGCAAGCATTAAACCATTTTGGAAACCTGTAAAAGCAAAAGCAATACCCCCTGCAGAAAGTGCCGTAAAAATTTGCACCCAGGCATTTTTACTCGCTAAATCAATGTTAATATTGCTTGTTGATGACGCGGTTGAGAGCAGCGCAATGATGGCAATACTTGGGACCAAGAATTTGATAATACTGGCAATTTTATTACATTCAGCCAACATTTTAATGCCATAAGAATTGAGTAGTACCACAAAAAGCATGATGCACATGGCTACTACGTAGCCTATTCCTGATAATGTAAAAGCTGTCGCTTCTTTAACTATCAATGAGGGAAAGAAATGACTGGAATATTGTAAAATAGCTTGTATCTCGATTGGTGTCATTACTACATAAGATAGCCAGGATGTCCAGGCAAATAGAAAACCAACGTCATTTCCATGCGTAAAACTTGGATAATTAGTCATGCCGCCAGAAATAGGAAACATTGCCCCAAGCTCACACAAAGGTAGAGCGATGAATAACATAAACAAGGCAGCAATTATCCAGCTAATTAAGGCATTACTCCCAGCCATTTGGGCACTAATGAAGGGGCTAAATAACCAACCGGAGCCAATCATTCCCCCAGCAGCAGCAATGAGGACGTTTGTTCGAGAAATGTCACGTTTCAGCATAGCTTTTCCTTATAGCTGATGCACCATAAAAATTCATTATATACTTTTTGAAAATAATTTTGCGACTCTATTTTAAGCGTGTGGAGGATTAAAAACGTCCAAACTAAGAACAGAATAACTCTGTTCTTAGTTTGGTTGTACAGATTATTGATTTGATGGATTATTTGCAGCTGCTGTATCACTTGTGGCACGTAATAATCCATTGAGTTGCATCATTCGCGCGTTTTGTAATAACAACATTGTATTAGTCAGCAAAATACGCTCATCCTGTTGACGGCTAAGGTAGAGTTGATAATTGATTTCTGCTAGTAGCAAAGCTATCTCTTTTTGTGTGGTCGCAGCAGAAGCTGAGTTTAACTTATTTATCCAATCGGTATTTTGTTGTTTGTTTTGTGGATTAATAAGCCGCCAGGTTGCCATCTGATACTCACTTAAAGCTTGGCTGGTAGTAATACTATTGGACTGCCCGGCACCTTGAGCGGCTGTACTAATGGGTTGTTGCATTCTACGTGATAAAATGTAATACAAGTTGCCAATTCCTACGGAAGTTTGTGCCGCATAAACACGGATATTAGTTAGAAAGTTGGCCAATGTGGCTGCTGCTTGGAATCGTTGCATTGCTGTAGCTGGAGTTGGAGTGAGCAATTGTTTATATAGGTTGTCATAAGATTGACGATCAGGGAGAGAAATTGGAGCAACCCCCGCAGTCGCATAGCGAATAAAATTGCTAGCTAATTGCTCTGGATTTTGTGCCTGTAAAGGACCTGATTGTTGGCCACTGAAAATTGGAGGTGTATTACTTTGATATTGAGTTTGAAGATTAAGCGCTTCATTAGAGTACATTAAAGGCGCGATTAAGTTATTGCTATTGAGTTGCGGTATGATGAGTTGATTGGCCTTGGGGGTAAAGTATTCCCACGTACTGGGTAAAGAACCGATAACATTTTGCATGACTTGGTCATCGGTCATAAGATTGTTACCTTCAAATACCAGGTTTCCTGCGGGACATATAGTGGTATTCCAGATGGGGGCATTGTTAGAATCTTTTGTTATACAGTAGGAGGAGTCAGGCGTTGTAAGCATATTTGCAACAGCTTGACTTACAGGATCCTGGAATTGAGAACCACTACTGCCTTGACCAGTAATATTGGCTGCTTGATCAATTAAATCAGAAGTAGTAATCCCACCGGAAGATTGAAAAGTGCTGTTTGCAAAATCATTCAAGCCTGCATAAAGGGTGACACTGCTTGGAACAAAATAAGGAGATGAACTTTGAGTATTTTGTCCTTCTGCCTGAGTTTGAGCGACAGACGGGAACATGGACGTATTAACAGGGAAAGCACCAAACACAGTTTGAAGTGCTGGCGATATTGTTAGGCCTACAGCATTCACTGTAACTTGAAGTAAGGCTTGACTCACATCATTGTTGTTAACGCCATTTTGCAGATTATAACCTAAATATTCACCTAAATTTCCTAGATATTCCTGAATTTGCTGCAACGAATCTCCCATTGTGTTCCAGGGAAAATCAGTACTCCCTCCTGAAGCGAAAGTAGTTGATGAGGCAAACAGCAAAACACCGGATAAGGCAGAGCGACTACAAAGTGATTTCATTTATTCTTCCCCTTCGAGAGCACGAGCAACAAGTTTTAAACGATACTCAGAAAAAACACGAGCAAGTAGGCGTAAACGTTCAAAAACAATATTTCTTTTTAGGAAGAACCCGGCAGGATCATGACTGCCTGTACTGGTTTCTTCGGCGTGAATTAAAATTCGGGAGGCACTTCCTGGATGCACTGTATCAATGGCCTGCAAAAGACGTAGACCTCGTCCTGATTTAATATTTCCTACTAAACGAATAAAAATATCTTCTTGAGAGAGTGTGCTCATATCAAGCTTTTCGATATCATCTAATTCTTGGCCAAGACGATTAATTGCTGCTTCTAAATCGGGACTGCCATCTAAAGTCCAATCCTCCACGCTTTCCATGAAAGTAATAACCCGATAAATCATCGGATCAACATATTCAAACCAATATTGCGATGAGGCTTCATGACTAAGATCGGGCATTTTTTACTCTTTTTTTACGGTATTAATTCATTGATGGACTGCGCATAATCTAACTACTATAGTATAGTATGAAGAGTAAAAGTCCATTATCTAAAAGTAAAATTTATGAAAATCAAAAAAGGCACCAGATTAAAAGGCATTATCAAGCGAATTTTGAATGTCCGCGCATGGGTTGATTTTGATAGAGTTAAAGCTTTTACCATTTATATCGCTACCGGTTTTCAAAAAATGTTTGTTCCTCAAAGTAAAACGAAGCAGGGAGAATCATTTGATGAGGCAGTAGCAAGAATGAATTTAAGTGAAGAAGATCTTCGCGCCAAACAATCTTCTTTGTATCGTTTAAGTATCCTCATGTGTGTTGCCGCTGTTTGTATTTTTATTTATGCCCTTTACCATTTATTTTATGGTACTTATAGGGCTTCTATAGTTAGTATCGTTTTGCTATTAATTGCTTTAGTCTTAGCCTTCCGCTATCACTTTTGGTATTTTCAAATTAAAGAACGAAAGTTAGGGTGCTCATTTAATGAGTGGTATAGACAAGGCTTGAAGGGTGATAAGCGATGAATAAGATTATCTTTATATTGCTAGGCTTAATATTCCCGGCATTGGCTTTGGCTTCTGATAATGGTTCCGCTTTGAGTTTTGCCCCACCTCCTCAAGACTATTCAGTGGTATTCTTGGGAAATATCTTTGGTATTGTCGATGGTGTTTTACATGGTACGGGCAGTCAGATCATGGGCGCCATGTTTGGAGTATTTAACTCTGCTGTCTTAGCGTTAGGTGGCATTGTAATTATGTACACGCTTATAGTGTCCACTATGAATACCGCACACGAAGGGCAAATGCTTGGCCAAAAATGGTCCTCTATATGGGTTCCCATGCGCTCAACGCTGGGTCTTGCTCTATTAATTCCCAAAGGTTCTGGCTACTGTCTAATGCAAATATTTGTGATGTGGATTGTTGTTCAGGGGGTAGGGGCTGCTGACAAAATTTGGTCTGCTGCGTTAAGCTATTTAAATCGCGGCGGGGTCATTATTCAAACCCAGATGAACCCTGTAACATCGCTAACTGCTGGAACGGGAAATGAAATAGCTTCCGGTGCTGGTGTTATTCTTTCAGGTCAGGTTTGTATGTTAGGTATCCAAACTGCACTGCAAACTCAGCGCCAGAATCTTCTTAATCAGGCACAAAGTAAGTCAGGGGATTGTTATAATGCCGTGGGTGATATGAAAAAATTCTGCGATACGCCGGTACCTGACTTTTTGGCTAGTGTGAATACGGTCACTACTGAAAATGATCTTACCAAAGGAAACCCAAACCAAACCGGCTTCAGTGTAATGATGCCTAACTTAAACGTTGATCCCTATTCGAAACTTAATGGAATTTGCGGTCTGCTTGTGTGGAATAGTTTTACTGCTGCTAATAACCTTACTTCGACTGATACAAATGTAAATAAAAGCGGTTTTACAATTACCCAAAATGAATTGCAAACTACTCAGATGTCAAGAGCGATTGGTATACAACAAATGTATCTTGACTTATCGAGTGTTGCCCAAATTATGGTTAATAATGACCCATTATTAAATCCAGAAAACAATAGCAGTGATAGTACGACCAATAATTTTTCGGCGAATGCTGTACAGCAATTTGGCGTCCCTCTTCAAGCAAATAATCAACAACAAGCCTGTACTGGAAGTACAGTAGCTATTTGTAAAATGTGGGGATCTGATCCAACCAGCTCTAGTAATTCTTCTCCACTTTTCAGTGGTACAGAGTTCCAGGGAGCCATTGCGGATTACAATGGTATTATGTTGCCAGCATTGAATTTGAAAGAACAAGCGAAAAAAGGGGAAGATGCTGCTTCGTCACGGGCTTTCATTCAAGATGCTAATAATTATGGCTGGATAATGGCTGGTAGTTATTTCTTTGATTTGGCCAAATTAAACTCTGCTTCCATTGAAGATGCGAATAGGACCGATTCTGGAACAGGTTTGAGTGATAGCCAATTCAGTTTAAAAAGCCTTCAAAGTGCTTTTGGTGACTCAGGAAAATGTTCAGCAGGGAATTTTGGATATTTATGTACCTGGATGGGGGGAGATCCAACACTTATTAACCAGGTTATTGGATTAATAAATGGTTCAAACATTGCTACAAGCAATCTGCCAACATTACCAAGTGGTCCTGAAATTACTAATATTCAGACAGGTGGGCCTAGTGGAAAGAGTGGCGTTGACGCTTATACAGGAGCATTCTCATCGACGGTTTATGGTTTCATTACTAACTCTCTGATGGTGCAAATAGCGGGACAGCCTGGCTTAAATCCGCCTAAGTTCACTATGAAGTTTAATATTAATATTGACCTGTCTAAATTCTCGTTACCAAGTCAGGATTTTCCCTGTGGTTCAATTTTGGGCTTATGCATTGGCAGATTAATGGGTAATATTTTTTACAATTTAATTATTAAACTTATATTTAACTTCTTCTTAAATCTTGTCGCTCAGGTTATCAATGCTGTCGTTATGTCGTTTCTTTCGGTGCCATTGATGGGAATGGGGGCTATTTTCCAGGCGGGGGTGGCAATTATCCAGCAACCCACGGTTAACCCGGTCATTGCCTTGGCTAATATGGGCGTCAACTATATTAACTTTGCCAATGAGTTATGGATCATTTTACTTACTATAGCAATCACTACCTCCTTAATTCCTATATTCGGTTTGTTTATCATGCCGTTGATAGCTATGGTGACGCCACTTTTGTTTGCCTGGTTAGGGGTGATGGTTTCCATCGGATTTATTACGGCTTATTATATTCCATTTTTACCGTATATGATTTTCACCTTTGGATCTATTGCCTGGCTAATGGTCGTGATTGAAGCAATGGTTGCAGCTCCTATTGTAGCGCTTGGAGTTACTCATCCTGAAGGTCATGATGCTTTTGGTAAAGGTGAACAGGCCATCATGATCTTGCTCAATGTTTTCCTGCGCCCGGCCATGATGATTATTGGTTACATTGCAGCAATTGCATTAAGTTATGTTTCGGTCTGGATTATTAATGCTGGTTTTTCCAATGCTATGGCCTTTATTCAAGGGAGCGCGAGTGGTTCAACATGGAATTTCTCAGGCTCAAACCAAAGCCTTATTGAACAAGCCAGCAATATAGACACCACCCAAGGTTATACGGGTTGGGCTGGTATTTATGGCTTCTTTTTCTCAATTCTTGTCTATACGACCTTGTATCTCACGGTGGTTCAGAAGGCATTTACCTTAATCGTTGTTTTACCTGATAAGGTGTTGCGTTGGATTGGTGGCCAACCAGAGAGCGCTGGACAAGAGGCTGCCCAATGGGGTGAGGAAGCAAAAGGACAAGTAAGTAAAGGCGAAGCTGGCACAACGAAAGCGCAGCAGCAGATAGATTCGCAATTGACTGGTTATGGAATGAAAGCCTTTAATAAAGCGAAAGATGCAATTACTAAGAAAGGACCATCTGTCAGCCTTGGCCCTAATTCTACCCCTCCAAATTCGTAATACCCAAACACAGATAGTAACGCATTACTATCTGTGTTTAGTTTAATGCTATTGTTTTTATAGTGTTTTTCCTCCAAGTCCGTAATAAATATTGGGTGTCTCCAGTTTTTTATCTTTAACCTCATTAAATAAATTAGCAACATCCTTTTTTGCCCAGTTAAAATTAAGAGTAGTGATAAATTCTTTGCTTTCGAGCCATATGTGACGGGCAATAGAGAAATTGGAGTTAGCTATAAACTCGCCTTCAAATGTAAATGCGCGGTCATAAGATTTTTTCCCTTGTTCTGAAATATAATCACAACTAATTACGCATTCATTTTTCAGCGGGCTTCTTATACATTTTATTCCGCCAACAATGGCTGCGGAGGGAACTTGATATGCTATTGCCTCATAGGCGTACAGAGGCCAGGCAGCATAGGCTGATAGCGTATCAGTTTCAATTTCTGCCTCAGCAAAAAAACTGTAAATGTTTCTTGCTTGTTTCGCTTGAAAATTATGTAAATCAAGCACCAGGTCTTTACAATAAAAAGGTGAATTTTCATCTTTTACCAAAACTGGTTTATCCCCTAAATAATCAATCTGAGTGGCATCTGGTAAAACAATTGCATAAATATAAGTATCTTTGTCATTTAGTGGAAAAATGGGGGCGCTTTCAAGTTTGGTAGTTAAACAGATACAGGCTTCGGCATTCGCATCAATGGCTTCATTTCCAATGCCACGATTATTTTTATATCCGCGAGCTTTAATTGCCTCTTGCCACCATAGGTCACCGTAATCAATTCTTGGGGTAAACCCTTTTTTGAATATTTCTTCAGGCGAACGGCTGTCGGAACGAAAATAAATTCTACCCATCTTGCTCCCCTATTTAACGATGTAGTAAACATATACTGCACAATTAGGGCGACTTGATCAACTAATGATCTTTCTTATAGTGTCCTATGTTAGCTAGTTGATAACTAAAAATAAATAACTGATTTTAATATTGACTTAAGCAAAGTCGCTTAAAATGGTTCGAATTTTGTTCACTGTGGTATTTATATGCCAAAATATGCTAAAAAAAAGCACACAGAGCGTGCAGTTTATGAAAGTCATTACTATCGCGAAACAAAATCAAAGCTTACAGAAATTCTAGATGTGAGAGAAAAACGCAGAATAGATAGTTACATGGCTTCTCACAACAATTTTCCTCCTACGGGAACAGCGCGTGAATCAGGCTACTCCAGCCTGGTTTTTGAGGGTACGCAACTGGAAGCTAATACAAGTATGGTCGATATAGAAAGAACAGATGACGATACAACATTTATTCTGTCTAGATTAGCGGAGGCTCCAAAATTACCTGTCTCTTGTATAGCATCAACTGAGCATGTAGTTGCCCAGGAAATGGTTGAGGATTTTGTATCGGAATATATTCCTGAAAGTAAAATGAAAGTCATGTATCAAATTTTGGTAAGGATAGATGGCGTATCACTCATTTCTCTGGAAAAGAGAAAATTGGCAAAAGAAATTTGTAAGGATGATGACATACTAACCCTAGAAGATGTCATTGTTAGTTATGATAACGCCAGAGGTTTGTTTGTGGTGGAGCTTGGAACACAAGTCACTGATATTCAAGAAGTTATTCGCACATTACAGAAACAGTCGCGTTATCATATTGAAAGTTGCAACTTTGAGGAAATTAATATAAATGATGGGGTATGTTTATTGAAAGCTGATGCTTCAAATCCAATTCATGCCTTAGCAAATATCGCTCAAGGGATAGATCAAGGTGGAATGCAGACAAAATTTTTCCTGGAGCGAGATGCTGGTAGCACCACAGGGAAGAAAACGGCAGAATTTCAAGATAGCCGCTGGACATTTAATGGCTTCCAATCTCTCGACGATTTAAGAAAAAGTACAGGCTATCCCGCAGATGCTTATGCATTTAAAATTTCAAAAAGACCTTAGTGCAAAAACAATGTCCGGCCTATTAAAAAATTATCGTTGATACTCTTTGGTACCAGCAATAATTAGTTTGTAAGTGCGCTCGCTAATCAGGCCTTGCTCAAATTTGCTTCGTGCATCGACTGTCATTAATTGGCCTCGCTGACGTACAAGTTTACGAGTCATTGAAGTCACTTCGTTGGGATCGCCTTCTAATAAAATATCTCGAACCTCTTCATCAAACACAAGATATTCACGTAAGGCAACACGCTTGCCATCAACCGTAGGAACTAATTTTTGCCATATACAAAGACGAATAGTTTCCAAGATATCAATGGTGCGGCCTAAGCGCTCTTCCCCAGCGAAGGAAGTAACCAAGCGTCTCATTGTTTCTGCAACACCTGAAGTATGTAATGTCGTATATACAGGATGTCCTGTTAATGCTGCTTCTAGTGCAGCACTAATGGTTTCTGCATCGCGACATTCTCCAACCATAATTAAGCGTGGTTTACGTCGAAGTGCATTACGTACCCCGTCGGCAAAATCTGGCAAATGACGAGGAATTTCAGATTGACTTACAACAGCTGAAATGGTTTCAATCTCATCATAAACAAATTCAATGGGTGATTCGTAAGTTAATACTTTGCGATGTGATTCTTCTTTTTCAATGAGTTCCCGGATAATAGAGGCAAGGAGCGTTGATTTACCTGAGCCGGTTGCTCCCGTGATAAATACAATACCCTCTTGAGGAGCAATAGCTTCAAGAATATTGTCTGGTAATTCCATGGTTTCCAATTTGGGAGGGGTCGTTGGAATCGTTCTTAACGTAATCTGTATTGCGTCGTGTCCTTCTACCAAACAAGACGTTGCATTAACCCGGTATCGATAACGAACGCCACGGTTGGGGCGAAATTCATAGTGGGTATCAATGTCTTTCCCAGATAATAGTTGTGTGGTGGCGTTAGGACCGTAAATCGAGTTGATTAAATCACCGAGCTCTGTATTAGACAGGCGGCGATTGGTAATTTTATATAGTCGACCGTAAACTTCGGCATAAATTGCTTCGCCCGTTTGAATTGTAATATCAGAAGCATTAAGTCTTTCAGCATGCTCTAACATTTTATCCATGAACACCGGCGTAAAACGAGTGGGCTCATCGGGCATTAAATGAATGTTATTACTACTACTCATATTTTTTAAACTTATTTGTCGTTAATGGGAGCGATGACAGGTTGCCACGCCTTGCTAGTAATAGTAATTTTAGTGTTTTGTGCCAATTTTTCCATATTTCTAAATTGCTCTAAGGCATCCTCATCTTTAGCAACTGCAGCAATCCATTCTTTGCTATTGACATTAAGGCCTGGTAACGCCGTTATACGTAAGACGCGATCATCTATATGAATTTCAGAAGCATCCCCTGTAACACCCAGATCAGTGTGGGAAACAAAAGGAGGTGAGACCATATTCATAGCAAGCAATTTACGATATAAAATCATACCAGCAAAATCTTCTTTGATGCGCGCTACACTTTCCTCAAGAATAATACTGGCCTGTTCAATACCATTTTTCCAGCCTTTCTCAACATAGAAACACCAAAGAAGTCTTTCTTGTTTAGTTTTCGGTAAAAGTGTGACATTAGGACAATCAGGCTTTTTATAATCCATCCACAAATACTGGCGCCAGTTAGGTGGTGTCGTGATGAATCGAGCCTGTTTTGCAACTTTATAAGTGCGGTCAGAAATGCGAATGGTTTGAGTATCCGCTAAATTCAAGGTATTGCGTCCCTCAAGCAATACTGGCGGTAAAACATTATGCTCGAGTACCAGGGAATTAAAGTCAAAAATAGCATCTAGATTACGAGCTTGTTTAGTCAGCTGATCATCAATGATTTTAGCACGCCATGCGAGTCCTGCTTGTGCACCCAGGCTTAGAGCTGTCTCTCTAAGAGCCATTTCTCTAATTTTTCCCATAGACGATTTACTACGGGTTTTGGCACTTTTGGTATTTGCCAGTGCCTTTAAACCAGCAAGAGAACTGGTGTCAGCTATCACCACATGGTGGCGACACCCGCTTAATAACATCATGCTTATAATACAAATACTAGGAATAAATTTTCGCATAGCGCAATTCAACAACTTGACTGTTAGGGTAGACATAGATAGTCGCTTTCTTTCCAGCTTGATAATCAATATCACGAAGGATTTCAGCTAAGCTCATATCTTTAGAGTTAAGACTAATTAAAACAGGAACAGCGGGTTCCTTCCCTAGTACACGTAAACGGAAATGTGCTGCTCTGGCAACACGTAAGGTTACTTCTTCAATAGGTCCAGACCAATCAACGGTGGCTCGACTCTGTAAATTGTAAGCATTGGGTATAGTCAACGTATTGTCTTTATTTTTCGGGAGAATTACTTTTTCTATACGTTGCATCTCCAACATCGAGTCACTGACAGAAGAGGCCGCTTGCGCAAGTTTAATTGTTGCATCATCACTCGGAGCGTTAACAGGAGGCTTCATGAAAACAACACCTCCTCGACATCCTACTAGCAAAATGGAAGTAATAATAAACACAACAAACTTGTTGATCATCTTTTTGACTTTATAAACGATAGGTACTGCAATGATTGAAACAGGAGCATGACCCCTTGTCAAGGAAAAGAAAGGTCGTTTCAGGATGTTAGTTCTTTTCATAAAGACCATAAGTTACTTGTCCTGCCTGTTTAGATTTTTTTTCGTTCCAGAATGCTGGGTCTAGTGGGAGTTTATCAGGTGATTCAAGATAAACCAAGCCACCAGGCACCAAGAGATTGGAGTGAGACAAAAGATGTAAACATTCTGGTAGATAATTCTTGGCAAAAGGAGGATCTAAAAAAATAATGTCAAAGCATTCGGAACTTTTTAGAAGATACTCTTGAGCATCGCTATGAATTACGGTAAGTGCAGCAGGTGAATTAAAGGAAGATGCTATTTGCTTGAGATTGAGAAACACTTTAAGTGAAGATTCCACCAGTACAACGCGTTCAGCACCACGAGAATACGCTTCAAAACCTAGCGCGCCGCTGCCTGCAAAAGCATCAAGGCAATGTGCGCCTCGGATATCGTGCATTAGCCAATTAAACAGTGTCTCTTTCACTCTATCAGGAGTAGGGCGTAATCCTTCGATATCGGGAAAAGAGAGTTTCTTTCCGCGATACCGCCCACCAATAATACGAACAGTCTGCTTCACATTTTCCCCACAGAAACGAGAAGCATTTTGTTAACGTTAACTTGTTTTTGAAATGCTTGTTTGATTTGCTCTGTGCTGACAGCATTAATTTTTGCTATATAAGTGTCCAGATAATTATCTGGCAAATGAAAGAAAGCGATGCGAAGTAGCATGCTGGCGATACTACTGTTACTACCTAAAGAGAGAGGGAAGCTACCTGTTAGATATTGTTTAGCTGCTTTCAATTCCTCTTCATTAGGACCCTCGGTAATAAATTTGGTTACCGTATCTTCTGTAACTTTGAGTGCTGTGGCTGCTTGTTTATTTTGCGTTGACAAGCTAATTAAAAAAGGGCCATCTCCTGGCATCGGCATGAATTGACTGAGAACACCATAAGTTAAACCGCGCTTTTCACGAACTTCATTGGCCAGGCGTGAAACCAGAGCGCCTCCTCCCAAAATATAATTACCTACAGTCAGAGGAAAATAATCAGGCGAGTGATGATCAATTCCGATTTGTCCCCAGCGAATTACTGTTTGTGAAGAGGGAAAGTTGACTGTTACTTTTTCACTGGCAGCTAGTTGTGGAGCAATGGGTATTCTTGGAGCAGCCTGCCCTTTCGGCAATTGTTGGACTAATTGTTCGGCTAACTGGTGTGCTTTTTCGGTATCAATTGCGCCAACCATGACAATGATTGCGTTAGCACCTACAAAGTATCGATTATAAAACTCTTTAACATGTTTTGGTTCAATCGCATTAACGCTTTCCTCCGTACCGATGACGGGGTGAGCATAGGGATGATTTTGGTATAACTTTTTAAAAAAAATGAGGTTGGCAACATCATCAGGTGATTCTTGTGTCTGTGCTATAGACATAAGTTGCTGACCTTTTTCGCGTTGGAATGCCTCTTGGGGAAAATCAGGCTTCGAAATAATTAAGGTAAATGCTTCTATAGCTTGTTTCATGGCCTCTTGAGTCGTCAAGGTTTTTAAACTTAACACCACCATATCACGACTGCTTTCGCCATTATATTGAGCACCTATGTTAGCTAATTTTTCGGCGATAGCAGTGGCATCCAGACCCGCATTTCCTTGGTTTAGAAGATCAGTGGTTAAAGCACTTAAACCATATTGCTGACCATCAAACGCTGAACCCGCGGCAAACGCGATATTAATATCCAGCATAGGCACTTCAAGGGCCTGGTAAAAAATAACTTGAGCTCCATTGGCTGTTTGCCATTTTTGTGTTCTAAAAGAATCTGCATGAATGGTCTGTGTTAATAAACAAATGCAGCTAAAGACTAAGGCAGCTAATATTTTCATGCTTGTTCCTCTTGAGGTACAGGAATTAAAAGAGTTTCCGTTTCAGCAATATCTTTAAAATAATGTCGAGCGACTTCTTGTATTTGTTCTGGAGTAATTTGGTTGATTCTATCAGTATAAGCATCAGCAAGTTGCCAACCTAATCCCACTGTTTCGAGCAAACCCAATTCCATTGCTTGGCCAAAAATTGAATCTTTTTCGAAGGTTTTCTGAGCAATAATTTGCGTTTTAATTCTTTGTAATTCAGCAGGGGGAACCAGTTCATTTTTTAAACGATCGATTTCCTTTACCATAGCTGTTTTCAATTCACTGACGGTATGAGTTTGAGAAGGGGTACCGAAAACAATAAATTGTGTCTGATAGCGAGCATAGAGATTATAATAAGTATCAAGACCACTGGCGACATGTTGCCCGCGAATAAGATTCTTGGAAAATCTTGCGCTCTCTCCTGCATCTAAAATTCCACCAATTAGTTCAAGTGCATAAGGTTCCCAGGTATTTTTTGCTGTTTTGACACTGGGGACTGTATAGCCAAACATGAGTAAAGGCAGTTTTGCCGGGGCAAAAACTTCAACTGATTTTTGGCCGTAGGAGGGTGGCTCGATTTGCGGACGACGCATATAATCACTATGCTTTGTTATTTGGCCAAAATATTGGATGGCTAATTGATGCACTTTTTCTGCATCCACGTCCCCGACAACAACTAAAGTAGCATTATCGGGGGCATAAAAATGCTGATACCAACTTTTAAGGTCATCGATACTCATCTGATGCAAATCACTCATCCAACCAATGACCGGATGATGATAAGGATCAGTTAAATGAGCTGCTGCCATATATCGTTCAAAAGCCAGTGCTTGAGGATTATCGTCAGTCCGTAACCGTCGCTCTTCCCGAATGACTTTAATCTCTTTAGCGAACTCTTCTTTATCAAGCAGCAAATTTTGCATACGGTCAGCTTCTAATTCAAAAGCGATAGGTAATTGTGATGTGGCGACTTTGACGAAATAAGCCGTATAGTCAAAATTAGTAAAGGCATTTTCTTGACCACCAACACTGGCGATGGTTTTTGAAAAAATTCCCAAAGGAAATTTAGGGGTGCCTTTAAACATGACATGTTCTAAAGCATGAGAAACGCCAGTTAACCCTCCAGGCTCATCAGCAGAACCTACATTGTACCAGATCATTGAGACTGCGATCGGTGCACGGTGATCTTCTTTCACCAATACTTTCAAACCATTGTTTAGAGTGAATTCTCGTACTTGACTAACAGCTTGGTAGGAAAGCGCAGTTAGAAAAATCATTAAAGCGATGCGCATGGATTAACTCCGCAGCAAAAAAAGTGATAGAATTTCACATTTCCTTTGTTTTGTACACTTATGATTAAATGGTTTAAGCGAAATCAAAATGAAACGGAGTCAGTTTCTTCCACGACTGATGCCCCACTAATACCGCAGCAAGAGACGCAAAAATCTCAAGTCACTGCGAATGACTCTTTTAAAGAAGGCTTTTTTGCTCGTTTCAAAAAAGGCTTAAGTAAGACACGACAGCAGCTGGGGGATGGCATCGGTCGGTTGCTGTTGGGTAAAAAACAAATTGACACTGCCATGCTTGAAGAGCTGGAAACACTCTTGCTAAGTGCGGATTTAGGTATCGAAACTTCACAAACCATCTTAAAACAACTGATAGACGGATTAGCTAGAAACCAGTTAGCTGATGGCGATGCGGTTTTCCAGGCTCTTAAAACACGTTTGGAAAGTATGCTCGTAGTTTGTGAAAAACCTCTTAATGTAGAAACAGCGGATAAGTCCCCCTTTGTCATTCTAACGGTAGGGGTAAATGGTGCAGGGAAAACCACATCCATTGGCAAAATGGCTAAACAATTTCAACAACAAGGTAAGAAAGTCATGCTCGCTGCAGGGGATACTTTCCGAGCAGCAGCCGTTGAGCAATTGCAGGTTTGGGGTGAACGCAACCAAATTCCTGTGATTGCGCAACACACCGGTGCAGATAGTGCTTCTGTTATTTACGATGCCTTACAGGCAGCGAAGGCGCGAGGAATCGACATCTTAATAGCAGACACAGCAGGACGGTTACACACTCAAGGCAACTTAATGGAGGAGCTAAAAAAGGTCAAACGAGTTATGCAAAAACTCGATCCACAAGCTCCCCACGAAGTGATGTTAGTTTTAGATGCAAGCATAGGACAAAATGCCTTGAATCAGGCACGTCAATTCCATGAAGCCGTTGGTTTAACAGGTATTATGATGACGAAGCTTGATGGGACGGCAAAAGGAGGGATATTGTTTGCAATTGCCAATGAATTAAGAATACCATTCCGTTATTTGGGGATAGGAGAAAGTATTGATGATCTTCGTCCCTTCAACGCATCACAATTTGTTAGAGCAATTTTTAATGATGATCAAGTTTGACCAAGTTACTAAACGTTACCCAGGTGGCTTTGAGGCATTAAGCCAGGTAAATTTTTCTTTGCAAAAGGGTGAAATGGCTTTTCTTACGGGCCATTCTGGTGCCGGGAAAAGCACTTTGTTAAAATTAATTGCGATGCTTGAGATACCTTCTTCAGGGCAGATTGTCGTTAATGACGTTCGCTTAAATCAACTTAAGAAAAACGATATCGCAGCTTTTCGCAGTAGTTTAGGAATTACCTTTCAATCACCAAATTTATTAAGCGATAGAACAGTTTTTGATAATGTTGCTTTACCGCTCCAAATTCAAGGATTAGCTCCCCCTATGATTACAAAAAGAGTGCATGCTGCTTTGGATATGGTCGGATTATTGAATAAAGAGCGAATGTTACCCATTCACTTGTCAGGCGGTGAACAGCAACGTGTAGGAATTGCTCGCGCTGTGGTTCATAAACCTGCGTTATTGCTTGCTGATGAGCCTACCGGAAACTTAGATCCCAGTCTTTCGTCTGAAATTATGAAGTTATTTGCTCAGTTTAATCAGGTAGGTGTCAGTATTCTTATTGCGACCCATGATCTTGCTTTAATAGCTGGAATGAAGCATCGCATCGTCATGCTGAAAGGAGGTAGGGTGTGTTAAAAAATATTCGCTCACTCGCTTCATATCATTTGCAGGCTGCCAGCAGCAGTCTAAATTTGCTTTGTCGTAAACCACTACCCACGATGATGACGGTCATTGTGATTGCCATCACGCTAACACTACCAGCATTATTTTGGGTTTTTAGTGATAATCTGGAAAAAATAAGTAAAAACTGGCAAAAAGGAGGGCATATCTCGCTGTATTTAAAACCTTCTTTATCTTCTGCGGAGGAAAGGGTAGTTCTTGAGCATGTACAGACGACGGAAGGAGTTGGCAAAGCCACACTGAAGTCTCCTGCAGAAGGATTGGCCGAGCTGCAACAACAAGAGGGTATGCACGATATTATGCGTTATCTTCCAGAAAACCCTTTGCCGGCCGTGATTGAAGTTGTCCCCGCACTTGCTGTTAGCCAACCTTTTCAAGTTGAACAATTGTTTACTCGTCTGCAAACCATGCCTCAAGTGGAGCAGGCAAAATTAGACATGGAGTGGATAACGCGCCTGCATGCAATTCTTGGATTTGCTAATAAAGCGGCACATGCAGTAATGGCTCTCCTGGCTTCGGCAGTTGTTTTGATTATTGGTAATACGCTGCGTTTAGCAATTCATAATCGTCATGAAGAAATCCAGGTTCTGAAATTAATTGGTGCCACAGATCCTTTTATTGCACGACCTTTTCTGTACTCTGGTATATGGTATAGTTTAGCCGGAGCAATACTGGCAGTGCTATTTGTAAATATATTTATGCTAAGCTTTGCTGTAGCCATCAAACAATTGGCTTCCGCTTATCAAATGAACTACCCTATTATGGGCTTATCCGTAAAACAGGCCTATTTGCTTGTTTTAACAGCAACGATTCTAGGATGGTTGGGGGCTAGATTGTCAGTAAATCGACAGCTTGCTTCAATTGAGCCCTATAATTAGTTATAATGAGGGAGTTTTTACCAAACGTTATTTTGATACATTTTATCGAGCATGATATTGGTAATGGAGGATGTTTATGAACCAGCAGTTACGGTTAGCGTCATTAAATTTACCTATAGGTAGTCTTGATGCTTATATTCATCGTGTAAATCAAATTCCGATGCTATCTGCTGAAGAAGAATACGATTGTGCCGAACGTTTCCAAACAGCAGGTGATTTGGAGGCTGCTCGTCGCTTGGTACTGGCTCATTTGCGCTATGTGGTCCGCGTTGCACGCGGTTATTTAGGCTATGGCTTACCGCTCAATGATTTAATTCAGGAGGGTAATATTGGCTTAATGAAAGCAGTTAAACGCTTTGATCCTAAAATGGGTGTTCGTCTTGTCTCTTTTGCTGTTCATTGGATTAAAGCAGAAATCCATGAGTTTGTTCTGCGTAATTGGCGTATCGTTAAAATTGCCACGACTAAAGCCCAACGCAAATTATTTTTTAATCTTCGCCAAATGAAAAATCGCTTAGGTTGGTTTAGCCGGGAAGAGGTTGATGCCGTTGCTAAAGATCTGGGCGTTAGTCGTGAAGATGTATTGATAATGGAACAACGTCTTAATGCGATGGATACACCTTATGATGCCCCCGTTTCTGATGATGAAGATGAGGCATTTAAATCACCAGCTTATTATTTACATGGTTCAAATGATGATCCGGCTCAATTAATTGAAAAAGAAGTGAGTGGTGAACATGGAAGAGAGCAGTTGCATCTGGCTTTAGAGCAGCTAGATGAGCGCAGCCAAGATATTCTACAACAACGTTGGTTGGCAGAGGATAAAGCAACATTACACGATTTAGCGGATAAATATGGTGTTTCTGCTGAACGAGTTCGTCAGCTTGAAAAAAATGCCATGAAAAAGCTTCGTCAATACATGGAAGAAGTCGCCTAAGAATATTCGTGAAATTAAATTAATTATAATCAACATAGCCGGGTCATTACAGCTTAGCTATGTTGAGCCTTATCTTTTTAAATGTATTTAAAATCAGAAGGTTACCTCATAATTTCTTTTTGTCCCCAGCAGGAAAGAAATTTATGTTTAGAGTATTTCATTTTTTCTTAAGATTGAGAGTCTAAACTAATAATCAAGCTCCCCTGTTTATATAGGAAATACAGAAATTTTACTTCAACATAAAATTTCTTTTGGTTTCACAAAATCTAAAGGTAATGCGCTAATTTTAAGTTTAGAGAAGATTTGAGAAAGCAACATCAAATAAAATTTAACAAACAAACTCTGTTGTAATAGAAGTAAGAGGTGATGCAATGGATGAAAAAAGGATATTGATGGCGGAGCAAAAAATTTATAATGCAATAGATCGTTTTTCACATCAAGTCAGCCATCTCAGAGATGATCATATCGCAGATCTTAGTTCCAGTAGCAAATTGGAATTGTATAACGCAGCGCAACAATTATTGGAACTGACAAAAGATATGATAGTAGATTTTCTAAAAGATCCATTAAACATAAAAAATCAGAAAACATTTAAAGAATTAAATGAGCAATTAGTGACACAGGCCCTTACTGGGGAGGTAGCCCGGGAATCAACGACATTAAAGACCTTTGTAAATTGTATAAAAACACTGGATGATGTGGTTATTGGCCTTGTGGCTAGCGACAAAAATAGATTATTCTCTACGGACACGCCGGTAATAGCTGAACTTAAAGAATTACGCGATAAATTAGCTAAAGAGGACTTGCTTGCACCTCGTCCTGATGCTCCCACGGCATAGATACAAGCTGAATTGCTTTAATACACGATAAACTGTTATCTTCTTCCAATAAGATTTGTAAGTCATTCACGCCCAGCAGAATCTCTGTCATCCTAGGGCTACCGGCATACCCACGTCATCCTGAGAAGTTTACGACGAAGGATCTCCTAAAGCTGGTATTTGGCAAAATACCTACATCACTTTCAGGAGATCTACGCTTCGCTCTGGATGACGTGAATAGTGAACGTTACGAAGATTTAAATAGATTTTTCGTCGTTAGAATGCTGTAGCTCCTTTTGAAGCTTTAATTTCGTTTTTTCATCTGCAAAAGAAGATTCAATAGCCATGGCTGTAAATCGTTTCATTTGCTCATCAGAATATTGATAATTTTTTTGTACAAGCTCATATTCTCTAGCCAAATTAGTTCTGAAAAAGGGAGGATCATCTGAACCTAGACTGATTGTGACCCCTGCCTCAACAAACCGTGGTAGTGGATGATGCAATAAATCTTGAAAAAGACCCAAAGCCACATTGCTGGACGGACAAATTTCTAACGCGATATTCTTGTCTTTAAGTTGAGCTAAGGTTTCTGGTGAGTGAATACCTTGTACACCGTGACCAATACGTTTAATAGGTAAGTATTTGATGGCCTCCAGCATGCCACTTGCTGGGGCAAATTCTCCCGCATGAACAGTGCAGCTTAAGCCCCCTTCAGCGGCAATCTTATAGGCTTCACTGAATAACCTGGGGGGAAAATTTATTTCATCGCCTCCTAAGCCAAAACCAACAATGCAGGGCACATTTTCTTTGATCGCCTGAGTTGCTACTTTAACGGCTGATTCGGCGCCAAAATGGCGAACGGCTGTAATGATAATTCGCCCAATGATCCTATATTTTTCCTCTGCATCATTGATAGCTTGTTGAATGGCTTGTAAATGTTCAATGGAAGGTATGTTGCTTGATTTCTCAGCATGATCAGGAGAATACATCATTTCGATATAAATAGTACCGCTTTGAGCATTGGCTTTTAGATACTCAAAAGTAATGTCGAAATAATCTTCAGGACATTTGATAACTGCAGCGACGGAGTCATATGCTTTTAAAAAATCGAGAAAATCCCGATATTGATAACTTTCTCCGTCTTTAGCAATCAGCGTTTGCGGTAAAGAAAGTTTATTTCTCCTGGCAAGTTTTATTGCCAAGTCAGGGGCTATTGTTCCTTCAAGATGAGTGTGTAATTCAGCTTTTTTTATTGTCATTAGGCATTCTCCCTGCTTGCTATAATAATCTTAGATGGTAACTTATCGAAAAACCCGATAAAATCGCTATCTACGATTTATTATATGCTAAACAGGATTATTCATGAGCACACAAGATATCGATAAAGCTTATGTAAGCCCTTACGATAAGTTCTTATATGAATTTGACACCAAACATGAGAAGTCAAAATCACAGCTAAAAGAAATTAAGAAGCATGAGCGCATTGCTTATCTTCGCGATAACCCAAATCCTGAGGGTAATCAAGGTGAGATTTGGGAAGACTTCTAATTATATCTCAACTCCCTTCAATACTTTACAGTACTGTAGTATCGAGGTTTCAACATTTCGAGAAACCTCGAAAACGCAATTAATCAAACTAACATCCAAGATTAGCCAATAATGGCATGTAATCCTTTGTAAGCAAGTATGGTTAGGATCGATGCAGCAGGCAGAGTTAATATCCAGGATGTAAAGATATTACGGATAACAATTAAATTTAATGCACCGATACCGCGTGCCAAACCGACACCCAGTACGGCCCCAACCAGGGTTTGTGTGGCAGAGACAGGGATACCCGTGCTGGTTGCAACGACTACCGTTGTTGCTGCTGCAAGGGTTGCTGCAAAAGCACGGCTGGGTGTTAGAGCTGTAATAGAGCTGCCTACGGTTTCAATAACTTTTCGGCCATACATTAGAAAACCGATAACAACGCCGGCACAGCCAAGAAAAATAATCCATGCGGGATAATTAGCCACGCCGAGAGACTGATCGGCACTCATAATTAAACTGTAAATAATAGTTAGAGGTCCGACTGCTAACGCAACGTCATTAGAGCCATGAGCGAAGACCATCGCGCAAGCTGTCAATCCCATTAATACTGCAAAGTACTTTTCTACTTGAAGGAAACGTTCTCGCCGTCTAATGCGTGGCATTTCGGGAATATGTTTGATAATAATCATACCAATAATCGTTATACTGATACTGGTAGCAAGCGTTACTGCCAAGTCTTGTTTCAGATTAAGGTGAATATCAAAATGGTTTAATCCTTTAAAAACGGTAATAAACGATAAAATCGAACCAACTAAAAACAGGTAAATGGGAACATACCATTTAGCTTTTTCAAGCGGATCACTCTTAATAAAGATAGTTTGCTGGATACTTAAGAACAGTGCATAACCTGTGATCCCGGCGATAAGTGGAGAAGTAAACCAACCAATTGCAATGTGATAAACCTGTTGCCAATGAATGGCATTAGTCCCTAAAACGACTGAACCAAAACCCACCATGGAACCAACGAGTGCGTTAGTAATCGAGACGGGAACTCCCAAATAACTGGCAAGATTCATCCACACCGTACAGGCTACTAGAACTCCCAACATACCCTCGATAAGAATTAAAGGCTGATTGGATAATTGACTACTATTGATAATACCATCACGCATTGTTTCTGTGACGCCACTTCCCCCAAGGAAGGCCCCGGCAAACTCAAAAACAATAGCAATAATCATTGCTTGACGTACGGTGATTGCCTTAGAACCCATAGTAGTACTCATGACGTTAGCAAGATCATTCGCACCAACGCCCCAAGTCATTAAGAAACAAAAGACAACAGCTAGAATAAATAAAAATAAAGAATAATCCATAGGAATTTACTACCGGGCAATGAGAATTTGTAGACGACCACCCACTGTTTGGGCATGGTCTGCTAAATCGCCAATCCATTGAACTAATTTATAGAGAAAGACTACTTCAATGGCCGGTAAATCCTTTTCCAACTCAAAAATACGATGTCGCATATCAGCAAGTTTATCATCGCTGTCATGTTCAATTTCATCGAGAGTCACGATCATTTCTTCAACAATTTTCACTTCGCTGCCGCGAAAGCCACTTTCAAGCAATTCATCTAATTCATTAATTGCTTTACAGGCTTGTCTGGAAGCATCTAGACAGCGATCTAAGAAAGGCATAAACACAGCGGAAAGTGCATCAGGGATAACCATTCTTCTACTAACAATCAGGCCAGCAATATCTTGCGCTTTATTAGCAATACGGTCCTGAGCACTTAATAATTCAAGTAAATCAGTGCGGGATACAGGTAGAAATAACCCGGTTGGCAAGTGCAGACGGAGATCGCGCTTAATAAGATCAGCTTCTTTTTCAATACTGGAAATTTTTTCCTGGATATTTTCAGCTACTTGCCAGTCTTGCTGTAAGACAGCTTCAAAAAAAGGATGCAATTGCTTGGCGCAATGGTGTACTTTACGCATATGCT
The DNA here is from genome assembly GCF_029026145.1 of Legionella cardiaca. NCBI lineage: Bacteria > Pseudomonadati > Pseudomonadota > Gammaproteobacteria > Legionellales > Legionellaceae > Legionella > Legionella cardiaca. The sequence goes on along the minus strand of NZ_CP119078.1, from coordinate 2,536,076 downwards.
GTTCAATAGGCCTAATTGGTGAGGGCCCAAACATGTTAAATATGCTACCCATATCATCTATCATCTTTAAAAAGATTATGGCGATTATAAACCAAACTGAAGTTTGTACAACTAGAAGTTTTGTTTACTAGAGTTGAATTTTTCAAGTCTCAGTTTTAAGAAATGCAACCCTCCTGCTACACTGTAAATTATTAACAAGGAGCGTTGATATGAAAACATGGTTTCTGAGTTTATTCTTTGTGGTTACAAGTGCTTTGGCGCAGCCGTTAATGACTAAAGTTATTGAACTTCATTATCAAAATGCCGACACGGTTATTCAATTACTGCAGCCATTACTACAGGATGGCGAGCAAATCACGGGAACGGGTCAGACACTGATTGTTAAAGTATCGCCGCAGACACTTACTCAGTTGCGTACTATTTTACAAAAAATTGATCAGCCCCCTGTAACCTTTGAAATTACTGTTTTCCAAGGCGATCCGGATTGGTTAAGTACACAAAATGACAATACGATAGTGATTAGTACTTCCTCTCAACAAAATCAACAGCGTCGCCAATCTATACAAGTTATGAATGGTGAATCAGCTTTTGTCAGTACAGGCCAGGACCAGCCTGTTATAAGTTCTGTGGGTATCGGTTGGTGGGGGCCTGGTGTTAGCTATGATCGCCGTTTAGTACAAAATGGATTATTGGTAGAGCCCGTTTTACAAGGACAAAAAGTAAAATTAACCGTGCGTCGAGTTCGTGAGCAGGATAGTCGTGCTAGTAATCAGGCATTTGATCAACAACAAGTTGTAACTACAGTGTTAGTCCCCCTTAATCAATGGGTTTCTTTGGCTAGTCCACAAGGCGATGCACCTGCTGATTCAACAACTGAAGTCATCCGTGCAGGTGATCAGTTTTCGCAAAATTCAACGTTATACATTAAGGTTAGAATTATTAAAAAAGAAAGCTCAGGGATTCAAAAATAATGAATTGATGCCTCTCTTGCTACAGAGAGACATCAACAAAGCAGTCTGTAGAAAATTAATAAATTACTTTCGCCTAACTTGACAATAGATTTCTCTAGCAAAACAATAACTACTCATTATTCTTAGGTTAGCTAAATTTTCCAGAGGGCAATTATGCAAATAGCCAGTATCAAAGGACGTGAAATTCTTGATTCGCGTGGCAATCCAACTGTTGAAGCAGAAGTAGTTTTAACCAGTGGTGATATAGGGCGCGCCAGTGTGCCTTCGGGAGCATCAACCGGAAGCCGGGAGGCGTACGAGCTTCGCGACGGAGATAAAACACGTTATGCTGGTAAAGGTGTACGAAAAGCTGTAACGCATGTTAATGAAGAAATTAATCAAGCTTTGAAGGGATTTTCAGTAGCTGACCAGGAAAAACTCGATTCACGCCTTTGTGAGGTGGATGGTAGCGTTAATAAGGCTCATTTAGGAGCAAATGCTTTATTAGCAGTATCTCTGGCGAGTGCACGAGCCTACGCTTATGCCATAAAAAAACCTTTGTATATGGCATTAAATCAAGGTCAAACAATGTCTATGCCTGTACCTATGATGAATGTACTCAATGGCGGAGCTCACGCTGATAATAATGTGGATATTCAAGAATTCATGCTGATGCCTGTAGGTGCAGCCGATTTCCCTTCAGCCTTGCAAATGGGAACGGAAATTTTTCATGTGCTTAAATCAGTATTAAAAAAGCAAGGCTTAAATACAGCAGTTGGTGATGAAGGAGGATTTGCTCCGGATCTTAAGTCCAATCGCCAAGCTCTCGATATTTTATCACAGGCAGTAGAACAAGCAGGTTATAAACTGGGTGCTGATATCGTTTTTGCCTTAGATGTTGCGGCATCCGAATTATTTCATGAAGGTTATTATCATTTGTCTTCAGAAAACAAGAAATTAAACAATGCCGAAATGATTGCTTATTACAGTGACTTATTGGCTTATTATCCGATTGTCAGTATTGAGGATGGGTTAGATGAAAATGACTGGGATGGGTGGCGGCAATTAACTGCGACCTTAGGCAGCAAATTGCAGTTGGTTGGGGATGATTTATTCGTTACCAACACTCACATATTACAGGAAGGTATCACTCAAAAAATGGCAAATGCCATTTTGATTAAACTGAATCAAATTGGCACTTTAAGTGAAACAAGACATGCCATCCATTTAGCTCAGACAAATGGCTATCGTTGTGTCATGTCGCACCGCTCAGGAGAAACCGAAGATACCTTCATTGCCGATTTGGCTGTTGCTACAGGATGCGGTCAAATTAAAACGGGTTCTTTATGTCGCACAGATAGAGTCGCTAAATATAATCAGTTATTGCGAATTAATGAGGGACTTTTACCTTATGCAGGCAAAAATGTTTTAGCATTAAATTTAAAATAATCTGTACTGATATGAGCTTGGGACATCTCCTTAATTTATAAAGCATAGGGGCATGTCCTAACCCAACGATAGAAGTTCATATCAGTTAAAATAAATTCAACTTCCTTAATGGATTCCCAGGTAAGGACATGTATATAATGAAAGAAATTTCTCTGAACTATTCCCCATGCGTACAGTGATCCTCATTTTGCTTTTAGCATTAATTGGTCTGCAATATAAATTGTGGTTAGGCGATGGTAGTGTCTCACAATGGATTAATTTGGAAAAAAAATTAGAAGTTCAGGCAGAGGAAAATGATAAACTACTGGCGCGTAATCGTGCAATGGAAGCGGATATTCTTGAGTTAAAAAGTGGTGATCAAGCTTTAGAAGAACAAGCGCGCTACGAGTTAGGTATGGTGAAAGAGGGCGAGATTTATTATCAATTTATTGATTCAAAGTAATTTTTCTAATGATATTCTATATTTATCCCTGGGATGATAGTAGTTCATCTAGTCCCGTTCAAATACACGCTAAACTTTTGCTTGTTTTCTCTATTCATGAAAATTTAGAATATCCTATCGCTAAAAACCTTTCCATTTTTATCCATACAAAAGAAAACTAATGTCCTTCATAAGTAATCTTTATTTTTGCAAATAATTTAATTCTGAAATGTATTTTATCAACGATGTTAGCAGAGTAATATGTGTATAAATACGTTGGTAAAAATAATAACTAAGCAGGGATTAAAATAATTTATGAAAATAAAATTATTCTCGCTATATCACAACCTTTTAGGGATAAAGAATAAATTCCAGGTTGTCTTTTTCTGTTTACTATTTTCGCTTAATTGTTTTGCTAATAGTGATGCAGAACTTGCTAAAAAAATTCAGCAAATTGAAAAAAAATTGAATACAGTCATGGGAATTACGGCTATTCACATCGAGAAGAATAAGATTGTTGATCACAATGGTCACAAGCGTTTTTTTATGGCTAGCACAATTAAACTGCCTATTGCACTCGCTTTTCTACATCGAGTTGATGAAAAAAAAGACTCCTTGAATCGCATTGTTAAACTGGATTCGAAAAATTCTGTTCCAGGCTCAGGTGCTTTATATCATCTGTTTGAAAAAAAGAAACTCAATATGTCACTACGCCAGATACTCATCCATATGCTAAGCAATAGCGACAACAGTGCTAGTGATGTCATACTGGGGGCAGTTAATGGACCTAAGTATGTTGCAAGGCATATGTACGCATTAGGATTTAAAAATATTTCAATCAATCGCTCCATTCTTGAAATACTTCTGGATACGAATCATGTGGATCATTCCTATTTAAACAAACCTCGTCCGGTATTTTCCTGGGTAAGAATATTTAATAGCATTCCGCTCAAACAAAAAACTTTAGCCTGGCAACGCTTTCAAAATGATATGCGTGACACAACTACACCGGATGACATGGCAAAATTGCTTGTGAAGGTATATAAAAAGCAGGTGCTTTCAGAAGCGAATACTCAATTACTAATGGGTATTATGGAAAAATGTAGAACGGGGAGGGGTAAAATAAGAGGTTTATTACCTGCCAGTGTAAAAGTCGCTCACAAAACGGGAACATGGGCGATATATGAACAAGATTATTTAAGATATCCTGGTTCTAAAAAACTCTATCGTTTTGCCAGTGACGTTGGAATTATTACTTTGCCTAACAATAAGGGACATATTGCAATTGCTGTTTATGTTAAATCCAAGGCCGCTAGTGATTATGGACGTAGCCGCGCCATCGCATTGGCAAGCAGAGCAATTTATGATCATTTTATGAAGCAATAAATATTCTCCTAACGGTATTTATTAATTTCTAAACTCTTTAGAACTCTAAAATTACTCGTTAGCGGATAACTAGTAATTTTATCTATACAAGCATTTTGATTACAAGGATGTGCAGATGAATTTGCAAACTAAGAGTGGTCTAATTCGATCCCTTAGCTTGGGAGCTTTAACTATTTATGGCGTGGGTGACATTCTTGGTGCAGGAATTTATGCGGTAGTTGGCAAAATTGCAGGTCATGCAGGTCCCTTAACATGGGTTTCATTCCTAATTGCGATGAGCGTTGTATTTCTAACGGCGTTAAGTTATAGCGAGCTTTGCAGCCGTTTCCCCAAAAGCGGCGGTGTTTCCATTTTTATTCAAGAGGCTTTTGGGCAACAGTGGTTTTCAATATTAGTTGGTTTTCTCTTATTTTGTGCAACTATTTTTTCAATGTCCACCTTGTCTCAAGCCTTTATAGGCTATCTTAGGGCGTTGGGATTTAAATTTCCAAATTGGATTGGTATCGCTGGATTTTTAAGTGTTTTGCTTTTAATTAATGTACGAGGAATTAAGCAGTCATCAATAACGAATATTGTAAGTACAGTCATAGAGGTCAGTGGCTTATTGATTGTATTAGCTTGTGGCTGTTGGTATTTACTAAAAACAAATAGCCTGCCCATTGTAGTTACACCTGAAAACCTACCCACCATCAAAGAAGTGTTTCAAGGAGCAGCATTAGCTTTTTTTGCATTCATAGGTTTTGAGGATCTCGCTAATATTGCAGAGGAAGTAAAAAATCCTGAGAGAAATTTACCGCGTGGGATACTTTATTCATTAGGAGTTGCTGGAATTCTATATTTGAGCGTAAGTTGGATGGCTACGGCTATTATTCCTGGAGATGAACTTGGTCAATCTGATTCGCCGTTATTAGATGTGGTTAGTAAAACTTATCCTCCTATGCCCATTTACCTTTTTTCGGTGATTGCTATTTTTGCTGTTTCTAACAGCACACTGGTAAATTATATCACTGCTTCTCGGTTACTCTATGGTATGTCTACAATTAATCTCCTACCAAAATTTTTACAAACCGTTCATCATCGTTATCATACACCCTACGTTGCTATTTTATTGGTATTCCCCATCGTGTTAGCGCTGTCCGTAACAGGTACATTAAAAACACTTGCTGGCTCGACAAGTGCAATTATTTTAACTGTATTTTCCTTGAGTAGCCTTGCCTTAATAAAAATCAAACGAAAGGAAAGGAATAAAAATACACGGATCAGTGTATTTCATATTCCCATATGGGTACCGTGGATAGCAATGATACTAAACATTACAGTTATTGGCTTCTTGCCGTTGCGAAGTATTGTCCCAGCCGTTCTGCTTTTCGGAATCGGGTTTCTGTTTATTGCATGTTTCTATATTGTACGAATGAAGTGGTCAGAGCGTCCATGAAATTAATTTTTGTAATCAAGAAACGTTACCCATGTAGATACTGATATGTAGGTTGGGTCATTTTGACCCAACTGCTAAATATCAACATTGTCTGATGGTAGCAGGTATAAGGTCAAATAACATAATAGTTGAAAGCCTCCTTGCACCATATGATTTTCTTCCAACTCAAAATTCATAATCATTTGATCGGCAAGAAAAAATAAAAGCCAATAGCAGATTGAAATAATGAAGGCTATATCTGCTCGCCGCATCCAAACTGCATTTTTTTTGTTCAGCCCCATGCATGCCCAAATAAAAGCCAATGTTGATAATAGTGATATGAATAGAATGCCTGCAAACAGAATAGGATGCAGCCAATCCGGTGGAGAATACATTTTTAAGGACTCCACTAAAAAAGGGTAGTTTGTATCTTTTGCCCAACTTTTTATAAGTAATCCTGTATGCGCTAGTGCACCTACAATGTCTGTCCATAAGGCAATGAGCCACCATAGCATCCAAAAAACAATAATACCTTTTTTAAAATTTTCTTTATGATTTAGCATGAAAGTAAAGTGGATAAACAAGATTCTTTACTATAACAAATTTTATATTCTTTTGTATGGTTATGAAATCACGATGAGAAGGTAATATGCAACAACATGGTTGCATTTAATGAGTTGGTGCTCTATTATGCAACCATAGTGTTGCTTATTTTATGCAACATAAATTGGAGCTTATAGTGAATAATACAATCGAAAAATCAATTGAATTAAAAGCGCCCTTGAACAAAGTATGGGATGCACTAACTGATTATCGTAAATTTGGGCAGTGGTTTCGTGTGAACGTTGAAACTCCATTTATAGAGGGGAAGATAGCACATGGGTCGATTACCTATCCAGGTTATGAACATATTATATGGCAAGTAGTTATTCAAAAATTAGAACCTCAGCATTATTTTTCTTTTACATGGCATCCTTTTGCGGTAGATATGGAAAGAGATTATTCAAATGAAACCCCCACTCTTGTTGAATTTAGATTGCAGGAAATCTCAAAGGGTACCTTACTTACAGTGACTGAATCCGGTTTTGAAAAGCTTCCTAAAGATCGATTCATGGAGGCTTTCCGAATGAACAATGAAGGTTGGGATGAGCAATTAAAAAATATAAGTAATTATGTTAGCAACTAAGTTATTATCTGCCAAAGAGAAAAAATATACGAAGATATTTGCTGCTTTAGGTGACCAAATAAGGTGGTCTTTGGTATTGAGACTCGGTAAAGGCACACCTCAGTCGATTTCACAGTTGACTCAGGGCTCAAATCTGACGCGTCAAGCAATTACCAAGCATCTTAAGATATTGCAAAACGCAAATATTGTGCATTGTACACGTGCAGGCAGAGAAAGCCTTTTCACATTGGAGGCGCAAACATTTAATGATATGAAAAACTATCTGGATTTTGTTGCCAGACAATGGGATCAAGCTTTATCTAGATTAAAAGCCTTTGTTGAAAACGATAATTGACGCAGTCTGATATAAAAATTAAATTGGCTTGCATAAACATCTTATTCAAGCCAATTTTGCTATAGTCCAATCAATTAAGGGTTTCCACCAGGAGAAGCAAGCCCATTAGAATTCAACTTGATCGTACAAGCATAACGACAGGGAGAGTAGGGTGGAATATTTTTACCGTGTTTAGTGATATCTGCATTCGTATAACGACAAAGAATACTGACGCCTGTCTATATAAATGCCCTGCAGCGCCATCTTCCTGCACTTTAGGGCCTGTTAATGAGTTGTATAAAGTTTTCGCTTGTTTTCCCTGAATAAGTATCTGATTATTGGCTGCCTGAATGCTGAATGTGGAAAAAATGCCTGTAGCGAGCGCGAATAGCGGTAAGTAGCGTTTCATACTTTTGCCTCCCTGCATTAAGTATTTACATGAAGTTATAGCCTATTGGGGACAAATGGACTCATTATTTGCCATATTTGCTGAAGCTAATTGCTATTGGCGTAAGTGAAATAATAGAGTTTGTAATGCTTGCAACGGTATGTTAATTATAGTTGAGGCGAGGCTTGCACTAAGTAAAATTCACCGGTTATGCAAGAACTCCTCAATATCTACTATTAATTAGCAGGGAAGGTATAACCTATGGATTGGTTCTTTGGAAAATACATAATTACAGCCTTATTAACAGTTTTTTCCGGCGCAATTTTCGCTGTAAATGGACAGTTAATTCTCGTAAATTCACTTGGGGTCGTGGTGAATGGAAATTTAGGTGGTTCGGCCTCAAACATATTAGTCAGAGTAAATGATTCCGTAGGAGTGTGTTCAACAACCGTGTCATTAGCTTACGGTGGTGTTATTACGGTACCGTGGAATAGTGCAAATACACACTCTGCAACCAAATGCATTAATATTGTTAGTGTCGATGTTTCTGCCCTAAAGACAGCAAGTGGCCTTGTGCAATACGACAGTACTGCCAATCCAACACCTCCAGCAATAGCCACAGCACCGACAACATTTATTGCGCCAACTACCCCCATTGCAAATATTGCACTTATAGTCACCGGCAATGCTTCTCCCGCAATGAATAATAGTGCTACATCGTGGGGTTCTGCTATAGGTGTTCCTCCAGTCTACTTAACTTCTAACGGAAGTATCTCTGTGACTGGCATCATGGGAGGAGTTGGAATGGTAGGTTTGAAGGCTGAGTCGCTTATGCTTCGCTATGGGATATTACCAAAAAAATTAGAAGCCTAATTAAATCTGACTCATCGAGTCACTCCTATGGTAGACATAGCCAAAGAATGCTTAGTGCAGCGATGAGTCCTAGTGACCAAATAGTAGTTCGAAGAGTGGACCAATTAAGTAAATAAAAAATGTGATATACCCCTCTGCTGATTAAATAAAAGATTGCCAAACCTTGTATCAAATAGCTCGTGTTGTGAGTGGCTAATGCAGTTAAAGCTGCAGTTGAAAAAATAATTAATGATTCAAAACTATTTTGGTGTGCCGCGACTGCTCTTGCACCAAAACCTTTCAGTGCTGCCTGCTGTTCTCTAGGATGGCTATTATCGTAACCACCTGGCTCCCTTTTCATGGCTATTACCACTGGAATTTTTGCAAGATAAGGAAAAAGACAGGCAATGAATAGGCACAGTATTAGCGTAGACATAATGGCTCTTATTTAAGAAGTTATTTTCTTATAGTAGAGGATTTGTGCGTCTTAAAGAATAGCCATAAAGATAAATTTAAATTGTTGCTCTATATCGCAATAAAATCAGTCACCGTTATCGGTGGTACCTTTTCCCATAAACTTAAGACATAACCACCACCGCCGGAGCCTGTGGGTTTAACGGCCAAAGCACCCGCATTTAATAATTTTTGCATATGATGTTGTAAGTTATCGCTTATCAGTCCCCATGACTTGAAGCAATTAGCAGCTTCTTGTATTGCCTCGGTTAAAATGGGTAAAGAAGAGGATTGATTTTGTTCAAGGGCTAAACGTGCCTTAAGGACGCTATCACTCATTTCCTTGTCAATTTGTCTCGCTCTTACTGGATCGGAATCCCACAAGGTTTGGACTCGATTAATACAGTGAGAGGTAATTCCAATTTGACCACATGAAGACAGATGCCATTGCGGTTGCCAGGCTTGTTGGATAGGAGTGACTGTACCTTGTGTAAAATGCATGCCCGCATTCGCGGATACCCCAGCGATGTCTAAACCACTACTTTTACCATGAAATAAATTTTCCAGTTTTTTGGCAAAGGTATAAATTGATTGATTATCCAGCATTTGTTGTGCTGCAAACCAGCGAGCCATAGCGACACAAAGTGCTGCAGAAGCTCCCATACCAACACCAATAGGAATATCATTATATAAATGAAAATGCCCACTTAAGCTGTTAAGTGATTTCCCAAGTAATTGTTGCGCTTGTTCTAAAACGCTCCAAAATAGCAAATGAATATCGGCGCTATTTTGTCCTTCGTAATCTGCACTTAGCTTGGAGTTAACTTTTTTATAACTCAAGGTCAATTTTTTTCCGGGGATAGGAAACACCAGCGCACTATGTCCCCGAAGAACAGCATGTTCACCTGCAAGAATCCATTTTCCATGAGTAGTTGTTTGAAAATCATAGGACATCGTAATTACCAACTAAATAATCGCGTCTAAATTGCATTGCCATTTCAGCTTGCTCAGGTCTATAAAGTAAATGAATGTTAGGTCCGGCATCCATAGTTATCAAAGGTCCGTCACCTTCGCGATTCCACAAATCTTGTAGGCTACGTAAAGCTTGATGCGTACTTTCTGTCATGTAAGAAAAAGGTTCGGAACAATTCATAAACAATTGATGCATGTCTTGAAACTCACGCCAACAGATTTGATAAGCGCTCTGCCAATCTTGGGCTTCAAGCGCCCCTAATAAAACTTTCAGATTTTCGTTTGCCCGCTGACTGCGAGTTGGATAATGACTACTTGTTTTAACGCGACGATGAGCCTCTTTAGAGGAAATTTTTTTCTCATCATGACTAATGATAATCACTTGATGTTCTAAATGTTTGTAAGGTAAATCAATCACACTGACTTCATCTTCTTGCCAAAGAGCCCAGGGCGAGAAAAAAGAACGGCAAGACGAGCCAGAGCCTAAACGACTCAATTGTGCTTGCACCTCTATGGGCGCTAATGGTTTATTAGTTAGTTCACTTAAAGCCAGAAAAGCACATTTAGTTAATGCGGCAAAACTTGATGCCGAGCTAGCCAGGCCACTGCTGTGAGGAAAGTTATTGGTGGAGCGAACTATAAATGCCCCGTGATAATTAAAATAGTCCTTAAGACGCATTAGATGTTCTAAAAAACGTTTTTGTGCCGTGAGAGATAGGTTAAAGTTCTCACCTCCAGGTATATCTAATGGTTCCCAAAAATCTTTCTTCCCACTGGTTGTTTCCAGCACAACACTACTTAAAAGATTGTTTAGTGTATACGAGAAGGAGGGATTATCTGGTATGTTATTGGCTTCATCTTTTTTGCCCATATATTTAATCAGAGCAATATTCGATGGTGCTTGAGAGAACCATTGCATAATCTATCTCCTCTTACTGTTCTCTTGGTCAATCAATTCTGCTTATACCTAAATCTGTTATCGGTGCTTGAACAAGGGTAATTTAGTATTCAAATTTAATTGAATTTTATCAGGATTTACCATCAATTTCTTAATCTTTTTGATTTCTTGCATAACTTGCACTTTTTACTCTTATGCAAAGCTTCTGTGTCATTAATGGCCTGGAGCATCATTCCACAAGATTTTGTGAAGTTGCAATTGAAATCTGACTTGTAAATTGTCTGCAACTATCCAGTCGGCAAGTGCAGTAGGATTTAATTGATTCCAACTGGGAGAAAATAAGACTTGAACTCGTTGCGGCAAATTATATTCCATCATGATTTGGCAAGCCCATTCATAATCTTTTCGGCTGCATAAGACGAATTTAATTTGATCAGTCGCTTTAAGATAAGCCAGATTGTCAAATAAATTCTTATGACATTCACCTGAATCAGGCGTTTTTAAATCCATGACAATCATGACTCGTTTATCAACCTGACTTAAATCTCTTGCCCCACTTGTTTCTAAGGAGACGTTGTATCCTGCATTGCATAATTCAGATAGAAGAGTAATACAGCCAGGTTGGGCTAAAGGTTCCCCGCCCGTAACACAAACGTATTGACATCGATAAGAAGCAACTTTCTCTAAAATAGTAGCCATCTCAGTCATTATTCCACCGCTAAACGCATAGGCGGTATCGCAGTATTGACAGCGTAATGGGCAACCAGTCAGGCGAACAAATACGGTGGGCAAGCCCACAGTATTTGATTCACCTTGTAGAGAGTGGAAGATTTCCGTGATGCGTAATTGGGTACTGCTTTGTTTCATGAAACGCCTAAAGACTCCAATTTTATCGTTGCTAATTGCGCAGTTGGAGTATCAGGATAGTTTCTGAGTACTTCTTGCAGGCGCAACCTTGCATCGTCAATTTTGCCTGATGCAGCTAAAGCATAGCCTATTTTTAAAGTACAGGCGGCTGCTTTGCTAGAGGAAGGGAATTGTTTCAATACAACCTCAAAATGTTCAATGGCTTTAGGATAGTTACTTTTAACCATGTAAAGTTCTCCAAGCCAGTAATGAGCATTCGCTGTATAGCCACCTTGAGGATATTGAGTGGCGAAGGTTTGCATTGCTTTTAGTGCGTCATCAAAGCGCTTATTTTTAACTAGATCATAGGCTGCGAGATAACTAATTTGTTCGTCGGCAGGGTTTCCACGAGAGCTATTACTACTAACTGGCTGAACGTTAGTATTTACCTCTGGTTTACCAGTAATAGGTTTTGTTGAGGTTTCAACAGGTGTAGATGGTGTTTTAGGCGTGGCTGAATCAATAGATAATTCTGTAGGCTTATCTTGAGGTGCTGTTGGTATTGATTGAGCTGATTTGCCAGGATTGCTACGCAATCGAGCATCGAGGTCTTTATAAAAGGCCAATTGCTGTTGTTGCAATAGTTTTAAATCATGAGCTTGTACTTCTAACTGTCCTCGTAATTCTTGAAGCTCCTGCTGCATCCCTTGCAATTTATCAAGTAACCCTGCATTTGCATCGTTACTATTGCGATTATCTTGCGCGAGAGCTATCTCTTCCTCGTTGTTTATATCTTCTAACTGAGCTTTGGCAACAGGCTGCTCTATAGCGGCCTGTTGTTCATCCAAAATCGCAAAATTTTCGCTATCATCAACTACGGGTGCTTCAGCAAAAACCTGAGAAGAAAAAATCCAGGTGAAGCATAAGCAAAGTAGAAGTCGATGGGATTTTATCATCGGGTAGCCTCATAAGTTAGCTCGACACGACGATTTTGCATGTGAGAAGCTTCGTCATGACCGAAGTTTGCGGGACGCTCCTTACCATAACTTACAACACGAATTTGATCTCTACCAACACCAGCCATACGCATTAGCTCAGCAACAGTATCAGCACGACGCTCTCCGAGTGCAATGTTGTATTCACGGCTACCGCGCTCGTCAGTGTGCCCTGCTAATAAGACGCGTGCGCCGGGATGAGTCTTTAAATATTCTGATTGTGCGTTTAAAGAAGCAGTATACTTAGGATTAAACGAACTATCGTCATAAGAAAACAGGTAAATTTGATTGTGTGGTGCTTGAGTTGTATAAGATTCACCTGGCTCTTGACCGGCAAAACGACTCAATTTTCCCAGACCATGGGCAGATGCTCCACCAGTACCACCCATGCCATCAGCACTGCCGGGGGTCTTTGAACAGGATGCAAGTAGCACCACGCTGGCGGCAACAAGTCCCAATTTTAAAAACGATCTGGCGTTCATCCTTTTATTCTCCTTTATTATTCGAATTACTAATAGTTAAAGCGCCACAATGGCGGCTCATTGTACAATTGTTTTCTGCATTTCGCTATTGTCTCTGGCATTTAAGATGAAAATCAGTAAATTTAATGGTCATTGCTTATGTGCTTCACTACAAATTGAGTGAGTATCGCAGTAAATAGCTCCGTTGCGCGATTTGCCGCGATAACTCCGCCGTAAGGGGTGTCAGCGGGACAAGGTACCAGGTGATTGATAATTCGCGAAGCAACAACATGATTATCTTCAACCCGCACTAATACTATTTTGACGACAAAATTAACAGTACTTGGCTTTGTTAAAAAGTTTTGCTGTAGTTCAATTAATTGCGTATCAAGACGATATTCAGCCACTTCAGCTCCAGGGCTGGAGGCCACAACGCGAAAATAACCACTACGTTGTAAGCTTTGCACAATCAGAGGTAATAACATTTCTGCAGGTTCATCGACCCAGGCACTATGCACAAATGGTGTCAATTCATAAGCCTTATCAGTGTATAACATGCTCTCACTTTGATATCCAGCAACTGCGTCAGGAGTATTGACAAAAATAGAATGATTTGATGATTTTTTCGTCAATTGCTTTTTACTGAAGGCTCCTAATTTGTATTGATCAGTAATTAAAGGTTTTACGGAGCAGCCCATTAAGAGGACGTGAACGCAAAGCAGTAAAATTAAATTATATTTTTTCACATTACTCTCCTGGCCCAGCTTTGGGTGGCTTGGTGCCACGGATAAGGACTGAGGGATTTTGACGCATTTGTAAACTGATTTTTTCAAGATTGGCAGCGATAACATCAAGACGGCGCAACAAGACTACTGCTGGCGGTACTGCTTGCTGAGAAATTTTATTAATGGCAAGTTTTCCAGCCTTCATTGTATCTGCGATTTCATCACCTGCTTGACTGACGGAGTTTGCCATGACATTAAATTTTTTCACACCTGTTTTTAAATCGGCAATAACTGCGGGGAATTCTTCACTCGCATTCGCTGCGTTGTTTAAAAATCTATCCGCACTTTGTAAGCTTTTATGAATAGATTGACTATCTTTGGCAAGCACGTCAGTGACTGTTTTAAAGTTAGCAAGTGTTCTTTTAATGTATTCTGCATTCTCTTTATCAAATATGCGGCTAACTTCCTGACTGACTTTATTTACATTTTCTGAAACCTCTTTGAGAACACTATCAAGCTGGTGGAATAAAGAAGGTTTGGATGGGATAATTGGATAGCGGTGTTTGGGAGCTTTCTTTAAAGGGGTCAGGTCGGATGAACTTGCTGAAAGCCCAACATAAGTTGTTCCTGTAATTCCTTGCGAAATTAATGTGGCACTTGTACTTGTAGTAATTGGTGTGTCTTCCTCAATGCTTAGTAATAGCCTAACCTGTTGGGGGTCTTCTTGATTCAATTCAATTTTTTTAACAAAACCAACCTGGACGCCATTAAATTTAACAGCTGCTTCATGACTAAGTCCTGACACGGCTTCATGCATAAAAACCTCATAAGTTTGATATTTTTTTTGTTCAAAGCCGACGGATAGCCATAAGCCTGAAGCAATCAGACCAGCTATAAGAATTAAGACAATGATGCCGACAACAGTATAATTGGTTTTTGCTTCCAAAAAGCCTACTCCCCTGGTTAAATTTCTTCAGTTTAAAGTTTACTGAAGTAATCAGCAATTAGTGGATGTTTATTTTTCATAAGCTCATCAATTGGACCAACGGCTAAGATTTTACCTTCGCCAATAAATGCAACGCGATCGGTTGTCCTTTTTAAGGACTCAATGTCATGACTAATCATAACAATCGTTAAATTAAGTGCATCTCGTAAAAAGACAATGAGCTCATCAAATTTTCTGGCACTATGCGGATCAAGTCCTGTAGTTGGTTCGTCTAAAAACAATAATTCAGGATCCATGGCAAGTGCTCGTGCTGCAGCAGCACGTCGTTGCATACCACCACTCAATTCAGAAGGGTATTTTCCGGCTGCTTCTTTGGGTAAACCTACCAAGGCAATTTTAAGCATGCCGAGTGCTTCCATGAAATTTTGCCCGAGTGTGGTAAATTCTCGCATGGGGAAGGTTACATTTTCCAAAACGGTCATCGCTGAAAAAAGAGCACTATGCTGAAATAACATCCCCCAACGTCGCCGTAAGGCATTTGCCTGGCTACTCTGTAAATTTAAAATATCTTGACCAAAAACTTTTACACACCCTGCTGTTGGTTTCAAGAGCATAAGTAAACTACGTAAAATCGTTGTTTTACCACTGCCGCTACCGCCAATGATTGCTAAAATTTCTCCTTTTTCCACTGTGAGATTGACGTCAGAATGAACCCATTGTCCTCCGAGATAATTTTTTAAACCTTTAATTTCAATGACAGGCTCACTCATTATAAGTTCAACCAGCTATAAATTATGGAATAAGCAGCGTCAGCGACGATGATTAAAAATAAAGCTTGAACAACACTTTTAGTTGTTTGACTACCTATTGTATCTGCCTCAACTCGAAAGCCCTGAAAGCAGCCAACCAGAGAAATCAGGATTGCAAATGCAGGCGCTTTATATAAGCCTAATAATAATTGATCCAAACCCACCGTATCTCTCAAGCGAATCATAAAATCTGAATAACTCACATTAAGCATCCATTTTGACATAAATAAAGCACCTAGAATGCTAAAAAAATCAGCCCAAAAAATAAGTAAGGGAAAAACAAAAAATAGCGCGATCACTTTGGGCATTACCAGAAGTTCCGTGGGTGATAAACCCATGGTTTTAATGGCATCAACTTCTTCATTAATCTTCATGCTACCAATTTGTGCAGTAAAAGCAGAGCTGGTACGTCCAGCAACAATAATTGCTGTGATCAATGGGCCGAATTCGCGAAAGATGGCGAGTCCTGATAAGTAAGCTATGAAAATATTAGCGCCATAGGTTTTTAGTTGTAAGCCCATTTGATAGGCAAGCACAATGCCAATAAGAAAGCCTAACAAGCCAACGATAGGCAATGCTTGTATGCCTGCAGAATTAACATTGGAAACAATACTTGGCAGTTGAAAACGGCGCCAATGACCAAAAGATTCAAAAATTTTAGAACTTAAATCACCAAGTAAAATAATAAAGCCGTCCAATTGCTTTAATTTTTCAATGGTTTCCATGCCAACTCGGGCAAAGACATTCGGTTTGGGAGGAGGTGGGGGTTTATAATCCAAGGTTTCTTTCTTTTCTTCAACAAGCTCTAATAATGCTTCCTGATTTTCTTCGAATTTAGTCAATTCAATTTTTTTATCTTTGTCTTTTAGGGTCTTGATGCATTGAAGCAAGGTTAATGCGCCCGCACTATCAAATTGTTTAAGTCGTTCGCCACTAATAGTTATTGTTTCTGTTTCAGGGAGAGAAGTTGCGTCAAAACGCTGAAGTAGACCATCTAAATGAAGAACGGACCAATTCCCTTCACAGAGATAAGTATTATTCTCTTTATCAAAAATTAATTCGGCTGATGGGATGGCCTTCGTCATGATTGCAATTATTTCAAGAAATAGCCTAGCATAATACGAATCTTCTTTTGCAGCAAAAATACTTAAATAAAGTGCTTAATTTTAGACGCCTTCGATTTTTTCTATGGAAAATAGATCCCGGTTATTTTTGCTTAAAGCAAGCACTTAAAACCATTTTAGCTATTTTAATTACGCTATGGTTTGTGCTTGATGAATCTACCGTAACCAAAGCCATGGCGGCCATGTCTTGTGCTATGTCAATGCAAGGTGCTTTCGCCAAGAAGTTTTGGTGGCGTGTGGGCCAAGTGATTTTATTTGACATGCTCTATTTTGCATCGTTTATTTTAGGGCTTAGTATTCGTGATTCAGTAGATTTAAAAGCGGTGGTCTTTGTCCTGTTGGGATTTACAGTCAATTACTGTCGTCGTTTTGGCCTGCAAACCAATGTGGCACCATTCATGGTATGGCTATTATGTTTTGTTGCCACCATTTTACCTTTTAATTCATCTAAAGAAGCTTGGATGCATATCAATGGTTTAATAATTGGTCTCATTGTATCTGCTTGTGTCATGTTAGTGATATTTCCTGAAAATTACCGCCGATTGTATGTTCATAATTCCAATCGATTCTTCCAGCATTTGGCAAATGGTCTCAATGAGATTAGACGCTATCTATTAGACCCCGACATAACGTTTGATTCTCGGCGCCCTATCCTTTTGCGTGTCAAAGATAGTATGAATCATTTGCTGGCGAGTAATCGCGGTATTGATCAGAGCGATATATTTGATGAGCATCAAGATGGGTTAGTAAGTGAGATATTAATTTGTGAATATGCTTTAACTCAAGCCTATACGATGATGATTGATGCTTATCAAGATTTAAGGTTGCATCAACATTTTTGGTCGCCCCAGATCAGATTAAGTTTAAGTCTCATTAATAAACAATTGTCGCAATTATTTGCTTCAGTGAAAATGAATGAATCCTATCTAGTTAAAGTGAAAATGGTTGAAATTTCTTTTTCTAAATTTACGCAGAGAGTCAATCAGGAGAAGATTACCGATCCTCATCTGCTCATGGCAATCTTGAATTTAAATTTCAGTTTAAGATTTATGACTCGTCAATTTGATAAATTATTGGATTTTAGTCATGCCAATTAGAAATACAACCAGAATGGCATTTCAAGCGGCCATCGCTATTGCCATTTCTGAGATAATAAGTCGTTATTTCAATTTAGAACATGGCTACTGGTCCACTCTTACTGCCATGGCATTAATTGCGCAAACCTGGGGTGAAAGCGTTAAGCGTTCGGTTGAACGGGTAACTATGACTGTTTTAGGTGGGGTATGTGGAACCTTTTTGTATTTTTTTGTGATTCCCCCAAATGATTTTTTAATTATGGGCGTTTTGTTAGTTTTTATTTTTTTCACCGTTTATCTACTTACTATCAATAATCTGTTGGCTGTTTTTACTTTAACAATGTTTGTCGTGTTTTTCTTTGCCTTATTAGGTGACTGGAATCTCGTATTGCTAAAGCAGCGCATTGAAGAAACGGCTTTAGGTGCCTTGATTGCTATCGGCGTAGGTTTCTTCTTCTTACCAGTAAGAACCAATATTAGAGAGCTTTTTATTAATTATTTAGAAAAAATGAATAATAGTCTCACGGCGATTTTTACTGAATCCCATTACAATCAATTGATCATTAAAGAAAATTTATATGAAGAATTTCAAACAATACGAAAAAAGGCAATGGCTATTCGCTATGAAGTATTTTTCCATCGTTTAAATAGACTGGATTTTAATAGCCTGTGGACGCATGCGCTTATTTGTACACAATATCTTGCAAATCTAATTGAATCCTATCAATGGTTATCTCTCCACCTAAGAGCGGAAGATAAAGAAATTGTTGTCATGGCGGCACAAACCACGCAACATAATATTCATATGATTATTAACCTCCTCAAAGGTATGCAGGATGTCAATATGATTCCCGCACAAAATTTACTTGATAGACTCAGTGAAGCTATCGTTACTGAGCCGACACGTTTTGCTGCTTTGGAAGATGAGGCATTGGGTTTTTATAATTTGATGTATTTTTTTTCTCGCCTGAACACGCGTCTGCAGCAAATTGCTGCTTTGGTACACCATGCCGGGAGCTAGGATTATTTCTAGTTGAAATGATTAAAATATGTTACTATTAACACCATTTTTTCTGGTGCAGTATCGGGGCATGCAAGATAATTACAGTCAATTTGAAAAACGCAAACAAGATCACATCACGCTTGCATTATTAGAAAGTAATCAAGCCAGTGAGTTGAACGTTTTAGATAGCATTGTGCTTGCCCATGAAGCATTGCCAGATTTGGATTTTGCGGACATTGATATCCAGAGTCAACGTTTCGGAAAAATTATAGAGAAACCGTTTTTGGTCAGCTCAATGACAGCTGGACATCGAGATGCCATTAATATTAACCACAATTTGATTGCTGCCTGTACGCAAAGTAAGTGGGCGATGGGAGTGGGGTCGCAACGACGTGAGCTAACAGATAAACAAGCAGCAAGTGAGTGGCAAGTTTTAAGACAACAATTCCCCGATGTTACCTTATTTAGCAATATAGGTATTGCTCAAGTAATAGGTACCCCACTAGAACAACTTCAGCGCTTGACTGAAGCGCTGCAGGCCCAAGCATTAATTGTTCATTGCAATCCCCTGCAAGAAGCAATTCAACCAGAGGGCACGCCCCAATTTAAAGGTTGTTGGCACGCGCTTGCCGAGTTAGTCCAAAAGTTAGCTATTCCTGTAATTATTAAAGAAACAGGTTGTGGTTTTTCTTTGCCCACATTAAAGCGCCTGAATGAAATTGGTGTTGCTGCAGTTGACGTAAGTGGTTTAGGCGGCACGCATTGGGGGCGCATTGAAGGCCATCGCGCTTCAGAAGGAAGTCTGCAGCAAAAAGCAGCAGTGACTTTTCGCAACTGGGGTATTGATACGGTGCAAAGTGTAAGAAATGCGGTTTCATTGTCACCTTGTTTTGAGGTGTGGGGTTCGGGTGGAGTTCGTCATGGTTTGGATGCTGCAAAATTATTTGCCTTGGGGGCAAGTTCTGTCGGTTTTGCCAAACCCATGTTGAATGCAGCGCTTCAAGGTGCACAAAGCGTTTATGACTTGATGACAACAATTGAATATGAATTGAAGGTTGCTATGTTTTGTACAGGTAGCCGCATACTCACTGAGTTAAAGGAGAAGGCATGCCGTTAAGCAATCAAGCGAATCAATTATTTCAAGGATTTTCTAAATTGACGCGTGAAGAGCGATTTCAGCGTTTGTTGGATTTAGGTGCCTTAACTGCAGAAGATATTCAATACCTACAAAAGGGTGGCGTACAAGATACGGTACTTGCTGACAAATTAATTGAAAATGTCATTGGTTATTTTCAACTTCCTTTAGGTGTTGCAACTAATTTTTGTATTGATGGCGAAGATTATGTTATCCCTTTAGCTGTTGAAGAAACATCAATTATTGCTGCCTTGTCTAAAACTGCCAAATGGATAAGACAGCATGGTGAAATCATGACTTGGGTGACTGGTGATTGTATTCTTGGGCAGATTCAAATTGCGAAAGTAAGTGATTTTGCCAGATTTTCCAGTATCTTCAGTGAAAATAAGCAATTTTTGCTCGAAAAAGCAAACGAAGAAGTCGCTTTTAATATGGTGAAACGGGGCGGTGGTGTCATGGATTTGCAGCTGCGACATATTCCTCGCCATGATGGTGGGGACATGGCTGTAATTCATGTCACGATGAACACTTGTGATGCGATGGGTGCAAACATTATTAATCAAGTTCTGGAATTTCTAAAAACACCCATAGAAAATATCTCTGGTGAGCAAGTCACCATGTGCATTTTATCAAACTTAAATGATGAAAAACTGACAACGGCCAAAGTGACTATTCGCGACGTCGAACCTGAATTAGGGGAACGATTACAGGAAGCATCATTATTTGCAGAAATCGATCCATACCGTGCTGCTACTCATAATAAAGGTGTTATGAATGGTATTGATCCTGTCTTAATTGCTACCGGAAATGATTGGCGAGCGGTGGAAGCAGGGATCCACGCTTATGCGACTCGCTCTGGGAGTTATCAAGCAATTACCCGCTGGCGTTATCAGGATGGCTTATTGACGGGGGAATTAACAGCACCGATTATTGTTGGTACTGTAGGTGGTGTTACGGCATTGCATCCGACGGCAAAACTTTGCTTGCGCATGATGGGTATTCAATCCGCTAATCATCTATCTCGCGTGTTGGCTGCCGTAGGCTTGGTTCAAAATCTGGGGGCTATTAAAGCACTATGCACAGAAGGGATTATTCAGGGCCATATGAAATTACACATTGATAATTTATTATTGGTGGCTGGCGCAACGGATCATGAAATGCCGGTGTTAAAAGAGCGTTTGCAGAGTTGGTTGACTATTAATAAGCGCGTTAGTTTAAATAATGCTTGTGAGCTATTAACTGAAATACGACGGGCAAAAGCAGCATCATGAAGTGGCGTATTCCGGCAAAAACATTTTTACTGGGCGAATATGCTGCTGTAGCTGGTGGTTCAGCAATTATTCTAACGACAGCTCCCTGTTTTGAATTAGCGTTTACTGAGGATGATCTTATGCAAGGGATTCATCCCGATTCTCCTGCAGGTCAATGGTGGTTACATCATCGCATGCCCAAACAAGGGCTACTATGGCGTGATCCTTATAAAGGAAAAGGAGGATTGGGGGCATCGAGCGCGCAATTTATCGGCGCTTATTTGGCAAGTTGCC
Source organism: Legionella cardiaca (assembly GCF_029026145.1). Lineage (NCBI taxonomy): Bacteria > Pseudomonadati > Pseudomonadota > Gammaproteobacteria > Legionellales > Legionellaceae > Legionella > Legionella cardiaca. The sequence goes on along the minus strand of NZ_CP119078.1, from coordinate 2,514,730 downwards.
ATTTATTGCATCTTCGTCCTACTCAAAAAACGCTTCTTGATGCTTATTATCAAGCAGCATGGCGAGGAGAAGGACTTAAACCTAGTGGTTATGATGTCTCAGCCCAATTGCAGAATCGCTGTGTTTATATCAATCGTCAAAATAATATTATTCAATCCTATGATTGGGTTTTTAAGGATATTGCCTTTTTATTGCTTCATAGTGGCCAGAAGTTAGCAACACACTATCATTTACAAAGAATGACCCTTCCTCATTCAGTTAACGAACTTTCTGCAATTAGTGAACAGGCAAGAAAGGCATTTGAGCAAGAAAATAGTGCAGAATTGGTTAAAGCCATCAATGATTATCAACAACAATTAAGTAGCCTTAACCTAATTGCATCTCACAGTTTGCAACATATTCAAGCCTTTAAAACGCAGGATGATATCTTGGCGGCCAAAGGATGCGGAGCCTTGGGAGCCGATGTTTTATTATTGATAGTACCGAAAGCGTGTTTAAAAACAAAAGCCAGTAGTTTGACTACAGAGGGTTGGACTATTTTGGCTACCAGTGATGATTTATTTACTGGAAGAGCATTAATGAAAAATAAAAGCCAGAAAACACTTGAAATTTTACCTTAATCCGGTATCATTCCAGCCTCTTTAGGGCCGTTAGCTCAGTCGGTAGAGCAGGAGGCTTTTAACCTCTGTGTCATAGGTTCGAATCCTATACGGCCCACCATTTAATGCAATGCATTAAATGAGGTTTGCTCTAAAAAATTGTTTACCTGTAAAGGGCCGTTAGCTCAGTCGGTAGAGCAGGAGGCTTTTAACCTCTGTGTCATAGGTTCGAATCCTATACGGCCCACCATTCTGGCCTCAGTTGTTTAAAGTCCAGACAACGGGGTAGCATAATCAATCCGATTTACCCTACAGTATCTTATTGCGCTCGTAGCTCAGCTGGATAGAGTACTTGGCTTCGAACCAAGGTGTCGGGGGTTCGAGTCCCTCCGAGCGCGCCATTTAAATTATTTGAAATCAATATGTTAAAATTTTCCATCCAACATACATTGCCTTGTTGTGTAGCAGAATTGTAGCATTTTTTGAGGTTCTTACTGTTTTGAATGATGTGGGTGGAAACCAAGCAAGCTTAGGCTGGGCTGAAAAGCCCAGAAATGATTGGAGGAATGGATTGATATTTGAATTAATATTCTGCTTTTTAGTTAATAATCAATTTCTATGTAATACTCAAGCGTAGGCTGGGCTTTCTAGCCCAGCCTACGCTTGCTATTCTCAATCACTTCCTACGGAACCATAATAGGAAGAACGTAGCCTTGGTCTGAAAAGCCAAGAAATGATTGAAGGAATGGATTGATTCTTGAATTAATATTCTGTTTTTGAGTTAATAATCAATTTCCAGATCATACTCGGATTGGTCGCTGCGTTTATAGCCCAGCCTATGCTTGCTTGAATTAGCCAAAAGTATTCACAATTGAAGCTTAAGCTTTTCAAGATCGTTTTTTACGCGTTGAGTCGCTTCGTGACCTTCTTGTATGGTTTCTTTCGCACGATCGAACTCCATAAGACCAATATAGCCAAGTTTCGGTTCGATAAGAATGTCAGGTGGATCCTCTGCTATTCGCGCATGAGTAATGCGCTCCTGCATAATGTTAATGGAGCCAGCGATTGCATCGAAGAGACCTGGTTTGAAGATTTTTTTCTTGTGCAGGGAGGAAATAAAGGAATCCAACCGAATGTCGAAGTCTACTTTAAGCTTCGATGGCCACGTAGAAATGGTTGGATTATTCTTTTCCCCGTATTCCAGTTTCTTTTTGTTGTCCTCGTTCTCAGTTAACGATGTTTCTCTAGGATATCGCGAGAAATGTCTGCCAACGAGATCCCCATTTAGATTTACCGCGATCACATAATCTGCACCCATAGCACGCGCTAGTGAAATAGGCACAGGATTAACTAAGCCACCATCTAGCATAAAATCGTGTTTTAAAACAAAAGGGGCAAAGATGCCAGGCAAAGAGATGGAGGCTCGTACTGCTTCAAGCAAGGAACCCTCGCGCAACCAATGCTCTTTACCACTTAATAGAGACGTGGCAACACAGGCAAAGGGAAACTCAAGATCCTCTATATTAAGATTTCCAATGCGTTTTTCTATGGCAGTCATCAGAGATTGCCCTTGAATAAAGCCTCCACCAGTGATGCGGACATCTAATAATTTTAGGATGTCCGTACGCTTCAGCGTGTAGACCCATTCTTCAAATTTGTCGAGGTTACCTGAAGCATAAGCTGCACCAACTAACGCGCCTATGGACGAGCCTGTAACTAGATCCGGTTTTATACCCAAGTGTGCTAATTCACGAATGACGCCTATGTGTGCCCAGCCACGTGCGGATCCACTTCCGAATACTAGTCCTATCTTAGTTCTTGCCATGCTATCCATCTCATGCCAATTTCTAATAAATTATAGTCAGAACATTATGGAACTGGAACAATACCCAGATAAATTATGACATGGTTCGAGTTTTGAAAATTTTAGAGTGCGCGTTAGAGTGCGAATAAAAGAGCTTAAGGGTCGCCTCTTGCTTTTTCAAAAAGTAATGGGGCGCATATGCTCACCAAATATCCCATCTGCGTTTGATTATGTGTTTAGATGATGAAAATGAACGACATTACTATCTGCAAGAAGCAAGCTCCCAAAATTGGAGCACGTGTCTGTTGGAACGCAACATCAAAAGTCGTCACTACAGACGTTTGTTGTTCACCCAAGGACATGAAGAAGCAGCCATACATAATCATCAACAGTCTCCTTGGCTAATCAAAGATCCTTATGTTTTAGAGTTTTTAATGTCCTGAAGATCTGAGAGGTCAAGAAAGTCTTTTAGAATCAAATATAATAGAACACTTACAAAAAATTTCTTTTAGAATTAGGCAAAGTTTTTTGTTTGTAGCACGTTAAATGCGTGTAAGTATGGAAACATCACATTTCTATGTTGACTAAGTTTTTTGTGTTCCTTATTACAAGAAAGCTACACTTAAAATAGCCAGTATGACTGGGGTGGAAAATGACTCTTTTTAATGAGATTAAAACGAGATTTATTGTTATCTTTATAACTGCCTTTGTAGTTACTGCTGCCTTACTTTTTGTTTACTCAATCTACTCAAGAAATCAACTTATTGATTCTTATAAAGAATTTTTCAAACTCTGGGAGTCCAGAAAACTTGATAATTATCTATTAAATTACAGTAGTCGTGATTGTGCATATACAATCAAGGTGACTAATGGGATTCCTAAAATTATCAAAACAGCTAATTCTGGTCTGGGTTGTGAAATCACCCCATCATGGTTAAATAAAAAGCAACCAATGACTGCTTTGTTTAGAGAGTTGATTCCATTAAATTATCCACGATGTGGAGCAAACGGTTGTATCTGCGACAATATTAATAACGTAACAATTAAATTTGATAAAAAATTAGGCTACATTCAGTCATGGAAAGAAATAAACTCAGGTAACTTTACCCCTTATAATACTGCAAGATTTTCCTTAGGGGTTTCTTGCCATACGATGTATTCTGAACCTGTTAATTTTTCGGTATATCTAGGGCCCTTATGAGAATTAATTGGATATTATCGATTCTTTTTTGCAGAAAAATACTCAACCCAAGTGAGAGTGGGCTCTTACTCTTATTGCAGCTTATATTGTTTTTAGAATTCTGCGTATTTCTAGGTAATTACCTGCCCTTTGATATACTATATGAGAGACTATTTTTATTTATAGTTTTTCTTATTTTATTTAATCTCATTTTGCTTGCGTGCTTCAAAACACCTTATTTTTTTTCTTATAATAATTCCTTTTTTATTAGTCTTTGGATTTATACCTTAGTTATTGTTTTAGAACAGCTTCTATTAATGCTCATTTCTCCCTATCTCATATCAGAAAAAGTGGTTTTCATTTGGGCAGTCTATTTTTTATTTTATTCTCTCTTTGCTTTTTTATGGGGAATAATGATGTTTATTAATGTATTAGTCTTTTTTATTTCAAAACCGTCAAACTAGTAGTGTTTATTCTGCAGTTTGCATTGCAACAAACAGCGAATCTTGTCTGTGCATTGGGTAATGCACAGACAAAAAGCAGGCTCTTATTTTAAGATAATCTCAGCCTTCATGCTTTTATAAAAATCTGGCCAACATCTAACAAATAGTTCTAGATTTTCATTGGGGATAAGATCCATTTTTCCTATTTTTACGCCAGGGTTTAAAGGATCGTTAACCACAGGCTCCAGGAGTCCCACTTTTTTGGAGTTAATATATTGAGTTATTTCTTTTTTTGAAAAAGAGTTACCACTAGGAGATATAACCGGATTATCAAAATGCTCAACACTAAGTGAGTCAATGAGTTCTTCATCTATTTTATCTAAAATTTCTGAATACTCGGTAGGTGATTTTTCTTGTGAAGCAAGATAACCAATAATATTTCTTAATACCAAATTACGGTAATAATGCTCTCCTTCCTGTAAATGAATGCCTAATTCTTTGTATTGAGCAATTAGCACATCGCGTTCATACGTTTTTCCATCATCTTTTAAAACAACGGGATCTTTCATAAGTGGAACGGTTCCATGTAGCCCCAATTGTTCTCTTTTCTCTTTAGTTAATGGGCAAATTAAAATATTTGCTATATAGCTGGGTAATGTGAAGTCTTCTTCTTTCTCGACATAGCGACCCCTAGCCACAACCTTGGTATCTTTTTCCATGAAAGGGGTAATATGATCATCAAGACTACAATTTACTGTCTCAAGTATGTGGATTACTAAGCTCTCAATGAGCACGCTATTATCATCAGCAATAATATCTTTCTTTCCACCAGATTTTTCTACTATTTGAGCAAATTCTAAAGACTTAGGGGGCTTATTATTTATTACCCATCCTTGCTTTGAATTCATATAACGAATAGCATTTTGAACTACCCATTGCTCACTTGCCTTATGATAAACAATCGATTCAAAAGTAATTAGACCAGGGACACTACTGTCTCGTAATAACCATAATTTTTTATTATCCTGAATGTCTTTACCATGTTGTTCCACTGCTTTTTGGGCGCTTGTTAACAATAATTTTGTAGCCTGTGTTTGGCTCATATTCTTGTGAATGTAAATTATATTTTCTTGAGGTTGTTCCATTTTGTTGTACATTTTAATTTCTCATATAATTTAAAGAGTTAAGTATTTTTTTGACGTAGAAGATAAAAGAACAACGTTTTTGAAGATAAAAAATCTTAGCATAATTCTTTGATTGCTAGCTCAACTAGTTGGATAGTTTATCAACAATTTCTTAGGAAATTATTAAGGCTTTAATAGAAAGGAAATTGCGACAATAGACCAACTAAGTAACTTCCCAAGATGCCCCATCAATAAGCATTCCAGAACAATTAAATCTGAAATCAAGTAAAGTTCCTTAACAATGATTTAATTAGTGTGCTAACGTCATTGTAAATAATGCATAGCATTGTTCTTAACATAGTTACCATTACGAGAAGGTTTCATAATGAAGCATACAATCAATCTTAAGTTAGTGAGGTTTTGGCATCTTATATTAGCTATGAACTTGAGTATCGGCCTATGTTTGATATCAGGCATCGCAACAGCTCAGGAGGCTAAGGTGATGTCACTTATGTCAAAAGATCTGAAAGACCTCCCTGGTAAGGAAGGCCAGCTGATCATGGTAGAGTATCCGCCTGGAGCTACGGACCCTATCCATCGTCACAATGCACACGCATTTGTATATGTGCTGGAAGGCTCCATCGTTATGCAGTTGAAAGGCGGAAAGGAAGTTACATTGACACCAGGACAGACCTTCTATGAAGGGCCCGACGATGTTCACATTGTTGGCCGGAGTGCAGACAAAACCAAGTCAGCAAAATTTCTTGTGTTTTTGATCAAGAACAAGGGCGCGCCAGTGCTCACACCAGTGAAGTAACTGGGAAGCGTCTTGCCATTTCCGAACTTATCTTTGACGAAGCAATGGAAGCGGGTAGGAGAAACAATCTGTTATGGTTCAATAAACATTGGAGAGTGTTTTTACACATGTGCATTAAACATAGTGTGAATCTGAAGTGCACTTGACCACTTGCCCGAATTACGGGCTACCTACAGGAAGGAGCGCATATGAAAATCGTAGTCATAGGGGGCACTGGGTTGATTGGAACGAAGCTTGTGAACAATCTTCGCAAACGAGGGCATGATGTCGTAGCGGCATCACCCGCTACAGGCGTCAATACCATCACTGGTGAAGGGCTTGCAAAAACGCTTGCCGGTGCTCAGGTTGTCGTCGACTTGGCGAACGCGCCTTTGTGGGAAGACAAAGCCGTGCTGGAATTCTTCGAGACTTCTGGCCGCAACCTCCGCGAAGCGGAAGCTGTAGCAGGCATTCGTCACCATGTTGCGCTGTCTATCGTCGGAACTGACCGGACACCCGATAATGGCTATTTCCGCGCTAAGCTTGCTCAAGAGAGGCTGATAGAGACATCCGGTATTCCCTACACCATCATCCGCTCGACCCAATTCATGGAATTTCTTGGTGGAATTGCTTCTTCAAGTACAGATGGAAATGTAGTCAAGATTTCGCCGGGTCTGTTTCAGCCTATCGCTGCTGACGATGTCGCTGCCATCGTTGCCGATGTGGCGCTCGCATCGCCACGCAACGGCACTATCGAGATCGCCGGCCCAGAACAAGCGCCATTTAACGAAATTGTTGCGCGTTATTTGAAAGAGATTGGCGATCCGCGTAAGGTCGTAAGTGACCCGGATGCCCGATACTTCGGTGGCTTGGTCAAAGAGCATTCACTCGTGCCGTTGGGCAAAGCACGCCTCGGTCATATCGGTCTCGACGAATGGCTCCGCTCACAAGCAAAAGCTTGAGTCTAGAATTATCTAACTGTAGGAAAAACGATGAATAAGGAATTGCTCGAGAATACCACTTTTGACGAGTTGACCCTGGGTCAGCAGGCTAGTTTGACTAAAACGTTAACACAAGAAGATATTTCGCTTTTTGCGGTTATGTCCGGTGATGTAAATCCTGCTCACATGGATCCTGAGTTCGCTAAAAGTGATATCTTTCGTGGCATTGTTGGCCATGGTATGTGGTCCGGCTCATTAATTTCGGCGCTGCTTGGAACAGTCTTGCCAGGCCCAGGGACAGTTTATCTTGAGCAGGATATTAAATTTAGAAAACCAGTACGTATTGGAGATAACATCACCATCACGCTTATCGTGCGAGATAAATTCCCCCATAAGGCAATTGTAACGTTTGAATGTAAAGGCGTTAACCAACGTGGGGAAATTGTTATTGAAGGATTAGCTACCGTTCTTGCACCGACTAAAAAAATACGCGTGGCAAGAGCTGATTTGCCATCCATCGAGATTCATAACCATGATCGTTTTCAGGCCATTATTCGATCCTGTCAGGATATGAAGGCCATTCGCACAGCTATTGTTCATCCGGTAAAAGCTAATGTGCTCACTGCAGTGGCCGATGCCGTGAAGGCTGAGCTAATTCTCCCCATTTTAATTGGTCCGATGGTAAAGATTAAGGCGGCTGCTTATGAGGCAGCTATTGATATCTCCCAATGGGAGCTAATTGATACAGAGCATAGTGATGCTGCAGCAAGCAAAGCGGTAGAGTTGGCCGCTACAGAGAAAGTTGAGGCCATAATGAAGGGGTCTCTGAGTACTCATGAATTATTAGCAGCTGTTGTACCTGCTGCATCTAATTTACGCACTAAATACCGAATTAGTCATGCTTATGTGATGGACGTTCCGTCTTATCATAAACCACTCATTATTACAGATGCTGCTATTAATATTACACCTAATGCAGCTGAGAAAGCTGACATCTGTCAAAATGCGATTAATCTTTGGCGTGTCTTGTTCGGTGAGGATAAAAAACCTAAAGTAGCTATTCTTGCAGCCATAGAACTTGTAAATCCCAGGATGCAAGCAACGATTGATGCGGCCACCCTGTGTAAAATGGCTGATCGCGGTCAAATCACCGAGGGTATTCTTGATGGACCTTTGGCATTTGACAATGCGATTAACAAGCAGGCTGCAGATGATAAAGGAATCCTATCCTTGGTTGCGGGGGATGCTGATATTTTGCTTGTCCCTGATATTGACTCGGGTAATATTTTGGCTAAGCAGTTAACTTTTCTTGGACATGCTGATGCTGGCGGTATTGTTTTGGGGGCACGTGTACCCATTATTCTGACTAGTCGAGCCGATTCATTGCGAACTCGACTTTTATCCTGTGCTTTGGCAGTTAAAATGGCCGCAGCTCGCAAGGCAGGAAAGATAAAATGATGAGTAAGAAAAAAGACAGTATTCTGGTGATTAATACAGGATCGTCAAGTGTGAAATTTCAAATCTTCTCAAGACACCCTTCATTGGAACTTTTATCTCAAGGTAGTATCTCTGATTTAGGCAATAGACCTTTATTTACAGTAACAGATGAAAAAAAGGCGCTTAAAGATAAAATAGAACTTCCTAGGGATTATAATCACGAAAAGGTCTTGCATTTTATCTTCCATTGGATTGAAGCGCAAAGCCAATGGCCGGTCGACACAGTAGCCCATCGCATCGTTCATGGCGGTACCAGATATACTTCCAGCGTACTAATAACACCTGAAGTAATGACCTATTTGCGAGAACTATGTTCTCTAGCACCACTTCATCAACCGCATAATCTTATTGCTATTGAGATTTTCAGTGCGCTCAAGCCTGAGTTAATGCAAATAGCCTGTTTTGATACGGCTTTTCATGCTCATCATGAGCCTTTATTTATTGAATATGCCTTGCCGCAAACAATCCGTGATCAAAGCATTCGCCGTTATGGGTTTCATGGTCTTTCTTATGAATGGATAGCTCATTTTTTACATCAGAATGAACCTGAGTTGGCAAGAGGACGCATCATCGCTGCCCATCTTGGTAATGGCGCCAGTCTATGCGCCATACACAAGGGCATCAGCATTGATACCACCATGGGGATGACCGCTCTTGACGGCTTACCAATGGGAACTCGCTGTGGAACTCTGGACCCAGGCGCTGTCATTTATATGATACGTGAGCTTAATTTATCTCCTGATGATGTGGAGTCCATTCTCTATCATCAATCAGGACTTCTTGGATTGTCAGACTTGACATACGACGTTTGTCTATTACAAGACAGTAATGCCCCCAAAGCACGATTTGCACTCGATTATTTTTCCATCAGAACAGCGCAGTTAGCAGGCATGATGGCAGTGGCGTTAGGCGGTGTTGATGGGATTGTGTTTACTGGTGGTATCGGAGAAAATTCAAGTTTTATACGCGATGCGATTCTACGTCACCTCGATTTTTTAAGGCCCTTTGAAGTTCGTGTTATTAAGGCCAATGAAGAACAAATGATGGCGATGCACACGGTATCCCTTCTCGAAAATCATGAAGGAAAACGCAGATAATTTTTTTAAAAGAACTGGTTATTGGTGTGGTTTGAGCAATTTATTATAGCGAGTATTTTTTCTGTACTGATAGGGCTTATAACATTTATTCTTAAGCGAAGTTGTTTTTAATTTAAATTACAGCGAAAAATGACATCATGGTCATACTATTTAATGCGTATTCACGCATTCAGTGGTGAAATATAGTCCGGTGATTTTAACGTAATGCAATGAAATGATTAGGGTCTATGTATGTTAATTATTTTTGGTGGACTTCCAGGAACAGGAAAAACAACAATATCAAAACAAATTGCTAAACAATTAAATGCAGTTTATCTACGGATTGATACAGTGGAGCAAGTATTCAAAAAATTCTCTGGCTTTGCTGAACATTGGGTAGGGCCTGAAGGGTATATGATATGTTATGCCATTGCGTTAGATAACCTAAAGTTAGGGCTTCCTGTAGTTGCTGACTCGGTCAACCCCATTGCCATTACACGGAACGATTGGCAAAAAGTGGCGATGGATGCAAACACAGCTTTTATTGAAATCGAGCTAGTTTGTTTAAATGCCAAAGAACATCAACGCCGAATTGAAACCCGAAAAGCCGATATACCCGGACACAAGTTACCTAACTGGCTAGATGTTTTAAAACGGGATTATGAACCATGGCAATCAAAATCAATGACATTAGATACTTCTAAATATTCTGTTGATGAATCGGTAACGATTATTACGGATTTTATTAGGTCAAAAAGTTAATTGAATTGTTTGGTCTTCGAATCACGGCGTCGAGGGCAAGTGCCTTGACGCCATGTTATGTCGATATTCGTTATTTATAGATTGCAATCAAGCCAATTTTTATTGATTAAAAAATCAGTATACAACTTCTCTTCTTCTGTTCCAGATAGCGGATGCCAATCATAAACCCAAGCTACCTGGGGTGGTAGTGACATCAAAATCGATTCAACCCTTCCTCCTGTTTGCAGACCAAAAGCTGTCCCTCTGTCGTAGATTAAATTAAATTCAGCATAACGTCCCCTGCGGTATAGCTGAAAATTCCTTTGTCTTTCTGTGTAAAATATATTCTTTCTGCGAAGAACAATGGGACAATAAGCTTTAGTATATTGATTCGCAACGGCTTTTAAAAAATTAAAACAGGTCTCAAATTCCCACATATTAAGGTCATCAAAAAAAATTCCTCCAACACCCCGAGGTTCATTTCGATGTTTAATATAGAAATAATCATCACACCATTTTTTATAGGAGGCGTACACATCGTTGCCAAAATTGTCACACGCTTCTTTTGCCATGGTATGCCAATAAATACAATCTTCTACAAATCCATAATAAGGCGTTAAATCAAAACCACCACCAAACCACCAAATGGGTTCAGCATTTTCCCTGGTGGCTATAAAAAATCGAAAATTAGCATGTGAGGTGGGTACGTAGGGATTGATAGGGTGAATAACAATGGATACTCCAAGAACTTCAAATTGATAACCTTTAAGCTCCGGGCGTTTTTCTGTTGCTGAATCAGGTAGGCTCTTCCCCTTAACATGCGAAAAGTTTATTCCTCCCTTTTCAAAAACATCACCATTTGCTATCACACAACTTATCCCATGTCCTAACTGGTTTTCCCAGCTATCTGAGATAAAGTTAGCATTCCTGTCTATAGCGAGAAACTCATGACAGATTGACTTTTGTAGTTCAGTTAAAAAAGTCTTAACTTGGGTGATGTGATTCATGCCTTAATCCTTAAATATCACTTGACGAGGATTCTATAAGTCAATGAGATTTACCGCATTGATCTACATCATGGAAAAATTTGTATTATAAAATGCATTTGCGGTTTATAATAAAACAATTTAGACATTGCTAGTTCAGTATGATGGTACAAATATGGTAGGCATCGGTGGTGATCATCCAACATGTGAAAATTGCACATTTTCTCCTTTTTGCAATGCAGAGGAGAAAAGTTCACAATGGATGAGTCAAATTAATCGTGCAGTAAAGCAACATCATCATCTAAAAAAGCATGCATTTTTACATCTTCCTCAGAATACATTTCGAAATATCTATGCTATTCAGCATGGAAATTTAAAAACATATCAAGTTGATGCTAATGGAAATGAATTAATTCAAGGGTTTTATTTTACTGGCGAAGTCATTGGATTTGAGGCAATTTCCACAGGGCATTACCGTTTTTCAGTAGTTGCATTATCGGATACTGTCGTTTGTGAAATTCCCTATGATAATTTTCTTGAGTTACTTCAGGTAAATCCCTCTTTGCAAAAACAGATGTTGCATTTAATGAGTCAGCAACTAAATATAGGGAATTATTTGTTTTTAGTTACTGCAGAACAACGTCTTGCCGCCTTTCTTATTGATTTATCCTACCGATTACACTTCTCGGAAATGCAACTTGAATTTCTTCTGCCGATGTCTCGTCAAGATATTGGTAACTATTTAAGACTCACTGCAGAAACGATTAGTCGTCTTCTCTCTCACTTTAAAGAAAATAAAATTATTGCGATTGATCATAAGAAAATTAAATTGTTGCAACCTGAAGAACTAAAACTTATTGCCGATATGGACTTGATGCAATAAATATTAAATACATAAACAGTAAACTCCTGCATACCACCATGCTCTTTTCCATGATGTAGATCAATGTCATCCGTATAAAAACAATTAAAATATCCAAAAAAAATACAAATTTACAAAAATTGGATTCTTAACTAATGAGTCTTATTGGCTTGGAAATTCCGACAGTTTCGGCCGAAGTTGTATGAAGGTAGTGTCTAACCATCACCCAGAACAATTATTTTTTTAGTCACGACAAGCCAATAACCTGATCCCTGCGAAATCTATAAAAACGGAGAGTTAAAAGTATGATACAACCAATTTGTAAAGTAATTAGACATGCGGGTGTTGTTGTTCTACTTGCGATGGTTTTACTTACTTTAAATGGTTGCCATTCCGGAGCAATAGCACCCAGAGGGCAAATCGCTGCAACTGAATTAAAATTGATTATATTTTCAATAAAACTCATGCTAATTGTGGTGATTCCCGTTATTTTCATGGCATGCTGGTTTGGCTGGCGATATCGGGAAGGAAGTAATAGCAAATATACGCCAGAATGGAATCACAGCACTATTTTGGAAATCGTTTGGTGGACAATTCCCTGTATTATTATTTTAATTTTAGGTACAGTGACTTGGAAAACCACGCATAGTTTAGATCCCTATAAACCACTTGATTCACAAATAAAACCTGTGACAGTTGAGGTTGTCTCACTGGATTGGAAATGGTTGTTTATTTACCCTGAACATCAAATAGCCACACTTAATTATCTTAAAATTCCTGCTGATACTCCTATCAATTTCAAAATAACAGCTGCATCACCTATGAATTCTTTCATTATCCCACAGCTTGGGGGACAAATTTATGCGATGACTGGAATGAAAACACAGTTGCATCTTATTGCAGACAACCCAGGAAATTATCGAGGGCTTGCAACGAATTATACAGGCATCGGTTTTGCTGAAATGAGCTTTAACACGGAAGTTACATCGCATGAAGATTTTATTAATTGGGTTAATTCAATTAAGAGCAAGCCAAACCAACTGACATCAGCGGTATTTTGGGAGCAACTGGCACCCAAATCGATCAATGTTTCTCCCAGGTATTTCGGTAGTGTTGATGCTGGATTATTTGACAGCATTATTATGCATTACATGATGCCAGATGTTGATCATAAAAATGCATAGGCAAATTCTCCTTGTGCTTATGAACCAAAGTTAATACAAAAAAGGAAATCGTCATGCTAGAAACCATTTTAGGAAAATTAAGTATTCCACAAGAGGTTTTTCCTTATCTCTATGAGCCTATAAGTCAGCAGATTATTATATTTTCCATGTTGGCCTTCATTGCAATTGCAGGTATTGCGGTATTGGGAGGTATAACTTATTTCAAGAAATGGAGTTATCTTTGGCATGAATGGATAGTAACTGTAGACCATAAGCGCATTGCAAAGATGTATCTTTTTGTTGCGCTGCTAATGCTTTTTAGAGGGTTTATCGATGCGGTTATGATGCGAGCTCAGCAAGCTATGGCCTCTGGCGATTCTTATGGTTACCTTATTCCCGAGCATTTTGATCAAATATTTACTGCTCATGGAACCATAATGATATTTTTTGTCGCAATGCCCCTTATGTTTTCGTTATTTAACCTGGTAATACCATTACAAATTGGGGCTCGAGATGTTGCGTTCCCCTTTCTAAATTCGCTTAGTTTTTGGCTTTTTGCTGTTGGTGCACTGCTAGCCAATGTATCCTTATTAATTGGTGATTTCGCGCATGCGGGTTGGTTAGCATACCCGCCATTTTCGGAGCTTGCCTATAGCCCAACCGTTGGAACAGATTATTACATTTGGGCTATTCAAATCTCAGGTATTGGTAGTCTCATATCGGGAATAAATTTTTTCGTGACAATTCTTAAGATGCGCTGTCCTGGAATGTCCTTAATGAAAATGCCGATTTTTACATGGACAGCTTTTTGCTCTTCAATTCTTGTAATGCTTATTTTTCCTGTACTAACGGTTGCTTTAGCTTTGCTTGGTCTGGATAGATACCTTGATATGCATTTTTTTACCACTGGTGCTGGTGGGGATCAAATGATGTATGTGAATTTAGTTTGGATTTGGGGGCATCCAGAAGTCTATGTATTAGTTTTACCTGCTTTCGGTGTTTACTCTGAGATTGTTGCCACCTTCTCTCGAAAAGCATTATTTGGTTACAAAACCATGGTGTGGGCCACTGCGGTCATTACCTTTTTAGCTTTTATTGTTTGGGCTCATCACTTTTTCACAATGGGCGCAGGCGCTAATGTGAATGCAGTTTTTGGAATTCTTACGATGATTATCTCTGTACCTACCGGAGTGAAAGTCTTTAACTGGCTATTTACGATGTATCGAGGGCGAATTAAATTTACTTCTCCAATGTATTGGCTAATGGGGTTTTTTATAACCTTTACCCTAGGTGGAATGTCTGGAGTAATGCTTGCAGTACCGGGCATTGATTTTCAGGCTCACAATAGTACTTTTTTAGTCGCACATTTTCATAACACGATTATTGGTGGGGTTGTCTTTGGTTATTTTGCTGGCTTAGCTTATTGGTTCCCAAAAATGTTTGGTTTTACCCTGAATGAGACATTGGGTAAATGTGCTTTCTGGTGTTGGCTAGTTGGTTTTTTTGTTGCATTCACTCCTCTCTACATCCTGGGAGGTATGGGTATGACGCGTCGTTTGTATCATTATGATGCTTCCACGGGTTTTCAACCTTATTTAATTGTAGCGGCAATTGGTGCAGGTATTATTGCATTAGGCGTTGTTTTCCAGGTGCTACAAATTATAGTTAGTATCAAAAACAGAGAAAAATGTCGTGATGTTACTGGCGATCCCTGGGATGGTCGTACCTTGGAGTGGGCTACAGCATCGCCACCTGCTTTCTATAACTTCGCTCATATTCCGGTTGTTAGCGAGATAGATGATTTTTGGGAACAAAAACAAAAGAGGATAAATCGCACAGATAAGTCCAAAAAAGAAGTTTTGACTTACCAGAGTATTCATATGCCTAAAAATACTCCAATGGGATTTATTATTGGTATCTTTGCGTTTATTTTTAGTTTTGCCATGGTATGGCATATTTGGTGGCTTGCAATATTAGGCCTGGAGTGCGTTGTCATTTCTTTGATTATCAGATCTTTCAATTACGATACAGATTTTTACATCAAAGCAAGTGAGGTGGAAGCAAACGAAATTCAATATCAACAATCTATTGTAGGAAGATAATGATGAGTAAAACGTTAATGAAAGATACTCAAGCCGCGACCCCAATTCCAGCTACTACGAATCGCGACCTATTCATTGGATCTTATAATGAGCGGCATTCCAGACCTGAGGGAAAAACAGCAGCGCGAAGCCACAATATTGATGGTCACATGAGTCATTTTGATGGTTCTAAAAATGTCTTCGGTTTTTGGATATACATCATGACTGATTGTATTTTATTTGCATCTTTATTTGCAGTGTATGCCGTGCTTCATACTCATACCTTTGGAGGCCCCCATGCCAAAGAACTTTTTAATCTATCCTTTGTGTTAACTGAAACGTTAGTACTATTAAGCAGCAGCTTTACCTATGGCCTTGCAATGCTGGCACGTGACAGTAAGTCTCAAGACAAAGTGACCCGTTGGATGTGGGCAACTTTTGTCTTGGGTTTTTGTTTTATTACAATGGAAATGTATGAGTTTCAACACTTGTATTTAGAGGGTCATACCTGGGCTAAAAGTGCATTTTTATCATCATTTTTTACTTTGGTTGCTACACACGGGCTGCATGTTACCGTAGGACTTATCTGGATGTTAGCCCTTATATTTCAAATGAAAACCCATGGGATTACACCCGTGACCAAAACTAAATTAACCTGCCTGGGTTTGTTTTGGCACTTTCTGGACATTGTTTGGATTTTTGTTTTTTCAGTCGTCTATTTGATGGGAGCAATTTAAAATGTCAAAACATGAACTTGTTTTTGATGTAGATACAGGTGCGTCTTATGGTACATATCAATCTTATACCATTGGTTTTGTATCCTCACTTTTGTTGACGCTTTTTTCGTTTTATTTGGTTGCCTCTTCTGCTCTACCTCCCAAAATTCTGTACATAGCGGTGGGAGCACTTGCGATTATGCAGCTTTTTGTCCAGCTTGTTTTTTTTCTCCATTTAAATACGACTTCAAAAACAAACTGGAATTTATTAAGTTTTCTCTTTACGTTGGTTGTGGTGTTAGTTTTGGTAATTGGTACCATGTGGATTATGTATAATTTGTACGCGAACATGGATATGAATATTATGGCAATGTAATCGCCAAACACCTTTTAACAAGTCGAATCATTCATATATTTTATACAGGTTAAAGCATTAACATCATGAAATCTCCAGAATTATTATCTCCTGCAGGTTCTTTAAAGCGTATGCGACGAGCCTTTGCCTATGGAGCAGATGCGGTATACGCGGGGCAACCCCGTTATAGTCTCCGAGCTAGAAATAACGAATTTTCCCATGAAAAGTTGGTGTTGGGCATTAATGAAGCTCATGCTCAAGGTAAATTATTTTTTGTAGCGAGTAATATTGTTGCCCCAAATAATAAAATAAACACGTATCTTGAAGATCTGACTCCAGTCATTGAAGCAGGTCCAGACGCTTTGATCATGACGGATCCCGGTCTCATTATGATGGTTAGAGATAAATGGCCTCATCAACCTATTCATTTGTCAGTACAATCAAATGTGATGAATTTTGCCGCAGTAAAATTCTGGCAATCTATGGGTCTTGAACGAGTTATTTTGTCTCGAGAGTTGTCTTTAAAAGAAATCCAGGCAATTCGTGAAAATTGCCCAGATATTGAATTAGAAGTATTTGTACATGGCGCATTATGTATGGCTCATTCAGGGCGCTGCCTCCTATCTGGCTATTTTAATCACCGTGATCCTAATCAAGGAGCGTGCACCAATTCATGCCGGTGGAAATATGATGTTAAAGAAGGTAAAGAGGATGAATGGGGTAATGCACATGTAGAAACTAAAACTTTTCTATTTGAACAATCTCCCCAACGTGAGGGGGAAATGAATACCATCGAAGAAGATGAACATGGCACCTATCTGTTTAACTCAAAAGATTTAAGAGCAATTCAACATGTTGAATCATTAACCAAAATAGGAATTGATTGTTTAAAAATCGAAGGTCGTACTAAATCGGATTTTTATGTAGCTCGTGTAACCCAATTGTATCGAAAGGCTATTGATGACGCTGTTGCCGGAAAGCCTTTTGATTGGGGTCTTATGGATTCTCTGGAGGGATTATCACTCAGAGGATACACAGAGGGTTTTTATCGCCGTCATGTTCCTGAAGAATACCAAAGTTACAAAGATCGCAATGAAACAGGCATAAAACAGCAGGTTGTAGGTGAGTTACTTGATTATGACGAAAGTAAACAACTACTTGAAATTAGTGTAAAAAATCAATTTTTTGTTGGTGACACCCTTGAAATCATGCTGCCAAACAGTAACCATATTTTTACACTTGAAGCCATTGAGAATACTGAAGGACATTCCATCCATTGTGCGCCCGGTAGTGGTCATATTGTTCGGATTGCTGCTAATGTTCAAGACGTGAACCAGTTGGAACATGGCTATTTAATTCATCATTGGAACGATACACAACTGCTTGAGTAATCTGTTACTAATTCAGTTAATGGCTAAACTGTAGTCTAATTCTAGGTATACGCTTTATGCGCACTACCTAGCATTAAGTATTACTTATTTCTTAGAGGATTGCATACTTGCCATTTCGTGGGGATGCATCAAAACGCGTTCTAGAATAGTTTATTTTCCTGCCATATAGTTAATAGCTTGAATTAATGCTTCGTCAGAGCAGTTATTATTCGGAGCCTCTGCTTCTTTGCATAAACCACCGTGATGCATTAAGCCTTTACCAATTTTTACATTGTATAATAAATAATCCATACCTGTTTTAAATTGAGAAGGGTGTTTTTTTGCCTTCCTATCTGCATCTTTAAATCGTTTATTCCAGGCTTTTTTATCAAAAGCGGCTGGAGCGTTTAATCCTTTTGCTAGTTGAGGTGCATGACAATTTTGACAAGCATTTTGATAGGTGCTTTTACCTAGTTCATTAGCTAAAACTGTAGTACTAATTATAGATAATAAAAATACTAGTATATTTTTCATTTTGACCTCTAATATGTAAACCGTTATGCGTCTGCTAGTGTCGGGTTAACGGTTATATTCACCGTTAATACATTAGCAACCAGGCAATGGTTATGTGTTTCTGTAAAAAGTTGTTTTAAATGATCTTTATCAGGTCTGTTTTCTTTACTAAAGGTAATGACTGGACGAAGAGTAATCTCTGTAATGGCGGGTGCATTCTTTTCAGTACTGCCTAAAAAACAGGTTGCATTATCATGATAATTATCAATGATAAATCCTTTTTTAGCGGCAAGAGAAAGGAAAGTAAGTAGATAACAACTTGAAACGGCTGCAGCTAAAAGCTCTTCCGGTGTATGAAATCGAGGGTCACGAATAAAATCAGGAGATGAACTTACTTCTATTTTGGGGCCACCATAAAAAAATACGGTATGGTCTCTGTTGTAAGATTTATAGTCGAAGTCTTCCGTATCACGTTTCCATGCAAGACGAATATTATATTCAGACATCGTATATCCTTGTATTTTTAATCATTAACGTATAATGATTTGCTTTATACTAAAGCTACAATTAATAAGCTAGCGACCTGAAAATTCCACTAAGTGGATTACTCAGCACAATACCATATAGCTTTGCAAATAAGTAGTTCGTAGGAGTTCTAACTTCTAAATGTTTCTGTTGAATTTCACAAGGAGTGGAAATGAAATACAAAAATATCATGATAGCAATTGATGAGAACGATACATCCAATCTTGGGTTAGAAGAACCAATTGCTATCATGCCTGTCCTCTGAATTCGAGGCAGTGAAAGTAAATATGCAAAGGTATACTAAGCGCTTATGGAAAAATTAGAACACGGTCATTCACAAAAAGAAATCAAGGAACGCTTTGCGAAAGCTCCTGCACCGAGTTATTTGCGAGACTGGATTTATGGCGGAATCGATGGCGCTGTAACCACTTTTGCGATCGTTTCAGGAGTTGTAGGAGGGCAGCTATCTTCTATAGTAATTTTAATATTAGGTTTTGCTAATTTGCTTGCAGATGGATTTTCAATGGCCGCAAGCAATTATTTGGGAACAAAATCTGAAAAAGACCAATACCAACGCTATAAAGCGATTGAAGAAAAGCATATTGATTTAACACCTGAGGGTGAAAAAGATGAAATTAAAGAAATTTTTAAAAACAAAGGACTAAAGGGAGATATTTTAAACCTGGTAGTAAATGAAATTACAGCGAATAAGTCCTTATGGATAAAAACCATGTTGCAAGAAGAATATGGATTGCCTCTGTTAATTCGCACTCCTTTAAAATCAGCGACCTATACTTTTCTAGCTTTCCTTATTTTTGGTTTAATTCCATTATTTCCTTATGTATTTAATGTAAGTCATTCCTTTTTTTGGTCTTGCTTATTTACTGGAACTACGTTCTTTATTATTGGCTCTATTAAAAGTCATTGGTCACCTAAGTCTTGGCTCAACTCAGGTATTGAAACATTAATTATTGGAGTTATTACCGCAGTGCTCGCTTATATTATTGGGTTAATTTTGCATTTTTGGTTAGCATAAAATTTTAATTACTTGCATTTGTTGAACATAGGCATTCTAGGAGAAGGGATAAATAATGAAGGCACTTATATATAATGGACCAGGAAAAAAAGTTTTTGCAGAGCATCCAATGCCGCAAATTATGGAAAATACCGATGCGATAGTTAAGATTAAGAAAACGACCATTTGTGGTACTGATCTTCATATTCTTAAAGGCGATGTATCAACTTGTGAGCCGGGCCGTGTATTAGGTCATGAAGGGATAGGAATTATTGAAGAAACAGGTTCCGGAGTAACAGAGTTTCATCGTGGCGATAAAGTGCTAATTTCTTGTATTACTTCTTGCAGTAAATGTTTCTATTGTCGCAAAGGGATGTACTCTCACTGCAAAACGGGTGGTTGGATTCTGGGGAACAAAATTGACGGGACTCAAGCTGAGTATGTTCGTATACCTTATGCCGACACAAGTCTCTATAAAGTTCCTCCAGGAGCCGAAGAAGACACCATAGTGATGTTAAGTGATATTTTGCCTACTGGTTTTGAATGCGGCATTATAAACGGCAAAATTCAACCAGGGGATACAATAGCAATTATTGGAGCTGGCCCAATAGGGTTGGCAACTTTACTTACTGCCCAATTCTATTCGCCAGCTGAAATTATCATGGTCGATACAGATTCTAATCGACTCGAGGTTGCAGAGCGTTTAGGTGCTACCATGATTATTAATAACACAGATGGAAATGCTGCAAAGAGAATAATGGAGCATACAAATAACCTTGGGGTCAATACAGCTATAGAAGCAGTGGGGATTCCTGAAACTTTTGTTCTTTGTGAAGAAATTATAGCGCCAGGAGGAACTATTGCGAATATTGGTGTTCATGGAAAGAAAGTAGATTTACATCTGGAGCGACTGTGGTCTCAAAACATTTCAATTACGACACGGCTTGTAGATACTATTACTACACCCTTGTTGCTAAAGTCAGTCTGCGCCAAAAAATTGGATGCTGCTACACTAATTAGCCATCATTTTCCATTTGATAATATCCTTGAAGCCTATGAAACATTTAAAGATGCGGCGAAGACTCATGCACTAAAGGTAATTATTGATTTATAGTCATCTGTGAGAAGTAGCATCCTACTCAAAAAAATCCTGTATTCACCTATATCGCAATTTACGTAGATAAATTAATGGCAGCAGAGATTTACTATTAAGTTCATTCTAATTTGCTGGCAGCAAACATCCACAAGGATAAAAGAATAGCTACAACCAAGGCTACAATACTTACTGACATTGGAATAGTATGCCCTGCAATGACAATTTCCCAACGAAATATCAATCGTAATACATGTAACAAAGCAAAAAGAATAAAAATAATTCCTGAAAAAACTAAAGGTAGACGTTGTCGCATTTACTTTCCTCCCTGAATTTAAAAGCATTTTCACACTTTAATCTCCATTTAATTACCAAATCAAGAAATTAAATTCATACTAATTCGAGTAATGTACTCTACCGCTAATTATTGGGTTGTGGGTTACATGATAATCTAAATGGTTTAGGCGAGTTCAAGCTTGGCTGGCTCATCTGTAAAATAAAAATGAATGGTAGTTCTCAACTTGGCTTTGAGTTCTCTAGCGATATTATAAGCTTCGTCAGTTTTATAAAATTCATTAATTCTTACTTCCTCCGGATTATAAAAGTCTGGATTCGCGGTTAAAAAGCGAACCTGTAAAAAATCATTCCATTCGACTTCCATGGAGTTACTAAGTAAATTATCAGGTGTATATTGCGCGTCTACGAGATGGTAAAGTTTATCTTCTCTAAAAGCTTGTAAAAATTTTTCGGCAATAAAGCTTCCCCAATTTGAGCAACTCTGATTATTTAATTCTTCATAAAGTGTATGAAGAAAAGAGGCGCTATCCTTAACGAGTGGGATCCCTCCGGCATAACTATAATAGCCCAGGCTATTAAAGCTTTTTTCGTTAACAAAAATTTGCAATAGCTGCGCTTCCAAGGTTTGTTGGTATTGAACGTAATAGTCAACAAGTGTATCAATTGGGAAGTTATCTAATTTCTTCTTATGGCAAAACTCTTGCAAAACGTCTCTAAGAAACTTAACTTCGTGGTTGTGCTTTATCGATATACTTCTATTCCTGTGAAAGAGGAGCCAGCTAGTTTCGCCATAACAACCATCATGCAGTAACATTGAGGCAGATAAAAGTGCCCTGCTAATTTTTGATTCATGATCAAAGAGGGGTCTTATTTTCCGGTCAAAAGCAGTATTGAATGGGTATAGAAATGCTCTTTTATCCAGATGTTTTTCAAAAAAACATTGTGGAGAAAGTGATTGTGGCTTAGGAGTCCCAAATACCAGATTAGACTTTACACTCTCTGTCTTTGTCTTAAAGGCTTCTTCTTTATAAAGACTACTCATTATCATGCGCAAAAATTTTACTACGTTCGAACTTCCATTATAGAAAACAAAAGTTCCTTCTGGCCGACTAGCTTCCCGAGCAATGATTTCTTTTAATAACGGGATTTCTTTTTCAAATGTCTTTTGAAATTTTTCAAAATTATGAAATTCAGTTGTTCCTAATAAGAATTTTGCATTAATGGATTTTTCCGCATTTTTTTCAAGAAATTCTTTAAATACGGTTGTTTCATCAATAGTATTTCGTGAACTGAATACCGATGGCCTAATAGACGTTGCCAATTTTTTCTTTGCCACCTTCTCAGATTCTTGTTTTTCCTGCATTGCGCTCTCTATGTATTTGATCTTGAATTACCCATTTGGTGTATGATAAGTTCTAATTGATTTAAAATCAATCGTTATTTGTGTTGTAAATAGACAACTTTTCAAACTCCCAATGCTTCTTTTTTAAAGACTAAATTCTTAGATTAGTGAATGGCTTTTGAAATCGGTAGACCGAAATTAGTTCGAGGAGTCTCTACTCTGTTAAATCAAGCTTTCATCCGCAGTAAACGCGATGGTTAGCCAAAGTTGCGGGCTATCTCCACCCATTGCATCTCTTATTTCGTGACGAATGGCATCCAGGTCTTCAACAGTTGAAATAGGATGGTTTGGGGGTACAACAATATGTATTTCAATGAATTGCGCGCGACCTATCTTTGCTACATAGCTCGAATAGGTTTTGAAACCTTCTCTTGCTGTCAACTCATCTAAAAACATTCTTATTTTCAGATCAAGCTCAAAAGGAGCAACAAGAAATACATCCCGCATAGCATCATACACTGCGGCCATGGGTACAAAAATCAAGCAGGAGGTAAGCACAGCTAGTATAATAGGGTCAAAGTAAGGAGTAAGATTATGATAAGACGTTCCTTCTGTGAGATTAGCGATACCAAAAGCAACCAAAAGTGAGGAGGAAATAGAGGCTGATATAAGCCAGCTTTGTCTATCAAGACGTAAAAATTCAGAATTAAGTTTAAGATTTTTCTGTCGTATATAGACATACATTATAATGGATACCACAGACATTAATAAGGCAAAGGCAAAAGCCCAGTCAAAATTCAATTGCCGACCGCCTGAAAGCAAACTACCAATTGCGTTAATTAAGGCATAGGCACAAATTAAGATGAGTGTACTGCCGTTAAAGATAAGTACCATCGGTTCAACATGCCAATAACCATATTGGAATCGACGACTCCCTTTGCTAGTCAGTAAGCGCGCTACAAAGAGCGATAATAAGGACATGGCCGTATCAACCATATTGAACATACCATCAAATATAATAGCCAATGAACCAGACACTAATCCAAAAAAAATACCCGCTGCTGCAAGAAGAAAAGTGACTGCTATAGAAAGTTTAAGAATCCGCTGCTCATGAAAATCTGAAGTGCTGGTTACCATATTATTTACCCAAAGATTTGTTGCCAAAGTTTGGCTCTGAAAGGGGGTTTAACCTCTAATATAACTAATGATTATAAATTAAATTTTACAAAGATTGTTGAACTAATATTCAAATAAGCAATATAAAATTAAAGTGTATCCAGAAAGTTGTTGATAGTTACATTAAATATCAAGTGTGATTATTCTAGATCGGTCTTTGCTTAGGTTTTAGACTATAATAAAGACATTAGGACAGTATAAGCATTTCCCTTTAATGGGTTTTGTAATCACATTATACCCTCTTAGATTACATTCATTACCCTTTCACTTGATAGGAAATTAAGATGTTTACTTATACTGCAACTATCTATTTTGGACCCCATCTAATTAAGCAAAGGTCAGGTAACGATTTAGAAGCACTTTTTATTTGGATGCTCAATAAGGGAGACCAGCATTTTGGCGACTTTAGGGGCCAGATAGTTAATAATGTTACCAATGCAATAGAAAAGAAAGTTAAAAAAAATTCTATCCATTAATCTGTCAATGTTTCCACCGTGAAATAATCATTTCATCAACCTATTAACTTTGCATTTTTGCTTGGGCGAATTTTTTTTCTCTTTTGGAGATAATACACCTTTGTAAACTCCGCTCCCGTAAATAAAATTTGCGCAGAATAATAAATCCAAACGAGAATAATGATTAAGGCAGCTGATGGGCCAAATCCTTGCGCCAAATTGGAATGGGAAAGATATAATCCCAGTAAAAATTTGCCGATGGTAAATAAAAGTGCAGTAAAAAAGGCGCCTAACCAAACGTCTCTCCATTGTAATGATACGTCCGGGATTATTTTGAAAATCATGGCGAAAAGAAGAGTAATCGCTGCAATGGAAATAAGAAGATTTAATCCATAACTAAAAATGATTAATTGTGGGAAAAAACGCAAAAGATGCATAGTTACCAAAGATAATATAAGAGAAATAATTAATGACACCAAGAGTAAAAATCCAACCCCAAGAACTAAAGTAAACGATAGAAATCGGCTTTTAATTAATTCCCAAAACCCCATATTGGGATCGGGAAACACACCCCATATCGCATTCAGCCCGGTTTGAAGTGCTCCAAAAAAACCAGAGGCACCGAATAATAAAACGATTATAGAAACAATCTTTGCAAGTATATTTGTTGCTGGTCTAGCAGATGAAATTAGAATTTTAATTTGTTCAGCCGGATCATTTCCAAAAGTTTTTCCGATTTGCTCTAATAGATTTTCTTGCACAAGGTTAGGATCAAATACAAGGCCTGCGATAGCAATAGAAATTATTAATAAAGGAGATATAGAAAATATAGTGTAATAAGATAACGCCGCCGATAAAGTAGCTACTTTATCCTGGCTCCAATTTTCCAATAATTTCTTTAAAATTATCTTCACACGCATGTATATCACCGTTGTTTTTCCAATAAATAACTCCCGGCATAGTGTCCAAGAGTTATCTAAGCAGGCGTTAACTTAAAAGGTATTTTATATACACCTGGACCTTCTTCTGGGCATCCCGTACCTTCTATTTTGATGCTTCGTTCACCAGAAAAGCTCCCGTCGCCATTTGAGGTAAGAAATTCAGATAAAGTAGATTTCACTTTGCTGCCGTCATTGCAATTGAAGAGATGCTCTGCTTTTAATTCCCAGCGATTATTATTCCAGTGATAATCAATATACTTGGACTCACCGGGAAGAGGGTAAAGGTTAGGTGTATGAGCCACACAACCTGATGCTTTGCAAACGGTGAAGAAATCTTCTTTTTGTTTGGTTGGACGGCTATTAGGATTAGTTTTTCCATTGAATGTTTGCGTTGCGCGATCCAGATGTCGAATGTAGGAACCATAAAGAGGGATGGGTTCTGGTCGCGAGGCAGCCATAGCAAATGACGTCATCGCACCAACAAAGGTGACGATTACAAGGAAGCGTGTTGTGCAAAATAAAAATATGTTAGTCATCTTAATTCCTTTTATCTTTGTTGCGGAAATTAATCTTATTTTTCCTAATGTCAGGATAGTTAAATTACTTCTCTAAATTTCTGCAAGAAAGTCCATTTTTACAATATAGTCAATGTATAGCTTATGTAATTGCAATTCAAGTTAGCTTAAATAATTGATAGAAGAAATGCCAAATTTCTAAGAAATAACTTGTACTCGTTATAACTATAGGAATAGGCAAACCAGTTTTTAGCGAAACCAGTGAGGTGAGTTCCGCCCGAATCCTTGCTCGTATAATATTAGAAAAGGGCGGAGTAATTCTAAAGTTTGTGACTGATCTAAATGAATCCAGTTAAGGCCCAGCCTGGTTGCTACGAAAGGATGATAGCTGGATTGCAAGTTACTTTTCCATTGAACCTGCAAATACGGTTGTCATTCCAGAACGAAAGGAAGAACTCCTAACCTATACTTCTTTTTTGATTTCAATTTTCATCTCCTTTAAGCAAGGACTAATCATAAGCAATTAAAGTGAGTGCAATTTGCAAGTAAATCTACTTGAGACATTTGTGTTCTGCTTGCTTTCTCATACAAGATACTTCATCGTTATTAGAATCCTACATATAAGCTATACAATAAGGAATAGGGATGTCAGTACAAGAATGGCCAGCTCAGGATTATGCGATTGGTTCCTATATTCAGGAAAGTATCGCAAAAGAATACTTAAAATATTTGAAAATAAAGCCAACAGATTCGGTTCTGGATGTTGGATGTGGCAATGGGGCATTCAGCCGTAATATTTTAGCTAAAATTCCACAAGGTCATTTTCTAGGAATAGATGCTTCGGCGAATATGCTGGCAATAGCCAGGCAAGAAACTGCTAATTATCCTAATGTTACACTGCAACAAGCCGATGCGTTAACCTTGCCATTTACAAATCAATTTGATTATGTCGTTTCATTTTGGTGCTTACAATGGTGTGCTTTTGCCATAGAGAAAGCCTTTCTTAATATTTATAAGGCATTAAAAAATAATGGCAAAGTATTGGCTCTTTTTCCCTCGGGTGACGATCCTTTTATTACCAGCTATTACCGTGTTCAGGAATGCGGACAGTTCTCTTGTCTCAAAGATTTTAAACCGCCGGTTGATTATCACTATTTTCAGAATCTGGAAGAAAAAATACATGCGCTTCCTTTTAAACATATTAAATTTGAGCGGTTGCAGCATGAGATTCTTTTGCCCTCTTTAGATACTTTTCGTAAATTTGTTAAGGGCATTGCATTCTTTCAAGGTCAAATACCTGACAAAGACATTGATCTTATTAATGAAGCTTTGGTTGATACCTATAAACGTGAGTGCCAAGAGAAATTTGCTGGTGAATATTGGTTTATCTTGTCTATTTATTTGATGCAAGCTGAGAAATAATAACCATCCATGCTTGTAGAATGTATGGATGGTTATTATTTGCGATTTATTGGCAGCTTTTCGTTGCGCAGTGCAATACTTTGATATGTTTGCTTGCTGCGGCATAGTAACTTGCAACGGGCTTATTATTTGCATCAAGTGTTAGAGCACTATCCAAACCCTGCGTCGTTGGATCAACAGCAGTAATCACATTACCTGCTGTACAACTTGCATTACCACAATAAAGTATCGACATCGTGCTGTTGGTTCCAAAGCTCACGATTGGATTCCCCGTCGCATTATCAATTTTAATGGAAGGTTGTAATCCAACATTCGGACCGGTTACAGGTGATGCAATGGTATTACCTGAATTACAGGCTGCGTTGCCACAATGCAAAACTTTTAGCGCGGCATTCGCTGTGTCCCAGTAAGCAAGCACTGGATTACCACTTGCGTCTAAAGTGACTGATGTTGCACGATGATCACCTGCTTGTGCGCCAGGATCAAGCACGGTGAGTGTATTTGACCCTGTACAATTAGAGTCACCACAATGTAGTAATTTCAATTGATTTTTGTCGGCACGAAAATAGCTAACTACTGGATACCCTGATGCATCGAGCACTAAGGATACACCCCGTACATCAGCATTATCTGGAAAAACCGGGAAATCGGGTGATGCTATGCTATTGTTTGCAGAGCAATCTGCATCGCCACAATGCACGACCCTCAAACCTTGATCCGATTGTCCGGCAGATGCAATTACTGGATTCCCAGATGAATCAAGCGCCATGGATGAGGCACGTTTTGACAAAATATCCGGGGTATTAACTGGATTCACGCCACTGCAATTTTCATTCGTACAATGCATTATGCGCATCATTTTAGCAGTGAAGTCATAAAAACTAATTACTGGATAGCCATTGGCATCAATATCAAGTGAGGTATCCCAACCCACATTCCCGGTAGTAAGAGGACTAGTAATGGAGTTGCTTTGACTGCATGTTGTATCACCACAATGCAACAATTTAAGATCCCCATTTGTTTCATCCCAATAACTAACAACGGGTTTACCACTGGCATCTAATTTAATTGCGCTATACCGGCCCACGTCCGTTGCTGTATCACCAACATAGACGGAGTTCGGACCACACATTGGACTCCCGCAACGCAATACTTTTAGATTTGCATTGGTGCCATCATAGTAACTAACAACAGGATTACTGCTGGCATCGAGATTTAAAGAGGTATATAACCCAACGTTTCCAGTACTATCAGGTATATTAATGAGGTTATTGCTTACACAATTGGCATCACCGCAGCGTATAACGTTTAAGCTCTCATTGGTCAAATCGTAATAGCTTACCGTAGGTATATTATTTACATCAAGTGATAGTGAAGAATAGTAACCGCCAATACCGTTACCGGCAATTGAACTAAGCGAGTTACCCGAGGTGCAAGTTGTATTGCCGCAATGCAATACTTTTAACTTACCATTGGTTAGATCCAGATAACTGACTACTGGTTTTTGATTGCTATCTAACGTTAATGATGGATAGCGACCCACATCACCAGTGGAATCGACGGTGGTGATCGAATTACCAGAATTACATACACTATTTCCACAGCGTAAAATTTTTAGGGAGGAATTCGTAAAATCAAAATAAGCAATTACTGGGTTGCCCGCTGAATTTAATTTAACGGAACTCTGCACACCATTACTGCTTGTAAGATCTGGTTTCTCAATGGTGTTACCAAGCGTACATGATGCATTTCCGCAATGTAGAATTTTCAATTTTCCGTTGGTTGCATCGTAATAGCTAACAACAGGAAAATTATTCGCATCGACTGTTACCGAGGTATATAAACCAACTGTTCCCGTATTATCCGGTGTTGCAATAGTATTCCCCGCTGAACAGGAACTGTTTCCGCAATGCAATACTTTTAATGCTGAATTTGTTTCATCATAATAACTGACGATAGGCTTACCTGCGTTGTCCAATGCAATGGATGTGTACTTACCGATATTGGTTGCTGCATCGGGTGTAACAATTGAATTAAATTGGCTGCAGCTACGTGTAAAGCAATGAGCAACCTTCAATTTTTGTTCAGAAGCATCATAATAACTAATTGTGGGAAATCCCTGGGCATCCAATGCTATGGATGTATATTGACCTGTCACGCCATCCACATCAACGGCTACAATATTATTACCAATTGCAAATGAAACTGGTGTAAAGCCTAGAGTAAAAAGAGAGTAAAGTGGAACGACAACTCCTCGTAAAACACCACGCATCGTACGCATAGACACCTTCCTGGATAAGTTAAAGATTGAAAATTAGCGATTAAATACTAACACACCAGAGGAAATAATAAGATTTTATTTGCACGAATTGTGCTGGCTCTTAAATATGAACTCTTAAATGATACAATGTACAAATTTTTTAGCGGTTGATTGAGAAGAATAATGAAATTATCGCGCATAGAATTAAGTAAAAATTTTGGTGGTCCGTTACATTACCTTGGGAATAGATATTTATCCCTTCCAGATGTATCTGGTCATATGGCACCTGATGATGGCTGGTTAAATGAACATTTTTCCATACTTTTGGCTAATAACGGAAAAAAATACAAAAGAGCAATTGAACCCTTTGCTGGATCTGCTTCCTGGAGTATGGCGGCAATGGAGTTGGGTATTGCGGAAGAATACATTATCAATGACAGTAACAAAATTCTTATCACTACACTCCAATTAATTAAAGAAAAACCAGAGCGGATTAAAGAGTCCTATTCACTATTGGTAAATAAATATGATGCTGCCACTTCTAAAAAGGCTTCTTTTCTTGATGTTATTGAAAAATACAATCATGACACTAGTGATGAAGAGAAAGCATTGCTTCTGCCTTTTATCATTAATCATTCCTGGGGCGGAATCCTTTGTTATGATAATAACTTGAATATTCTATACCGAGAAGGAGAGTTGTTTGAAGGTAAAAATGCAGAAAGATTTCTTGAAAAAGCGAATCTATCC
This sequence comes from Legionella cardiaca, assembly GCF_029026145.1. Lineage (NCBI taxonomy): Bacteria > Pseudomonadati > Pseudomonadota > Gammaproteobacteria > Legionellales > Legionellaceae > Legionella > Legionella cardiaca. The sequence goes on along the minus strand of NZ_CP119078.1, from coordinate 2,484,695 downwards.
TTAGATTGGTTTTTGCAGGAGGTTGATAGAGCCTCTAATCTCTTCAATATTAATAATGTTTCATTTAAATCGGGTGATTTTATCCAGGTCATTTCTGATGTAGCAGCAGACGATTTTGTGGCACTGAATCCACCGTATCCCGAGAATGAGCGTTCTATTTCTGAAGGCACTGGTATGTATGTTGAACTCTACTCACCTGAGAAATTACACCAAAATTTAAAACAAGTAATTCAACAATTGGAAAAGAAAAATATTCATTATTATATGACTTACGGATTTTATAATCCTAAATTTTCTAATTACGTTTTTCGTGATGAGCTGAGTCAACCTATTAATTATTTTCGTGTTCTAGGTTATGAAAATTGTGCTTTCGGAGTAGGGCTTGATCAGCTGTACTTTACCTCTCAATTTTCAATTCCGGAAAGTGTAAATATTTTTAAGGCAGAAGATGTTTTAAAAAATTCGAATATAACACCTGAAGAAGCACTTAAACAGTATGAGCAACTTTCAAAAAAGTAAATAAGATTAGGAAAATTTGACTAGTTAGCTTTATGTAATAAATGCATAAAATATTACTTCTTTACCATGACATTTTTTAATACATTGCTAGAATTTTCTAAAGCAGCATTAAGTTTGGATACTAGATCGTAATTTTTATGAAAAAATCCATGAAAGCGTCGTTTGTCTTTTTCAACAGTTTCAGCCAACGTCATCGCTTCTGCTCTTGTTATTTCTACTGCTTTAACATAAGTCCCAATTGATTGTCGTAGAGTCTTATCTAATTGGGATATAATTTCGTGGTAATTCTGGGATTCATCAATAGGTTTAGCAAAATCTCTGGTGAATTGTTCGGTAGCATCCCGTAATTGGCTTATTTTGCTTTGAATAATCTGGTATTTTTTATTATCTACACCATATTTTTTTTCTAACTTATTGCCAATTCCTATAAGAGCCTTTTCCAAATTAACTGCGGCTGCAATAATCATGTGCTGTTTTTTTTGAAAAAGACTATAAACTTCAGCAATGTGTTCATTAGTATTAAATTTTCTGATGTAGTCAGTATTGTAGTTCCTAAGAGGACTAAACGTGTGTTTGGCTGGATTAAAGTCTTCTACCTGATTAGTATCAGTCTCTGAAATCTCATCATATCTCTGATAGTAATTTTTAGTGCGGGAAAGGTATTCAGAGGCAGGATATACATCATCAGACCAAGGATCGCAAATATAGGCATCCTTACCCCACGTCTCTGGTTTTCGCGGGTCGCTATTTTTTGTCTTCCAACTACAAGCACCACGTGGTTTCCACCCAGTAATTGAAAAACTTCTGCATGGATGTGCGGAGCATAATGAGCAATATAATCCAAAGCTAATTCAGCAAGCTCATTACAGTTTCCTATGGAATACTTTTTGCTGCACTCAATAGATTGATAAAATTCATAGGCATAATAGTCAAACTCCAGTCGTGAACTGGCCATTTCTTGAGATTTTTCTCTTATAGCTTTTGCAGCCTCACTAAGGCTTTTTTTCTTATCAATAAGATAACTATTATTAATTAGTTGGGTTGAACCCTCTACTATAAATTCTCTTGCATATTTAACAGCGAGTAGAGCGGCGTCTTTATTTGAGTAAGGGACAAGAGAATTTGGTAATTTCATAATGAATTAAATCAATAAATTTCACATCATAATGATAGCAGAGCTAGCTTAAGGTTTAATTATCTGAAATGGTTAACCGACTGCAGGTATGACAAATTTTTTGTAAAGAAGTTGGCTTATAATTAATTACAATATACAACAGATCCTATAAATGTAGGGGCAAAAAATGGACCTATCGGCGAAGGAAATTATAGCGATTTTAGATTTGAAACCTCATCCTACTTGTGGATTAGTTAAACAAACTTATGTAAGTCAAATTATCCTGCCAAAAAATGTACTCCCTTCTCCGTTTAATAGTAATAGATCGGTTGGCTCAGTTTTATATTTTATGGTAACCCAGGAAACGGAGATTTCTTTACATAAAATTTGTTCTGATCAGATGTACCATTTTTATATGGGTAGTCCTCTTGAGGTATTTTTGCTTTATCCAAATGGACATTATGAAATCAAGCTAATGGGACATGAACTTAAGAAGGGCATGATACCTCAATTATTAATTCCTGCAGATACCTTTCATACGAGTAAATTGTATGACAAGAATAGCTATGCTTTGCTAGGCACATCAGAATGGATAGGGGTTGAACCAGAAGATGTCATTTTAGGAAATTTTTCTGAATTAATTAAACAGTATCCTAATTGCAAAGAAGAACTTACAAAATTTATAAAATAATTTGGGTGATTGATAATAGGAGGGATTTGTCCTGAGGTATCGTCACTTTTTATGATTTAATTAATGTCCTTCCCGCCTGCGCGAGAAGGGACACTACTATAGAAAGCTTTCCATCTCAATATATTGTTGCACTAAGCTGTTACTACGATTTTGCCAATCTGCTCATTTGATTGCATGTATCGATGTGCTTCAATTATCTGCTCTAGTGTAAAGGTGCGCGCAGCAATTTTTGGTTTAAATGTTCCATCTTGTACGTATTCAAAAATATATTTTTCTGCTTTTTTACGCAAATCAGGATCAGTGGCCAATTCAAATAAAGTATAACCACGAACGGCAAGTCCTTTAGCTAAAGCAGCAAACAGGGGGTAAGGCATAGGTTCACCTGATAAATTACCGTAAATAAAGAGAGTTCCTTTTTCAGCTGCAGCATCAGCTAATTTCTCAACGCTTTTCCCAGCAACGGGATCAAAAATAATGCGTGCGCCAATACCGCCGGTAATTTCCTTAACGCGAGCAGATAAATCCTCGTCCTCGGTTACAATGACATGGTCAGCTCCCAATTCTAACAATTCAGCTTTCTTTTTTTGCGTTCTAGTAGTAGCAATACTAGTGGCCCCTTCTGCACGGGTAATTTCAATTGCTGCTAATCCGACGCTACTGCTGGCTGCAGTAATAACGACATAATCCTCTTTAGTCAGCTGGCCATAATGTACAAGCGCTCCATAAGCAGTCATGTATTGCATCCAAATCGAGGTAGCTTGAACAAAGGAAAGGTTTTCTGGATAAGCAGCAAGTGCGTAGGCAGGCAAAATGGCGACCTCACCATAGACACCGTAACGTCCCATATCAAAACAAGGAACAGAACTAAATTTTTTGCCAATCATCCCTTGATCGACCCCAGGTCCAACAGCTTCAACAATCCCTGAAGCTTCATAGCCTATTTTGGAAGGAAATTTAGGGGTAATGAGATATTGTCCAAGACGAAACATGATTTCAGCACGGTTTAAACCAATGGCGTGAACGCGTAAACGCACTTCTCCTGGCCCAGGTTCTGGTAGAGGAACTTCTTCTAATTTCAATACCTCAGGAGCACCAGTTTCATAAAAATGAACAATCTTGGCAGTTTTATTTAACATACATATCCCTATATTAATGATTAAGAAAGTGGATACAGACTAGTAAACCCGCTCAATATTACTTTGCTTTATAGAGTCAAGCAATCGCGTTGTTCTAGCTGTCCGCCTTTTCTGAACTAGGGTTGTATTCCACAATTACCTCTAATTCTGGCGTTTCTGATAGGGTCTTGCGAATGAACAAGGCATGCTTTAGAAAGAATTAAATTTTGTCAAAGATTCCGAGCATTATTCTTGGAAATTAGATGGGAGTTGATTTTAACTATTGGTTGCTATATGAATTAATATAATTTTTTAAATCTTGAATGCGTTTTTTGTTAAAAGTATTATAACAATCGATCTCATCAATAGCCTGCATTGAGCCTCCCTCATGTTGTAAACCCATAAGTTTGCATTCTTTAGTACGATAGTCCAGCCATGCCTTTTGACTTGTGACTAATGCAGTTTTACCTTCTGGAGATAAATAAGATAACAATGACTTATAGGTATCATTTAGAATTTTATCGTAATAGGAATATTCCTGATTGGCACATTCATGAATAGCAAGGGTAGTCATTGCTTTATCATAACAAGCCTTAATTTCTGCGGGGGTTAGACTGAAAGCCGGGTAAGAAAAAAAAAGAGCGAATGGAATTAAAATACTTTTTATTTTTTTATTCATGCTATCCTCGCTATCGTACTTTCCTACCTCAAACTATAGCATGCATTTATCTATTAGTTGCTAAGTCATCCATTGAATAAGAGAAAAATTAATCTATACTAAACGGCCTTATAAGACGCTTCAAATCAGGCGTTGAGAGGGGAGCAATATAAAAAATTCTATTTATTTTAAAGCTGTTCTTGAATCTGCTTTGATATTTAAAATCAAAACCATCTCATCGGGTATTTTCAGTAGGTGGGTCGCTCAGGCTAAACAAGAATATCCCAGCTATTTATTCCAGGCGAATGAGGAAAGATTAGTGGATGATGTCATAAATGCATTGGCTAAAGGATTGGAATTGATCTGGCGAAATGAAAATCACACTAAGCATAATGTACCAGGATGGAAAATAGAGTTTTTCTTAGACGTTGTATCGTCAACATTAAATACTCACTGGTCTCAGGAATACCTATATAAAATGACTGATGAATATAAAGAACTATGTTTGATTAAGGCAGTTACTCAATATTTAAAAATAGATCAAGTGGCAATAAAGAAAATTGAAGCACTTTATAGTCATTTAATTAACCAAGAAATGAAGCTTACAGAACAAACTCATAAAAAAAACGAGAAGGTTATTGATTTGAATCACTTTAGAAAAGATAAACATGAGGTCTTCAAAACCAAGGTGATTGAATATATAGAATCAATTTTTTTTGAAAAACATTTCATCACCTTCGGTAATATTCTTAAAAAGAAATATATTTTTGTTTTAACGGATTTTTTTGACACGGATGAAATAGAGAAGCTTATTGTTGGGATAAATTTATCTTCTGCCAATTAATTTTACCTTAAGTATCACTCTTTAAACTAACGCGGCATTGTTGAACCTGAAGCAATGCAAAATCTATTAATAAGGAATAATATGAAAAGAATACTAATCGGTCTGCTATTTTTAATATTTGCTATAAATTTGAGTAGTGCAGGTAATGTACATTCTATTCCTAATGAAATTTCGGTGCGTGAACATTGGATTAGTTTAACCAAGAGTTATGATATTGAAACCAGTACCAGTAAGCTGGGTACTTTGTATCGACGTTTCTTTAGTTTACTTCTGACTTATGATTTTTATGATCCTACGGATATAAAAACTGCCACTGCAAAAGCCAGATTCTTTTCGTTTGGTGCACATCTGGACATCTATGATCAAACCGATGTCTTAATGGGTAGCGTTGAAGAAAAAATATTCACTTTTTTCCCCACCTTTGAAATTTATGCTCGCGATTTGGCGACGAAACTTGCTCGGGCCGAAATGAATTTCTGGGGAACTAAATTTTATATTTATGATCCTGTAACGAGTCAGGAAATGGCAATTATGTCCCGCTCATTTTTTAGATTAAAAAATGATTGGACAATTCAAGTGACTAATAGAGCCTTATTAGAGCAAAAAAATATCGATCCAAGAGTGTTGATGACTGTTTTAGCTGTCCAAGGAGAAATTGAAGACTGGCAGAAAGATAATTATAGTAGTTTGAAATCAGCAACCATCAAGACCCAATCTAAAGATTATGATGCGCTGTCTCAACAAATCAAGACATTGAGTGCGAATAAAGGGTTGAATGCGCTAGAGACACCAAGTCAAGAGACTTTGGAAACCTTAGCAGATGAGTTAGATCAGGGATTTAATGCCCAATATCCTTCAGTAGAGGACGAAAATCAAAGTAATCAAGAGCATATTAAAGCATTCACAGCTTACTGTTTGAGCTTGATTGACGCGCAAGATCTATCTGATACGAAGAAAAAAGCTATTTTGACCTTATTAAATTTACGTTTGCAAGGTCATAATTAATCATTAGTCTGTTTGATTCAAAAAATATATCTAGGGAGTGGGTACTAATGCATCTGCTCCTGCAAAATCATTTAAGTCAAGAATACTTTACCCCGAGGTCATTTGACAGGTATTAGATGCTATGCCAGTCTTATTTTAGTGCGCAATATACGGTTTGTTAGGAATCACTACCAACTACCTCAAGGAAGATCCTATGACAAAAGTTCAGGCTTATGCAGTCCGCGAAAAATCCGGTCAACTTTCCTCCTTTGACTATACCCTTGGAGAACTTGGGCCCGAACAGGTAGATATTAAGGTAGAGTCGTGTGGTATCTGCCATTCAGATCTCGCTATGATCGACAATGAATGGGGTTTTAGTAATTATCCTATTGTACCGGGACATGAGGTGGTTGGGACTGTCATCGCCACAGGGGAGCATGTTAAAAATTTAAAAATGGGTCAGAGAGTTGGTCTCGGGTGGTTCAGCGGAAGTTGTATGTATTGCCATAATTGTCTTCATGGCGATCATAATCTTTGTCTTACAGCAGAACAAACTATTGTAGGAAGACATGGGGGATTTGCAAATCTGGTGCGTTGTAATTCTCTATGGGCTATTGCATTACCCGACAATTTAGATGCTAATAATGCAGGCCCTTTGCTGTGCGGTGGTATTACCGTATTTAATCCCATTGTGCAATTGGATATACGTCCTACACAGCGTGTAGGTGTGATTGGTATTGGCGGTCTCGGCCACATGGCACTGCAATTTCTTAATAAATGGGGATGCGAAGTGACTGCGTTTTCGTCTACAGCAGCTAAAGAGGCCGAAGCCAAGCGCATGGGGGCTCATTATGTTGTTAACAGCAATGATAGTAAGGCGTTTAAGAAATTATCTGGAAGATTTGATCTTATACTCAATACGGCTAATGCCAATCTTGATTGGCCTGCCTACATTAATATGCTTGCTCCGCGGGGGCGATTGCACACCGTAGGCGCCGTGCCAGATCCAATTCCTGCCCCGGCATTTCCGCTTATTTTGAGTCAGCGCAGTATTTCGGGTTCACCACTAGGGAGCCCTGCAACAATTCAGGAGATGCTTGAGTTTTGTGTGCGCCACAATATTGAACCCTTAACAGAACATTTTGCCATGAGAGATGTTAATAAAGCACTTGATCATTTACGAGCTGGTAAAGCACGATACCGTGTTGTTTTGGATAATTAACGTATCAAAAGATAAGATTGCAGGATTTGAGAGGCGTAACAAACCTCTCAGTCCTATTTTTGAGCTAATTACTTTAAATACTGTTGGTGTTGCTGGCAAGCATCTTTGCTTCAAGAGCCCCCACAAACTCTCTAACTGTTCTAACTTTTTTGTTGCCAACTAGCTCATCAGCTTGACCTGATTTAATAAATGCTCTTAAGTCTTGCCCTAATTTGCCATTTCTTAAAGTTGACAAATGCTTGTCTAAATCCACTTTCTCCCCCGTTAAAGCTCTTTTTAAAGCTTCAACTGCATCGCTTTTTTGCTGGAAACTCTTTTGAAATGGAACAAAAATACTATGGAAATAGTCTTTGGTTTTACCTGTCTCGGGATCGACTACTGCCGCTCTTTGTTTTAAATAACTTGTTAAAAGATCATCAAGAGTCTTTACAGGTGTTGTTGGTATAGTCTCTTGAGGGGTAGTCTCTTTGGGAGAGGTAAAAGAAAGCTGATGTTGTTTATATAATTCACTAAAATTATCCCAAGTATAAGGAGGTATCCAGTTAGTATTCTCTTTGTCTTTTTTAAATAACTCAAGTAAGCATTGACAATATTGGATTTTTTGCCTGTCGTTTATTGCTGATACAACTTGTTGATAACCATTTATGTAAAAATCATGAAAACGTATGTTTGTCGATAACAAAATGTCTGATTTTATTAAACTACAAATGGCTGCGACTTTTTGTTTCTCATCAGTGTACTCTGACATTTTGGCAAGAAACGTTTCCTTGGGAATATTTTTAAAAACAAAATGCTCTAAAAATAAATAGTCATCTTTTTGAGTAAAAAAAGAGGATGGAGCAGTGTTTTCAGATAAAAGATATAAACATAAACTTGCCAGGAAGTATCCTTCTCCATTCGAACCATGATAATCATATTCACCAGGAAGGTATTCTGCTAACCACCCTCTATCGTAGGTCATATTGCCCCATTGGTTTAGACCTAGTTCTTTCCCCATAAGCTCAGCACGAGTAGTCATATTGTTCTCTTTAACAAGTAATTTGCAAATTATGTGTGCACATGATACAGTAAGTATAAAATTAAATCAATTAATTTAAGGTATATCAAGAAGTTGCCAATTAGTATTGACCACAGGCCCTATTGGAGCGCTATATTTTCGGTAGTTTTGGAGCTGTTAAATACCTTACCTATTTAGATTAAGACTGTTACTTGATAGCTCCAACTAAAGTAGGCTTCTCAAGTTCTATATCTTTCTCATCCTTCTCTAGCTTATCCAAGATGTTGTGCATATCGTTTTGGATTTTACTAATTTTTTCTAAATGATAGGTAGTTGATTTAAAAATATCTTTTTTTTGTCCAAAAGTTACTAAAGTAATTAAAAAATTCAGACATGCTTTTAAAAAATCTAATATAACCTCAGTGCCTGGTCTATTAGCGAGTGTCTCATGAAGCGCATGTTCAGTGATCTCTTTGATGGCGTCGAAAGCTTGCGAAAGTTGTAACGGAGTTAATTTACGAGGATTAAGTAATACACCAGGGGGCGTGGTTTTTTTGGGCTCACAGGTTATGTCTGGGTATAATATTGGAAGTAATTTTTGACCAATTTGATAATATATTGCCAATGCTTTAAATTCGGCAACAGTCTTATTATCGAATGTAGCCCAGACATCATCTGAAAAATTATATCTTCCAGTAGCAACCTTAAGAAATAAATCAAGACGGAACGTCGCCAAATGAGCTACTAATGCTGTATTGTATTTGACATAGTCATAATAACTATTCTTAAATTGGTCTAGTGTTTTTGACATAACTCCTCGCGACAAGTTACAAATAATTGCCAAGGAATTATACCCATTTTTTATTAAGAAATTGTTAAATTTATGAGTATCTCACTATCGAGAAAAAAGAGTGGTTTCTGAAGATGAACAGTTATTTATTTTCGCAACGGGACACTGCAGAATATGTATATTAATTTAAAATTAATATACAACAACTTCGTTAGAATGGAATTCTAACGACAAGAGAGTTTTAGAACTGCCAATATTTTCTCATTACAGTTCTACTTTATGATTAAGATCATTGCCCTCAATAGTGGCATGGTCTTTTAGCTGAGGAATAGGTGTATTCCAAAATACAGATCTAGCAAAGCTTTGATAAGAGAAAATTTCAGCATCAGTAAAAAATACATTTTTACTAATATGTCGAGATATCGACGGGGTTTGGCCGGAAGAATAATTCTTCATCGCATCATTCTCACCAATAAGATCTAATTTAATACCGTTTCGAGCCTCATTTTTATGCACGCCAAAATTATTGACAGGTGTAAAACCTGGTAAATGCAATTAAGCCTTGTGCTAAGGCCAAATTTTATCTCCAAAGTAGTCTATATTTTATCTAATTGAACGATTTTTCGATTGTAGAAAATCATGCCAAATCGATGGGAAGGTCAAGATAAATTAATCCAGATAGCAAACTCAATTACGATTGGGCTCTGTAACGAAGAATATAACATCCAAATCCCTCTTTTAAGTCCTACTGGTATATGCCATTTGCTATGTAAACTTTGGTCAGAATCCATAAAACATAGTAGTGTGGATAGTTATTTTACTCAGTTGGAGTTAATAACAGATCCTGGCCAATTTCTTCTTAAAGTCTCAGAGATTTTAAAAAAAATCCACTCTCCTCCTGTTGGTACTAGAGCAGTTTATTCCTATGAGCGGAATGCTCAATCTATAGAAGAGTCTTCTGTGGGTATGGATCAACAAAAATGTTTCACAGAATTAGAAATTGCGTTTCAACAAGAAAATACCTTGGTCATTTCAACACCAATTCATTCCATAGGTATGCATAAAACCTCGACTGGTCAATATATTGTATTTGATCCTAATGAAACTTTTTTCAGTGACTATGAGCGTAAAATGGGTGGTAAAGTATTTGCTACACTCCAAGCAGCGGTTGGCTACTTATTTCAATCTTTTAATAAAGCGTACAATGATAATAGTAATGAATTTTATTTTGAATTTAACGAGACTTATTCAAAACCTGCAGATGAAATTGAAAAATTATTCAATGCAATTAAATTTGGTGAGGTTGAAGAGTTTCGCGCCCTCATTAATCAAGAAAATATAGAAGCATCTCATTCCAATTTATCACTTCTAGAGTTTGCTATCATGTGGGATCGTCCGGATTTTATTCCGATTTTACTGCAGTATGGTGTGGACCCAAAAAAAACAAATGCTGATGGAATGAATGCTCTTGAACTAGCCTCAGATTTAGCAGGAGACTTGTTTGTTAACACCGAGCGCTCAATTAATTACCTGCTTAGTCAGAATTTCACAATAGACCAAATTTCAAGATCGCTAAATATTGCAATTAATTCAAACAACATGCCAGCTATAAAAGCCTTAGTCAATTATGTAATCCAACTTGAAAATATAGAAGAAAAGCTGATTCTTGTAGATAACATGCTAATGTCATGTAATAACAACAATACTTGTCTAAACAGTTACCATCATCTTGGAATTCAGATTTTATTGTCTATTGAGGCTAATGACCCCGTTTTTGTAGAAAAATTACAGGATAAACTCACGCAATTTGCTGCCATTAAAACTTCAGACACTAACTTCATAGCAGAGTTCTCATTAAAATTAGTAATAGACTTTTTAAATATGCCCACTGATAATCCAAGACGATTAACTCTATTGAAAACTGCAATGACTTTTGTTACTGGGGCTATCGAGGGTGGTCATCCAAAAGGATTACCCTATCTTTGTTCTTTTGCTGAAAATATTCTTGACGCATGTAATGAACCGGAAATATTAAAATTGTGCTACGACACTTTAATGGTCGCCAAGGTGTTTGTGACTACTACTGCCAAAGGTGAGATATCTCAAGGATTTTTTTCTCATGAACATGAAAGAAAAAAATCAGTTGCACCAATAGATCGCCTGGGCATGCAACTCAAAGAAAAAATTATTGAAGCTGAAACTCAAACGACTAAAAGCGAAAACTCCTTAAATTAGAAGATAGGTATCTCATTCTAGAGAACATTACAATTGGATATTGTGGTTGTGTTGACCCTTGGGGAATCCAAGGATCTTCTTTTCAAAAATTAAAGAATTAGCCTTTAATGGCAGCATTCTCCAGTACTTTTTTAGCCTGCAGTTCACGGTATTTTTGTACAGCAAGGCGGTATTCAGGATATTTATTTCCAAGAATTGTGGCGGCAAAAATAGCGGCATTGATAGCACCAGCTTTGCCCACGGCCAATGTACCAACAGGGATCCCTGCAGGCATCTGAACAATTGAAAGTAATGCATCCAACCCATCTGTAAAGGTTGTCGAAGGCATAGGCACGCCTAAGACAGGTAATAAGGTTTTTGCTGCTACAATTCCTGGTAAATGAGCTGCTCCGCCTGCGGCGGCAATAAATACCTCGACACCATCCTGCTGTGCTGTTTGCAGATAGTCAAATAATGCATCAGGTGTTCGATGAGCGGATAATGCGCGTACCTGATGAGGAATACCTAATTCTTCAAGAATAAGGCTGGCTGCTTCCATAATCGACCAATCTGATTTCGAACCCATTAATATGGATACTAGTGCTTTAGACATATTAACTCCTCTCCAAATTACCCCTAAAAATACAGTCGTTTTTCTATAAAACGACTAATCCAGTTGCAAACTAACTTCTAATTCCGACAATTGCTTAATGGCTTCTATTAATGCCTGTCCTTCCAGTTGTTGAACACGTGATTTTAAACTTTCAGGTGTATCATCAATAAATACAGGACATTTCTTTTGTAAAATCAGTGGGCCTGCATCGACCTCTTCAGTTACAAAATGCACTGAGCAACCAGTGACAGTAGAAGATGCCTTTAAAACAGCTTGATGAACAGCAAGATCCATCAAACCAGAAAAAGCAGGTAATAGCGATGGGTGCACATTAATAATTCGATTACTCCAATTGAGCACAAAATGAGATGTTAGAATGCGCATATAACCAATTAAAACAATGAGCTCGACGCCATGTTGTTTAAACAAATTTGACAAATAAAAATCAAACGATTGGCGACTGAATCCATTGGGATTAGCGAAGACTGATTTGATGCCAAAGTTGGTGGCTTTTTCCAGGATTGGAGCATCAATTTTATTACTGATAACAATCTCAATGGATGCCGATAAATTTTCCTTATTGATAGCTTCAACAAGAGCGTCCAAATTGCTCCCGCGGGTTGAGCCTAATATACCTAAGCGAATCATTGACGTATCCTTAACATGGCTTCAATTCGATGTTGAATTAAACGTTGTGTCCCTATATCTTCCCTATGAAATAAGGGACCTTCAATGACTGAAATTCCATCTTCTGCTCGTTTTTCGGCAGTAAAAATGTTGTCACCAATACCAACATAAGCAGCTGTACGTGCACCGGTAGCAATCAGTTGATCATCAATTTGATTTACAGAGGACAGGTATAGATGGGATTTATCTTCTACCTTACTGCAATCAATCACAAAATCTTTGGCTGGCGTATCAGGATATCCTTTGGGTACAGCATATTTGCAAACAGTAGCTTGCTCATAAAATTTGACTTGTTCCGCTGTTAAATTGCCCTGAACCATGGCGCTGCAAAGCTCAACAAAATCCGATTGGAGAATAGCCAGGACATTTAAGGCTTCGGGATCACCAAAACGAGCATTAAATTCAATCACATAAATTCCATTTTTTGTGGCAATAAAACTGCCATACAAAATACCAATATATTTTTCCTTGCATTCAGTAGTTAATGCATGAAAAACGGCATTATTAATGGCAAACGCCAGTTCAACTTCATTGGGTGTTAAAAATGGAAGCTGGTGATTTTTGTCACTATAACTTCCCATTCCCCCAGTGTTTGGACCCTGGTCCCCATTATAGGCACGTTTGTGATCCTGTACCAATGGCATGGGAATAAGACGTTCACCATCTGCAAAACACATGAAAGAAAACTCTTGCCCAAGAAGTTTTTCCTCAATAATAATGCTTTGTTTTTTATCAATAATTTCTTGGCAAAAGGCTTTGGCCTCCGTAAATGAATGCAAATGTTCTCCAGCAACTTTTACCCCTTTGCCACTCATGAGACCGTTTGCTTTAATAACATAATTGTTTTCACCTAACTCCTTGAGAAATTCTTCTACATGTTCAAGATCATTAAATTTTTGCCACTGCGGTGAGCCTGGAATATGGTATTTTTTCATTAATTCACGAGCGAAAATTTTGCTCGTTTCAATTTTGGCCAAAGCTTTTTTAGGCCCGATAGTTGGAATTTTTTCTTGCCATAAAGCATCAGCCAGGCCCTGCTCAAGTGGTGCTTCAGGACCTATGATAACTAATTCGATTCCCCATTTCTTGGCAAGAGTAATAATTGTTGCACAATCGGTGATGATGCCCTGAGAATAATCAGCAGTTAATTGTTTAATACCTGGATTAATAAAATTTCCATAGCAATAGAGCTCTGTTTTTTTAGGCGAACGTGCTAAGGCTCTCACTATGGCATGTTCGCGGGCACCAGAACCAATAAGAAGAATTTTCATGGTGTTAAATCCTCATTATGCTTCACTGGTTATCGGTCGATTAAGTTGCCGTTCTTGCTCTAATTGCAACATTTTTGCAGGTGTTATGGCATTGCAAAAATAATCCCCGTCCATACAGGACAGACAAGGACGTTTTATTTCATGTTTGCCTTTGCGAGTCACTGCTTCAATAAGATCGGGTTGAGATTGATACATTAGAATATCTACGCCTAAATATTTTGCGATTTCTTCTTCAGTTTGATTCGCTGCAATAAGTTCTTTACGAGAAGGAATGTCAATACCGTTGAAACAGGGGTGTTTGATGGGCGGGCAAGTAGAAACAAAATAGATGTTTTTTGCACCATATTCTCGCACCATTTTGACAATTTCACGTGATGTCGTGCCACGAACGATACTATCGTCAACAATAAGCACTGTTTTATTTTGAATCTCAGTCCGTTGCGGGGTCAGTTTATAGCGGATACTCCGTTTTCTTTCCTTTTGATTGGGCATGATAAATGTCCGACCAATAAATGGATTTTTGTATAATCCTTCGGAGTAGCGAACTCCCAGTTCATGAGCAAACGATAAAGCAGCCGTATTTGCCGTAAATGGCGCAGGAATAACAACATCAGGAATGAGCTCGGGATATTGTTCTTTCCACGCATGCGCAAGATTTTGTCCCATGCGTAATCGCGCACGATAAACACTAACATTATTTAACGTTGCATCCGGGCGAGCAAAATAAATGTATTCAAACACACAGGGTCTGAATTCAGCCGTGGTGATAATACGGCGGCGGTACATGCCTGAATCATTAACATAAGCAACCTCACCGGGTTGAATATCGCCTTGAGGGGTAAATCCTAATGCGTAAAAGGGGGTGGTTTCCGAAGCAAACATGGTATCCAGAGTGCCATCGGAATTTTCGCGCGTTCCCCATACCAAAGGCCGAACCCCATGCGGATCGCGAAAGGCAATCAACCCCTTTCCAATAACTACACTGACAATAGAATAAGCACCTTTTATGCTATGGAAGATCTGACTTACCGCCTGGCAGAGTTTATTAAAAAAGATATCATCATCTTCTTCTGTGGACGAGCGAGATAATTCATCTGCCAGCATGAGTAATAAAACTTCCGAGTCCAACGAAGAATTAAGATGACGATGCTGCCTGGTGCGGATTTCTTCTGCCAGTTCATGGTAATTTGATAAATTGCCATTATGGGCTAAGGCAATACCTCTTGGGCTTCCAATCCACAACGGCTGAACATCGGATTCTGTATAGCCACCAGCCGTGGGGTAGCGCACATGAGCAATGCCCATATTCCCCTTAAGCGGCGAAATATTTTCAGAAGTAAAAATTTCCTGCACTAAACCTAAACCATGCTTGGTATGGAATCGTTGATCGCAAGTGAGTATACCCGCTGCGTCTTGGCCACGATGCTGCAAGTGAATGAGGCTATCGTAAAGTTCGGAGGCAATGGGTTGGTGACTGTAAATACCGACAATGCCGCACATGTCGTCTACCTTAAATAAGTTGCAATATTGCGCAAGATTCGTTCCTGCACCGGTTCTTTATGCTCACCAAAAGTAAAAGAATTGCCGGTAATCATTTCATAAAGTTGAATGTATCGTGAAGCTAGCTCTGTAATTAATTGTTCTGGTGCTTCAGGCAGGTTTTCATCCTTGTAGGGATCACTATTTTTAGCAAACCATAAGCGTAGGAATTCTTTATCGATATTTTCCGGTTCCAATTCTTGAGCCATGCGAGTCTGATAAGTATCAGCCAGCCAGTAGCGGCTAGAATCAGGGGTGTGAATTTCATCAACAACAATAATATTACCAGCCTTGTCACGGCCAAATTCATATTTGGTATCGACTAAAATCAAGCCATGCTTTTTAGCAATTTCCACGCCGGTATGATACAAACGAAGTGCTAATTCGCTTGCTTGCAACCAATCTTCTTCGGTCATCCATCCTTCAGTAATAATTTCTTGTGGGGAGATAGGTCTATCATGGAGTTTTTCTTTTGTAGTTGGTGTGAGTACAGCGTGTGGAAGTTTTTGATTTTTCTTAAGACCTTCTGGAAATACATGTCCGCAGTATTCGCGAACTCCTTGATTGTATTGGGTCCATAATGAGGTATTGGTGGTCCCCGTAATATACCCTCTGACAACAAATTCAATAGGGAATACAGTACATTTTTTGGCAATGACAACATTCGGATCGGGAACAGCAACCAGGTGATTAGGGACAATATTAGCTGTTTGCTCAAACCACCATGCACTTGTTAAATTTAAAACTTGTCCTTTGTAAGGAATAACTGCCAAATGTCTATCAAATGCTGTTAATCTGTCGGTAGTAACCAGCAGGATTTGTTCTCCTAAATCGTAAAAATCTCTTACTTTGCCTTGAGTCTTATGATTAATAGGCAAGTTGGTTTGATGAAGACAAAAAGGAATTGTTGCTTGAATTTCCCGACGATAATTAGCGATATTGGTAGCATTCATGTGCATACTGATTACCTATAATGTTGGTTGAGAGGATGTTATCGATTAATTCGTGGATATCGTTGTTATCACTTGTAAATTGCCACAAAATGCCAGACTTAATTTGATTGATTGATTCAATGGAGTAATGATCTTTAAGGATTTGTACAGTCTGTTGACCCATTAAATCTTCCTTTGGTCTTACAAGATAAGTTAGCGTGTGTTCTTGTGATTCAGATAATGAGACTTCTTTTTCTTTTCGCTCGCTGTATAAAACGCCACTTTTTTTAACCTCGGCCAGTATTGATACGGAATCACAATCGATTTCCCAATGTTTGAAACGACGGACCGTGACTGGAAACCCTAGTTTTCTTAATGTTTTTTCAACAGTTAATGCATGATTGTCAGTAATGATTAGTTTGACTACGCATTCATGATAATCAACTGGTTTGGGAAGCGGTTGAGGTTTGATGTTATTGGAGAGAAGAGGAAGGGAGGGAGTTTTGCGTTGTTCATTTTCTAGAATGTAATCACGCATCGATCTAAAAATGAGATCCCCGTTGGGCGTCCGCTCCGGGTGCGGCATTATCGCTAATATATTTCCTGCCTGGTTAGACACGGCCGCAAGACTGGCCATTGAACCATTGGGATTTACAGGAAAATTATCAATGATCTGCCCTGCTGCGTCACAGTACTGAAAAAGATGCAATCCTTTCTCGATGAGCTGGGTAAGTACTTGGTCAGGCATAATAAAGCGGCCTTCACCATGAGCAATGGGGAGATTTATGATTTGCTGTGGTGTTAAATGGCGAGTAAACGCGTTAGTGTGGCAATACTTTGGTTGGCGAATATTAACCCAAGCATTATAAAAACCGGTACCTAAAATTTTGCCGTCTAAGACACGTTTATTTTCGGTTAACGCGATCTTTGCATTGGTACTATCTAAAAATCCGGGCACCATTCCGGATTCAACAAGTATTTGCGCACCATTACAAATGCCTAGTACTGGTTTTCCTTCTTCACTTTGTGCCTTAATTTCTTGTATTACTGGATCAAGAGCGGCAATAATTCCGGCACGCGAGCGGTCTTCATAAGAAAAACCACCCACCAGAATATAGCCATCAAAATCACGAAGTTTTGTGAGGGATTCGTTCCATAGGAATTCAATCGGCTCCATGTCGGCACGTTTCACTGCCAATGCAGTTTCACGTTCACAATTGGAGCCAGGAAACTGGATTAAGCCGATTCGTATCATAATAAACACACCTTTTTGTCCGTATGGTTAATTACTCGGCCAATTTCATAAAGTGGGAAGTCTGGAAAATCATTTAATGTTTCTTGTAGGGAAGAAAGAACCTCAGGTGAGATAAATAATACCAGGCCTGCCCCCATATTAAATGTGCGATACATTTGCTGATCATCCAGATTGCCTAGGCGTCGTAATAAATTAAAAATTGGACGTTCAGGAATGTGTTTTTTATGGATTTCTACGGCACAGCCAGCAGGCAAAATACGCGGAATATTTTCTAATAAACCGCCACCTGTAATATGAGCCATACCTTTAATGGGGATATTTTTTTCCAGTATTCCCAAAACAGGTTTCGTGTAATTACTATGCGGCAGCAGAAGTTCCTCACCGATAGTATGAAAAAAATCCTGAAAATGAGACTCTACGCGATAGCCTGCGATTTCAAAAAGCAGTTTGCGCGCAAGAGAGTAGCCATTGGTGTGTAAACCGTTGGAAGAGAAGGCAAGAACAATATCACCTACTGCTATTTCTCGTCCTAATATTGCTTTTTCCTTCTCCACAACACCGGTAATGACACCGACTAAATCGAACTCACCAGTATGGTAAGTCCCTGGCATTTCAGCCATTTCACCGCCAACGAGTGAAATACCATTTTCACGACAACCTAAAACGATACCTTGAATAATTTGTTCGATTATCTCAGGTTTTAAGCGCTCATTGGCAATATAGTCTAAAAGCGTAAGTGGTTTTGCTCCCATGACGAGAATGTCATTAGTAGTTGCGCTAACCAAATCAATGCCGATGGTATCAAATTTTTGCATCATCTTGGCTACCATCATTTTTGTACCCACACCATCGATACTTTGTACCAATACCGGATGCTTGTAACTCTCCATGAGCGTCTTTAAATCATACATTGCTCCAAAACCACCGATGTTAGTCATTACGTTTGGAGAAAAAGTCGTTTCAACGGATTGTTTAATCCGTCGCACGGCTTCATTTCCTGCTTCGACATCGACTCCTGCGGCTTTATAATCAATGCCAGGCATTATATGAATCTCCCTCGTAACCCATTTTCCCAGGCGATGCTCGCTGTACTAATGGATAAATTAATAACTGAGTTAATAGCAAGAATAGGATCTGCGGTTGTCTCACCGATTACTGAGAATGAAACGGTGCGTGTCTTAAGCAACTGTTTGACGTAATTTAGATTTTCTGGAGAAACCTCAAGAATAAAGCCACCCGTTTCTGAAAATAATTTTTTGTCATCAGGTAAGGATCCTGGCAAAGAAACATTGACACCAATTTTGTTTTTAAAACTCATTTCTGCCAAGGTGACAGCAATTCCTCCTTCGGAAATGTCATGAGCGGAGAGGATTAATTCTTGTTGAATAGCAGTATGTACCGCGGCAATTTCATTAGCAAAAGAAGCCAAATCTGGCCTGGGTAATTGGCTGCCTAGGTGTTGATGAAGTTGATAATAAATACTGCCACCACATTCATCTTTACGCTCACCAATCAATATCAAGACTGAATGGGGTCTTTTTAAGTCATAGGTTAGCGCTTTGGAGAAATCGTTCATGGCGCCAAGACAACTAATGATAGGACTTGGGGGAATAGAACCTTGATTGGATTCATTATAAAGTGAAACATTTCCAGAAATAATGGGTAAGCTCACTTTGGTGTCATCAATCATCTTTACTGCCTTACAGGCATCCACAATACCTTGTACTGCTTCAACAAATTCAGCCATGTGGACAGGATTTTCTGGATTACCAAAGCAAAGGCAATCCGTTAATGCCAAGGGCCATGCACCTACTGCAATAATATTGCGAACCGATTCAAAAACGGCATTCACGGCACCCCAATAAGCATCAATTTTGCAGTAGCGTGGATTATGATCAAGTGATAAAGCAACACCTGTATTACGGATTTCTGCTGGATATTTGTCTTCGTTAAATGGTGTAATAAGCCCTGCATCAGCCCAACCAGGCTCCAGCACACTTCGTCCCTGCACTTGCTTGTCATAGGTTTCAAAAATTGGTGCACGAGAGGCAATGTTTTCATGCGCTAAAAGAGAGAGCAATGTCTTGTTAAAATCAATTTCCGAAAAAGAAGCAGGTTCTTTATAAAATTGTTTCTTAGGGTGATAGGGTCTATCGTAAAGAATTCCTCGGGTGATGTCTTGCGCTTTGGCAGAAACAATCGTCTTACCTTGATAGTTAACTACATACATGCCATCGTCTTTTAAATCACCAATAACCGTAGCTTTGGCACCTTCACAAATATCAGGTAAGGCAAAGCGTTCATTATAATGGGATAATAAGGTGTCAACTAAACTTTCAGGAATTACCCACATAAAACGCTCTTGTGTCTCAGAACACAAGATAACCGCAGGTGATAAGTTGTTCATACTAGTGGGCACTAATTCAAGATTAATTTCAGCACCATAGCCAGCTGCTTCTGCCAGTTCGACAGTTGCGCAAGCAATCCCTCCTGCACCTAAATCCTTAAAACCCACTTGGTCGATGAGGTTACGTTCACGTAGTAATTCAAAAAAAGCGTAGTTAGCTTTCAATAGGTGTCGTTGCAAAAAAGCGTTTGGCTCTTGCACGGCCCCCTTATTTTTTTCCTGTTGATCTTCTCCTAGCGTTGAGGAAGCAAAAGCTGCCCCACCAAAACCACTATTGTCTGTAGGTTTACCAATTAGAACAAATTTATAATTTGTTGCATTCGCCGGGGCGTAAGAATGAATTATCTGATCTTCGCGAACCACGCCAAGCGTGACAAGTGTCACCAGACAGTTTTCGTTATAAGCTTCGTCATAATAAGTATCGCCTGCCAAGTTAGGAATTCCTAGTGGATTAGCATAACCGGCAATTCCGCGCACGACACCATCCTGAATCCATTTGGTCTTAGCGCGATTAATATCGCCAAAACGCAAGGAATCAGCTACCGCAATAACCTCTGCTCCCATACAACAAACATCTCGTACATTGCCACCAACACCTGTTGCAGCGCCTTCGTAAGGAACCAGTTGTGAAGGATGATTATGAGATTCATGACTGATAACAATACCATAGCGCATGCCTTGATTATCTGTGGCCACAGCTACAATTCCAGCATCTTCTTTGGGACCAAGAATGACATGCGGGGCTTTTGTATTAAATCGATTAAGATGTTTACGGCTGCTTTTATAAGAACAATGCTCTGAGCCCTGTATAGACCATAATACGCATTCAGCATAAGTTGGCGGTCTTTTTAGCAAGACATTTTGAATGGTTAATGCTTCTTTAACAGTCAGGCGAAGATTATGTTGGTCAAGCAGGCGGGCAATCTCATCAGGGGATAGTTGAGAGAAATCCAGTGAGTTGGGCGTTTCTTGCATCTTGGGTAAACCATCAGCTAAAACGAATGACATAACATAGCGATCTTTTGCAGGAAAATCAAATTATAAATTTAGGGCGGGATCGATATAGCGTGTGATCACCTGTTTTTGATAATTCATGAAATCTGTTGGGTGAGTGTTTATATAATGTCATTCCCGCGCAGGTGGGAATGACAAAAATTTAAATCAAAGGGCATTATTGTTTAGGATTAAGCACCTTAATCGGGAAAGGCTGAAGATTTTTTTGCGTTTTTAAGAAATGAGTAATCTGCTTAGACTGGGCAACCGTAGCTGAAGAAATAATGCCAGTGGTACAAGTTGTATTTTCATAATTATCAGCAACGATAATATAGTCACCTAAATTTTTTACTAAAGAACAAATACAAGTTGCTTTTGCAGGATCTTTTTTATCGATGATACAGGGTTTATCCAAACACCAAGCCCAGGGACGATTGTTTGCACAGCTGACATAGCTTTTAATCGGATAATACCGCGAATAAATAAGTTGTCCATGCTTTGTTTCTTTTACAGGTTTACATTGTTTAGTACCAGCAGAATAGCCGGTTTTTACATTACAATCACAATTAACCAATCCCTTTTTTCCTGCAATGGGGCTACATTTTGCTGTGGTACAAAGTGCATATTTACTAGAGCAGGCAGTAAAAGTTGTGGTTTTGGCGCCGAGGCAAGTATGCACGACCATTAAAATAAAAATTACAAGTCCTTTCATAGATAGTCCTTAATTATAGTTAACCTGAATAATTGTATTTTAAAATCAAACTATAAAACACAAGTGCCGATATCAACCTATTCTTTTAAAATCTAATTCGCCAAGAACTTCATTGGTACTTGTTTCTTCAAGGACATTCTTCTCTACTTTTCGTCTCGAAATAAGAAGATAGGCAAGGGGAACAATGTATAAAGAAAAGAATGTACCAACTAACATGCCGCCAATAATAACTAATCCTAATTGTTGGCGACTTTCACTGCCAGCTCCCGCTGCCATAGCTAAGGGGAGAGCACCAAGAATCATGGCTAAGGTTGTCATTAAGATGGGTTTAAGTCGAATCCGTGCGCCTTCCAGAACTGCGGTTATTTTGTCGCGACCTAAAATAATTTGTTTATTCGCGAACTCAGTAATCATAATGCCATGCTTTGTGATAAGCCCAATCAAGGTGATAATGCCTATGTTGCTATAGATAGATAAACTTTCGTTAAAAAGAAAAAGGGTCAAGATTGCGCCAACCAAGCTTAAAGGTACGCTTAATAAAACAATGAAAGGGTCAATAAAACTTTCAAATTGCGCGGCCAAAACAAGATAAATAAACAATAGTGCCAACAAGAAAGCATAGAAACTGCTGCCTGCTGCTTCCAGATAATCTTTAATAGCACCAGTAAAGCGATATTGAATATCATCAGGGAGTTTTGCCTGTAAAATCTTTTGTACATCACTGATAACTTCATCAAGATGAGCAGTAGGGCCGAGTTCGGCACTAATACTGGCACTGCGCATGCGATTTAAATGCGGTAAACTGTCTGGACCTATGGTGGTGTGAACATTAATTAAAGTGGATAAAGGAATCATTTTCCCTCGCCCACTTTGCACATACAATTTATTAAGCACGGCCACATCTCGTCGCTCTGCTTGCTTCACTTGAAGAATGACTTTATAAGCTTGTCCTTCATAAGTAAAATTGGCAGGATTACTTCCTCCCAACATGGTCGATAGCAATTCCGCTACATCAGCCAAATTAACATCTAGGTCAGTTGCTAATTGTCTATCAATTTCAATGTCAATCTGTTCACTATCAAGAGCCAAGGTATTTTTAATGTGTCTTAAGCCAGGATAATCATCCAGGATCTTTACTATTTCACTGCTGATTTCATTGAGTCTCAAATAAGAAGTATTTCCTAACAAAGCTAAATTAAATTGACTATTGCCACTGTGGTGTCCTAACGGATTGGGACTTACAGGAAAAACATTCACACCTGTAATCGTTTGCATTTGTTCACTAAGGTCATTACTGATTTCCTTTTGCTTACGCTGACGTTCTTTCCAGGGGGTAAGTTTTAACAGAGTAAACGCGGAAGTTGGTCTAATGGAGGTTAAATAAGCAGCTTTTTCCGGTATTTTTTCATAAATAGTTTCGAGTTCTTGAGTATACTGGTCTGTATAACGTGTACTGGAATTGGTAGGGGAGGAGAGTGAACCAATAATGTAGCCTTGATCCTCGGCAGGAGCCAATTCAGCACCTACTTGTTGGTAACAAAAAAAACCAATTAAACAACAACACAGGATAATAAATCCCAGAATCAGTGGGTGTTTGAGCGTAAAATTTAAACTTTGAGAATAGCGTGTGCTTAATCTCTCGAATTGTTGGTCTAGCCAATGGCTATAACGACTTTCCTTATTGTTTAGCAACTTGGAGCACATCATAGGGGATAAGCTTAAAGCGATTAGGCCTGAGATAAGAACACTCACTGCTAAGGTGATGCCAAATTGTAAAAATAATTTTCCAGTAAAACCAGAAACAAATCCCATCGGAGCATAGACTGCTGCCAATGTAATGGTCATGGCTAATATGGCAAAAATAATTTCATTACTTCCTTTAATAGCAGCTTCCAAAGGAGATAATCCAGTTTGCATATGGCGATGACAGTTTTCCAGGACAACAATGGCGTCATCTACCACAAGTCCGATTGCTAATACCATTGCTAAGAGAGTAATTATATTTAGTTCAAACCCCAATAAATACATTGGCCAAAAAGCACTGATAAGACAGATAGGAATGGTAATTATTGGAATGATGGCAGCGCGCAAATTACCTATAAATAAAAAAACAACGGTGGCAACGAATAAAATAGCTTCAAAAAAAGTTTTATAAACCTCATGAATGGATTGTTTAATGAACAAAGTTGAATCGAAAACCAGTTGAATTTTAAAATGAGGCGGTAAGGTTTGTTCGAGAGAATTAATAGTTTTCTTTACTTCAGCAGCCACATCAATGGGATTTGCTGTTGATTGCGCAAGGATAGCTAGTCCAACGGCAGGTTTGCCATTGATACGAAGTAAATTGTCTTCATGCTCACTCCCTACAGTGACAGAAGCGATTTCGCCTAAGTGAATTGGCTGGTTATTGTGTTGTGCAATGACTAAATCTGCAAAATGTTTAGCGTCTTGCAAACGAGCATGGGTAACGACGGTGTAAAAACGATTGCTACTTTTAATTTGACCACTGGGAACATCAATATTTTGTTGCGTAAGCGCTTTCTTTACTTGTGCCACCGTGACTTGATAAGCGGCCATTTTTACAGGGTCTAACTCTATTTTGACAGCGTAATCACGGCTACCGTGATAAACGACTTCGCCTACACCTTTTATTTCTTGTAAAACAGGTTTAATAAAACGATTTGCATAATCAGTGATTTCAAGCGGTGTTTTGCTTTCATCATGAAATCCTAGCATTAATACTGGATTAGCATCTGCATCATTCTTACTCACAGTGGGGGGATGACTATCTTTGGGTAATTTCGCTTGTATTGCTGATAATTTATTGCGAATGTCGCTGATGGTTTCATTAATATCAACACCCAGTTGGAAATCGATGTTAATGCGACTCTTACCAAGTAGGCTTGTTGAGCGTAAAGAATCAATCCCTGAAACGCCTGATAACACATTCTCAATTGGGATAGTGACTTCCTTTTCAACCAGTTCTGGGCTAGCTCCTTCATAATCCGTGGCAATATGAACTACCGGTTTATCAATGTTGGGTAAATGTCTGATAACCAATTTGTTATAGTGAAGAATGCCGGTAATCACCAAAAGTAGCGATAAAACAATTGTGAAAACAGGGCGTTTGATACAAAGCTCTGAAAAAATCGCCATCGTTTTTATCCTTGATGAATGTCAATAACAGGACTACCTTCCCTCAATTTATGCTGACCTCGCACAATGATAACATCATCGATGGTTAAACCACTGCAGATTTCAGTCATTGCCCCATGATGCGCGCCCGTTTTGACCCGTACGGCGACGGCTTTTGCATTGCGCAAGACGAAAACTTTTTGTCCATTAATAGTAGGAATTAAACTTTCCTCGGGAATCAGAAGCCTTTTTTTCTTCCCACCAAACTCATGTCTAACACGGACAAAAAGTCCTGCAGATAAGAGATTTTGCTTATTATCGATTAATGCTTCAACAGCGATGGTTCTGGTATCCTTATCAACAGCTGGATCAATATAATTAACAAATCCTTGATAGAGCTGACCTGGGAACGCATCTGATACGACAGTCACTTGTTGACCCTCTTCTAAACGAGGCAAGTAACGTTCAGGTAAATTATATTCGACCCGCAATTTTTGATTAGCAACTAACCGGACTAAAGGTTGTCCGACTTTAACATACTGACCAACACTTACTTGTCTTGAGCCTAAAGTTCCAGAAAAGGGGGCGCGTAAACTCAATTTTTCAAGTTGAGCCTGCTTTGCTTTAACTGTATTTTGTTTTTCACGTAAATCAGCTAAAGCTTGATCAAGCGCCTGGGCAGAAGCAAGTTTTCTTTTTGCTAATTCACTTGTGCGCTCATAACTTGTTTCACTTAATGCTAAATTAGCATTGGCACTAGCTAACTCGCTTTTTAAAACAGTGGCATCCAGTTGAATAAGTAAGGTACCCTTTTTTACATTGGCACCTGGTTTAAAATAAATTGCAGCAATCTGTCCTGCTAATTCAGAACTAATATCAATATTATCAGTACTTGCAAGACTGCCTATGGTTTCAAATTGATCAGCAAGAACTCTTTCGGTAACGGGAGCTGTTTCTACCGTAATGGGTTTAGGCTCTGTCGTTCGTCCATGCAATTTTGGTGTTGTGGGAAAAGAAAAATAAATTATTGAAAGAACAACCACCGGCGTTAATAATAAAGCAATGGAACGATATTTCATGCAAGTGGCATCCAATAACGAAATGGAAAATGGCAACGATTATAAAGGAGTTTACGCGTGGATTCAAAAAATGTCGGAATATTATCCAATTGCAATAGGATAAGGAACTCTTCAAGTAGCTGCATTTTATTATGATCAATGGAATAACAATTATCTTAAATGGGATGACGTATTTGCAGAGGTACAATATTACTTGTCATCCAGTAGAGAGATAGCTTATGGATTTAAGCTATACTTCTAAATAGAAAAGGTAAATCAAAACAACAAAGCAATTATTTATTCGGGCTAACATGTCTATTCGATTGAAATTAATAGCTTTCTTAGCAATGATGGTTATCCCTGAATTGTGGGGGGCAGTTGCCTCAACCCCAACTCTGGGTAATATGTCTACATCCATTACAAATTCCTTTACCAGTTTGGCAAAGCTTATCACCGCAATAAGTTATATAGGCGGATTAGCCTTTGTTATCGTAGCTATTATGAAATTTAAACAACACAAAGATAATCCCACACAAGTCACTATTGGACAGGCTATTAGTCAGGCTTGCATTGCTATTGTGTTGCTATTTTTACCATCATTTCTTGGCTATTTGGGCGGTACGATGTTTGGAAATGATGCTCGAACCTCAGGTCCTACAGGACAAATTTATTGCTCAGGCGATATGGGTGTTTATAGCGCAAATAGCTGTGGCAAGTAAAACCTGCCAATTTATTTCTTTTCGCCTAACCAATCAGTCAGAACCTCAATAATTTTACGCGCTTGATCTTCACTGGAAATATTGAATTTTGATTTCATCCAATACTGATTATTTTTCTTTTGATAGCGTCTGATTGAATATTTTACAGGACCAAAATCTTGTTTTGCATTGTCCCAGTCCTGGTAGCGAAACATGATGGTGGTCCAGGCTCCCTTCGACAAAACGTGCTTATCTAATTCTTTGACGGTTTCAGTACCATTTTCGCTGTAAGCAATTGTTAAATCATCGATGGTTTCACTCATGAATGTGTTTCCGGCAGTCAATTAATCGATGGATTGTAATTTGCCATTAACAAAAGTCAAGCTAAATGGGGTTTGGAATTGGTCAGTTTGATAGGTCCATATTTCGGGTTTTTGATTACTTTCGATAGGCTGATTAATAAAGGTGTTATTAACAAGCGAGGGATTGCCACAAGCTCCATAAACTTTACTAACAGGATCCCCAACTTGAATCATTGAACCACCGCATATGGAAAAAGCATTGGTGTTACTGCCATTGAGGCTTACGCTACTCACTTTATTATCAATAATGTTGACTTGTAATTGAGCACCACTATTAACCCCTACAGGTAAAGACCAAACGCCATAAAAAGCAGATTGAGAACCTTGGTTGTTATACATTAACTGTAAGACCGGGACTTTTTGCATGACAGGAGTATTGGATTGTTGCCTACTCAGAGGTTGACCGCAGGCGGCAAGAACCTGAGGAACCGACATGCCCAGGTTAATATAGCCATGATTTTGCGGACAATAGATTGATTGCGCCGCAAAAGCATTAAATGAAAAGCCAAGGGAAGCGATACCAATTGTTGTTATCAAGCGGTTCATGGGCTTGTCCGTAAGTTTCAACCTGCTTCAAGTATAGCTCCCCTTAATAATTTTTGCTTACAAATGAAAAGGAAGGGAGGCGGCTATAAATAAAGTAAAAATTTTTAAAATAATCGCAATAATAAAGGGCGAAAAATCAAAACCAGAAATATCTGGGACAATACGTCGTCCTAATTCCAACAATGGATCGGTAATTACTTTGATGATATCCAGAACCGGGTGTTGTCTTGTTGGATTAATCCAACTGATTATTACGCGAATAAGAATCATGTAAAAGAGAAAGTCGCATAGCTGAATGAGGGAATCGGCCAGAGCAAATAATATTAAATAGGGTAACGGCAGTAACGAATTATAAAAGAGCAGGCCAATTATCAGAAATTTAAAAAGTTCTAACACAATAATTAAGACAAGAGTAATCCAGTCGTAGCGCTTTAAAGTCGCATTTTTAGGATAAATCAAACGTTCAATTGGATGGACTAGCGGATCTGTAAAACGATAGACTAATTGCCCTACAGGATGAAGTGTACTAATGCGAAAATAACGCAGAGCAACTCTTAACCATAAAACAAAAAGAATTAAATTAAAAAATAGTTTGATTAAAAAATAAGAAACAGCAATTAAACCTGACATAAAGTGTTCTCTCAATTATCCGTTTATTGTTATCTATGCTACAGGGAGTATACAGCTAATCTGTACAACCTGCGCCTTTTAAAGAAGTCTTTAACTAAAAACTTAGCTGTTCGGCACGCTTGGTGGCTGCTTTCATTGCTTTAAATAGCAAATCTTTAAATCCATGAGCCTCTAATATTGCAAGGGCTGCCGCGGTTGTTCCAGCAGGAGAAGTCACTTTTTTTCTCAATTCGCTAATATCAAGCCTACCTTGACTGGCTAGGTCCAAAGCGCCTTCTAGTGTCTGAAAGGTAAACGCTTTAGCTACTTCTTCGTTTAGGCCTAATTTCTTTGCTGCGTCAATCATTGCTTCAATAAAAAGAAAAAAATAAGCAGGACCACTCCCTGATAAGGCAGTAAAAGGGTTCATATCGCTTTCTTGAGTAGACCAATGAATGATGCCTAAATCTTGAAATAAATCTTCAGCCCATTGTTTATGTTGGGACGTGACATAAGCATTCGCTATCATTGGTGTTGCTCCTTTACCTATTGCGATTGGCAGATTAGGCATGGTGCGAATGATGGCTTGCTCCTGACGACAATGTTTTGCCAATGCTTTAAGACTTACTCCTGCTGCAACAGAAATAAGTAGACTTTCAGGAGGAAGGGCTAAACCTATCTCATTTAATACATCAGCAATGTTTGCAGGCTTGACCGCCAGGATGACAATATTGGCATTTTTTATTATTTCTAAATTATCAGGTGATTGCGTAATACCATCGGCTGATATGCCATTTAAAAGAGAGGGTGCGGCGGCGAAAATTCGGTATGTTTTGTTACGTGTTAAGCCATTAGCAATGGCTTGTGCCATGTTACCAAAACCAATAAAACTAATATTCATCTGCGCTCCTGTCATTAATGCGGTATTTAAGCGTTATCTTATCTTTTACCAAATAAGGCTTGGCCAATGCGCACGATGGTACTTCCTGCTCGAATCGCGGCAATTAAATCATCACTCATCCCCATAGAGAGTGTGTCCATCGATAAATTCATTGTTTTGTTTAACATATTTAATAAATTTTTTAACCTTAAAAGACTCTCATATTGTTGCTGCTCATGATACTGCGGTTTGGGGATAGTCATCAAACCACGAAGTTTTAATCGGGGTAATTTAACAATTAAAGCAGCGAGTTCTTGTGCGTGTTCGGGGTTGATTCCTGATTTGCTCTCTTCATGATCAAGATTAATTTGAATGCAAACATTCACGGGGGGTAAGTGATTTGGACGATGTTTATTCAATAAAGAGGCAATGTCTTCGCGACTTAGACTATGGACCCAG
Source organism: Legionella cardiaca (assembly GCF_029026145.1). NCBI lineage: Bacteria > Pseudomonadati > Pseudomonadota > Gammaproteobacteria > Legionellales > Legionellaceae > Legionella > Legionella cardiaca. The sequence goes on along the minus strand of NZ_CP119078.1, from coordinate 2,455,391 downwards.
CTGAAGTGTTGGGCAATACCTTTAGCCTTGTTGCTTTGGATAGGGCCTATAAAATGCCAGCAAATGTTTAAAGTCTCTAGCGTTTGAATTTTTTGCAATGCTTCTTGAAAATGGTTTTCACCAAAGTGCCTTAATCCTGCTTGATAGGCTTCCTGGATTGCCTGAACGGGATGACTTTTACTGACTGCCAATAACTGTATTTCCTGGGGATTACGATGATATTGTTTGGCTGTTGAGGTGATAAGGCTTTGCAGTGTGTGTATTCTGTCAGTGATCGTAGTCATACGTTCAGGGCTAGGCAAAAAATGACTAAGATATCAAATCCATGAGCAAACTAAAACCTGCTCCAACTCGCCATTGATGTTAACAGGCTTCATACTGGACAAAAAATCTGTCATGCCCGCGCAGAGCGGGCAACCATTTATCAAAGTAAATCGATAATCAAGCATTCTTTTGAATTTCAATCAATTGGGCAATGCCATTTTCTGCCAGAGCCAACATGCTGTTTAGCTGTTCGCGGTTAAAGCTTTTGTCCTCAGCAGTACCTTGTACTTCAATAAAATGTCCCTCTTCATTCATAACAACATTCATATCTGTTTCGGCTAATACATCTTCGGCATAATCCAAATCCAATACGGGCTGGCCACGATAAATACCAACAGAAACGGCTGCTACATAGTTAAAAGTCGGCATTTTGCGTAATTTTTCACGACTAACCATCCATGCAATGGCATCTTTTAGAGCCACACATGCGCCAGTAATTGCAGCGGTTCGTGTACCGCCATCAGCTTGAATGACATCGCAGTCTAGCGTAATGGTATTTTCACCCAGTATTTTTAAATCAACACAATTACGGAGAGAGCGCCCTATTAATCGTTGAATCTCCAAGGTTCGACCACCTTGCTTGCCTTTACTTGCCTCTCGTTCGGTACGACTATGGGTCGCACGGGGCAACATGCCATACTCAGCGGTTACCCAACCTTGATTTTTGCCTTTTAAAAATCTTGGCACCCCATCAATCACAGAGGCATTACACAGAATGCGAGTTTGGCCGAATTCTATCAGGACTGAGCCTTCTGCGTGTTGAGTAAAGTTTCGAGTTATTTTAATGGGACGTAATTGATTAGATTCGCGATTACTGGGGCGCATGATTAATCCTCGCTAAAATAAGCAAGTATAAACCTTTAGCTCTTACTATGCACCAACTCTGTCATGTTCTGGAGGATAGATTTATGCCTGCGAGGAAATGACAAATAATATCGAACTTTAACCAGGCAAAAATTAAACGTTGAATTATATAGCGCCAAATTCGAGTCGTTCCAGCGTAGGCGGGGATTATAGTGAACTCTGTCGTGTCTTTGCAGGATGATTCCATCTTTCCGCCTGACCGGAAATGGGCAACAATAAAGACCATTTCGCCGTGCTTGATTGTATCTAAATTTGTTCTTTTAGTTGTTAATTGTAGCTATTTAAGATGGCAATTTAATTACTGCAAATTGTTTCAAAAGGGTTATAAGGAAATTAATAAAGAAGTCTTGCATTTGTACAAATTTAGTATATAGTCGCGCCCACATTAGACGAATTGGTACTATTATGACTCACAGTATGACCGCTTTTGCCAGGGTGCAACGCCAGCTTGATGCTGGAGTTTTCTGCTGGGAAATCAAATCTGTTAACCATCGCTATCTTGATGTGTCGTTTCGTCTTCCTGAAGCATTTCGCTTTTTAGAGACATCTTTGAGAACGTTAATGCGTGATAAGCTAAGTCGTGGTAAATTGGAATGCCAATTGAAATTTCAAGCAACATCAAGCTCAAATCAGTCCATGCTTATCAATGAAAAGCTGGTTGACGATTTGCTTGAGATAGGAAATAAATTGGCGACAACCAAATTCATTGCCAACGACTTATCACTAAATGCCATTTTAGCTTGGCCTGGAGTGATTGAAACCACACAACCCGACATTGAATTATTGGGCCAACAGGCAGAACAATTATTTATGGAAGCTCTGACGCAATTGCTCGCAGTAAGAGAAGCGGAAGGGAATGCTTTAAAAATGCAAATTGAAAGTCGTTTGACTAAGTTGGATAAAGAAATAAAAAATAGTTTGCAGCAGGTAGCTGCACTTTCTGGTCAAACGCGTGATAAATTATTAACTCGTCTAAGTAGTTTACAATTAGAAATTGATAATACACGCATTGAACAAGAGATTGCTTTATTAATTGCTCGTGCGGATATAAGTGAAGAATTAGACAGACTACAAATCCATGTAAAGGAAGTGGCTAAAACATTGGATAGTAGTGAAGTGGCGGGACGGCGTTTGGATTTCTTGATGCAGGAATTGAATCGAGAAGCCAATACTTTGAGCTCTAAGTCAGATTCTATTGGGTTAACTCAAAGTGCTGTGGAAATGAAAGTCCTCATTGAGCAAATGCGTGAGCAAATTCAAAATATAGAGTAAACATCATGACTGTTACTTGCAAAGGCAGTTTAATAATAGTCGCTGCCCCATCTGGAGGTGGTAAAACCAGTTTGGTAAAAAAATTGGTGAATGAAATGGATAACATTGCAGTTTCCATTTCACACACAACCCGTAGTATGCGCCCAGGTGAGCAAGATGGGATCGATTATTTCTTTATTAATGAACAACAGTTCTTACAAATGATTAAAGAGGATGCTTTCATTGAACATGCTCTTGTTTTTAATCATTATTACGGTACTTCTGTGGCACAAATTAAAGCTCGACTGGAAGCAGGCATTGATGTTGTTCTGGACATTGATTGGCAAGGTGCGCAGCAAATTCGACGTATTTTTTCTGAGTCAATTTCGGTTTTTATTATTCCTCCGTCATTAGATGTTCTTAAACAGCGATTGCTCGGTAGGCGTCAGGATAATGAGGACGTTATCAAGGAACGTATGAAGCGCGCACAAGACGAATTAAGCCATTATTCTGAATTTGATTACCTGATAGTGAATGATGATTTTGAGAAAGCTGCCGCGGAATTACAAGCAATAGTAGTGGCTAACCGTTTGAAAATGAAGCGTCAATCCCTGCAACAAAGAAAATTACTTTCTTTCCTGCTGGCATCGCAGTAAAATAGACTATTTTGGGCCCTCAAAAACTCTACTAGAATGCCAAGATCTTGATTTTTTGACTTAATTACCTACCTATTAGCTATAGTAATAGAAAAAGACGTTAAAAAAATCAATTACTAGTAAATTAACAGGGGCCCTTAACTATCATTGGCCGACAATGTTTTAGTTTCTGGAGGGTAGATGTTATGGCACGTGTAACCGTAGAAGATTGCTTGGAACATGTAGCAAACCGTTTTGAATTGGTAATGGTCGCAACCAAGCGTGCTCGAGAGATCGCTGTGCGCGGTGAACAGCCGCTGGTTGAATGGGAAAATGATAAACCAACTGTGGTTGCTCTACGTGAAATTGCAGCAGGATTAATTAAACCAGATATTCTGGATAAAGATTAATTGAAAAACTTTCATTACCATAAAGAGAGTTTGAATCTACAGGTTTTTAAGGATTTACTATCGACGTTTGTTGCAGTGCCTAAAAATCTGATTTTCACAATTACCCGATGTAAATTGGCGAAAATAGTCAGACTACTCAACCATGGACTTTTTAAAGCTAATACATTAGAGCGGTAGTTTGAAGGGACAGGAGTATTGCGTGAGCTACTTTAAGGAGTTAGACGAAGAGCTTAAATGCTACCTTGAGCAACCGCTTATAGAAAAATGTTATCAAGCTTTCTTGGTGGCTGAAAAAGCACATCGTGGTCAAATGCGCCGTTCAGGTGAGCCTTATATTACTCACCCGGTTGCTGCTGCTTTAATATTGGCACGCATGCGCCTGGACTATCAAACCATCATGGCGACATTGCTTCATGATGTGGTTGAAGATACCTCAATTAGCAAAGAAGATTTAATTCAGCAATTTGGTGAAGACGTGACTGCTTTAGTCGATGGAGTCACCAAATTAACCAAGATCAAGTTTGAATCACGCGCCGAAGCACAAGCGGAAAACTTCCGTAAAATGGTTTTGGCCATGGTAAAAGATATTCGCGTAATTATTGTGAAGCTGGCTGACCGCTACCATAATATGCGTACTTTAGGGGCCATGCCCTCAGTTAAAAGACGACGTATTGCCATTGAAACCCTGGAGATTTACGCACCTATTGCGAATCGGCTGGGGATGCATGCTATTTATACTGGTCTTGAGGATTTAGGATTTCAAGCCTTATATCCCATGCGTTATCGGGCGATTAAATCTGCTGTGGAAAAATCCCGTGGAAATCGACGTGAATTAACGCAAAAAATTGAACAAGATTTAGAACACGCTTTAAAACAACTGAATATTCCTTACGAACATGTGTTTGGCAGACAAAAACACCTATACAGTATTTATCGTAAGATGCGCCAAAAGAAGGCTTCTTTTGCTGAGATTACTGATGTCTTTGCCTTTAGAGTTATTACCGAAGATATCGATGCTTGCTATCGTGTTCTTGGTGCACTACACCGTACATACAAACCCGTACCTCAACGTTTTAAGGATTATATTGGGATTCCCAAGGCAAACGGCTACCAATCGTTGCATACAACCTTGTTTGGCCCTTTTGGTGTTCCGCTGGAAGTACAAATACGAACACAGGATATGGATAAGGTGGCTGAAAATGGTGTTGCAGCGCATTGGATTTACAAATCTTCTGGTTTGGAAGTAAATGAAGCGCAGTTGCGTGCCCGCGAATGGGTGCAACGTTTACTTGAAATGCAGCGAAGTACAGGGAATTCTCTGGAATTTATTGAAAATGTCAAAATTGATTTATTCCCGGATGAAGTATATGTCTTTACGCCCAAAGGTCATATTATGGAATTACCGAAAGGGGCAACGCCGGTTGATTTTGCTTATACCGTTCATTCTGGCGTAGGGAATAGTTGTGTTGCAGCCAAAGTAAATCGTCGTCTTGTACCTTTAAGTATCCCGCTAACTAACGGACAAACGGTTGAAATTATTACTGCTCCCGGAGCGCATCCAAATCCTGCCTGGTTAAATTTTGTCGTTACTGGTAAGGCACGCAGTAATATTCGTCATTTTCTAAAGAGTCAACAACACGCTGAATCCATTGTGCTTGGCAAGCGGCTTTTGGAGCAATCGCTAACTGAATTGTCCAGTGATTACGCGAAGGTACCTCCTGAAACGTTGCAAGCATTACTTCATGATTTAAATTACAAATCATCCGATGAATTACTTTACGCAATTGGTATTGGTAATCAAATGCCAATGGTTATTGCAAAGCGGCTTATTATCTCGCAGGAAACTACAGAACTTGATAAAACAACAAAGAGTCGACCACTTGCAATTAAAGGGACAGAGGGGATGGTTGTCCATTTTGCCGATTGTTGTCAACCTATTCCTGGTGATAATATCGTAGGTCGTTTTCAACAGGGTCGTGGTATTATCGTGCACGCGAGTGATTGCCCTAATATCAATCAAGGACGAAGCAATCCCGAACAATTGATTTCATTGCGTTGGGATGAGCAGGTGCAGGGTGAATATTGGGTCGATATTACTGTTGAAGTTGCGAACCAAAGGGGAGTACTTGCTGCATTAGCAACAGCCATTTCTGAAGCAGAGTCAAACATAGGCAATATTAATGTTGATCCTCGAGATGGTCGTCATAATGCGGTAACTTTTTCCATTAGCGTACGTGACAGAACTCATTTAGCACGAGTAATGCGCCGTTTGCGAGCAAATAAAGTAGTAATGCGTCTTTATCGTAATAAGCAGGAGAATAATTAATGCAACCCGTTCATAGTGATTTGGCACCAGCAGCAATTGGTACCTATAGTCAAGCGATTCGTTGTGGAAATACTGTTTATTTATCTGGACAGATACCTCTTGATCCAAAAACCATGCAATTGTGCAGCACGGAAGTACGCATGCAAATTAATCAGGTTTTTGATAATTTATCCGCAGTTTGTGAAGCGGCTGGCGGCAGTCTTGCAAATCTTGTAAAACTGACTGTGTATCTAACTGATTTGAGTCATTTCCCTTTGGTAAATGAAGCTATGGCCAGATATTTCGTTGAGCCTTATCCTGCTCGAGCTGCTATTGGCGTAAGTGCTTTACCACGTAGTGCTCAAGTAGAAGTTGAAGGCATTATGGTTTTACCAGGCAAGTAGTCAGAAGAAAGCCAAAGTGAGCGATAATCATTATACCAAAGCAGGACGATTTATGTTCCTTGCCGTTTGGTTAATTTTCTTTGGGCTATTATTTTGGTTTTTTCACTATTACCAAAATGCAGAGCAAGGACAGTATCAGGTTAATGCGGGGACAGTTTCAGTGACACCTGACCCGCAAGGCCATTATTACGTTGATGGTTATATTAATGATCATCCGGTGAAGTTTCTCTTGGATACGGGTGCTACTTTAGTTGCTATTCCAGAAAATCTGGCTAAGAAGATGAATTTGAGAGGCCGTTATGCGGTAACAATTAAAACCGCAGGCGGAGAGGTGACTGGTTCATTAACGCGACTAGAAAATCTTTCTTTTGCTGACTTCAAGTTTCAAAATATTAAAGCCGTCATTGTTCCTACTGATAACGACAACGTCGTTTTATTAGGCATGAATGTGTTGGCGCAGTTTGATTTGTCGCAGAAAGGTAAGCGCTTAATCTTAAAAAAAAGCTGAAGCAATGATGTATCCTGAAGCAAAACAAAAAAATTCTTTAATGTTAAAAAGCATTTTTGCAGGTTCATTTTTGTTTATAATTTATAAATTGTTCCTATTTAGCTATTTTAAACCTACACTTGTGTGAATGACGAACCTATTGGTTTTTACAGTCAAAGTAATTTTTCTGATACCAAGGCTTTAGCTGATTATCAAAATTGAATAAATAATGAGTTTTTATGAGTATAGTTTCCTTTCAGGGTGTCACATTAAATCTTGCTGGTAATCGTCTATTAGATAAAGTCGACTGGCAAATCCAACCCCAGGACCGAATTGCTTTAGTGGGTAGAAATGGCGCTGGAAAATCTTCCTTGTTGCGCCTGTTACAGGGGGAACTGGTTCCTGATAGCGGGCAATTGAGTCGAATAAATGGTCTGCGGGTAGCAGGTTTAACTCAGGAAGTGCCTTTAACCGCTCAGGAAACGGTCTATCATTTTCTGGTAAAAAGTTTAGGAGAAGTAGGTGACGTTCTTTCGCAGTTCCATGCTCTGACGGTGGCCAATGACATTGCCAAATTAGCACAATGTCAGCAAAAAATGGACAACTTACATGCCTGGGATATTTTGCCGCGTGTGGAGATGATGGCAAGTCGGCTTGGTATTGACCCGCATGCGCAGATGAATCAATTATCAGGAGGAATGAAGCGTCGCGCTTTATTGGCGGCCGCTTTAATTGCTGCTCCTGATCTGTTGCTTCTCGATGAGCCAACCAACCATTTAGATGTAAATGCGATTGAATGGTTGGAGTCTTACCTGAAAACTTACACAGGTAGTTTGCTATTGGTGACTCACGATCGTGAATTTTTAAGTCAGGTGGCTAACCGTATTGTTGAAATTGATCGCGGCAAACTTTATAACTATGACTGCGATTATGAAACCTTCCTGGACAGACGGGAAGCTCGACGCATGAGTGAGCAAAAGCAAAACGACCTATTTGATAAGCGACTTGCCGATGAAGAAACCTGGATTCGTACTGGCATTAAAGCTCGACGCACCCGTAACGAAGGTCGTGTCCGTGCTTTAAAGGCCATGCGCGAGCAATATAAGGCTCGTCGCGAACAACTTGGGAAGGTACAAGCGCTTTCATTGGATGTATCACGTTCTGGTGCTTTGGTGATTGAAGCACAACATGTGAATTACCGCATTGCTGATAAAACCCTGTTACAAGATTTTTCCTTATTACTGATGCGGGGCGATAAGGTAGGGATTATTGGTCCCAATGGTTGTGGAAAAACAACCCTTGTCCGTTTGCTATTAGGAGAATTAACACCAGATTCAGGTTCGATACGACAAGGCACATCATTAGAAGTGGCGTATTTTGATCAGCTAAGACGTAAACTCGATGAGCAACAAACGGTGATGGCGAATGTTGGCGATGGTGCGGATTATGTCACTATTAATGGTCAGCAAAAGCATGTGGCTTCCTATTTACGCGAATTTTTATTTCCGCCGGAGCGTTTTAATCAGACGGTGGCCACCTTATCTGGTGGTGAGCGTAATCGCTTATTACTCGCAAAACTGTTTGCTAAGCCGGTTAATCTCCTGGTAATGGATGAGCCCACGAATGATTTAGATATTGAAACCTTGGAGTTATTGGAAACAATGTTAGTGGATTACCCTGGTACCTTGCTCTTGATTAGTCATGATAGGGCTTTTATTAATCAGGTGGTCACCAGCGTATTAGTTTATGAAGAAGAAGGTCAGTTTAAAGAATATGTGGGTGGTTATGACGATTATCGTAGTCAGAAAAAGCAGCAACAGCAACGAGAAGTAAGTGCTAAAACAGTAAAACGCCCGAAAAATGCAGCCAAATTAAGTTTCAATGAACAGCGAGAATTGGCGCAACTTCCGCAAAAAATTGAAACTCTGGAACAAAAAATTACCCAGTTACAATTAAGAATGACTGAGGCTGATTTTTATCAACAGGAAGCACAGGCCATTGCGACATTTAATCAACAATTGGCTGCTGATGAAGCTGAACTATCTCGACTTTATGAGCGCTGGGAAGCATTGGAGGACAAGGGGTAACTATGCTATTAACTGTAGCGCTAGTTGTAGTAGGCTGCGCAATCGTAGTGCTTTTTTCAAGAGAATTTGGCAACTTTTTTAAAAAAATGTTTGCAATTCGCGGCATGAAATTGTTTTTACCTTTAATATTAGTATCCACTTTAGTCGTGTATTATGAGTATTGGATTTCTGTAGGTTTGCTGAATATAAAATGGGTTTTACATCGTGTCGCTTCCATGATAGCTGACTGGTTACCGTTTACTGGCGCACTTCTTGTCGCTAATATTTTGGTACTCATGCTCGTTTCAGTTCTCCCGGTTGCTTTTGCTAATTTTCTAAACAAGCGAAGACATTATGAACCGCTTCGCTATGCTTTTGTGATTAGCATGGTGCTTTGGTTGTTGACGGCGATTTTATTAACCGTGAGTTATAGCTATTCTTAGCGGGTGCCTATACAGGAAAAAACCTGTAATGTCATTCCCGCGTAGGCGGGAATCTATCTGCCATTTAATTCTTTAACTTTCATATGGGGATGGGATTCCCGTCTGCGCGAGAATGACATAAATAGGTATTGTTGAACGTTAAAAACGCTTAGGTGTAACGATACCTCGCGCGATGGGAATGGAGTGTGAGGTTGGCCTTATACTGGTTGATTCCTGCTATTTTACACTAATGCGTTTGCATTTCTCCTAAATGATAAGGATAACCTTCGCGGCATTTTTTATAGGAATAGTAAACATAAGAAGGGTTAGTTGAAAAACTGTAATGGGTTGCATCATAGGCGCAGCAAGGAATCTTGCTCATAAAACAGCCCCTTTTAGCATGCCACAACAGACCGCTGCTTGTTTGACTTACGGAACGACCATCCATACAAACATAACGTGGGCGATCAGGTTTGCCCCCTACAATACAGCCTTGAGCAAAAAGAACCCCTGGTAAGACGCTGATAACAAAGCAAAGTATTTTGTTCATTCCCTTGTCCAACTGCTTGCTATACTATTAAAAATAGAAAGATGCTTGTTTTAAATCAAGTATTACTACAAAAACTTTTGCAAACTTTAAGGAATACTTAATAATTTGCGTTTAAAATAAAACTATAGAACTCGTCTGGAGTATGTAAATGCCTGCCGTAAATAACACTCTTAAAGCTGCGTTGCTGCGTGATGATATCGCGACAAAACCAGGAGCAATAGAAGCTTTAAATGATTTATTAAAATTAAATTATACTGACCCAACTACATTTGATGCTTTTAGACAAGCAATACTTAATAAGCCAACTTTTTGGCAGGGATTGGGATTTGATCCCACTGGCCAACCTAATAATAATACTTGGCTGCATCCTGATGGTGATATAGGTTCTGGGAATAATCCTCTTTACAGTTATGAAACTTTATATAAGCTAGCCGCCGAAAAAAGAATAATGATCGGTCTTGCCGGTAGAAGTGAAGCCGAGCTACAAAGCCTTCTTTCGCCTAATCCGCCAGCGACTGTATTGAGTACAACGGATATTCGTAATAAGCTTGTAACTTCTGCCACGCAGCAACCTCCGGCGGGTAGAGTAAGAGTTGGCCAACCTACTGTCACCTTGCCGGGTTGGGATCCTGCAACCCAAACAGTGTTGACAGATGCTGCAGTAGGGAATATTCAGAAAGAAGCACAACGCTTACTGATTCTTAAAAAGCTTGAAGCAGCAAATGCCAGTCATATCAATCATATCCAGGCATTGTTAACGGCAGGTGATGACGCTACTTTCCGAGCGGCACTTGGCAATCTCGGTGTGTCTGCCAATCTTGTCCAGGGTATGAATCACGCTGATTTATTTCCTTTGGTGAAGGTTGCGGCTGCTAAAAAAGGCTTTGAATTGCATCTTGCGGCAAATCCTATTGCTAATTTTAATCAGGCTTACAACCATTTAAAAGATAACAATAAAGCTAGATTTGCAACTAATGTAGTGCCAGCTCCCTATCAGGCTCATCTTCAAGCTGATTCGGAATCGGATTGGGTTCGCGAAGTATATGGCAAAAAATATCTGGAAGAATTTTATGCTAGAGAGGTTCGTGATGTTAACATGTTAAGTACCATAGCCAAACAATCTGATGTTGCAGCTCAAAAGCATTATTTAACCACCACAGGGGGACATGATGCTCTCTATGTAAATGCGGCTGTTACAGATAAGAATCTTCCAGCTCTACGTCAAGCTGCAGCGATCCAGGCGCTTAAATTAAAAATCGCTAACTTAGAAGATTTGGAAACACTCGATGCCTTGCTTAAAGTAACACGACCAGATGACATCAAGCGTATCTTAGATCGCAGCGATTCATTAGGTTATAAAAATGATACGGCCTTCCAGGATGCTTTTACCGATGCTAAAAGTGTACGCGAAATTATCGCTGCCGCCATGGTGAGGAAAGCCATTTATACAGCCGATGATCCGGCTAAGCTCAAGGCGATGCTACTCGATCCAACTCCCACTTTTAGTACAGTTTGGGATCGTTTTGCGCCACCGAACCCGGTGATATCAGGTTCTCATGTTGCTAATTATTTTAAAGATCCTGCTAATGTGTCTCACGCTAAGGCAGAGGCGTTAATTAGATTAGCGAAGATTACGCTCAAAGAGGCTGACGATGCCGAAATTGCAAAGATGGCTTTAGCCGCTACCCCAGGAGAGTTACAGAAAAGCGTCAGAACTCTACTAGGTAGTGATGAAAACACGGCTCAACCTACAGATGCTTTGATAACAAATATTACTTACAAGTTGGAACAGAGTTTAAAAGCACATGCTGCGATAGAAGCAACTTTACGAGCCACTAAAGATATAGATTTAGATTCGGGCACTAATTTTGCAAATTTTATAGGTCGGATAAATACTCTGAATATCACCAGACCTACTACAATTAACGGTGCTGCTGGTCGGGTTGGAGGTAGTACTTTAGCTAGCCTTAGTGTAAGTGCTCTTATTGCTAACCCTAATCTGTCTGCAAAGGAAAGGGAGGAATTCAGAGGTCGACTTGTTGAAAATTTAGTTCGTAATTATCCTGCACCGCCTACTGGAGACCCCCAAAAGTTAAACAATCTAACCCAGGCAAAAAATTTCACTACTTTCAAACAAGCTCTAACCGCGTTGGGTATTACCGAACAAGGCTGGGTGACAAAAGAAAGCATGACTGCTGTGCAAACTGCAGCGAGTAAACAAGCAATCCAAAGGAATTTAGGAAATTATTCCTCTTTTGCAAGTCACAATGCATTTAATGAGATGGTTGAAAAACTGCCTTTGGCAAAACAACAAGCGATGGTAGAGAATCCCGATATCACACGCTCCCTCCGAGATGCGCAAACTCCCGAGGCTATTCAACGAGTACTGGGAAGTGATATTAAGATTGATCCAGCACTTTTGAGCAATTTGGCTAAGGAAAATCAGCACCATGGTTTTGCAGCAAAAATTATTAATCCTGAGGTTGCAAGACTAGTTGGCAATTTAAGATTGTCACCTCCTGCAAAACTGGATGAAACCAGTGTTCGTACTATTAATAATCTAATATTAGGGGCTAATCCATTTAGTGGACCGAATTATCAAAGAACTGTAACTGCCATTGCGCAAGCTCTGCATCTACCTGATCATGCATTAGACGTAACTTTCGACACTGCAAGAGGGCCTTTAGCCAACATTACTACTCAACATACCCGTAATGCAGATCTAATCACTGAATATAATAGAACAATTAGCCCACCACTCCCAACACAATCCGATAAAGCTATTCTAGAGTTTTTAATGACTTTAAATAAGGATGGTGGGGCTCCTTTCCCCCAGGGCGATATAAATAGTGCCAAGGATGCTTTTCGTAACGCTAAAACGCCACAAGAGCTTATCCAAACGCTTGCTAATATCCCTACTGGTGGTGGCGTATTTACAGCAGATAGCCTTAAAAGACAAATTACACCCGAGGTTTTCTATGCTGCCAAGATAGAAAGCAATAAAGCGATTTTGTCTTCCAATAATAAAACAGAGGTTAGTGCAGCGTTAACCGATCAAAAAGCAGCACGTCAAGATGTTGTTGATTTACATAAGGAAATTACTTCGGGCGATAAAGCAATTTATGCCAAATTAAAAGATTTAAGCACAACCACTTCGATGAATTGGCTTAATCCGGGATTTCAGGCTTCTGCCAGACAATATTCACGTGAAATGTTAGCCACTTATCGTGAATTAGATAAGGTTTGTAATACCACGATAGAGTTTTTTGAAAATGAAATAGCGCTTTTAGAGAGGCAAAAAGCAAGTCTTCCTCCTACGACAGGAATGACTCCAGATTGTAAAAAACTAATAGACGCTGAACGAGTTGAGATTACTAAACAGTTAGCTGCAGCAAAAGAGGAACTGGCTCGCTATCAAGGTGTACAAAAATTGTTAAGAGGGACGCCAGGAGCTCCTGAGGATGCCTCTTTCGCGGATAAAGGTGTTCTAAGAGTACTTGAAGAAGCCGAGAAAGGTAAAGATATAAGATTTACAGGAATTGCGTCCGAAATAGAGGATTATCCGATAAGTCAGAAAGCCTCTTTACTGAAGGTTAAAGGCACTGATACGATTGATCTTACGACTGCAAATGCGCTGCGAGCGTCAACAAGCGGCCCAGTACGTTTTACTACAGAGAAACCTATTCCTCCGGGACATATCCGTAATCATACGGTAAGTTACAATGTGGATGTTCCAGCTGCAAGAGGCGTGGCAGCTTCCACACAGCAAGTCCATAGTAGATATTTGGAGGAGCGAGGACCTGATGTCGCCAGGGTCGATAAAAATGGCAAAGTATTCTATACCGCCACTACAACTATAACGAACAGGGAGGCTCCACCTAAAGGAAAAGATAAAGGTCACTGGATGTCTATGGCAGCAGATCTTTTGAAATCTTGTAGTGTTGTTCCGGGTCAGCCTTTACCTGGCGGAAAGCCCGGAGAGGTTCAAAAAATATACTTAAGTCATGGTGTATCAAAAGAGGAAGCGAAGCAACTGTGCATGGCCCTTCTTGTATTAGGAAGAGAGGTCCCCGATTTTAAATTTGATAGTTCTGCAATTGATTCAACTGATACAGGATTTGATGTAAGGAGCCTGGTTAATGACGACAGGCGTTTTAAGAGCCTTAGACAAGAGAAAATTCTTGATGAGCAAGAATATCAGGCATGGTTGAAAGATCCAGCTGTTGATCAAGCACTAAAGGGTATGAAGGCATTTGCTGAAGTGAAACACGGTAAACAAGCAGTACAAGACCAAAAGAAAATGACGACTACTGCAATAGATACTACGCAACATTATAAAAAAGAGGTCTCTGAAGGTCGACTAACCAAAATGGAAGAGAGCAATAAGGAAGTGCAGAAGACGATACCAACGCTTGGCAGTGGTGGTGGCGGATAACAGAGCGAATAAGCAATTTGGCAATAGCGCGAAAACTTACAATTTAGGAAAATAATGAATAAAAATAATTTGCCGATTGGTGTCTTTGATTCAGGGATGGGAGGCTTAACAGTTCTTCGTGCTCTTAAAGCCACTTTGGCGAATGAGTCTTTTATTTATTTGGGAGATACTGCTCGACTGCCCTATGGTACGAAAAGTCCTGATACTGTTCAGCAATATGCGTTGCAAATGGCTCGAGTTTTAGTGGAAAGGCAGATTAAAGCATTGGTTATTGCTTGTAATACAGCAACCACTGCGGCCCTTCCTCATTTACAAGCGATGCTTCCTGACATGCCTGTGTTGGGCGTGGTTTCTCCAGGGGCATCGGCTGTAGTGGCTGCGACTAAAAATCACCGCGTAGCAGTAATGGCTACGGAAACAACGATTGCTTCCAATGCCTATCAACGATTGATATGTGAAAAATTGCCGCAAGCACTGATTAGTGCTCGAGCCTGTAGTGTTTTAGTGGCATTGGCAGAGGAGGGCATGGTGGATAATGCCATTGCTCGAGAAGCTTTAAAACATTATATATCGGGCTTTTGTGAAGAAGATACCTTGTTACTAGGTTGCACCCATTTTCCAGTATTTAAATCCTTATTAAAGACGCTTCTTCCTGCGGGTGTTACCATTGTGGATTCAGCAGAAGCAACCGCGCAAGCCCTACAAAAAGTGTTAACGGAAGCCAACTTATTTAATTCGCAGCAATCAGCCCAAACGATACATTATTTGGTAACTGATTCCATCCAACGCTTTCAGATTGTAGGAGAGATTTTCCTGGGAGAGCCACTGGTCCATACTGAGATTGAATTAGTGGATGCTTGCACGAACTAATTTAATACTTACGTAATCCCTCGCTGTGCTCGGGATGATGAAAATAGCTCAGGAAGCTACCTAATCACTTTCAACGGTTATCTTCTTCTTTCGCGCTGATTTATGACGTGCTTGCATTTCAACGTCAATATAGCGATCGGTTGTCGCACTGGAACTATGACCAGCATCGTCGCGCACATGTTCCCTTGGACGTATTTTTACATCTTCTGAAATGCCTGTATGTCTTAACCAATGCACGGTCGCTGCAGTCAAATTATCGGCCTCTTCTTGCTGATTGTTTCGTCGTAACTCATCAACTGCGATATCAAAGCATAATTGCACTAAACGCCTAATAGGCGCTGTATCGCTCATTGGCCCCGTGCCACGAATCTTGGGGATTAGTGGCGAATTGTCGGCTGGAGAAGGTAATGGTGTTAAACCCAAAAATTGACGCCAGCGTGCCAAGCTGGCAAGCATTGCGTCACTAACTGCAACCTGGCGTTCCTTATTCCCTTTCCCAACAGTGGTAAACCACCACTGACCACTGGAATCCTTGGCAAAATCATTCATTGTTGGGATCCAGCGTTCACTTGCTGCAAGCTCAGAGATGCGCAAATACATACCAAAAAGCATACTAAGAATGAAACGGGTGCGCTCATGTTTCTCAGGATTTTCGTTGGCAAGTTTTTCAGCCGCGTCTATCACGCTATCCCACTGATTAAGACTTAATCGTCTGATGGGGGCATGGGTCTGACGTTTGCGTATAAATTTACTTTTTTGCCGGATTAAAGCTACAGGATTCGAAACTAAATATTCCTCGGCAATCAAAAAATTGAAAAAGGTACTTAAGATAGCAAAAATTTCCTGCACTGCGCCTTGAGAGAGACTGAATTGTTCAACTGAGGGGATTTCACCTTGTTTTCTTGCTGATTTGCTGACGATAGCTACAAAAGGGCGCCAATTTTCATTCGGTTGTCGTTTTCCTTCTTTTTCAATAAAACGGGGAACTTTTTTTACACTAATCCAGGCTTCAGGTGGATTTTGGCAAAAACGAACAAATTGCTCGATATCATCACGCTTTAATTCAGGCAAGGTTATTTTTTTGATATGCCAACACCATTGTAATAAACGTTCTGCTTCACGTCGGTAACTGTTGAATGTTCCTAAACTACCAATATAACTTTTTAAAAAGTTTAAACTGTAATAGAAATCATTTTGATACCGCGAATCGGGTAAAACGACATTTTCCTGATTTTTATGAAGATAATTAATATTATCGAAGATCGGTAATAATCGCAGTTTCATGATTTTAACTATTTCAATTGATGTTTTAGGATACTAACTAGAAACAATTGAGGCAGCAATAAATATTATTTTTCTGTCGATAACAAAAGCATTCCCATATTTTTGCAGATAACCATTCAACGGATTGGAATTACCTTCTTATGATGGATGGTTGCCCGTCTGCGCGGGCATGACAGATTTTTTTACTGCATTGGATCTATTACAGTAATACCCATTCCGGTTTTGATATGAATTAAAGGATGTCTGCTGGCGTATAATTTTAAAGATTAATAGTTAATTTTTTGCAGAATTATCAGCTTAGGATAAAATTTATAGTCGAGGTTATTGACCTCTCGCACTGCTACGAGTATTATTTGCGCTCTGTCCTTGGGGACGGGTTAACGGGGTGTAGCGCAGTTTGGTAGCGCGCCTGCTTTGGGAGCAGGATGTCGGGGGTTCGAATCCCTCCACCCCGACCAGTTTTAATTTGCGCCCGTAGCTCATCTGGATAGAGCATCGGCCTTCTAAGCCGAGGGTAGCAGGTTCGAATCCTGCCGGGCGTGCCAGCCTGAGTGCAGTATTCCTATATAGTAGATAATATATAATTATGGTGAGCGTAGCTCAGTTGGTAGAGCCCCGGGTTGTGATCCCGGTTGTCGTGGGTTCGAGTCCCATCGTTCACCCCATACTTTGAATACTCCTAAAGCGAAGTTAGGTACGTTGAAGAGCGGCAAAAAACATTGAAAGTATGACTCTTTCAACGTGATTGAAGCTTGTAGTAAAAGGCAAGCGTTTTTAGGAAATAAGGCCATCCAAGCTTAAGATTCATTCTGAGTCTTTACAAGAGGGGCTTACTGTTTGATAATTCCACCCTGTTTAGCGAAAGTGGCGGAACTGGTAGACGCGCTGGATTTAGGTTCCAGTGGGGTAACCCGTGAGAGTTCGAGTCTCTCCTTTCGCACCATTTCATATAATTTCCAAGAGGTGACTAGATGCAAGTTTCTGTTGAGACCTTGAAAGGTTTGGAACGTAAAGTAACAGTTTCGGTACCGACCGAAAAAGTAGAGGAAGAAGTGAGCCTGCGTCTCAGAAATCTTGCTCGCAAAGTAAAGGTGGACGGTTTTCGCCCCGGCAAAGTCCCTATGCATGTTGTCCAAAGTCGTTTTTCTGCCAGCGTTCGTGAAGACGTAGCCAGAGAAATGGTGCAATCAACTTTATATGAAGCATTACAAGATAAAAAGCTGATCCCAGCTGGTTCGCCTCAGGTTGAGCCTGAGCAAGTTGAATCAGGAAAAGATTTTGTCTACAGCGCAATTTTTGAGGTTTTCCCAGAAATTACTATCGTAGAACTCGATAACACCAAGATTGAAACAATTCGTGCTGAAGTAACTGACAAAGATGTCAACGAGATGCTCGAAAAATTGCGTGAGCAAAATAAAGAATGGCATGAAGTATCTCGTGCTATCGCTAAAGATGACAAAGCTGTTATCGATTTCGAGGGCTTCTTGGGTGATAAAGCTTTTGAGGGTGGAAGTGCTGAAGGTTATGAAATTGTCATCGGCTCTGGCTCAATGATTCCAGGCTTCGAAGACAGCTTGATCGGTGGTAAAAAAGGCAAGCCATTTGATATTAAAGTCACTTTCCCAGAAGATTATGGTCATAAAGATTTAGCAGGGAAAGAAGCAACCTTTAAAATTACTGTACATAAAGTTATGGAAGGTAAGTTGCCTGCTTTGGATGATGCTTTTGCTGAAAAGTTTAATATCAAGGAAGGCGGCATAGAAGCGTTGAGAAAAGACATCAAAGAGAATATGGTTCGTGAGCTCGATCGTCGTGTTAGTGCCATGAATCGTGAAAAAATCTTTGATGCACTGTTAGCAGTCAATTCATTTGATTTACCTAATGCACTAATCGATAAAGAAATCGAACATTTAAAACATGAAATGTATCATCGTCTTTTTGGTCATGAGCATCATGACAATGAGAAAATACCCGATTTCCCAAGAGCATTGTTTGAAGAACAGGCAAAACGCCGCGTTCATCTTGGCCTGCTTTTCTCTGAATATGTTAAAAAACATGAATTGGTTGCAGATAAAGCTCGTGTTGATGCAATGATTGATAAATTTGCCAGTGCTTATGAAAGTCCAGACGAATTGCGCGCTTGGTACCAAGCCAGCAAGGAACGTATGGGAGAAATCGAAGCCTTGGTTATGGAAGAAATGGTTGCCGAGAAGATCAGTGAAAATGCTAAACTGACAGAGAAAAAAATGAGTTATGAGGATGTAATGAATCCTAAGAAAGAATCTACAAAGGAGGGAGCGTAAGAGCATGGCGCTAGATTCAGTTAACTTGATAAGGAATGCCAGTGGCTTGGTGCCAATGGTGATTGAGCAAACATCCCGAGGGGAACGCTCTTATGATATATACTCAAGGCTTTTGAAAGAACGTATTATTTTTCTGTTAGGCGAAGTTGAAGACCATATGGCTAACTTAGTTGTGGCTCAATTATTGTTTCTAGAATCAGAAAATCCAGATAAAGACATTTCCCTGTATATTAACTCACCAGGTGGGGTGGTAACAGCAGGTCTTGCTATCTATGATACGATGCAATTTATCAAGCCAGATGTCAGTACACTATGTATTGGACAAGCAGCTAGCGCAGCTGCATTGCTGCTTTGTGCTGGCGCAGAGGGTAAGCGCTTTTGTTTGCCAAATTCTCGAGTAATGATCCATCAACCGTTGGGTGGTTATAGAGGGCAAGCAACTGATATTGAAATTCACGCACGTGAAACATTGGCTGTTCGTGAACGTCTGAATAGTATTATGGCAAAACATACTAAAAAGACACCTGATCAGATTATGCGTGACACCGAGCGCGATAATTTCATGAGTGCTACGCAAGCCACTGAATATGGTTTAGTAGATAAAGTTCTCACGGACCGCAATGCGCTAACTGAAACCAAATAAAAACTTGTCGGCCAGTTTATTCTTAAAAACTGGCCTATTTTATTTGGCGTTATTTTTCTAATTGTCTAAAATTTTACTAGGGCTTGTGCTTAAAGTTGTAAATAAAAGGGAAATAAGAGAATTAGGAGCAAGGATAGATTTAAAGCGAATAGCCAACGCTATTTAGTATTTAGTACTATTTCTTTGTTCCGATAAATTTTCTCGTAATTTGCCTGGTAGGAATCTTTTTTAAGACAGGCTTTCAGCTTACCACTGCTTTTGGTAACAGTAAGAAAGGGGTTTGTAGATGAGTAAAACCGGTAACGGCGATGGTGATAAGGTCTTGTATTGTTCATTCTGTGGAAAGAGTCAGCATGAAGTAAAAAAATTAATTGCTGGTCCCTCTGTGTTTGTCTGCGATGAATGTGTTGAGCTCTGCAATGACATTATTCGTGAAGAAACTCAGGAAATGCAAGAGGAGACTGAGACTCGTTTACCTACACCTAAAGAAATCGCCAACTTTTTAGATGAATATGTAATTGGTCAGCCTCATGCAAAAAAAGTATTGTCTGTAGCTGTTTATAATCACTATAAACGTCTGCATCATAAAACTGAAGATGGCATAGAGCTAGGTAAAAGCAATATTTTATTAATTGGACCTACGGGTAGCGGTAAAACATTACTAGCTCAAACACTGGCTCGCATATTGAACGTGCCATTTACTATGGCTGATGCGACCACACTGACAGAAGCTGGTTATGTGGGTGAAGACGTGGAAAATATCATCCAAAAACTACTGCAAAAATGTGACTACGATGTTGACAAAGCGCAACAAGGCATTGTCTATATCGATGAGATCGATAAAATTTCCCGTAAATCTGATAATCCATCTATTACGCGTGACGTTTCTGGTGAAGGAGTTCAACAAGCGTTATTGAAATTAATAGAAGGAACGATCGCATCGGTACCTCCTCAAGGGGGGCGTAAGCACCCTCAACAGGAATTCCTGCAGGTAGATACTTCAAATATTTTATTTATTTGCGGTGGAGCTTTTGCCGGTCTGGATAAAGTGATACGCGAACGCAGCGATAAATCAGGTATAGGTTTCTCTGCGGAATTAAAAAATAAAAAAGATACTCAGGATATGGAAAGAGTCTTGAGTGCGCTTGAGTCCGAAGATTTAGTAAAATACGGTTTAATTCCTGAGTTTGTTGGGCGATTACCTGTGGTAACTACGCTTCATGAGTTAAACGAGGATGCATTGATTGACATTCTTACTAAGCCAAAAAATGCACTAACCAAACAATTTCATGCTTTATTTAAAATGGAAGGGGTTGAATTGGAATTCCGTGAAGAAGCCCTGCATTTAATTGCTAAAAAGGCCCTTGATAGGAAAATAGGTGCTCGTGGTTTACGTGCTATCCTTGAAAATATACTTTTAGACACCATGTATGAATTACCTTCAATGGAAGGTGTTAATAAAGTAGTTATCGATGAAAATGTTATCAATAACACTGGAAAACCCATCCTTATCTATGAGGGTGAGGAAAGCAAACAATCTGCTGCAGGTGGAAGAGAATAAGAAACCATTCTAATAGTGTGGTTATATTTGGTAACCGGAGCGACAAAGTAAAAAATTGGACTGATTTTTTCAGGTTTTTTGTAACTGAACATACATTTAGCAGCAAAACGCCAGAAAAAATCAGCAGATAAAATGTCGTGCCACTGGAGTAAAATAGCATTTTTTAGGATTATATAGTTGCACTGCGCTCCTGTTTTTGGAAAAACAGGGGGCAGCGTTCAGGTTTCTATGTCTTAGTGTTAATAATTTAACCGAAGGCGGCTGTGCTTTTTCTCATAGGATTATCGTTTGAATAAGGGCTTATTATGTCTAGCGAAAGCGAAAATGATTTCATGCCAAATGAAAATGAAGAAGTAGGATCATCATTGTTACCTGTTTTACCTCTCCGGGATGTGGTTGTGTATCCGCATATGGTAATTCCTCTGTTTGTTGGACGGGATAAATCCATTAAAGCCCTGGAAGCATCGATGGTAGATAACAAACAGATTTTCCTAGTGGCTCAAAGGAAATCTTCTAATGATGATCCTGGACCAGAAGATGTTTATACTGTTGGTACAGTGTCCAGCGTCTTACAATTACTCAAATTACCTGATGGGACTGTAAAAGTGCTGGTTGAAGGTGAACAGCGAGCACAAGTAAAAGAATATGTTCAGGGAAAAGGTTTTTTAGAAGCCTCTTTAGAATCAATTGATGAATTGAACGAACAGATAAAAGAGCAGGAAATTGAAATTTTGATGCGCTCTTTGATGTCACAATTCGAGCAATATATTAAGCTCAACAAAAAAATTCCACCTGAAGTTTTAAGTTCGCTGGCAAGTATTGAAGAACCAGGTCGTCTAGCAGACACAATTGCTGCCCATTTATCTCTAAAAGTTGAAGATAAGCAAGAATTATTGGAAATCCTTGATGTTGGAACGCGTCTAGAGCGCTTAATGGCTGCTATTGAAGGTGAAATTGATTTACTTCATGTTGAGAAGCGCGTTCGCGGCCGCGTAAAACGGCAAATGGAAAAAAGTCAGCGCGAGTACTATCTCAATGAGCAAATGAAGGCAATTCAGAAAGAATTAGGCGATCTCAGTGAGGAAGGCAATGAAATAGAACAATTAGAAAGTTCTATTAATAAAGCAGGCATGCCCAAAGAAGCTAAAGAAAAATCGCTTTCAGAATTGCAAAAATTAAAAATGATGTCGCCAATGTCTGCTGAGGCGACGGTAATTCGCAACTATTTGGATTGGATGTTGTCTGTTCCCTGGAAAAGAAAAAATAAAATCCAATTTGATTTGAGTAAAGCGGAACGTTTGCTTGATAAAGAACATTATGGCCTTGAGAAAGTCAAAGAACGTATTCTTGAATACCTGGCGGTACAACAGCGTGTGAAACGTTTAAAAGGCCCTATTTTGTGTTTAGTAGGTCCTCCTGGGGTTGGTAAAACTTCATTGGGACAATCTATTGCCAACGCTACGGGTAGAACATTTATTCGTATTGCACTCGGCGGGGTACGAGACGAGGCAGAAATACGAGGGCATCGCCGAACCTATATTGGTTCTATGCCCGGGAAAATAATTCAGAAATTATGCAAAGCAGGCGTAAAAAACCCGCTGATTATGCTCGATGAAGTAGACAAAATGGCTATGGATTTCCGTGGTGATCCAGCCTCTGCATTACTTGAGGTTTTAGATCCAGAGCAAAATCATACGTTTAGTGATCATTATCTCGAAGTGGATTATGACTTAAGTGATGTAATGTTTATTGCTACAGCGAATTCTTTGGAAATTCCAGCGCCATTGCTAGATAGAATGGAGGTAATTCGTTTACCGGGTTATACCGAGGATGAGAAGATCCATATTGCTGAAAGTTACCTGATACCAAAACAACTGGTCTTAAATGGATTGAAGGCCGATGAGATTAATATTGCAGAAACGGGTGTTCGAGAAATTATTCGTCACTACACACGCGAAGCAGGGGTACGAAATCTGGAACGCGATATCGCAAGTGTCTGCCGAAAAGTGGTGAAAGAGATTTTAACTGGCAAACGAGTTAAAAAAGTCACTATTTCTCGTAGTAATATTGAAAAATACCTTGGAGTAAAAAAATTCCGTTATGGTCTAGCTGAGGAATTTGATCAGGTAGGTCAGGTAACAGGGCTTGCCTGGACCAGTGTGGGTGGAGAGCTTTTAACCATCGAGGCATCCATGATGCCTGGAAAAGGTAAGACGACGCATACGGGGCAGTTGGGCGAGGTCATGCAAGAATCCATTCATGCTGCAATGACAGTGGTTCGAAGTCGTGCTAAATCATTTAATCTGCAGGATGACTTCTATGACAAAAATGATTTTCATGTGCATGTGCCGGAAGGTGCTACACCCAAAGACGGTCCCAGCGCAGGTATAGGAATGTGTACAGCACTAGTTTCTGTGCTTACGCAGATTCCTGTACGGGCAGATGTTGCGATGACTGGAGAGATTACCTTGCGTGGGCAGGTACTTCCTATCGGTGGCCTAAAAGAGAAATTACTGGCCGCACACCGTGGGGGCATCAAGCACGTCATTATTCCTGAAGAAAATCGCAAGGATCTTGAAGAGATTCCTGACAATGTATTGAGGAAGTTGACAATTCATCCAGTTAAGACAATTGAACAGGTTTTGGAGTTGGCTTTACAGCGTAGTCCTATCGTAAATACGTCAAGTTCTGACCAAACTAAGGTCATTCCGAATAAAAGTTCAAAAAAAATTAAAAATAAGGATTTACATGCCCATTAATACCGGGTATATTTCACAGCGTTGCCCGCCACTGGCGGGTGATGCAAGGATGTGACTGCTGCTTGACTGGGGCTGATGTTTTTGATTTAATCGCCGCCGGGTAAGGAAAGAATAACTGATAGGGGAAAAGATGAATAAGAGTGAATTAATTGAAGCAATTGCAAATGGTTCAGGCGTAACTAAAGCAGACGCTAGTCGAGTTCTCGATACTTTTATGACAACCGTGACCGACGCTTTAAGAAGCGGTGACCAAGTTGTATTACCAGGTTTCGGTTCTTTCTCCACTGGTAACCGTTCTGCGCGCACTGGTAGAAATCCGCAGACAGGTGAAACCATTGAAATCAAAGCTTCAAGAGTTGCTAAGTTTAAAGCTGGCAAATCATTGAAAGAAGCTGTACAAGAAGCGTAAGTTTTTTGGGTGCTTAGCTCAGCTGGGAGAGCATCGCCCTTACAAGGCGAGGGTCGCAGGTTCGATCCCTGCAGCACCCACCATGAATTGGAGTGGTAGTTCAGTTGGTCAGAATACCGGCCTGTCACGCCGGGGGTCGCGGGTTCGAGCCCCGTCCACTCCGCCAGATTAACGCGCCGTATGGCGCGTTTTTTTTATCAATCAAGTTTTGAATCTAGATTTCTTTGCAAATTACCCAAATTATGGAACATCGAACATGTTGCAGAAGCTGAACGAACGCATACAAGGTCTTGTAGCCTGGATAGTCATTATTCTTATCGCTGTTACTTTTACTCTCTTCGGCGTGGACTATTATATGCAGTCGCATCAGGCATCGGATGCTGCCGTAGAGGTCAATGGGCAATCAATTTCTAAGCAGGCCTTCGAAGTTAATTACCGACGCGCCCGCCAGCAGCGTGATGCCGCACAAATGACTGCCGGTGGTGAAAAAGCACTTAAAAAAGAAGTGCTGGAAGATATGATTGTTAATGAAGTATCGGTCCAGGCTGCCAGAAAAAATGGCTTTGAAGTCAGTGTAGAGCAGGCTAATGCTGCAATACTTAGTATTCCTCAATTTCAAGAAGATGGTCATTTTTCAGCAGAACGCTACCAACAGGCACTAACTGGAGCCATGTTTACACCGGAATCTTTTCAAAAAGAAGTTAGACAAGGGATGCTGCTTAATCAACAACGTTTTGCCTTCATGGGTAGTGCGTTTGCGTTACCTAATGAAATTAAACGCTTTGTGAAGCTTTATATGCAAACGCGTGATTATGACTACTTACAAATCCCAGCTGCTAACTTTATTAAAGACAGCCAAGTTTCTGATGAAGCTATTGCTGAATATTATAAACAGCATGAGAAAGAATTCATCGCTCCAGAAAAAGTTTCAATTGATTATGTGCGCCTGTCTATGCAACAGCTTAGAGAAGGCATTGCTGTTAGCGATGATGAATTAAAACGTTACTATGATGAGAATCAATCTAATTTTCTTACGCCAGCGCAGTGGCAAGTTTCTCATATTCTTTTTGCCGTTCCACAAGATGCATCTGAGCAAATACAGGATGAAATTAAGCAAAAGGCCGAGGAAGCTTATCAAACCTTAAAGAATAATCCTGCTCAGTTTTCTGAATGGGTAAAGACAAAATCTGATGATAAATTATCGATCGCAAACGATGGCGTATTACCTTGGATGGTTGCCGGACAAACAGAGTTTGACAAGGAACTGGCTACATTAACTACGCCCGGCGAGATTTCACCCCCCATTAAATCGACTCACGGTTATGAAATTTTCAAACTACTGGCTTATAAGCCGGCAGCCTTAAAACCGTTAACTGAAGTGCAAACTGACATTAAAGAGCAATTATTAGGTGAGCTTTCTCAAACTAAATACGCACAAGCACTCGAACAGCTGAGTGATTTAAGTTATCAATCACCAGATTCGTTAGAACCGGTAGCTGATGCATTGAAATTAACTATTAACAAAACGACACCATTTTCTCGACGAGGTGGTAAAGACGAGTTGACTAAAAATAAAGAGATAGTAAATGCCGCCTTTAGTCATGACGTTTTGGAACTGGGTAATAATAGCGAACCTGTACAAATTGATAACGATAGTGTTATAGTATTGCGTGTTAACAAGCATTACCCTGCTGCAGAAAAGCCTCTGGCTGATGTAAAAAGCTATATTGCTAAAAAATTAGCGCTAAGAGATGCTGAACAAAAGGCAAAGCAGTTGGGCACAACCCTGCTATCTTCAAAAACAAATGAAGAAGCGCGGGAAAAATTGCTGCAGGAAAATCAGTTGCAGTGGCGTCAAGTTGCGCAGGCGACACGTGATACTGATAAAGCTGACTCTGCAGTTAACGATTTGGCTTTCGGCTTAGCGCGTACAGATAGCAAAAATGGCCGTAGCTTAAAAAATGGTGATTTCGTAATTGTTCATCTGAAAAAGATTAATAATGGCCAATTTAAATCACTTGACAAGGAACAACAGGCTAGCATTGCGCAGCAAATTGAGTCTAGCTATGGTGTGATGGATTACGACCTTTATGTAAACGGCTTATTGAGTAAGGCGACAATCAATAGGCATTAACGCAGGGGGAGTAATGATAGAAAGGTTTACTGATAACCATTTAGCGAATTTGTATTTAAAATTATCAAGTAAATATAAAGCATTATCCAAACAAACGAATCCAAAACTAGACCGACTGCAGATTTATCAACGATTGCTTGATGACATTCGTTTTGAGTTAACTAGCCCACAAAGTCATTTACATCAACTCGACCCGACTGAGCATTATAAGGTTTACACTGTTTTAAATACGTTCTTTAGCGCTACAGAATCTACACAACAACCTTCTGATACAAGACCTCACTACGTCTTTACCCATCAACCAGTCAATATTCATGATCCGTGTTGGCATGAGCACCGTTGTTTTATTCCAACGAATGATTTTCTGTTTACCTGGTTATTGTTAGATTCGCTATCTAATCGTGGCTCTTATCATTCTTCTGGCTGTTTTGGTGGTGATAGTCATCACGAACATTCAAGTAAAGATAGTGAGGCAAAAATATTTTTGCTTCTACTTCTTTTTGCAGCACTCACGGCTGGAATGGCATTTATAGCAGCCTATTATCTGATAAGAGAATCTATAGATAGCATTGAGCGTCTTTGGTTTAATGAGGGTTCGCTGCAGGCTATTGTCAGCTTATCCAGTGCCATTGCCAGCACAGTTGTTACAGGTGTAGTAGCTTCAATTTTTACTTCTACACCTCTCATGATGTTTGCTTTAGCAGCAGGCCTTAGCACTCCTGTTGGATTTATGGTTTTTGGTGTGATTTGTTTGACACTGATCGGTGGTGCATTAGGCTGCTTCATTACGAATCAAATTCAAAGTGCTTATATCAAAGGAACAAATCCACATTCACTGGATCCTTCAGATCCTTATCGTTTCGGGTTAAGTGAAGAGGAAACACAGAATCTAGTTAGCAAAGGTTATGATCCTATTAAAGTAAAATGTGCTATTGCTGAACTTCATGCGCAGATTGGCAAAGAAATGCCTCCTCTTCTGCATCGCATTTTTTCTGATAGTAGCGACAAGCAGCAAATGTTAGATACCATTAGAAAATTACGTCGTGGTGAAGCAGAAGCTATATTGGTAGTTGGTAAAGGAGCCAGACAGTTATCGTTTAATTTACTGCCCAATAACCAACGACCTCCAGAAGTGTCTCATGGACACCATAGCACCTACGCTGATTCTCAATTCCCTGGTTATCCTAGTCTTGTAGAGCCCGATAACTTAGGAGGAAATGGTACTGTGATTGATTCTGAATTTCCCGGCTATCCTATAATAGATTATACCGCTACCCCATCTGCCCCTCTTATTTTTGATTAAGTTTAGGACAGAGATCCCAGACTCCGGAATAATTTTTTATTCTGGAGTCTAACGCTTGTTTTATCATTCTGTGCTATTCCATTTTGGCATACGATTAAGTGAAATTTTCGTTGTACAACCACACGCCTGATATATAAATTGCTGCTTGTTTTTTTAACCATCAATTTCAATTGCCTCGCAGCATTAATTTAGGAAACAGCCATGCGTGAAAAATTCTCAATGACACCATCATCAAGCACCAATTCAACACCAGCATCACAGAAGAGGACAAATAATAGTTGTTTGCTTCTTTTCGTTGACTCTTTTACTGGGTCAGCGGCGCTTCAAGATTTACCTGGTGACTCAAGAGATGCTTATATTTTTACAACACAAAATGAGCTTTTTTATGCTTTTAGAACAATGCCAACCAGTGATAGTCGAACATCAGATTGTTGGCAGAGGTATTTGCCTATTCCTCTAAACAATGAACAAGTTAAACGATTTAATGAGGAACTACTGAATGCCAATATTAAAACAAGAATGATAGCAGATTCTGCTAGCAGACAATATGTCGTTCTTAAACCAGCAGAATTACGAAGTATTAAAGATATAACAAAACACGCTCGTAGGGATTCTCGTTCGCCTGTTGAGGTAGTGAAAGTGTGGCACCGAATACCATGGCTTCCGGGTTACTTAGTCAGTGGTATCGCCGGGAAAGGGAGAATCTTCCAAACCATTAGCGACCTTAGGTTAAAACGAGAGAGAACGCTGGGAATATATAAAAAAGGAACGGTATCCTTTCCCGTAACTAAAGCTGGCAATTTTACTTTGATAAGAGAGCGTGATGCGATTTCTTTAATGCAGGTAAGTCTTGCTATCAATATGAGTCATAATGTCTTCCAGATAACTTCTGAAGTTCTGACAGAAAGAAGACAGGCTAAGCTTGCTCATTTTCTAATAAAGAAAGCTGCGTCAAGAAATAATGTGGCTAAGGAAATTATTTCATCCAGTGACTTTAAACGATATCTTCAATCAGAGTCTTATAGGGAAAATTTAGATTCCTGGCTCATGAAACAAAGTAATAAAACTGTGTCTTCAAGAAATACCAGAAAAAATAGTATCATTTATAATTCACCAAGGCCGTTTCGCTACTTTGGCAATTCATTGAATTATGCCGATGATTTGATAAAAGTACTTACTAATTCGGACGAATTTGCCAAGGCGACAGTAATTCGAGATGTTACCTGCGGAAGTTGTGCATTAACTTTTTATTTAGCAGCTAGATACCCCGATAAAAAATATATTGCCAGTGATATTAATGGTGAACTTATCAATTTGCTTAATCACATTAAATCAACGCCCTGGGAAATTTTGGAAAACTCCTATAGAGCACATTATCAACGTTGCTTTGCTGTCCCAGGTACTAGTTCTGCGGTGTATAAGCAAATGGTACAAGAATATAACGATCAAAAAACTAAAGATTATTCCTTGTTATTGTTTATTCAAAATTATGCATTTACGAATGTCAATTTCAAAGGAAACACTATAAAAGCAATTTTATTAGAAAAGAAAGCACGTTCAATTGACAGTTCTGTTAAATCGCTGCGTCAATGCAAAGAATTAATCAGTAAGGGAAATATTGACTTTGTGCAAATGGATATGTTGCAAGCGATGCAACAGGCACAACCAAACGAAATGTGTTTTGTAACACCTCCCCATGAACATGATGACTCAAAATTATATATAGACACAGTATCTGTCAAAAAGCTTGTTGCTGGGTTAAAAATGTTAAATGCACGCAAGGTGCCTTTTGCACTTACCTACGGAGATAATTGTGCGGAGGCATCCAGTGATCTAACAAAACTAATTCCAGAGCTTTTTAAATATACTTATATTATTCAAGGTGGTAGAAATAGAACGAGTAAGGCGATGATTATTTATTTCTCTGAAAATGTAGTTTCTAAGGAGAAAATTGCCGTCTTAAATGAGGAAATTCGTTTTGAAACTGAGAAATTATTAAGACGCATGGAGAAAGAGCTGCGGAATTTGGATGAAACCACGCGGGATAATATTGTGGGTATCGCAACAACAAGGGATTTTTATGCACGCACTATTGAAATAGCAAGACAAGTACTAGCGGAGTTATCGCAATCAAAGCTTAAAGAACAATCTGCCTCCTCATCTTCAGGCTCCACTAGTGGTTCTTGGGGGACTGAAGAAACTGTTATACCAATGGAAAGTCAGGGCTATCAACTATTTGAACATAATGAAACTGAAGAAGCTTCGCAAGCCGCACCTCTCAGTCTCCATGCGCTGTTGCCTTCTTTCTTCTCTCCACTAAGTCGTAAGCCTATCTTGCCCCCTATCGCAGGAGAGAAAGAAGAGAATAGTCATAAGAGAAAACAGTTGATGGATGAGAAAAAGAAAATGCAAGATCCTACAGCCAAGCGCCAGCGGGCAGATGATCAATCAAATCTTTATCGCTATTTCCTACCCCACACCAAATCAGTGCAGGAGAAACAGCCACCCCTTAATTCTTTGGATGCATCTCCAGACATTCCAGATTCATCTGCAAAACCTACTAACCATAGCTAATGAAAGCTATCATTATTATCAACGTGAGAAAGGATGCTCACAGTATTTTTCACGAATGTCTCTCCCCGTCATTCCGAGCGTAGCGAGGAGTCTCCCTATAACTGATTGGATGTTATTAGAATTATCTCTTCTAACATCATCAAGCCTCAATGTAGAAAAACAATGTGTTATTCTAATCAATCAATTAGGGCAATTTAGGAGATTCTTCGCGACGCTCGGAAAGATGGGGAAAGGGGGCTTATTTTTCGGAAGGACGGAGAGGAGAGGTTTAATTTTCGGGGTGATGTCTCGTTTTAGGGCATAGCCAAGTAGTATCTTCTTTTTCTTATGATTCCCTTGTGATAGCCTGTAGCAAATTTAAATGCTCAATACAGATGAACAGCAATAATAATTGCTTTCACTAATTTTCTTAAGTTCTGAATTTGGGCTCGAGGTAAATATTCATGCGTAACAAATACCAAAGTATAACTTTAAATCGACAAGCATTTTCCTATTTCTTTGCTTTAGCCAGCATTTTGATATTGGCTCGTTTATTTTTATGTAACCCGACCCTTGGCTTAGATGAGGCTGAACAAATTGTCTTTGCGCAGAAATTATCGGCAGGTTACCCCTCGCAGCCTCCTTTGTATACCTGGCTCCAGTATTTCGTTTTTCAAAGTTTAGGCGTGAGTTTATTTAGTGTTGCTCTATTAAAATACAGTTTATTATTTTTATGTATTTATTTTTATCACCAAATTTGTCGACTCTACTGCCAAAATTCTTTATTAGTTTGGTGTGCCACCCTCTCTTGGGCATTAATTCCTAATATCAGTTATGATCTCTTACCCCATCGAACTCATGCTATTCTTGCCTTGTTGGCAGCTTGCCTGACCTGGTATTGGTTTATTAGACCCACACAGTTATCCAAATGGAGTTGGTCTATTATCTGGGGTTTAATTATTGGTGTGGGTTTGTTGTCTAAATTTAATTATTTAATTTTTCTTGCTATTTTTTTATTTACTGTGTTGTCAATTAACGAGTATCGCAGCAAACTTTTAAATCCCTATTTTTTAATCACCCTAACGACTGCGCTACTCTTATCAAGTCCATATTGGATTTGGTTACTTGATAATGCAAAGATGGGATTATATTCTTCTTATAAATTGGCTTTACCAGGGAAGAATCAGTGGAGTGGAATAGGGCGTCTGTTTCAAGCGTCAGTTTGTTTTGCCATTCCCGTCATTTTAATCCTTTTCTTTTTTCCGTTATCACGCGCACGTTCGGCTGCCAGTGCAGCAAATCAATTGCTGTGGCGCTATCATCTTTTTGTTATGCCATTTCTCTTGCTTATCGTGGTAAGTGCTGGCATTTATAATGTAAAAACCCATTGGGTTCTGCCGTTATTTTTCTTATCACCGTTGTGGCTATTTAGCATTGTAAATGAACAAGCCTTTTCAGTTCGCCATGCTAAATACTTTCTTGGTATATGTTTCGTAGTACAAGCAACTTTAATTGGCGTTTGGATTGTTCGCACCCCTCATCTCGCTCAATTTCCCGTAAAACAATTTGTTAATGAAATTAAAGAAGAACATCACCCTTTTGCGGCAATTGTTTCAGACTCACATTGGCTGTTAGGTAGTCTTATGCTGTATTTACCTAATAATCAAGGCATTTTAATGCATCCGGTAAAACCTATTACATTACCAGCAGGTAATTTATTGTTTATTTGGGAAGGTGAACAATCGCCTTGGTGGGTTAATAATCTTGCTGCAGCCACACCACAATTAATGACTCAAGCGGTAACAACACGAAATGATAAAGCCTCAGCTAGTCACCGATATCGCTTGCAGACTGCACAAGAAGGTGGAGAGATTGGTTAATGAGGAATTCCTGTAACGATGGACCCCGTTATGGCTTCCTCATTAATGAAAAAGGATTATTATTCTAAATTAGTCATTGATACAGCATGATAACCAGCGTCAACATGCACTACTTCGGCTGTAATTCCTGATGCTAAATCAGAGCATAAAAAGGCAGCGGTATAACCAACTTCTTCTGCTGTTACATTGCGTCTTAATGGCGTTGTATTTGCATAGGAACTTTGCATTTTACGAAAATCTTTAATTCCCGCTGCTGCTAATGTCTTGATGGGGCCTGCTGAAATAGCATTCACACGAATGCCTTTAGGACCTAAACTTGCGGCAAGATAACGTACAGAAGCTTCAAGGCTTGCTTTCGCAATACCCATGACGTTGTAATTGGGGACCGCCTTTTCTGCTCCGTAGTAGCTTAATGTTAAAATAGAGCCCTGCGTATCCTTCATCATTGGTTGAGCTGCTTTTGCTAACGCAACAAGGCTATATGCACTAATATCATGAGCAATACGGAATCCTTCGCGATTAGTATGTTCAACAAAATCGCCGCTGATTTGATCGGCTGGAGCAAAGGCAACAGAATGAATAACAATATCCAATTTATCCCAATGATTATTTAATTGCTCAAAAACTGCTTGAATCTCAATATCACTTGCGACATCACAAGGAAATGTTAGATTAGAATTAAATTCTGCAGCCATTGTCTCTACACGGCTTTGCAGTTTTTCATTCTGAAAAGTAAAAGCAAGCTCAGCACCTTGTTCATGAAAAGCTTTAGCAATACCATAGGCAATAGAGCGGTTGCTTGCAAGACCAACAATTAACGCTTTTTTTCCAGTTAAAAATCCCACATTACTCTCCTCTAACTTGTCTAAGTGGTTATTCCGTTAAATCTAGGACATGCTAATCTCTGTCCTTCATTAAACTACTTGTGTGCGTTGCGAGTAATTCGCGCATTTTAGCTTGAATCATATCAATGGCTATACGATTTTCTCCTCCACGAGGAACAATAATATCCGCATAACGACTGGATGGTTCGATAAATTGTAGGTACATCGGTCTAACCGTGGTTTCATACTGATGAACAACAGATTCAAAAGAGCGATGACGCTCAACAACATCTCGCTTTAGCCGACGTGTGAGGCAGACGTCCAAAGGAGTAGACATAAAGATGCGAATGTCCATTATTTCACGTAATGCTTTATCACTAAAGAGAAGAATTCCTTCCAGGACAATAATGGCATGCTGACCTACTCTGCGCGTATCGGGCAAGCGAATATGCTTGGAATGCGAATAAATAGGAATATCTACAGATTTCCCTTGTTGCAGATTACGCAAATGCTCACACAGCAAGGCATGATCAAATGCATCAGGGTGGTCGTAGTTAATTTTTTCTCTTTCAGCGAACGGCAAATGGCTATTGTCCTTGTAATAAGCATCTTCAGAGATTACCACAACTTGTTCAGAACCAAGTTCATTAACAATTGTATTGGCTAAAAGGCTTTTTCCTGAGGCTGAAGGCCCGGAAATTCCGATAATAATGGCTTGTTTACTCATGGTTTTATCATTCAAAATTTTGTGCAAATGGTAAGGGTTTATGAGGATAAATTCAACTTTAATTGGCTAAGAATGCCGTGTTTATCTAGGTTGCAACGAATATATGGCTTTGTTAGTCATCCTCATGCTGTCGTTGACGTTTTAATAGCACATAGAGTGCACCACTGCCACCGTCACGCCCTAAAGCACTGTGGAAGGCCAGTACCTGTGGAAATTGCCGTAGCCAATGATTAACTAAATTTTTAAGTATAGGAGCTTCACCACTGTAACTCCCTTTGCCGTGAATAATGAGTAAACAACGACGACCGCTGGCACTTTGTTCCAAGATAAATCTAATCAATGTTTCTTTAGCTGCTTCAGGTTTATGTCCATGTAAATCCAGGCGTGTTTCCCACTTAATTTGTCCGCTTTTCAGTTCACGCATTCTTTTGTAGGGAATGCTATGGCTGCAATAAGAAAGAATGGTGTTTGTTTGTACCTCTACTGAATAATAATCAGATAAATAAATGCTGGGCCCATGGAGTTTGGGTAATAATTCTTTGGGTTTGGCAGCTGGCGGCTGCGGTCTTTCAGTAGCGACGACAACTTGCTTATTTTTTTGCAAGGGTTTTACGACTCCTACCGTTCTACGAAATAAAGCTTTGTCTTCATCAGACAAGAAATCATTAGACATAATAAAATTCAATATTAATCATTAATGAGATTATAGTAATTCTTCAGGTTATGATTAAAGATCATTTAGGGACAATTAATTCAAACTAGCGTACAATTTGTGGCAATTATGGACATTAGGGCCTGTCCGAGACAATTTAGAAAGACAAATTTTAAAAAAGGTTTTATCTATGACTGATCCTTATAAAATGGCTTCGGCTGATTTTGCAACGATTATTGATTTTCTCCGCTTTGGATTAAGCCAGGCTAATGCCAATGATCTTTATTTTGGCCATGGGACTGATAATGCGTGGGACGACATATTCTCATTGGTTCTTGAAAGTTTACATTTGCCACTCGATGTAAATCCTTCGCTTTTGCAAGCACGATTGAGTGCTACAGAGAAAGAGTTTCTTGCTAAACAACTGTCACGACGTATTGTTGATAAAATTCCAGTACCCTATTTAACGAATAACGCCTATTTCTGCGAATTACCCTTTTATGTGGATGAACGGGTCTTAATTCCGCGCTCGCCAATAGCTGAATTGATTAAACAACAGTTTTCCCCATGGTTGATTGCCGAAAGGGTGGAGCGTGTACTTGATTTATGTACTGGAAGTGGTTGTATAGCTATTGCTTGTAGTTATGCTTTTCCTGAGGCTATTGTTGATGCTGTTGATATTTCAACGGAAGCACTGGAAGTGGCCGCTATCAATTGCGAACGTCATGGTGTCCAGGACACGGTGAACCTCATTGAATCCGATTGTTGGGCCAAAGTACCTGCAGTGCGCTATGATTTGATTGTTTCTAATCCTCCTTATGTTGGTGCAGACGAAATGCAAACACTGCCAACAGAGTATTATCACGAACCTCGGCTGGCTTTGGAGGCATCGAATAATGGGTTAGCTATCGTTGAAAAAATCTTGGCGAAAGCCCATGATTATCTTACAGACGACGGTATTTTAGTTGTAGAGGTCGGCAATAGTGAGTTGGCGTTGGAAGAGGCTTTTCCACATGTCCCATTTACCTGGCTCGAGTTTGAATATGGTGGACAAGGGGTATTCTTATTAACATGCCAACAGTTGAAAACTTATTTTTCGCCCCAAGGTAATTAATCCATGAGTGGAAATACATTCGGTAAATTATTTACAGTTACTAGTTTTGGTGAAAGTCATGGACCCGCTTTGGGGTGTATTGTTGATGGTTGTCCACCTGGATTACCGCTGACGGCTGAAGATATTCAACCCTTCCTCGATAAGCGCAAACCTGGTCAGTCTAAATATACCACGCAACGACGGGAAGAAGATAAAGTTGAAATTTTATCAGGGGTTTTTGAAGGGTTAACAACAGGGACCCCTATCGCCTTACTCATAAAAAACAGCGATCAACGTTCCAGTGATTATAACGAGATTAAAGATTTGTTTCGTCCCGGTCACGCTGATTTTACCTATCATCATAAATATGGATTTCGGGATTATCGTGGTGGAGGGCGCTCTTCTGCACGAGAAACAGCAGCAAGAGTCGCGGCAGGAGCTATTGCAAGGCTTTATTTGCAACGACATCTTGGCATTAAAATTCGTGGGTATTTACAACAAATGGGAATAATTCCTATTGATTTTGTCAGTGAAGACGATATTGATAATAACCCTTTTTTTTGCCCCAACCAGCATCAGGTTGAAACACTAGCTGATTATATTGATCAGTTACGTAGACAAGGTGATTCTGTCGGGGCTCGAGTAAAAGTCGCGGCTTATAATGTTCCTGTCGGGTTAGGAGACCCTGTATTTGATAAACTTGATGCAATGATTGCCTATGCCATGATGTCTATTAATGCTGTCAAAGGAGTAGAAATCGGAGCAGGCTTTAACGCCGTGCAACAGTTAGGTAGTGAACATCGTGATGAAATGACAAAGACGGGTTTTCTAACTAACAATGCAGGAGGTATTTTGGGAGGAATTTCTACAGGACAGACTATAGAGGTTAGTATGGCTTTAAAGCCAACCTCAAGTATTATCAAGCCCGGAAAAACCATCAGTACCCAAGGTGAAGAAGTCACGGTAGTGACGAAAGGACGTCATGACCCATGCGTTGGTATTCGAGCAGTACCTATTGCTGAGGCGATGTTGGCTTTGGTATTAATGGATCATTACCTTAGACATAAAGCACAAAATAAATAACACGGCCATTACTACGTGGCTCAAAAAAGGGGTTGCAATGAATAGACGTTTAAATATTGCTGTTGTAGGCGCTACAGGGGCTGTTGGCGAGACTTTGTTAACGGTATTAGAAGAGCGAGATTTTCCAGTGGATAATCTTTATCCTTTAGCCAGTTCCCGCTCGGTTGGGAAGACAGTCATGTTTAATAACCGTCAATTAGATGTTGAAGACCTTGCGAATTTTGATTTTAGTAAAGCCGATATTGCTTTATTTTCTGCAGGCGGTTCTGTGTCTAAAGAGTATGCTCCTAAAGCTGCCGCAGCGGGTTGTATCGTTGTGGATAATACCTCCTGTTTTCGCTATGACAACGATATTCCTTTAGTTGTACCAGAAGTGAATGCCTATCGCATTAGCGAATATAAAAATCGCGGTATTATTGCAAACCCTAATTGCTCCACTATTCAAATGGTTGTGGCTTTGAAACCTTTACACGATGCTGTCGGTATTAGTCGTATTAATGTTGCCACTTATCAAGCAGTTTCGGGTACAGGTAAAAAAGCAATCAATGAATTAGTTACGCAAATTGGCGAATTGTTGAATGGACGACCTATTAAATCAGCGGTTTATCCCAAACAGATAGCGTTCAATGTACTGCCACATATTGATGAATTTCAGGAAAATGGCTATACCCGTGAAGAAATGAAAATGGTTTGGGAAACCAAGAAAATTATGGAAGATGATTCTATTTTGGTTAACCCAACTACTGTGCGGGTACCCGTGCTTTATGGTCATTCAGAGGCGATTCATCTGGAATTAAAGGGCCCCCTGACCGCTGCTGAAGCTCGTAAGCTTTTGAGCAAGGCGCCAGGTGTTAAATTAATTGATGATCCAAATAAATTACAATATCCAACACCAATAACTCATGCAGTTGGACATGATGAAGTATTTGTAGGACGTATCCGCCAAGATATTTCTCATCCAAATGGTTTAAACTTATGGGTAGTGGCCGATAATATTCGTAAGGGTGCTGCTACGAATGCAGTGCAAATTGCTGAAATTCTGCAGCGTGAATATTTATAATTTATACTAGTTGTTATGTCCGAGACGAAAAAACCAGAGAGTATTGTTTTTCCACCCGTTTGGCCTCCTCAAAAAGAGGGGGCAGGCTCCATATTGCTTGAAGAAACGAAGTCAATGGAGAGGCAAAGACGGATTGCCGAACAGCAACAACATAGTAAGTTAGCAAAAGTACATGCTAGAGAGCATAACGAGGAAGCGCCATCTGCTTCCCCTGAAGAAGCCGCAGAAAATGGCATGTTGCAGCATCCTTATTTAGATTCGCAGCGTAACGATGGTATTGATCCTAATTTGAATCCGGAGCCCCCTTTAAATTCGCAGGCGCGTATGGAATATGATAATGAACGACGAGAACAAGAAATGGAAAAACAACTGCGCTTAGGTAATATGCCAAAAATGAGAACCGATCCGCAATTTAAACCATAGGATTTACTAAATGACCATCGCCAATGACATCATCAGTTGCCGTATGCCTGAATTTGACTTCTATGTAAGTCAAGGTGAGTCTTTGGATGATATTGATGAATATGGTTTTACTCCTCTTATTGAATGCGCTATTACTCAACAGCCAAAAATTGCTGAACAATTGATAGCTCGTGGCGTCAACATAAATAAAGCCGATGTAACTGGTCGTACGCCGCTGCATTGGGCAGTGGACAATAATGATTTGGAAATGACACGTTTGCTGTTAAGTCATGGTGCCGATCCGAATGCTTATACTCGCTTTGGTCTTGCGGTACTAGTTTATCCTGTTTTAAGAGGGCAGGATAAACTCAAGCATCTGCTTTATCAGCATGGCGCTAAACTGGATTTTGCTCTTGATTTTATTAATGGCAAGCTATTGGGACATCGATTTGAACTGACAGGGGATGTGGATATCGTCAATGCTCAAGGTGAATTCATTGAGCTTGATTACGAAGGATTTATGTTGGAATTTACGGTTGCTGTGGTGAAGGATTCATTACGACGTTTTACCAGCAGTTATTCCACTCGTCATCTTCGCACTCATTTTCCTTATTTATATCAAATCATGGATGCTTTCGGGGCAGCGGCGGAATTATTAAAATTCCAACAGCACCGATTTTTAACGGATACTCACAAGAAACAGCTGGCGTGGTTAGTGGAATCGCCCATGCTTATTTTGCCCGCTGCCAGCCGCGGTCACGCGCTAGGTTTTGTACGCTATAAACAATGGTGGGCGAAAATTGATAGAGGAGAGAATAGCTTAAAAGAAGGCAGTGTGAATATTTATCATATTTCGCAACCTGAGATAATTAACGTGAATTTTTTACAAGAATTCCTCTTTAAAAAACAAAGTCGCAATTATTTTCATCAGACCATCAATAAAAAACTAGGTTTACAGCCTGTATTACAAATCCCAATAAGTTCTCAAATTGCCGGTAATTGCTCTTGGGCAAATATACAAGCTATTATCCCCGTTGCTTATGCTCTGCAAGAGTTAGACGAAAAACCGCTTGCTGAATTTAATTCGGATAGGGTCCTGTCATTATATAATACCTGGGTGGAGTGGGATAAAGATCGAGCATTAGATGAATGTGTGCACCGCTTTTATTTGGCAAATCCTGTTCGCAAGGCAAGTTTTGCATCAATGTTAGCTGCTGTTCTTTTTCAGGCTTGTGACTACAGTAATAGTCATCATCTGGAGCGTGCGGAAAAAATTCTTACCATCCTGACCTTGCCAGACTATTATTACATTCTTTATAGCTATTTGGAGGAGTATTGTATTAAACGTTTAACGCGTCGCGGCAATAATTTGTTAAAGCTGCTTGATGATTGTGGTGTTAATCCTAATATTGGTATCACGCCAATTGCAACAGGCCTTAAAGACCGATCTTAAATTTGCTTTATTTTAAATTTGATGATGCATTCGTTTTATTTGTCGAAGAAAGATTTAATGGTTTTGTTTTATCAATTACTCTAAAACGGTCAATATGCTCTTCACTGTAGAAATAATCTCCCTGCCTCTCATCAGTGTCTTCAGCCTCCTCTCCTTCATCATCATCACCATCACTACACTCAATAAATACTCTGCCTAATTCATTAGCGGCAAGAACGGCTTTATAAGTTACAATGAATTGACAATTCTCAGCTAGCCGGGTCGTTAGTTCTAATCGAAAAGCAGTAGCATAGCCCATCATACAGCTATAAATTTCAAGATTAACCAGCTTGGATAATTCAAGGTCTTCTTGAATCAACTCAATAAAAGCGTCTGCATCTAGATCGGCTACTTTTGATTCCTCTAGGTTTCCTTGGGCCACGATAATCACAGAATCGCCTGGATTTAATAACTTGAGAAATTGTTTAAGAGCAGTAGGGGATGTAAGATTCAAAGGCTGAAACCCCTCTTTTTGCAAATCAATTTCAACATTTGGATTGAGTGAATAAATAAAATGCATTTTCTGATTAATTCGGGTTCTTAATGTTTGGCCAATTTCCTTATTGGATAATAATTCATGGTCATAAGCCTGTTTAACAAAAGTATCGAGAGTGAAGCTAGAGTAAAGCTCGATTACAATTTCTTTCGGTGAGTTACTTTTTTTAAGCAGATCAGCCAGTAATAAGTTGAGTATAGAAGATCCAGATTGGGCCATTAGAATAAGGGAAAATTAGGTTGTGCCTTATATTAAATCAAAATAACCATAAAATAAACTTTTAGGATAGATAAAAATCATAATTTAAACACAAATAAACTTCAGGGAAATTACCTAATGCCAGATCAGAACGATTACTTAAATTTTGATTGAACCGTTAAGCCCGTAAATTCTGTTGAATTTTGTATCGACTATCAGGATTTAACTGTGGTGTCATTTGAAAGCACTCAGTTTTTATAACGTGGATCAATTAAAGGTAATGGATGTTTAATGGATTTATTGCGATTGATTGAGAGGGTTTATATCAGAATTACAAAGAACTATTGGGCCAATAAGGCCCAATAATTAAGATTTAGTTTACACGGAATCAGCTGTCGTGCTCTTTGTTAGCTGGCGCTTTTTTTTTTGCTTGATCAGGCTTCATCTGTACTACTCGTCCACCGCTTGAATGGTGACTGCCTTGACCTTTCTTTCGTTGCGGGTTATTACCACCAGCATTGCGCGGTTGATTTCCTCCGGAACGACGGCGACGATTACCTTGACCCTGTTGCTGGCGTCTATCATTCGATTGTTTTTGCTGATAAGAATTACCACGAGTCACTTTTTCTTGGCGTTGTGAGGAAGTGCTTGTTTCACTGGCACCAAATAAACTATTCCAAAGTCGCTTGATAAAATTATTTTGATGCGCTTTTACTGGATGAGGAATTGAGAAGGCTTTCACTGCTGGTTCATCAAGTTTAGTCGCATCTTCAGCGCGAACTGCTGTTAATTCGGGTTGATGAATAAGTGAATAACTTGGTTTCTTTGTCTTGCCAACATTATCTTCCTTCAAACGCGTTATCTCGTAATGAGGAGGTTGTATATAAGGATTGGCAATAATTAATACCTGTACATTGTGGCGTTTTTCGATATTCAAAATGAATTCACGCTTTTCATTCATGATAAAAGTAGCCATTTCAGGAGGTAACTGAACTTGAACTTCTGCCGTTTTTTCCTTTAAAGCTTCTTCTTCAATTAAACGAATAATCGATAAACCATGTGATTGAATATTTCTAACCGTTCCTCTTCCTTCGCAACGTGGGCATACTTCCTGAGCACTTTCACCTAAGGAGAGACGCAAACGTTGACGAGACATTTCAAGCAAACCAAAGCGAGAAATACGACCTACTTGAATGCGCGCTCTATCGGCTTTCAATGCCTCTTTTAAGCGATTTTCGACGTCTCGTTGATTTTTGCTGGAACTCATATCAATGAAATCAATCACTACCAAGCCGCCTAAATCGCGTAAGCGTAGTTGACGTGCAATTTCATCTGCTGCTTCAAGGTTAGTATTTAAAGCGGTTGTTTCAATATCAGAGCCGCTAGTGGCCTTCGCAGAGTTAATATCGATAGATACCAAAGCCTCTGTACGATCAATGACAAGTGCGCCACCAGAAGGTAAAGGTACCTGGCGTTGAAAAGCCGTCTCAATTTGACTTTCAATTTGATAGAAATTGAAGAGAGGGATGGTGCTGTTATAAAGCTTGAGATTAGGCAGAAAATCGGGCTTAACTTGCTCAATGTATTGTTTGGCTTTTACATAAGAAACTTGATCATCAATGATAATTTCGCCAATGGATTTGCGCAAATTATCACGGATAGAGCGAATAATTACATCGCCTTCCTGATGGATTAGACAGGGGGCGAGTTGATTTGCGTAAGCCTGATTAATTGCTTGCCATTGATTGCAGAGCATATCGAGGTCACTTTGTAATTCGTCCTGACTCTTGCCAACGCCGGCAGTTCGAATAATAAGACCCATTTCATCCGGTAACTCTAATGCGTTGAGTGTTTCTTTTAACTCATCCCGATCATCGCCCTCTATTCGACGGGAAATTCCCCCAGAGTTAGGGTTATTTGGCATTAAAACCAAGTAACAACCTGCTAGAGTAATATAGGTTGTGAGGGCTGCTCCTTTGTTACCGCGCTCTTCCTTATCAACTTGAATAAGTAATTCTTGTCCTTCACGAATTAAAGAAGTGATTGGTGGTTTGTCATCGCCAAATTCATCAGGATGTTTACTTAAGTATTCGGGTGCAATTTCTTTCAGAGGTAGAAACCCTTGGCGTTTGGCACCATATTCAACAAAAACTGCATCCAGGCTTGGTTCTCGGCGCGTAACAATAGCTTTGTAGATATTTCCCTTTTTTTTGACTTCTGCTGGACACTCAAGGTCTAAATCGTAAAGGTGATTATTTTTAACAAGAGCAACTCTCACTTCTTCAGCTTGTGTTGCATTAATTAACATTTTTTCCATTAATTTACCCCATAAAAGGGCGCCACTCTTAAGTTAGACAGTGTAAGGATTTATTTTTTGTTGTGTGAAGCGACATAAGGCTTATTATTAGTTCTCTTAGTTGAACCTTTGATTTTTTTAGGAAATCAAAAATAATTTAGCCAGCGAACGTCTCTTAACGAAACAAAAAATATTCTGTTTAAGCATTTCCCAAGACCATAAGGACAGACCACACGCATTGTGCCTGCAAATATTGCGGCGCATGCTGGAGGTATACATCTGAGATGCCAGATTTTGTGAGCAAAAGGCGACATTGACGGTTTTATGCATGAGAAACCATCCTTTGCTTAGTATTCGCAAAATAAGCGGGAACTGATGTAAGGCATGTCTGACATGCGTGGGTATCTGATGAGTTCTTCTTCAATTTGGCTCTAGTATTGGGTGCTTCCTTATATCAACTTAAGGGAGCGCGTTTCATTTTTAAGGACCTATCTTCAATTATACTACAAATGGCGCCTTAACTATTTTGTCTTCTGTATCGGCAGTCAGATAAAGCTGCCCGGTTCCACAAAGACTAGTTTGGCTCATATTGACGAATTGCTAACAGGCCCTTGGTTTAGCCGAGTTTATTAGCGGCTGATAAACTTTTTTTGTTTATACGTTATAATTCGGTCGCGTGATTGTTCACGCGATTTTTAATACTATCAAAAAAAACAGCTACAGCAAATAGGTTTATGCATAAATGAGCGATGTACGTTATACAGAAATTAGTGCCGAAGAAGAAGGGCAGCGCTTGGATAATTATTTGGTAAGAATCCTTAAAGGCGTACCTAAAAGTCATATTTATCGAATCATTCGTGCAGGGGAGGTGCGGGTTAATAAGAAAAGAGCGCAAGCTTCTTTGCGTTTAAGTACCGGGGATTCCGTGCGTATCCCACCTGTACGGATTTCACAAGATAAAGAAATTTTCGTCGGTTCTAAATTAGAGCTGCAATTGCAAAACAGCATTTTATTCGAGGATAGCAGTCTCTTGGTTATTAATAAACCTGCAGGAATTGCTGTGCATGGTGGAAGCGGTTTAAGCTTGGGTGTCATTGAAGCATTACGAAAAACGCGCACCGATTTAACTTACCTTGAGCTTGTTCATCGCCTGGATAAAGAAACCTCGGGTTGTTTATTATTGGCTAAAAAAAGGAGTATGCTGCGCGCTATTCAAGCCTTATTGGAAGAGCGACAAGTTCATAAAACTTATTGGGCTTTATTGAGTCACTCCTGGGAAGGTAAAAAAACAATTCTTGTTGATATGCCCTTGGATAAAAATATATTAAAATCAGGCGAGCGAATTGTAACTGTTAATTCAGAAGGCAAGCCTTCACAAACCCTATTTAAGTTACTTGAAAATTATCAACAAACCTGTTTAGTAGAGGCTTCACCTAAAACGGGTCGTACACACCAGATAAGAGTACACAGCGCCTATCTTGGACATGCCATAGTGGGTGACGAAAAATATGGTAAATCGGAGAAATTAGCTGGTTTGGAGACAATAAAGCCAAGACTTTATTTGCATGCGAGAGCGATTCAATTTAACCTGAACGGAA
Organism: Legionella cardiaca; assembly: GCF_029026145.1. Lineage (NCBI taxonomy): Bacteria > Pseudomonadati > Pseudomonadota > Gammaproteobacteria > Legionellales > Legionellaceae > Legionella > Legionella cardiaca. The sequence goes on along the minus strand of NZ_CP119078.1, from coordinate 2,411,618 downwards.
AAAATCATCTATTTGAAGCAAATTTAGATGAGAAATTTACGGAAACACTAAAAAGATTACGTGCAAGGGGAGCTTGTTAACTCATGGGTAAACCATATCGCCTGGTGGTGTTTGACTGGGAAGGAACCTTAGGAGACACACTGGGACAAATTTTTAATAGTGTTGCTATAGAAGCAAGACGCTTGCAATTTGGAGAAATTGATAAGCAATTAGCGCGTCAGTCTGTAGATTTGGGTTTGGTAAAAGCACTAAGGAAGATATTTCCTGATTTAAGTGAGGAGCAACATCAGCAATTACTACATGCTGTGCAGCACTCTTTAATTGCTCGTACCACAGAAGTGTTCTTGATTCCTGGTGCAAAAGATTTTATCAGCCGTTTGCATAATGCCGGGATTGATATCGCTATTGCTACGAATAAGGGGCAGCAATCATTGCAACGAACTTTACATATCTCAGGCTTGGATACGTTATTTAAAGTTACTCGTTCGGCAGGTCAAACGGCTCCAAAACCTTCCACCCAGATGCTTGAGGAAATTATTGATACCTTTGGCCTTACCACTGATGAAACACTCATGATTGGTGATTCAATCACAGATATCGAAATGGCAAAAAATCTTGGTGTTGATGCGATTGGTGTGGATTTTTACCATCAACAACACAATGCATTACTTGCTGCAGGAGCGATGGCAGTATTTGATGATTATCAGCATTTAGCTGATTACTTATGCTTGCCTAAAGAGGGAGAGCTTAAATGAGCACCTTAACCAGTTTACCCAATTTACTGACATTAATGCGCATTGTACTGATCCCGGTATTTATTATCGCGTTTTATCTGCCTTTTGATTGGTCGCATGGTTTAGCTGCGGCAATTTTTGCCCTGGCAAGTTTTACCGACTGGCTTGATGGTTATCTTGCGCGAAGGCTGAAGCAAATGTCTCCCTTTGGCGCATTTCTTGATCCAGTGGCTGATAAATTGCTAGTTGCCTGTAGTTTATTACTCCTTGTTGGTGCAAGGGAAATGGACTATATCACTATTCCTGCTATTGTCATTGTAGGGCGTGAGATTGTTATCTCGGCGCTTAGAGAATGGATGGCGGAAGTTGGTAGTCGCGCAAGTGTTACGGTAAGTTATATTGGTAAAATAAAAACAACCGTGCAAATGATCGCACTTTTACTACTATTGGCGTTTAACCCAACACAATCATGGTGGGGAGTGCTCGGTTTTATTTTGTTATATCTGGCAGCTATTCTAACGATTTGGTCAATGATAATTTATCTTACTATCGCTTGGCCTCAATTGATGAGTAAACGGTCTGTTTCGTCTTAAAGTTTGCTGAGAGATAATCTCTGCCTTGATAGGAATATTAAGGCATCCCCTGAAGTTTTTGTATAGTCTACAACTTTTGTATTGCAACCCTTTTCTAGCATTCACTTACGCTACTTGAAATATTTAATTTTGCACTGAAACAAAATTCAAAAATTACGCGCAAGCTCCATAACCGTTAAAATAAATTTAATTTTTTACATTGAAAAAATTGCTAAGCCTCAGCAACTTATCCATTTTAAACACGCATATTGAATTAAATATAAACGTTTTGCATAGTGTTTACATTTTAATTAAGCAGTTATAAAAAAAATTAATTTAATTTGTTGACAGCGTTCTAATTTTCGGTAGAATGGCAACCCGTAGACAGGCGGGAATAGCTCAGTTGGTAGAGCACAACCTTGCCAAGGTTGGGGTCGCGAGTTCGAGTCTCGTTTCCCGCTCCAAAATTAAAGCGACGCGGAGTCGCTTTTTTTTTCCGAATTTTAATTCGGCTGTGTGGCAGAGTGGTTATGCAGCGGCCTGCAAAGCCGTGTACGCCGGTTCGATTCCGGCCTCAGCCTCCAAAAAATGCCCAGGTGGCGAAACAGGTAGACGCAAGGGACTTAAAATCCCTCGGGAGTTAAATCCCGTGCCGGTTCGACTCCGGCCCTGGGCACCATCCTATTTTATATGCATATAGTAATTGGAAATTTTGGCAACCATTCTTTGGCTGCAGTGCAAGTTCTCATTGAAAAGGACTTGCCTAATATTCATTTTATTTACGTGGAAACGGGTTGGGCGGCTGCTTCTTGGCCGGAAAGGGTAGAAGCTTGTAGCCAGTACATTAAACAGCGCGGTGTAACAGTGCATCGTTTAGTAGCGCAAACAACTTTCTCTGACATGGTTATTGCTCGCAAGCAGTTTCCCAGTCAAAAATTTCAATGGTGTGCCAGTTTTCTTAAAGGTTTAACCATCCTCAATCATCTTGATGATTGCGATCCTGCTTGTGAAGCGTTGATTGTGTCTGGTAAAAGGCGATTGGATTCACGCCGTTATGCCGATCTTGAAGAATTTGACTACCAAAATGAGTTATATCAGAGACGAACAGTATGGCATCCTTTATGGAATGTCGCTGATGCTGAATTTACACGCTTGATTAATCGAACTGGATTTGCCTTACTCTCCCATGCCAGTTTGGAATGCAGCCCTTGTATCCATCTAAAACAAGCTAATAACATCGATTCATTATCCTTTGAGCGCTTAGATAAGCTTGAACAAATAACGCAGCAAACGATGTTTCAACAGCCAATACGTCAATTATGCACATCGGCGCCCTTATGCGATAAAAAGGGAGATTTAAGTCTGCAGCAGTTTGATTTAGGTTGTGGCGCCCCCTGGGGTTGCGGGGAATAATTTTCTTCCTTGTATAATCTATGGAGTGTGCCGAAAATTGCTAAAAAATGTCAAAATTGGACTATATTTTACTCAGTAGTTCAATTTAAGGACATTTCATGCCCACTCGCAGACTAGGGATAACACTCGGGACAGTCGCAGCAGCTGTTGGCGCTTATGCCGTCTATGACAGCAACCAATCAGCCTATCAACCTCGTATAAATGATTATCTAAAAGCAAGTTATGTAGTAGCCACAGGCATTGCTGTTTATCAACCGCCGCCTGTCGTATGGACGAAGGAAAATCGTAAGGTTCTTGATGCATCCGCTCCAAGAGCAGAGGTCGCAGGAGTAAATAGAGCATTAGAAGCCTATGGCGTTGATTTAAGAGATGAAGAACTAGCCCTTTTATTAGCGCAAGGTGGTATGGAAATGAATTCTTTCAATCCAGGACCTGATTTAGCGGCAGAGAGGTTAATTTCTAGATCATTTGGTGATGAATATACAGAGCTGATGGAAGATGCCGCAAAAAAACCTGAACCCGATGAAGAATCACTCGAGCAGATTAGAAAACAAGCTGCAGCAGCTAAGGTAGGAGAATTAGCCCATTTTGCTTATGGAGCGATTAAGGCAACATGGAGTTATGGTGCAATAACGGAAGATGATCTAGGAAGCGGTACCTATAATGAACATATGGCGGAAATGCATAGTGATGAGGTAGAAGAAAGAGCAAGAGAGCAAAGTGCATTACTTGCTGCCAAGTCAGGAGCCTCTATGACGACAATTAAAGCCATGAAGCAAGCGCTTTGTGAAATGCGCCAAGAACACTCAACAACTCCTGAAGATGAACCACCTAGACCGCCACAGCTTGTTTAATAGCTTATTAGTTAAGTCCACACAGGTTTAGCATTTTTCGCGTTTAGGGGAAAATAACTCCTTGATTTTTACCGTGAGTGGTGTCCAGATCATATTGTTTATCCCAGATATTATGGCGATGGAGAATGTCACTCGCCGTTTTGTCAATGGCTTCTTTTAAAGCCTGACAAGTTGGCATAGGAGATATTTTAGATAAGGCAGCATCGATTTCTTCTGCTGCTTTTATACCATTCACCTCATGTTCTTGCTCATGATTCTCTAGAGCAATGAGATAGGTATTCCACTTTGCTTTTAATACTGGCGAAGCAGAATCTTGATTGAGCCATTGTGGTAAAAGCATCGTAATGTTAACAGTTACATTGGCTGCTGTCAGATAACAGGGGTTTTGTGTTGGATTATTATAATGCCAGGTATATTGCCAATTAATATGCCAGGTGGTTTTTGCATCAAAATGGGCGCCATAAACAATTGGTCCCAGACTATTCATTTGTTGGCGTAATTCTTCCGCTGTTATTCCATTAATAGAATAGAATGTTTTTGATTTAAAAATTGCTGGTGTTGAGAAGCCCGTAGTGGCTGAAAAAAATAATAGAAAACAGCTGCAGTAAATGATTTGTCTTATTGGCATAGTTTTCCAAATCAGTAAGAATTTATCACCGCATAATATAATCTATTCTTCACGTGGTGAGCGGCTCATTAAATTAATGGTAGCTTGAGCAGGGCTAATCGTTCCGTCTAAAACAGCTTGCACTTGTGAACAAATCGGCATCTCCACTTGTAACTGTTCTGCAAGTAAACAAACTTGAGCTGCATTATGTTTCCCTTCTACAACCTGACCTATTTGTTTTTCTGCCGTTAAAGAGTCAATTCCTTGACCTAAATATAAGCCAAAGCGCCGATTTCGTGATTGATTATCAGTACAGGTTAAGACCAAGTCGCCAATACCTGCAAGACCCATAAAGGTTTCTTCCTTTGCGCCCATCTTTATTCCCAAACGACTCATCTCTGCCAAACCACGAGTAATTAACGCGGCTTTGGCGTTGGCACCATACCCTAAACCATCACTTATACCACAAGCGATAGCTAATACATTTTTTATCGCGCCGCATACCTGAACACCAATAACGTCATTACTTAAGTAAACGCGTATGTTATTAGCGTGCAATAGCGATTGCATGGATTTTTGATAATCTAAATTATTAGAGGCAAGCGTCAGGGCAGTGGGTAGAAAGTTCGCTACCTCACGAGCAAAAGAGGGACCTGAAATAACTCCAATTGGAAAAGATTCTCCAAAGCGTTCAGCAACTAATTGACTTGGTAGCTTAAGGGTAATGGGATCAATGCCTTTGGTTAACCATGCCAAGCCGTGAATAGGTTTTGTAATTTTAGAAAGTAAGTTTGCGAAAGCATGAGAAGGGACTGCAATAATTACTTCAGTTGCCTGCTTCAAACATTGATCGAGTTCGACAACAGGAGTAAGTGATGCTGGAAAAATAACCTCTGGTAAATAGCGTTGATTGCAATGTTGATTAATCATTTCGCTAACATGCTGTGGGTTATGTCCCCACAGCATGACAGGATTGCCACAGTTGGCCAGATGAACCGCGACTGCAGTACCCCAGGAACCGGCACCCAAAATGGCAATCTTTTTATTCATAGTATCTTAGTGTGCTGTTTCAGTTTGATCTTTTGCAGCTTTTTGCTTTTCTTCCATTTGTTGCGCGTAAAGAGCATCAAAATTAATTGGCGCCAATACTAGTTGAGGGAAACTACCTCGGATGACTTGAGAAGTAATCGCTTCACGAGCATAAGGGAAAAGAATATTTGGACAAAAGCTATTCAGCAGATGATCAAGTTGTTCTTTAGAGGGAATTTGAATAGTAAAAATACCAGCCTGTTTAATTTCAATTAAAAATGCAGTTGTATTATTATTTTTGACTGTTGCAGTGACTGTAAGGACAACTTCATAAACATCTTTTTCTAATTGAGAATGTTGTGTACCTATATCCAACGATAATTCAGGTTCCCATTGTTGTTGAAAAATAGCTGGTGTATTAGGTGCTTCGAAAGATGAATCCTTCATGTAAATGCGCTGGATCATAAATTGCGCTTCTTGTTGCTGCACAGTGCTTGATTGTTCGGTCATTGCTTTTTATCCTCGTAAAAGTTTATCTAAATGCCCTGCTTTATCCAGTGCATACATATCATCACAACCCCCAATATGTTGGCCGTTTATGAAAATTTGTGGCACTGTACGTCTCCCGCTTTTTGTAATCATTTCTTCGCGCCTCATGGGCTCATCGTCGACACGAATGTCTGTATAGGTAACGCCTTTTTTATCTAACAGGTCGCGTGCCCGTGTACAATAGGGACAATATGCGGTGCTGTACATGATTACTTCAGCCATATCCTTCTTCCTTTCGTTATTTTCCTTTAACAATAGGTAAATCAGCAGTTTGCCATGCAGTAATTCCACCGGCTAAAACAAGCGGTTGTAAAAAACCATTCTCTCGTAATTTAGCGGCCAGTTGGGCTGATTGCAAACCCCGTGCACAAACTAAGATAATTGGTTTTGTTTTATATTTATCCATACGTTGTGCTTCAAAATCTTCAGCATTGGCACGGATAGCATCGATAATATGACCCTTGCGAAAAGCTTCGGCATCTCGCAAATCAATGACTATTGCTTCTTCATGGTTAATTAAATTAACAGCAGCTTGAGGGGATAATTCTTTAGCTTGCTTTTTTTGCGATTGAATTTCATTAATAAAAATTAAAAGCAAAACAATTAGTAATGCAAGCCAAAGTGCCCAATGATTTATAATAAATTGCCCTAGCTGCCCCATATCTTATCCAATTATAGCTGTGAATTGGCGAATTATCCTAAGAATGTTGTTCTAAAGCAAGTAATCCTCCAACCCTTAATAGGTTCGTTTGATAAAGAAAAATTTTAAAAAGCCGTTAGCTTTTATTGAATGATTCTCATATTTGTTCATGAATAAATCAGTTTGCTTATATTTATTGATCTACGGTTAATTTAAGCCTAGAATGGGGGCGTCTTGGTTATACAACAGGGTATAAAAAATGAAAAAAATTGGCTCTAGTGTAATTTTGGCTGTCGTGTTAGTAAGTGGGTGTGCATCAATTAAATTAGACCCTCAGGCCACACGTGTTATCGCCTCTCCTAATCCAGCTCCTCAGGGATGTAAATACCTGGGACAGGTAGTTGGTAATCAAGGTAACTTCTTCACGGGTGATTGGACTTCAAATAAAAATCTCGAAGAAGGCGCCATGAATGATTTAAAAAATAAAGCAAGTAGATTAGGAGCCAATTATATTCAATTAATTACCACACGTGCTGGAAACACAGGCTCAATGAGTGGTTTTGATGGCAATATGAGTGGTCATATGGCACAAACCAACGTGACTAATCTTGGAAATGCTTACCTTTGCCCGCCAAAGTCGATTGGTCTCTAATCAAAAAACGAATTGTTGAAGATGTTTCGTTAGCAATGAGTTAACGATACATCTTCTTTTATCTAGATAATTATTCTTCCCCTAATTTTATTCTTAATGTATTAGTAAAAATAATTGTGAAATATGCTACCACACTGCCATCCAGTTCTTTATACAATAATTTCGGGAAAATTAACTGTTTTTGAAATAATTCGTATTAAAAAACATAAAGGATTTTATTTTGCATAATAGGTTTCAGCAGGTTATTTTAATTAATTTTTTAAATAATAGTGGAGCTTTAGCAGACTTTGCCGATATAGAGAATAACCTAAAATAGGGAGCGGCAGTATGCTTACTGTCTATTTCAATAAAAAAGGGCTTGTTTCGCAAAAATTGAAAAAAAAAGACTTGAACTTAATTAAGGAAGCCCTATGGATAGACTTGATTTCTCCTACTAAAAGCGAAGAAAAAGCGCTTGCGAAGGCTTTTAATCTGAACCTCCCAACACGCGAAGAAATGCAATCAATTGCCTTATCAAGTCGACTGTATAAAAAAAATGAAACGTTGTTTATGACCGCTACCATGATTGCTGATTCAGAGTCCCGGCAACCGCTTCATGAACCGGTAACCTTCATTTTAACTCAAGGAAAGCTAATTACTTTACGATACATTGAGCCGCAGGCATTCCCCCAATTTATTTCAGAAATAACAAAGTATGATTTAGAACATGACAATGCCAATATTCTTTTCATTGAACTGCTGGAAGCAATTATCGACAGACTTACTGATCATTTGGAACTGGTTGGTAATGAACTTGATGAGGTTTCTAAAAAAATATTTGGCCAAGGATATCTGACTAAAAAGGCTAGTAAAATTAATTATCAAACAGTGGTACGGACAATTGGACTACACGCTGACCTTAACAATAAAGTTCGTGATAGTTTAATAACATTCAGCCGTTTGGTAAGGTTTTTTACTCAACTTATTATTGAAACAGATCCCCAAGAGGAAAAAAAAATAAGAATAGAAACGATTGCCAAAGATATCGATGCTTTAAGCGATTATGCGGCATTTCTTGCTAGTAAGGTAAGTTTTTTACTGGATGCAACACTAGGATTAATTAGTATTGATCAGAGCACAATTATAAAAATATTCTCTGTTGCTGCAGTAATTTTTTTGCCACCGACGTTAATTGCAAGCATCTATGGTATGAATTTTAAATTTATGCCAGAGCTTTCCTGGAAGTGGGGGTATTTATTAGCAATAATTTTCATGATTTTTTCTGCCGTCTTTTCCTATAAATTTTTTAAATATAAAAAATGGTTATAGGAAATAGACTTGATATGAAAGTACATTCTCCAGGTTTCAAATTAACTACCTAGTGCTGCGCTTAAGTATTGTTCGCTGTTAGATGGCCATAAAAGTGACACTCTTTCTAAGGCGTGTTCCCTCTCTATAGATAAAGAGGTAGTTTTGGTATGAATGGCCCAATAAGCCAGCATCTTCATTGCTTGCGTATCGAAAATATTTGCATGCTCCGTTGCTAAATGGGCATAGAGATTAATTTCATCGATAAGCTCGCTTATCACTTCAACTTTAATATCAAAGTTATGAGGAATCCTGAAAGGTAGATCTTGTTTGTACCAATGCATTAATAAAGGTAACTTGGAAAGATCGCCAGCAAAGACGCTTTTCTGTAAAGAGGTTACGGTCTCTTGCATAATCGGTTTTAATATTGCCATGTTTTCTAAACTGGCATTAATTAGCAATCTTTCATCATCAGTTACCTCGATGCGAATGTCATTTTTTCCAGTTCTTCCAATGGCTTTTTCTAAATTTGTCATTTCTTCTTTTCGGAGATCGAAAACAGGTTTTGTGTTTGCATTAATATAATCCATAATGAAGTTATTAATTATTTCCTCTTCCGAGAGATAATTCTCTTTCCTATTCTGTAACATCGTAAAAAATTTAGGGGAAGATATTAAGGTCGCATCTTGTCGTACAACCTTCACATCAATGATGGCTTTTAAGAAGAAAGTTTCTATAAATTGCTTAACTGTAGGTTCATCGTGATGCCAGAAAATCAGTTTAAGCGTTGAGTTAGTATCCAGAATACGATGCAATGTTCTTTCTAACTGCCTCGTTAAAGGAAGAAAGGATAAATCAATGGTGGTATTTGTTTGCAAATAAGATTTCATCATTATAAGCATATCGACTGCATAAGGCGAAAGCGATAAATCCAAGAAATTACTTTTCACAAATTTGGCAAATTTTCCTCTTTTAATTTCTTCCTCAGATAGATGTTGATAAGAAAAAAAGTTATGACTATTGGAGGAGGAGGAAAGTTGATTTTCTTTGTATCCAAGACGCTTAATCATGCTTGCGGTAACAAGTGGCTCTCCTACGCCGCCACCTATTAAATAATCCACCTTACTTGCTGAGGCTAACATCAATACCTCTGCTGCTTGAAATCCATCTTTTAAAACAAGACGAGTTAGTGAGCCAGAGAGAGTTAATATGATTGGCCAATCGGAGCATAGCCATCCTTTCGCTGTGGCGGTAGCGATAATCTGATCGATTTCCAACAAATTGCCCTGAAAAAATTGACAGCTCCCAGAATAGCCTTCCTGACAAGCTGCAACATTAGTGGTATTAAAATCAAAGCCCATTATATTAACCGGTATTGCTAATTCGGCTTTAAATCTGTTTTCCATTTTTTTTACAAGTTGGCCATCACCACAACCGCCATCAATAATATTTAATCCTTTGTATTTAGTTTCTTGAGTAATCCCCACAATGCGAGACATGATTTTTTCGTGTAACTCAGAATAGTATTGTGTTGGATTTGTTTGTTGCTGTTGATAGTAAATTCTCATTGAATGGTCTTGCCAATTTAAAGACCGTTGATTCATTCTTAAAAAAGTTTGGATGCTATTAGAACAATGCAGTGTAAAATGACCCCGTACTTCTTCTATTTTTTCAGGAGCAATTGATTGTACTGATTTGCTGCCATCTTGATAGGTGATACAACAGGCTCCGTTAGCAGGAAGAGGGCTCTTATCAAGAAAAAATTTTTTTGCTGTTGGCTGATAAAGCAATCTTAGCTTTGTAACTTGTTTGCCATTGAGCAAAAAGCTGGTTGAGCTGGGATCAATTTTAACATCAAAATAAGAAAACGAATCTGGAAAAGGATAGAGAAATGAGTCTTTTCTTTCTGGAAGCAAAGCTTGGTTGAGTAGTTTTTCAAATTCTTTCACGTGGACTCACCTTCAACTAAAATGGCCTAAGTTAATAACAAATAAATTGGCTATTAATAGTACAGTTTTATTATTAAGAAAATCTTAAACTAACACCGGAAACAGGAGCGTTATAGAGTATAAGCTATAGGCCAAATCCTCTCACTGCTCTTAAAAAAATCAATGCCTGAATTTCGGCTACGTCAATTTAATTGACTTGCTATAGTTGAATTAATACACAAAAATTAGATGATCTCTTATGTTTACTACTGAAGTGAAAGGTGATTTTTATCAGGCTTTACTTGATAAAAATACAAATTACGATGGCGTTTTTTATGTTGGCGTTAAAACGACAGGTGTTTTTTGTCGGCCATCTTGTCCCGCTAGAAAGCCGAAATTTGAGCATTGTGAGTTTTATCGCACGGCTCAAGAAGCATTATTAGCCTCCTATCGTCCCTGTAAGCGATGTAATCCACTCTCTCATCCAAATCAAGTATCCGAGACCGTGCGTGCACTGGTTGAAGCCGTTGAATTAAATCCAGCAAAACGATGGCGAGATTGTGATTTTGATGCTTTAGCGATTGATGCCTCAACGGCACGGCGCCAGTTTAAAAAACGTTTTGGCATGACCTTTGTTGAATATGCGCGCGCGAGACGTTTAGGGTTGGCGTTGCAACAAATTCGTCAAGGGGAGTCCATTATCGAAGCGCAACTGGATGCTGGATTTGAATCAAGTAGCGGATTTCGTGATGCATTCACAAAAATCATGGGTGCACCTCCATCTTCCACTCAAAAACAACATCAAGTCTTGAAAGCGGCCTGGTTAGATACCTGTCTTGGCCCTATGCTGGCCATTGCAAATGATGATGCTTTGCATCTTTTAGAGTTTATTGATCGTCGCGGACTTGAACGCGAGGTGGATCGCTTAAGGCAGCGTTTAAAAGCGACAATTATTCCCGGAACAACGAAACCTATTGCTTTAATCGAGCAGGAATTAAAAGCCTATTTTGCAGGCACACTGCAACAGTTCAAAACCCCTTTATTTTTTCTGGGAAGTCCTTTTCAAAAAAGCGTCTGGGAGGCCTTATGTCGTATTCCTTACGGTGAAACGCGCAGTTATGTGGAGCAGGCGACAGTGGTGGGTCGTCCCACTGCTTATAGGGCAGTGGCCAATGCAAATGGTGCCAATCAACTTGCTATTGTAGTTCCGTGTCACCGCATTATTAACAGTAATGGTGAATTAGGTGGTTACGGGGGTGGTCTCGCACGTAAGCACTGGTTAATTAGTCATGAAAAGCAACATAAGGCCTAAGAGTATGCGTTAATTTGATCCCCAATTTTTCAGCATTGCCAGAACAAATTTTTTGTAATGTTTTATCAGCTATCGGCAGCTACGAGTGAAATCCATGCTTTGATTGAGATCTTCATAAGGATGCTCTGTTGCTCCGATAAAAAGACTGAATAGTAAAACAATTGATAGCAATGATATAGGAGTATCCCTGTGCAATGATCCCCTACGTGACTTCTTACCCTGGCATTTTTGTTTAGCTAAAGCCAAGTGAGGCAAGCTGTCTTGAAAGCAATCTTACTATTGCGAGTCTGCGATATCGCCAGTCTATTTATAATTTTCTAAAACGACTTTTTTTCCTTGCCATAATGTGCGATCACCCCATAAATGCGAGCGCCAGGCATTAAATTCCACGACATTTTTCGCATTCATCATGAGATTAATATCAGGACTTACATTTTTTAAATACCATTTAAATGTTTGGCGTGCTTCCTCATCTTCTGGAGAAATCTCAAACATCAATTTCTCGTGTCCAAATTTTTCAATCAGCGAGAAAATAACATCGCTGCGCCAATTTTTCGAATCCTCTATTCCTTCGGTGATTCCTTCCGATTCAACCATCAGCATGGCAGCGCCGGCTTCAAAAAAACGCTCACCTTCTTCAATTAAATGGGCTAATGTTTTTGTTGATTTTATCTTTTCCTTATAATGGATTTCTTTTGTTCCACCGCCAACGCCGCTCATAATGGTAATTTCAGGCTTAGCCTTTAAACCTAACTGTTCAATTTTTTTGACAATTTTAATCTGATCCTGAAGCTTAAAATCATTGGGATGGGCAAACATGCCACTGGATACCTCAACGACATCAAATCCTAATTCTTTTGTTTCATTAAGATAGCGATCAAGATTGTTACTATCCTGAATTACAATACGCTCTATAAATCCTCCCGTATTCACATAAACTTGATGTTCATGAGCAAGATTAATAAATGATTTTATTGTTGTTGCATCAAGTAGGGCTTGGGTGCCTCCGGCAAATTTAAAGCCGTCGATATAATAGCCCCAGGTAGTTAACAATTCTTTTAGTTGACCAAGAGTAAATGCTTCATAATACGGACCACGAATTTCAATGAGGCCAGTTTGACGTGGCTTAGGAGGAAGTTGTTGTAAATCGACAAATGCAAATGCTCTTTGAAAGTGTGGGCTATCCATTGCAGCTCTCCTGATAAATAATCGTTAGCTTACCGTGTTAATTCTTGTCCTCAGGTAACACAAGATTGGATTTGTTAATTTTTGCTATTGAAGTCGCACCCGTTAGTGCCATGGCAATACGTATTTCATTGGCAAAAATAGTAAGGAGATTTTCAACTCCTGCCTGACCTTGAGCCGCTAAAGCATAAATCATCGAGCGCCCTAATAAAACGGCTTTAGCCCCTAGAGCTAACATACGTACGACATCAAGCCCAGAGCGGACACCTGAATCAACCAAAACGGTTAGTTCATTTCCTACGACATCGGCAATGATAGGAAGGGCTTTGGCTGTGGATAGCACACCATCTAACTGACGTCCGCCATGATTAGAAACAATGATACCGTCTGCCCCAAATTTTATGGCATCCCTGGCATCCTCAGGATCTAAAATTCCTTTCAATATCATTGGACCTTTCCAGAAATCGCGAATCCATTCAAGATCTGTCCAACTGATTGATGGATCAAAATTTTTAGTCAACCAACCGATATAATTTTCTAAGCCAATGGTTTTTTTTAAATATTTTGAAATGTTCCCAAGATTATGGGGTCTGCCCATCAGGCCAACTTTAAAAGCCCACGAGGGTTTGCACATCGCTTGTAACAGTCGCCTTGGCATTCTGAATGGTCCTGACATCCCTGAGTGCGCATCACGATAACGTGCACCGGGTAAAGGCATATCCACTGTAAATACCAGATTTTTAACACCAACAGCTTGTGCTCTCTCAAGCATACTCTTCATAAAACCACGATCTTTGAGTACATAAAGTTGAAACCAAATAGATTGGGGGCTTTGCTCGGTTACTTCTTCTAACGAACAGACGGAAACGGTGGATAGTGTAAAAGGGATTTTTTTATTTGCAGCAGCCTTTGCAGCTTGAACCTCTCCACGACGTGCATACATGCCTGTAATCCCGACAGGCGCTAATATAACTGGCATGGCCAGTTTTTCTCCAAACAGTTCTGTCTCGAGATTTAAGCTGTCTATTTTTCTTAAAACACGTTGTTTTAATGTTATTTCGGCTAAATCGCTTATATTGGTTTTAAGTGTATGTTCAGCGTATGAACCACCATCGATGTAGTCAAATAAAAACCTTGGAAGCTTACGTTTTGCAATATCACGGTAGTCAGAAGCTGCGGAAATGATCATTACTACACTCCAATGAATTTTTTATTAGAGCTCTTTCTAAATGCGATGCCACAGCGAATTCGGGAAGAGGTCTATTGCGGTTACTGAAGCAGTGTTAATTAATAAATCCATGGAGTCAATTTTTTTGCTAGCGGGAAGAGCCTCTGGCCATTTCTTGCAAACGTTGAATGCGATCATTAATAGGAGGGTGAGTAGAAAACAAGCTCGATAAGCGTTCACTGCTTAGTGGATTCACGATAAAAAGGTGGGCTGTTGTTGGATGTGCTTCTGCTTGTTGAAAATTCCCTTGTTGATTGGCCATTTCAAGTTTACCTAAGGCGCTAGCCAACCATAAAGGATGTCCGCATAGTTCGGCTCCTCCAACATCTGCCTCATATTCACGTGAACGAGAGACAGCCATTTGCACAAGACCAGCAGCCAAAGGTGCTAATAACATCATTAATAAGCCAGCTATCGGGTGAGGCCTGTCTTCTTCTGAGTTACCGCCAAATGCTGAAGTCCACATAAACATGTTGGCAAAACTGCTAATAGCTCCCGCTAATGTTGCTGCAATAACACTAATTAAGGTATCACGATGAGTGACATGAGACATTTCATGCGCTAAAACGCCCGTCAACTCCTCCCGCGTTAATCGGCTTAAGATACCCGTTGTTACAGCAATGCTCGCATGGCTGGGGTTACGTCCAGTAGCGAATGCATTTGGAGTAGGACTATCAACCACATAAACTTTCGGCATGGGAGTTTGAGCTTTTTGCGAAAGCTCTCTAATGATTTGATAAACTGGATGGTTTTCATCTAACGGTTGAGCATTATACATGCGTAAAACGATGGTGTCTGAAAACCAATAAGCACCAAAATTCATAATAAGAGTAAAGACAAGAGCAATCATTAGGCCGGTATGCCCGCCCAAAACATTACCAATAAAAAGAAATAAAGCAGTCAAGGCTGCTAATAAAACAAAAGTTTTTACATTATTCATGGTAATGTCCATTTTAAGATGCTCCTTTATAAAAAGTAGGAGCATCTTCTGTTAATTTCAAGCCCGTTTAAGCGCTTTGACTACTTCTGGCAAGGGTTGTCCCACCGCTGCTGAAGGAGATTTAATTGATAGAATGATGGCTAGCGTAGGAGCAATGTCAGTTGTACTTACCGGGTTAGTAATACGTTGCGCTTTAAATGCTGGATTGACAAATAACAAGGGGACGTAGCTATCGTATTGCCATGGTGTGCCATGGGCTACCCGTTCATCACTTTTATCAGCTAACGCCTGATAGGGAGGGGATACAAGATAAAGGTCACCAGAACGCTCAGGGAATGCCATTTTGTCGACTTTGGCACTTAACCAATCATGTTCTGTATTGGCTAGCGGCAAGGTATAAGCTTGAAAAATACCAGGTTGCTGACGCAGGGTCTCAGCTAAGTAACTGCTTACTTCATGAATTGATAATTGGTGTTCATTAATAATTTCATGATTAAGGTAAACATAGGGCAACGTAATGGCTTGCAGGGTGTTTTCTGGAAGCTTAAATTGTTTAGCCAGCGTTTGCTCGATAATCTTTTGCATTTGCGGGATCTTCAAAGAGTGATTTTCTTTGATGTTATGTGATGCAAGATAGATAGGGGAATCACTGACACCATGATCAGCAGTTAAAACAATTAAAACATTATCCAAACCTACTTGTTTATCAAGCGCTGCAAATAATTTTGCAAGCGTTTTATCAAGCCGTAACAAGTTGTCTTCTGATTCAAGGCTATTAGGACCAAATTGATGACCGATAGCGTCAACGGCAGAAAAACTTATTGCAAGATAATCAGTTTGTTTATCACTCGTCCCCAATTTTTCATTGGCTAATAGAGTCATAGCGAAATCAGCGGTTAACTCATCTGCAAAAGGACTCATCGACAGAAATTTGTTATAAGTTTTTGAATTGGGGGCGCCTAAATGGTGAGGGAATGAAGCGCCGTATTCCTGAAAACGATTTTTAAAGGTTGGAGCCTGAGCGTAGGTATAGCTGGCAAGTGGGGCACTTAAATTCCAGCTCTTATTTTTTGCTTCATATTGACTATTCCAGTTATTAACCCATTGTGGATAAGCAGAATAATAATGTTGGCTTGAAACAAAGCCGCCATTTTCTTTATCAAACCAAAATGCTTTTCCGGCATGGCCTGCCAAGGTGATTGCAGCACGATCTTTGAGAGAAACTGCAAAGGCGCGACCCGTTTGGGCGAGGACAATTTCATCACTTAAGGTTGAGGCTACCAGATTACGCGGCGAACGTCCTTCAACCGCTTTTTGCGAATGTTTGGTTGGTAAAATAGGGCTTTGTGAATCTTCAACACAATAAAGATTCTGTTTAGTCTTTCTGTCATACCAATCATTGTTCACA
Organism: Legionella cardiaca; assembly: GCF_029026145.1. NCBI lineage: Bacteria > Pseudomonadati > Pseudomonadota > Gammaproteobacteria > Legionellales > Legionellaceae > Legionella > Legionella cardiaca. The sequence goes on along the minus strand of NZ_CP119078.1, from coordinate 2,395,280 downwards.
ATACCATGTAGAGCAGGATAACTACCAGTGGCAATAGTAGCATGCCCAGCACAAGTGACCGTATTCGCATGGGGGTGATGCGCATTATGATAATCAATCCCATGATTGATTAGATAGTTAAAGCCATCAGAGCCAAATTTTTGTTGGTATTTATAAATTAAATCACCTCTTAGTTGATCGACAACAAGTTGTACAACTAATTTTGGCTGTTTTGGATTAGCAAAAATCAACGTGGATGAAAGAAGTAAGAGTAACGTCAATATTTTTTTCATGATGTTCTCGCAAAAAATAAACAATCGCATCCTAAAGTAGTTTGAGTGAGGGGTAAATAGAAATTTGATTATTGTTAGTCCATTTTGGGAGAATTAATGGGCAGAATGCACATTTTATCTTAGAGGTTTCAGATATTGTTTAATCAAATCAGTAGCTTGCAAATTGATTAATCCGTTTAAAGAAAATTCATGACGAATGACTTGAATTGGTTTACACTGATGAACGGTGAATGATTCCACCGCATAACCTATTAACGGAGTTAAGGAGAGTAAGATGGGTTTTACACTGACAGCTTATGATGAGATAAAAAAGAATTTTGATCGTAAACTTTTGAGCTTTTTAGGACATCATGAAGTAGCCGATGTTGAAAAACTACCAGTTCACAGACGAGGCTATGTTGAATTTGTACAACAAATAATTGTCCAATTGGATAAACTTCCTGCCAAATCAAGCGAAAAAGAAACGCGTGAGCAAGAAAGATTAAAGTCAATGATTTTATCTGGGGTCATGTACATCATTGCTGATGGTCTTTTACCAAGCAGCGGGAGCCTTCTTCGTGACGTCCTCATTGAGTCTATGGGTGTCCGAGATGAAGATAAGAAAAAGGATATTCAGGCAAATAAAGTGGATGCCAATAGTGCCGCCCGTATGACGTCAGAAGCAATGAAATTTTATACTTCCCTTGTATTCCCTCATGGAAACACTGAAAAAATGCTTGAAGTACACCCTTTCTCTAAAATAGAAGGAATGAGTTTATCAGCATTTGAAGTTAAAGCTATTGATATGGGTGCGGAAGCTCGTAAAAAAGTTCTCTCTGAAGGTCGTGCTGCGATTGAAAAAGAGGTATATGAGCGCGAACAAGCCAAAAAAGGCCCTTCATTATTTGCTAAAATGGGAAGTACAGTGGGTGGTTTGATTTGGAGTGCCAACACTAAGAAGAGTGAAGAAGAAGAGGATTATGTTGACGATCATGATTCTAAATTAACAACTAACTAACGTTTAGTGAAATTACACCCTGCATTACGCAGGGTGTTTCTCCTCAACCGGATAGCCAAACATTGTCCATTCCATGATGCCGCCATCCACTGAGTACACTTTTTTATAGCCCATCTCCAATAAACAATTGGCCGCGTAAAGTGAGCGAACGCCACCCTTACAATGAAGATAAATGGGGTGATTCAAATCAGAAATATGTGTGCTAATACGGTTTGGTAATTCATCTTTAGGGATGTGAATTGCATGTGGAATGCGTAGAATTTGCCATTCGGAAAGTTCTCTTACATCAATCAAGCATAATGCTGGGTCTGCATCCAATCTTTTTTTTAATTCCTGTACACTAATTGTTGGTATTTCGATTTCGTTCATAAGAATTCTCACGAATAGTAGGCCTTGTCAATGTTGAATGGTGAATAAACCAGTAAATGGTTGCCGTAATCACACCACCTATTAGTGTGGCAAACGCCCAAGTCGGGGCAGAAACAAGAGCAGGGCGCTGTCCAAGCTGATATAAATTTCCTGCATCTCTTGCTACGGCACCAGCAAATAAAACATGCAATAGTGCATTGATCAGTATTAATAAATATTGAAACGTTATGATTTGTCCCTGGTACTGTTGAACCAATTCATTGACCGTCATATCGCCTCCTGCAATTTCGATTGCCGCCATGATAGCAGAAAAAGAGCAGAAATAATTAAAAAGATGGCGAGTATTTGTAACGTAGTGGGTAGCTCTTTAAAGACAATAAATCCCCAAAATAAACCTGTTAATGCAACCATACCACCCGTCAAACTATAAAAAACAGGTCCAGCTAAACGTAATAAACTAAAAAAGAGTAAATAACCAATACTGGATAAAAATATTTCCAAAATAACAACTTGTTTTACTTTTGTTATAGGCCCTATGAGTGAGTAGAAGCTATGCTGCTGTATTACCAAAGGAAGGAGGAGTAAAGTTGAAGCCACAAGCATACCGCTTGCTGCTTGTAGTGCATTTAGTGGTTGTGGTTGCTTAGCCGTGATATAAATTGAACAAAGAGCAAAGGCAAACGGACTGAGGAAGGCTAAAATAGCCCAGCTAGAGACTAAACCCTGGAATGTAGGGCTAATGATAAGAAAAATACCCAACATACCGACAAATAATGCAATCATACGCCATGTGTCAAAACGTTCTTGCTTAACGAGCAAGGCCATTGGATAAACCAATAAAGGGACTGTATTGACCAGAACAGCGAGTAAACCAGCTGGAAGATGACTGGCAATTAAATACATGTTTGTATTAGGAATCGCAATGCCAATCAGACCGCAGGTCAAAAAATAAGGCCAATACTGGGGGAGTAAGACGCTGTAATTGCCTGTTAGAAGACAAGTTAATGTTAACAGCATAGCAGGTCCCGCCGATTGCCAAAAAGAATAGCCGAATGCAGGAACACCATTTGTTATCGCGTATTTTGCCAGTGTGTAACCGGAACCCCAAATAAATCCTAATAATATAAGGACAAAGAGAGCCAGCGAGGTGCGTTTATTCATAGCAGGTTAGTCAAACTCCAAGTTAAGGGGATTATTTTATCATCGTTACTGGCAATATAAAAAATATGATTACTTCTGGCAGGATAAAATACCAATTGAGTTGATGAAGGGTATTTTGTCTTTCCCGCGTAGGCGGGAATCCATTTCTATAGCCAACTCATGTTGTATTTGGAACGATTTCCGCCAGCGCTGAAATGACAAAAACATACTCAAAGCATTATTTTTGCTTGTTATCGACAAGTTATAATGGTTTAAGTTTTTTGTATGGCATAACGAAAGAGGACTAAATTATCATGGAATACACTAAACAAATCCTTGCTATGTTAAGAGTAGGTGATTTTGCTCATCCTGGTGAAATTGAGGCAATTGATCTTGCATTATCCCCCATAATGAAAGATAGCGATGCTCATTTTCTTGACGTAGGATGTGGTTTGGGTGGTACTGCTCATTATGTACAAAAGCAAGGATGGGGGAAAGTAACAGGAATTGATATTGATGCAAATTTAATTGCCTATGCCCAATCGCATTATCCTGAGATTGAATTTTTATGTAATGACATTTTACAGCCAGATGGATTTGGGTATAAAAAGTTTCAATGCATTTATAGCTTCAGTGCTTTTTTTTGTTTTGCCTCTCAAAAACTTGCGCTAAAACGATTAGCACAATTTGCTGCATCCAATGGAATGCTTGTTTTGTTTGATTACTCAAAGCAGAATGAGGCTCGCATTGAAAGCCCGTTTCCCTGGTCAAAAACAGCCTCTCGGTTTAACCCAATTTGCTTGCCAGAATTAAAAAAGCAGTTGCGGACAACAGGATGGCAATTCAAAGAAAGTGTTGATCTTAGTCAACAATTTATCCATTGGTATATTTTGCTCCTACAGTCTTTTGAACAAAAGCGCGAAGCGGTTATTCAGCAGTTTGGTGAAGAACCCTGGAACATTCTCTATTCAGGTTTCCAGCAATTATTAAAGGATCTGAATGCTCAAAAAGTGGGTGGTATTGTGGTTTATGCACATCGAGCCCCCGTTTAATCCTATATCTTCCTATGTTTAGCTATAGATTTTTTGCAAAATAGATGGATTTTCTCTTGACCCTCACGTTGCGTGATAGAATAGACTCCAAAGAGGAGGGTAAGATGAAATATCATAGGATTAAAGATATTAGTCGAATGACGGCTTTAAGCATTCGTACTCTGCAGTATTATGATGATATTGGGTTACTCAAACCTGCACAACGTTCAGAGGCTGGTTATCGTCTTTATTCCGATAATGATTTAATTCGGTTACAACAGGTAGTGACTCTGAAGTTCTTAGGTTTTTCATTGACCTCCATCAAAGAAATTCTGGAGAGACCAGAATTTGCAGTGCTAGATTCGATGCGTTTACAAGCAGCAGCTTTAAAAGAAAAATCGCATCGCATCCATGAAGCAGCTGAACTGACGACGTATATTGCCAGCCAAATCGAGGCAGGACAGCCTATAAACTGGAATAGCACCCTACAGATTATCAATATTTTGGAGACTCATCGTATGAATGAAACATTGGAAAAAAAATATCAAACCAAACCTGAACAGTCTGAATTGGGGCAAGTATCCAGTTATGACCCTCATTATAATCCAGAACGCTTATTCGCCATTCCTCGTGCAGCCAAACGTAACGAGATTGGTGTTGATCCCAATCAGCTCCCTTTTTATGGTTTTGATTGTTGGAATCATTACGAAGTGTCTTGGCTCAACGAGAAAGGTAAACCCATGGTTGCGATTGCCGAGATTATTTATGATTGTGCTACGCCGTATTTAATTGAGTCGAAATCATTAAAACTGTATTTTAATTCGTTTAATAATTCTCGCTTTAACGATAGAGAAGTGGTCAGACAAACAGTAGAACGTGATTTAGCAGCCCGTTTAGGGGGAAATGTGCAAGTCAGAATACTCCCGCTGCAAGAAAAAGAATTGTCTATCATCCAATCCACTTTTACGGGTGAATGTATTGATGACATCGATACAACCTGTTCTGTTTATCTCGTGGAACCGAGTTATCTTTCTGTAGGCGAGAGTAAGGTAGAAGAAACCCTGTATTCTGATTTATTAAAATCCAATTGTCTGGTAACTAATCAGCCAGATTGGGGTAGTGTGCAAATTATGTATACTGGTAAACAAATTAATCGAGAAGGTTTGTTGAAATATATAGTCTCTTTCCGTAACCATAATGAATTTCATGAGCAATGTATTGAGCGAATCTTTGTGGATATCATGACGCGCTGCAAACCAGAAAAACTCACAGTCTACGGACGCTATACTCGACGTGGTGGTTTAGATATTAATCCTTACCGTTCAACGCATCATGTGGACCCGAGGGGATTAAATCACCGATTACCCAGGCAGTAGTGTAGTATAGATGAGAGACAGATATAAATTCATGTCATTCCCCGCAGACGGGAATGACATGACTGAGAGCAAAATATATTAGTCTTATTGCCCAGAATAAGAGCAAGATTTATTTAGCACCGCTCCAGCTATGCAGACGCTAGTTACTAACCCTATTGTTAATGCGGGTTTAAAAAAGCTAAAGTGGCTTTTTGTTTTTTCCGCTTCGTTTAACTTAGGCTCTTTTATCATGGTGGGACCGTTGGGTGGACTTGCGTTCACAATGACGCCTTTACGTGCTTTAATGAGTACCTTGGAGAATTGTATATCATCCTTTGTAGCTTCCATCACATAATCACCAGGTGGGACATTGATAAATGCAACACCACCATCTAATGATGTCTTTTTTAATGATCTAATAAAGGGATTTGTTTTGTGAATAATTGGAAACATACCGAAATAAAATGTTCTTGGCTTGACATTGGGTGACAGTGTTACTGTAACCCCCTCAATACCCTGTGGAATATCATCCATGGTGGTATTCGGTGGGGTAACGGTTGCCGCAACTTGACAAGCTTCTGAATCTTCGGTGCCGCCCATGGCGAATGAAAGAAGCTTATAAGCCATATTTGAGGGTACTTGAAAGGAAATATTTTTTAGATAGTTGTTATCATTTATTCCTTCTGGCGGCACTATAAAAGTTGCAGTTTGTGTTGTCTTATATCCCGACCAAAAAGAACCCGGTTTTTCAAAAATCAGGGTGATTGGTTCCCCAACAGGCCATTCGATGGGTCCGAATTTTCCGGCAGAATCTGTTTTAAATGTTAAATCTTTATTTTCAAGTACGCTTATTGTTGCATCAGGAATTGGTTGACCGGATATAAATGAACGGGCAAATCCAGATACTAATGCAGTATGACTTTTCATAATAAATGTCCTTATGAGTGTATAAATCCATATTCCTTGTAAAAGTTAACAACAATAGAATTGTAAATCTATTCAAATATTTCTGGAGTTTGCCATGGATCTCGTATGCAGTTGAGCAAAAATTAGGTTGTTGTTTAAATTTTATCCTTTATACTATGCAAATTTCTAATCATAGGGATGAGTAACAAGAGAAGGAGTACTCTAAAGTCAAAGAGGATAATATGCCAAATACTGCTCTCAAGAGTTTCCTGGACAGAATAAAAAAAACAGATGAGTCACATACAGAAGTAAAGCTTGTTTTAAAAACTAGCAAGCAAATTAAATCATTCTTAGCTGCTTTAAAGGATTCTGCCAATATTGGTGTTCAATCTATCACCGAGCTGGATCTTAGTAGAAGTGAATTAAACCAAGAGCAAATCATAGAATTAGTAGCGGTATTAAATACCTTGCCAACAATTCATACTTTACGTTTAGATCATAGCAAAATAACGGATGATTTTACTACGGAATTAGCAAAGCTAACTCATGTTCGCACGTTATCTTTAAAAAATAATTCATTAAATAGAAGACCCGCATTTAATGCAAACTTAGAAGCGCTTTATTTAGATAATAATACGCAAATTTCATCACGCCAGGTTTTATTTACTTTAGGTTTAAAAGCTGCGTCGCTAAAAAAGTTATCATTAAAAAATTGTGGTGTGACCGATGATGCTTTGCACTATTTAAAAGATTCTAAATTAAAGAATCTCACTTACCTCAATTTATATAAAAATAATATTACCAGCCAAGGCATGGAGTCTGTAGCTACTTTGCAAAATTTAGAGACGCTCAATATTAGCCTGAATGCTGGTGTTGGTGATGACGGTGTTAAAGCAATCCAGGATTTGGATAAATTAAGGACTCTTCGCGCAGACAGCTGTGGAATTGGTGTGACTGGACTTGCTCATCTCTCACAGATGAAACTTCATACTGTTGATCTCGGCTATAATCCAGGATTAAAGCAACCTTGGGATTTTGCCAACCTGAAACCAAACGATACAATTCACACATTAAAATTAAATTTCTGTAGCTTAAATGATAAGCATGCAACAGCATTGAGAGCCCAATTTAAAGCATTAACTCATTTTAATGGCGCAAATAATAACATGACTAAAGTGGGAGTTCTTGAATTACTGGCAAATCAAGCCCTTGTTACTTTAGATGTGAGTACGCAGCAACTCTATAGAAAGCCAGTGGTGACTTCAGGTAATAAAAGCTTCTTTTCGACTCAGAAAGTAAAAGTAGAAACCTTACGGAAAAAAGTCGTTATAGAATCAAAGGAACAGATAGAGCCTTTATTAATTGCCATTCGCAAAGCCCCTGCGTTAACAGCAATTCATTTGGAACATACAGGGCTTACCGATAAGATGCTATTGAGTTTGATACCAGAAAGAACTGAGCGTTTAAGAAAATTAAAAAAATTGAATGGCGAGTTTTGTAAAATCCAAAAGAAAAAATTAGAAGAGCAGATTGCACGTAAAAAGGAAGAAAAAAGGTTAGCACAAATTGAGATCATTGAGGTTTCTTCGCAAGTGCCAACACAAAGTTTAGTAGAACTAGGCCCGGATCCCGATAGCATCCCCAATGTGGCAACCTTAACTGCTTTATTAGCGGATAAGGATCAACTTATTGGTAAATTGCAAAAAGAGATTGAGCGATTGCAAGGAGAACTTGCTAAAGTTACCCAACACTCTGAAAGCTTAGAAAAACCAAAACATAAATCTAGCAACAGAGATAGACGACAAGTGATAATTCCAGCAATATTCCAGCAACAACCTAAGTCATCAGATACAAAAAGCAAAGGAAAAGAAGAAAAAGCTTCAGAAGCAACTTCTTCAAACCAACCAAACTAACCATCAAATCCCGAATTAGACGATGTTTAATTCGGGATTTTTTACAACCTTGAAAATAAAGCATTGAAAAAATTAAACCGGTCCATACTTTGCTTCTCATCGAACCTTAGGTTACCATCCTTTGATGATTTTTCGCAGGAGAGAGCATGCACGCGACCGATGTCCCAGTCCCTCATTTGATTACGGCACATTGTGGGCCTCTACACCATGTAGAAAAGATTATTTTAGAGAAAATAGCTCCTATCGAGGCATGGTTTAGAGAAAAGTGGCAGGAAACTCCTCCTTCCATTACTTCTTCAGTCGATTTGCGTCATGCTGGCTTTAAACTCGCTCCTGTCGATACCAATTTGTTTCCTGCAGGATTTAATAATCTCAATCCTGATTTTCTGCCCTTATGTGTTCAGGCGATTCAGTCAGTTATGGTGGATTCTATTCCCAATTGCATGAGAATTTTATTAATTCCTGAGAGCCATACACGTAACCAATTTTATTTACAAAGTCTCAGTATATTGCGAGATATTTTTGTCCAGGCAGGTTTTGAAGTGCGAATTGGAAGTCTGGATCCTGAAATTACACAACCCAGGGAGATCCCGTTTTCAGAAGAAGGGGCTTTGCGAATTGAACCGGTAAAACGTGAAGGTAATCGCGTGGTATTAGAGGATTATAATCCTTGCATAGTGTTATTAAATAATGACTTATCATCAGGGGTACCGGATATTTTGCAGCATTTAGAACAGCCAATTAAACCCACTGCAAAGTTAGGTTGGGCTACGAGACTCAAATCCAGTCATTTTCATTTTTTTAATGAAGTGGCTGACGAATTTGCCAAATTAGTTAATATGGATTCCTGGTTAATTAACCCTTATTTTACCGCTGTTGATGGTGTAGATTTTATGGCGCAAGAAGGGCTTGATAATCTGGCGATAGAGACTGATAAATTACTCGCTCAAATAAAAGACAAATATGCCACCTATAACATTACAGAGAAGCCTTTTGTGGTAGTTAAGGCTGATAATGGTACCTACGGTATGAGTGTCATGATGGTTCATGATGGTGAGGAATTAAGACAACTGAATCGCAAGCAGCGTACTCGAATGAATGCAAGCAAGGGGAGTCGTAAAGTCGAGCGAGTAATGATCCAGGAAGGTGTCTATACGTTTGAAACGATGCCCAATGGTGCTGTGGCTGAACCTGTGGTTTACATGATTGGTCAGTTTGTTGTAGGGGGATTTTACCGGGTTCATCAAGGGCGTGGTACTAATGAAAATCTTAATGCGCCTGGCATGCATTTTGAGCCTCTGGCATTTGCTCAAGCCTGTAATACCCCACGGAGGGATTTAGATGTTGTTGACTGTCCAAATCGTTTTTATGCCTATGGCGTTATTGCACGACTTGCAGCACTGGCTGCCGCAAGAGAAATTGCAGCAATTGGTGAATAGATAATTTTCTCTTGGCAGGAATGAAGCATAGGAGTTTTCATGAAACTTGCGGTATTGATGGATCCTTTACACCACTTGAAGCCTTATAAAGATACAACATTGGCCATGCTTAAGGCGGCTCAAGCTTTGGGATGGTCATGTTTTTATTTTACGCAAGCGGATTTATTTTGTCGGGAAGGCCTTGCCTATGCTCGTATGTCTACTATTTCTCTTGGTGATTTAGAAAGTAATGACTGGGCTAAAGTAGCAGAAATCGGTATACAACCTCTAAGTGACGTCGATATTATCCTGATGCGCAAAGATCCACCTTTTGATATGGAATATATTTATTCAACTTACGCATTAGAGTTGGCAGAAAAAGAAGGCGTTCTGGTCGCTAACAAACCGCAAAGTCTGCGGGATGCTAATGAAAAGTTTTTCACCTTAAATTTTCCTCAATGCTGTCCCCCAACTCTGGTTAGTCGTGATATAAAACAATTAAGGGCTTTTTGGCAAGAGCATAAAAATGTCATTTTTAAACCACTTGAAGGGATGGGGGGAAGTTCGGTTTTTCATGTCGATGAAAAGGCCCTTAATTTATCGGTTATTTTGGAAGTACTAACCAAGGGACAAACGATGAATATTATGGCACAACATTATATTCCAGAAATTGCTTCGTCAGGCGATAAGCGAATTCTGTTAATTAATGGTGAACCCGTCCCTTATGCACTAGCTCGTATCCCTGCAAAAGGAGAGCTACGCGGCAATCTTGCGGCAGGAGCGCGAGGCGAAGTGATACCTATTACTGCAAGGGATCGGTGGTTGTGTGAGCAAATTGCTCCTACTCTGAAAACAAAAGGACTTTATTTTGTGGGTATTGATGTCATTGGAGATTATTTAACTGAAATTAATGTCACAAGCCCCACATGCTTGCAAGAAATCGCGCAGGAGACAGGTTTAGAGATAGCGAAAGACTATTTAACTTGCTTGAAAACTTTAGCAAAAGAAAAAGCAAGGCATTAAACGGTAGAGATAGGTTGGGTTCTAAGGTTTGAATAGAGCGTGTAATGGAGAGGGGGCTTCAGCAATTGTTGCTTCAACTCGTTTAATATCGTCCTCTACTGGATAACCCAACTCTTGAAGTTTCTTCCAACAAACCAAAGAGTGTTCGAAGTCATAGTGTTTCGCATAACAAGGGTAACCATTCTTTAGAATGATATGAGGAATTCCTTTACTCAATTGAGTTGCCAAGGTGTATAAAGCCAGAGGCTCGGAGGAACTAGCTAATTGCTCTAATTGTTTAATGTAGGTTTTCAGATCCACTAAATTCATTATACGTTGGTTAATTGCAAACCATCTGTTGAAATAAAAGCTGTCATTATTTTTTAGGTAACCTAGCGATGGCAGCTGCTTCATAGACACATCTGTAAAACGCCGATAAAAGCGCGGAGAAAATTTTCTAAGCTCTGTGTTTGCGACTAACTCTGTTGCTAAATAATCATCTGGTTTTACTGAAATATGTACGGAAGAATTAAGGGGGGTATGAAAGAGTTCATGCAACCAAGGTTCTTGACCTGAAACGGTGACTGCTGTCAGGTTAGGTAATTTGGCAAGTAGAAGTCCTATTTCTCCAGGCTTAAAATGAGCTAAAGCCAACTCTATACTATGCACTTTTGCCAATACGTCATGTTGCTCCTTTTCACATCCCCTTAGAAGTTTTAATGGGTCTTGATGCATCGATAAATCGAGGTGATTATTCTTTATTTTAATAGCTTGCTCGAGATTGGGTGTTAAAATATAAAGTGGATCATGGCGATCTGGAATGGTTACAAACTCCGAATGAAGTCCAACTTTTTTAGCATGTCTTTGAGTAATTAACACTTCGGTTTCACCCACCATTACCATCATATTGACATTTCTGGTTTGAATAACTTTTAAAGCATCATAGGTTCCATTAAGCACTGCTCTTGTAACGGAACCACTAAAGGTTACAATCACATCACAAAGATTTTCAGGATTGTAATGGGAAATTATTTCTTCTAATGCCAAGGTATCGGCTATTTTAAAATGATAATCTTTTCCAGAAAAACGCTGATTTGCTTCTTCAATATTTTTTGAATTGGTATCAATACCCACTGCTTCAACATTATACCCCTCTTCTTTAAGAGCTGTGGCAGTAATATCCAGACAATCTCCCAGACCAGTGCCTGCATCAATTAAAAGAATTTTTCTTTTTGTAAATTTTTCCGGGTGCGTCTTAAGGCTTGTGATCACATTTTGAGCTATAAGGCGTCTTAACATTTTGTAGTCTTCTTCAATTCTGCCTGCATAGCTACTTTTATTGTATTCTTGCAGCTTATCCCATTCCTCTATTAATAATCCTTTAACCGATGGCCGTCCAAAGGCTGTTTCCATGTAAAGATGGTTGCTACGTAAAGCATTAAAGAAATCATCTGGATTAATGTTCTTTTCACGAAGATTTAGCGAACAGAGTGTTTTATTTTGATTCGAGTGGCTAATAATTGCATTTATTTCCGTCATCGTGGGTAATTTAATCAAGAGTTCTATTTTTTTGATGGGTGAGTTATAGCCTTCATAATTTCTCGGTGGATTTAAATTTAGTGTATATTGCACTATGCCTTGCTCTGCATTAAATAATTGGGAAAGAGCAATTTGATCATGCTCATTAGATAATGGTTTAAGTAATCCTAGAAGTACTCTAATAATTTCATCAGGAGCTTCATGTTTACTTCTGGCCATAACTAATCAGATTCAAGATTTGAATAGACTAAATTATAGCAATATTGTTTAAAAATTTCTATTAAACTGCAATTGTCGCCAGGCTTCAAAAAGAATAATGGCTACGGAATTTGATAAATTGAGGCTACGGCTATGAGGACACATTGGAATACGAATGGTTGTATATCTTTCTCTTAGATCTGCTGGCAAACCTCTTGTTTCGGGGCCAAAGAGCAGCAAGTCTTCATCCTGATAATTTATTTCGTGATAACCTTTACTTCCTTTTGTTGAACAGGCAAAGATCCGACGTTGTTGATTTGCTTCAATAAACTGTTGTTCATTGTCGTAATGAATGATATTGGCCCACTCATGGTAATCGAGGCCGGCCCGGCGCATCCTTTTATCATCCAGGTTAAAACCTAAAGGATGGATTAGATGCAACTGTGCGCCACTGTTAGCGCACAAGCGTATTATATTCCCGGTATTGGGGGGTATTTCTGGTTGATAAAGGGCAATATGTAGCATTGTTACAAATGCCCACTATTGAGATTTTTTGGTGGGGACAGAATCATCATCACCTTCATCATCATCAACGTAATCACCAAAATCTTCATGACCATCCTCGTCAACATAGAGATCGCCTGTTTCTTGCTGCTCTCCAGTGATGCGGAAATGGCGATGTTGCAAATAGGCATCGCGCATAAATGCATATTTATCCAAAGCTTCACCCATTAAAGCTTCCGATTCAAACATTTGTGAACGTAAATCTACATACCTTAAGCCAGCAAGACCCCAAACAATGGCGTCATTATTAATGTAAGCGTAAGGGCTTAATAAAGTATAATCAAAAACCATTCCCATGCCGTCGCGGATAGTACTAGGTCCTAAGAGTGGAATCACAATATAGGGCGATTTTTTATCTCCCCATTTAGCAAAGGTTAGTCCCATATCATTGTAATGAGGGGGAAGGCCAAAGTGTTTATCGGCTACATCAAAAATTCCAGCAATACCAAAGGTCGAATTAATCATAAAACGCCAACTGTCTTTAATAGCATAGCGCCATTCTGCTTGTAATAAATCATTAGCAACTGTAGGCAACATCGCGACATTATTGTAGGCATTGTTAATCCCACTACGTACGGGTGGCGGAACTATCACTTTATAAAATTTTGCAGTAGGTTTTAGAAGGGTAGCATCTACGGCCATATTAAAATTGTATACCTTACGATTAAGGCGTTCGTAAGGATCGGCCGGGTTAGAACCTTTAGTCATGCATGCAGAAAGCATCAAGGTGCTGATTAAGGTCGTAAGATTTACAATTAAACGCATGATTCTTCTAATATTTGATATACTGCATGAATTGATGTTACACCAGTTTAAGTGTATTGCAAACTGCATTTACTAACAGCGTTTAGAACTTAAGAATAAAGGTTACTGGGCCATCATTACAAAGATGAACTTGCATGTCTGCGCCAAATTGCCCACTGGCAACATGAGGATAATTATCATGGGCGAGTTCCAGAAGTTCTGCAAATAGGGCTTGTCCAGATGCAGGTGGTGCTGCTGAAGAAAAACTTGGACGTAACCCTTTTTTAGTATCGGCGACCAGTGTAAACTGTGGCACGAGTAATAAACCACCCTGCACATCTTTTAAGCTGAGATTCATTTTATCTTGGTTATCACTGAAAATGCGATAATTTAAAGCGCGTTCTAACATACGCTTTAAAGTTTGCTGATTGTCATCAATCTCAAAACCACAAAGAATTAATAATCCTTGGGAAATAGCGCCTACAATCTCGTTATTGATGCTTACATGGGCTTCACGAACACGCTGTATAACGGTCAACATACATCCAAATCCTGATGAGCAACTTCTTTGGTTACGGTAATTAATGCATCAATGAATCCTGCTTCGCGTTCTGAATGACCTGCATCACGTACAATGTTAAGATTTGAGGCAGGTAACATCTGGTAAAGATCCCAAGCGCCTGCAAGCGGGCAAATCATGTCGTAACGGCCATGAATGAGGTAAGTAGGCAAATGCCTTATCTTGTGGATATTATTAAGTACCTGATTTTCTTCAATAAAATAATGATGACTAATGTAATGGGATTCCAGTGTTGCTAATGCCAAGGCAAAATGGGGGAGGCTATACTGATCAATGACACTTAAATGGGGATGTAAACTACTACAACGTGCTTGCCATAACGCCCAATGCTTGGCAGCAGCCATACGCGCTAATTCATTATCTCCTTGTAAAGCCTGCGCATAATAGCGAGGCAAATTGTTTTGCTCATTTTCAGGGACAATACTAATAAAGTCTTGCCAGTAATCTGGAAACACAAGATTGGCGCCTTTGTGGTAGAACCAATCAATGTCTTTTTGTCTGCCTAAGAAAATTTGATACAGTAAAAGGGTACCGATTTGGTGTGGAAACTGTTGTGCATACAGTAGTGCTAAAAGAGCCCCCCAACCGCCCCCGAATAGTATAAAACGCGTGATACCTAAATAGTCGCGAATCGTATCGATATCATCAAGCAGGTCTTGGGTTGTATTGTGACGAAGTTCTGTATGAGGAGTTGAGTAGCCACAACCGCGCTGATCAAAAATGATAATGCGATAAACCTCTGGATCAAAAAAACGACGCAGATGAGCATTACTACAAGCACCAGGCCCCGCATGCAAAACTACAACAGGTTTTCCCTTTGGATTACCTATTTCTTCAATGTAAAGAACGTGCGGCTTGCTAACCGGTAACTCGTGACGCTTAAACGGCTTAATACTGGGGTAGAGAGAATGCATAAAAATGCTCGATTTTTTTAATTAATCTTATACTGTCAACCGCAATATGAAAAGCAGGCTTTTCAAGACGGTGATAAATAAAATTATTATTATTTAACTACTATTCATATTTTTTATCTGAAGTTATTTGATGACTTTCTTCATATTCTTTAACCCACCTTGTATCAGCGCTAGTTCGAATACTCTGAGAAGCGGCAAGATCATTTGATAATATCGCCTCATTGACTTGTAGAAACCGCAGGTATTCATCTTTCTCTCCTGCTTGCTCTAATCCATCACCATTAATTAATTCGTCCTCTGACAAGGGAGGAGAAAAATGATTTTTATTGAAAGAGATTAATTCAGGAGTTAGGGACGCTTTACAAATAAACGTTGCATTCACAGTCATTGGTGAGAATTGAGTAAATCTGCTTCTGTGGACATTGAGAGTGCTACAAAATTTTGTGATATCAACACATTCGGTCATAGTAAGATTCAATTTTTCTAAGGCAGGGATTAGCATGCGATAATTATGGCGATTCAGTTGCCCGCCTAAGAGATGAACTTCAAAGTCAAGTGATCCTGTTTTCTCCTGAAAGGCAGTTTTCAGATGGCTAATGTTGGCTAGGGCAACCTGTGGGGTAGCTAGAATCTGGCCATCCAAATGAGCTAATAACCGTAAAGAAGGATTTTCTTTGTCAATAAAGGCAAAGGCAATACACTCAGTCATGCCGCTTGTAACCAGCGTCGTTTCTGAGTCGGTGGTAATATAGAATTCTCCTTGAGAAACATAGCGATAATTAGGCATGGTCGCTCCTTTAAATAAGAAATCGGTAATTATGGAGTACATTTTTATTTTTAGCTTAAAATTCCTATTAACGATTAAGCATTCAAAGTTTTTGTCTTTGACTGCTAAATTTAAGATAATGAGCTTTAATTATATTTTAGTTGGGTTTTAAGACATGACGGCATTCCTCCAAGAGTTAAACGAAAAACAACGCGAAGCAGTTACAGCGCCTGTTGGAAATACCTTGGTTTTAGCCGGAGCCGGCAGTGGTAAAACCAGGGTGCTGGTTAGTCGCATCGCGTGGTTAATAGAACAAGAACAAATTTCCCCCCACGCCATTTTGGCGGTGACTTTTACTAATAAAGCAGCGGGGGAAATGAAAGCGCGTCTTAATACCATGTTAAAGACACCTTTAGTCGGATTATGGGTGGGAACCTTTCATGGATTATGTCATCGCTTGCTACGTCGTCACTATGAGGATGCCAGGTTACCAGTGCAATTTCATATTCTGGATAGCGACGATCAGGCAAGAGTTATTAAACGGGTAATTGCTTCTTTAAATTTGGATGAAGATCAATGGCCAGTGAAGCAGGCTCAAGCATTCATTAATAGTCAAAAAGACGAGGGTTTAAGACCTGCGCATGTGCATGTGATGCCTTATGGACCAACGCGAACCTTGGTTCAAATCTACAAAGCATACGAGCAGGCATGTCAAGCGGCAGGTGTTATTGATTTTGCCGAGTTATTGTTGCGCACGCATGAGTTATTGCGCGATAACCCTGAAATTTTGGCTCACTATCGTCACCGGTTTCAAGCGATTTTAGTTGATGAGTTCCAGGATACTAATACAATTCAGTATGCTTGGATTCGTTTATTAGCAGGTGAACACACTTCGGTGATGGCTGTTGGTGATGATGATCAGTCAATTTATGGTTGGCGTGGGGCAAAGATTGAGAATATTCAGCAATTTTCCCAAGATTTTAAGAATACGCAGATTATTCGCCTGGAACAAAATTATCGCTCTACCTCAACAATTTTAGATGCAGCCAATGCTCTGATTACTAATAATAATTCGCGAATGGGTAAAAATTTGTGGACTGCAGGGAATTCTGGCGAAAAAATTGTTGTGTATAGTGCATTTAACGAATTAGATGAAGCACGCTTCTTAAGCGAACGGATCATGATGGAAATTAATAATGGTCGTAGCGCTGATGAAGTCGCTATTCTTTATCGTTCCAATGCCCAGTCTCGTGTTATTGAAGAAGCTTTATTGCGTGCGGGTATTGCCTATCGCATCTATGGCGGCGTGCGTTTCTTTGAACGTGCGGAAGTAAAAGATACACTGGCTTATTTGCGATTACTTGCTAATCCTTATGATGATACGGCATTTGAACGTATTGTTAATTTTCCTACTCGAGGTATTGGCGAGAAAACGCTTGAAGAATTGCGTTATCTTGCCAAAACAGAGGATATTTCGTTATGGCAAGCAGCTCATTCTATTCTTCAGGCAGGTCAGTTACCTCAACGTGCCGCCATAGCATTGACGAAATTTATTGAACTTATTGAGAAATTACAAGCACACACTGCTTCCCAAGAGTTGGATGAGCAAATTGGTACGGTCATTGAGAGCAGTGGTTTGTATGCCCATTTTGCAAAAATCAAAGGTGATAAAGCTGAATCGCGCCTGGATAACTTACAAGAATTAGTCAATGCGGCTAAACAGTTTCGTTATGAACAGGAAATTGAAGAAGAAATGCCTCTGTTGGTTGCCTTTCTCGCTCATGCTTCCTTGGAGGCCGGTGAAATGCAGGCTGAAGAACATGAGCGTTCTGTGCATCTTATGACGCTCCATGCTGCAAAAGGATTAGAGTTTCCTTTAGTTTTCTTAGTAGGCATGGAAGAAGGTGTCTTTCCTGGTAAACAAAGCATAGAAGAACCGGGGCGCCTCGAAGAGGAACGCAGACTTTGTTATGTGGGTATGACTCGAGCAATGGAAAAATTAGTACTCTCTTTCGCAGAAGTTCGTCGACAGTATGGACGCGAGGAATATCATCGCCGCTCTCGCTTTCTGCGTGAGCTGCCTGAAGAGTTATTAGATGAAGTTCGAGTCAAGGCTCGTTTTCAAGCCCCGCTTTCTCCTAAAGCTATGTCGACAGTGGCTGCAGAAGAGGTGGGATTAAAACTTGGCCAAAATGTTAGTCATGCCAAATTTGGTCAAGGTGTCGTATTAGCTGTAGAAGGAAGTGGCGCCCACACTCGGGTACAAGTAAAATTTTCGGATCATGGTCCAAAATGGTTAGTTTTAGCTTATGCAAACTTAACAATTCTTGAAGATCATGCAGCTTTTTAAGCCGTAGCTGACTTATAAATGTTGAATTTAATTCAAGCTGGTGCTACGTTTCTGTTGGCGAAAAATCTTAGGGTTCTACTGGGTGATTTTTTATTGTTGTAAACGCCAGTAGCCTCAAAGTAACTTTTCTTAATTGATGATTTAGTCTAAAAGGGGAAGGGTGTGAAATTTACAAGTTTATTAACTGCAGGCGCATTGGCTACAGCAATGGCAGCACCACTTGCTATCGCTGCTAGTCCATCCAATACTTCAGACACGATGTCTGCTGCGCAAAAAAAAGAAATAGAGAAAGTAATTCATGATTATTTAGTTAATAATCCAGAAGTTTTATTAGAAGCTTCGCAAGCATTGCAACAAAAGCAACAGCAGGCAATGCAACAACAAGCTCAAGCAGCCATTAAAGAAAATGCAAACCAGTTATTTAATGATAGTTTGACCGTTGTCGGTAATCCAAAAGGTAATGTGACTTTGGTAGAGTTTTTTGACTATCAATGTATTCACTGCAAAAAGATGGCTTCTGTAATTAGCGACTTAATTAAGAAAAATAATAATTTGCGGGTTGTTTATAAAGAATTCCCCATTTTTGGTAAGAGCTCTGACATGGCTTCGCGAGCTGCTTTGGCTGCTGCCATGCAAGGTAAATACAAAGAGATGCATGAGGCTTTAATCAAGCAGGATAAGCGATTAAATGCTGATATCGTCATGAACACTGCAAAATCTCTCGGTTTGGATATGGCAAAATTAAAAACCGATATGGAAAGCAAAACTGTTACTGACGCTTTAGATGCGAATCGTCAACTTGCTGAAAAACTGCATTTAATGGGCACACCTGCCTTTATTATTGCGGCAACACCCGCAGGACAATTAAAAGAAGATACTACGCCTACTTTTATTCCTGGCGCAGCGAGTGAAGAATCATTGCAAGAACTTATTAAGAAAGCTGCCAGCAATTAAGAGCGGATCTGGATAGTCTTGGTGTGGTACTCCACACCAAGACTCAGCTTATTGTGAACAAACTTGAATAAATTATATCCGTTCACAATCATCATCCTGAGGAGTTTACAACGAAGGCTCCCCTGAATGTGGCATGATTTTTAGGTAAAATAGCTATGCCACATTCAGGGGATCCTTCGCTTCGCTCTGGATGACGTGGGTTGTGAACGGTTACTAAAATTTGTGTTATTCCCACGTAGGTGGGATGACACGACATTACAACATGATTTTGTCCCGTAAAATCGATGTATTTTCTTCATGTATAAACGAAAAGAGTGTTACTATCGGGCATTCAGCAGTATCGAGATAAGTATGACAAAGCCTAGCACATTTCAAGATATTATTTTAACTCTGCAGCAATTTTGGGCTGCCCAAGGTTGTGTAATACTACAACCCTTGGATATGGAAGTTGGAGCAGGCACTTTCCATCCAGCTACTTTTTTACGGGCCATAGGGCCTGAGCCCTGGTCAGCGGCCTATGTACAGCCTTCTCGTCGGCCTACAGATGGACGGTATGGTGAAAATCCAAATCGTGTACAACATTATTATCAATTTCAGGTGGTATTAAAACCATCGCCTCTCGATATTCAAGAAAAATATCTGGATTCTCTACGCGCATTGGGCGTGGATCCACTTGCTGATGATATCCGTTTTGTTGAAGACAACTGGGAATCACCAACGTTAGGTGCCTGGGGATTAGGTTGGGAAGTTTGGCAAAATGGTATGGAAGTATCCCAATTTACTTATTTCCAGCAAGTGGGTGGATTGGTTTGTAAGCCTGTTACAGGCGAACTCACCTATGGTCTTGAACGCATTGCCATGTTTGTTCTCGGAGTTGATAATCTGTTTGAGCTTCCCTGGAGCAAGACAGCGCAGGGAATAGTTACTTATGGTGATGTCTTTCACCAGAATGAAGTTGAAATGTCGGCTTATAATTTTGAGCATGCTAATGTCGATGTCTTATTTAAGCATTTCGATTATTACGAAGCAGAAGCACAAAAATTGGTTGCCTTGAATCTTCCTTTACCCGCTTACGAAATGGTTATGAAAGCGTCCCATGCATTTAATTTATTAGATGCAAGGCGTGCTATTTCCGTTACAGAACGGCAACGATTTATTCTTCGAGTACGCCAGTTATCCAGGGCGGTGGCGCAAGCTTATTATGATGCGCGTGAAGCGCTAGGTTTTCCTATGCAAAGGGTGTGTGATGGCAAATGATTTTTTATTCGAATTAGGCTGTGAAGAGCTTCCTTCTGGTGCAGTATGGCCTTTAGCAGAAGCGTTAACTGATAATCTTCTTACGGCCTTAGATAAGGCACAAATCGGTTATGGTGAAGTTAACTCTTTTGCTACACCTAGACGACTGGCTGTTTTAATTACAAACCTCCAGGAAGAGCAGCCCGCACAAACATTATCGCGACGAGGACCCGCTTTGGCTGCCGCTTATGGTGTCGATGGTCAGCCTACCCCGGCATTACTTGGTTTTGCGAAATCTTGTGGTGTGACAATCGCAGATTTAGCAATTAATACCACGGATAAAGGTGAATGGTTAGTTTATGAGTCTCGAAGTGAAGGAGCAAAAACTAAAGAACTATTACCTGGGTTAATTAATCAAGCTATTAGTGGTTTACCCATTGCTAAACCCATGCGATGGGGTGATGGCGAAGCAGAGTTTGCGCGTCCTATCCATTGGGCTGTTTTGTTATTAGGTCAGGAATTGATTAATTGTAAAATTTTAGATGTACAAACCGGGCGATTAACTTATGGCCATCGTTTTCATCATCCTCATGCACTTGAGATTATCAAACCTCAAGATTATAGTGCCTTGCTGCAACAAGCATTTGTAATTGCTGATTTCTCAGCTCGACGAGAAATGATTATCAGGCAAGTTAAACAGCTTGCTGCAAAACATGATGCGCAAGCAATCATGCCAGAAAGTTTACTGGATGAGGTCACATCAATTGTCGAATGGCCCGAAGCGTTAATTGCCAATTTTGAGCAGGAGTTTCTACAAGTCCCCGCTGAAGCATTAATCGCTTCTATGCAATCTCATCAAAAATGTTTTGCTTTGCAGGATAAATCAGGAAAATTACTGCCGCATTTCATTACTGTGGCAAATATAAAAAGCTCCAATCCACAACAAGTAGCGACTGGAAATGAGAAAGTAATGCGTGCAAGACTAAGTGACGCTGCATTCTTCTTCCATCAAGATCAAAAAATACCCTTAAGTCATCATATTCCTGCAACTGATAAAGTGATTTTCCAGGCTAAATTAGGTACTTTGAGGGATAAAACGGATCGTGTTCAAGAGTTGATGGAAACATTATGTATTCCTCTTAATCTAGATAAGCAACAAGCCAGCCGCGCTGCTCAATTATCTAAATGTGATCTAATGACAGGTATGGTGGGTGAGTTTCCGGAATTACAAGGATTAATGGGCTATTACTATGCTCTTCATGATGGTGAAACGTCAGAAGTAGCAGTCGCTTTGAACGAGCAATATATGCCGCGATTTGCTGCCGATCAATTACCTTCCTCTCCTCTGGGTTTGGCAATGTCCTTAGCAGATAGACTTGATACCTTGGTGGGGATTTTTGCGATTGGACAAAAACCGTCTGGAGTGAAAGACCCATTTAAATTGCGCCGTCATGCTTTGGCTGTAGCCCGTTTATTAATTTCGACCTCTGCTAGACTTAATTTATCCGAGCTTATCGCCGAAGCAGTCGCAAGCTATGGTGATAAATTACCAGGTGATAAAGCAGCTATAGTTGAATTACAACCTTTTATCATTGAACGAATGCAATCTTATTACCATAATCAAAACATCAGCATCGATCTTTTCCAGGCTGTTCGTGCTCGCCAGGAAAATTGGCTGTATGATTTTGACAAACGAGTTACTGCTTTAGCTGAATTTGTGTTATTGCCAGAAGCAACCGTGTTGTCTGCTGCCTGTAAACGCGTTAATAATTTATTACAGCAGGTAGAGAGTGCAGCAAACCAACGTTCTATTGACGAAACTCTGCTTCAAGAGGGGGCTGAAAAATCGCTCTTTACTCATTTGTGTAGAACAGAAGAGGCAGTTAAACCACTCTATGGCGTGGCGGACTATAAAACCATTCTTACGGAACTTGCCAGATTGCGAGAGCCGGTGGATGCTTTTTTTGAGCATGTGATGGTTATGGTTGAAGAACAGGCAATCAAGAATAATCGATTGCAACTTTTGGCTCGTCTGCAAACGTTATTGCAAAGCGTTGCTGACATTTCTCTGTTGCAGTTGAATCAATGAATAAGATCATCTTGTTAGATAGGGATGGCGTAATTAACCAGGATTCCCTGCATTATATTAAATCCGTTGAGGAATTTATTTTTTTGCCAGGGAGTATTGAAGCTATTGCCTATCTAACAAAAGCAGGTTATCGCATTGGGGTTGCAACCAATCAATCAGGCGTTTCACGTGGTTTGTATAGTGAAACAGAGCTGGCAGCAATTCACAGAAAATTATTGAACGACGTACGTGCGGCTGGAGGAGAAATCGAAGCGATTGAATATTGTACTCATATGCCTGATGCTGGGTGTACATGTCGAAAGCCGCAACCAGGAATGTTGCGTGCACTTGCAGAACATTTGAATTGCTCTTTAGCAGGCGTTCCTTTTGTTGGTGACCGGGTATCAGATATTCAGGCTGCTGAGGCTGCTGGAGCCGCACCAATGGTGGTTCTTTCACCTATGACTGATCGGGTAGGTCTGCAAGCTTATGCTCATGTCCCAGTGTTTCATTCATTAATGGACTGCGTGACTTTTTTATTATCGAAAAATGACTAACGATATAGCTATTGCCTATGAAGGAGAAGAGCAATTTGAGCGTGCAAAAGAGCTTGCTCAAATCTTAACATTACCAATAGATAATCAGGCTAAACAGCAGCTGCTAGTCAAGGCAGATAGATTGGTGCTGAAGATTGATGATTTTACCCCACTCTATGCAGATTTTACGCTATCAACTTGGCAAAAGCGTCGCGACGCAGGAAAAAAACAAGGTTTGGTGCGTGCCTGTAAACCCACTCAGGGTATACGTATTGTTGATGCTACAGCGGGATGGGGGCGCGACGCAGCGGTACTCGCGAGTTTTGGTGCTGAAGTTATTATGTTAGAACGACAACCAATTTTGGCCACGTTGTTAGCAGATGCCTTAAGTTGTCGCGATGAGCATTCCAAGAAACTGATGAATCTTAAGTTGTATTTAATCGATTCTTATGATTTTTTGCAGAATTTATTACCCTCTGAGTATCCTGACGTTATTTATATTGATCCCATGCACCCCGAACGACAAAAAAGTGCACTGGTGAAAAAGGATATGCAAGTATTACAGCAGTTAATTGCAAGAGATGATAAGGTGCTCGATCTCCTGACACTTGCCAAAACAAAAGTGCAGAGACGAGTTGTTGTAAAATGGCCTCAAAGTCTTTCTGCTCTTCTAAACCCTGATACTACAATTCCAGGAAAAACTGTGCGTTTTGATATTTATTTTCCTGAATGAGTTATTGGATAGGAAGGAAGTAATATCAGATTACTGAAACTCCTCGCAGGCATTCAGTATAAATATTGGGGTAGTTATAAATAAAGCAGTTGGACGGTTGGGCTGCTATACCAAAAGCAAACAGTATTTGTTAGATTAGATTAAATCAAATTCGTCTAATTCTTCTCGTAGACGTTTTTCTTCAAAAAGCTCTTCAATTCGTCGGCGTCTTTCCAGTTTTGTGCTTAATCCGGATTCACTAACTTCCTGGTTATCAACGTGTTCGTCAATTTCTGCTTCAAAATCCTCAAAGCGGCGAATGGTCATGACTATCTCCCTATACAAAGTTTAATCCATAACAACGTAAGATTGTTGCGCTTATGCAACAATAACATTTTTACCCTAAAAGAAAGGGGAAATGTCAGCAGATTTTCAATTCTTTCAAAATAACAGAATTCCACTGTTATTAACAGTGGAATTGTTAGCTAAAAGTTTGCTGAGGTGTATTAGTATCGGTGAGATCTACAGGAGGAGTAGGTGGTTGACGCAGATCTTGCAACTCTTTTTTATATTTGTTCAAGTCCGCACCTTTAGGTTCTTGAGCTTCTTTTTCCCTTTCTGCCTTCATAGCTTTGGCCACTTCCTTAACACGGCCGTAACGGTGTGGTTCGCCATCAAATAAACCAGGTGTTTTCTTACCTTCCTTATCGGCAACTTCTTCTAATTTTCTTTCAACACCATTAACTTTAACGGTAATTTTACTTGGTTCAAAACCGGCATTAACACAAGCTTCGTACATACGGCGAGCGTATTCATCGGCTTCTTTTTCATCTTTATAGTCTACGTTAATTACGACATCATCATGTCCGCAGGCTTTACAAGCTTCTGCCAAACTTTGAAAATCATAATCCACGTTTTGATGACGACTATTATAATATTTAGCACCTTCAAACGACAAACCTTTAGGAAGTTGTAAATGCATGGTGCCATCTTCGCCTATATCAATTTTTCTTCCGGTAATGGTTTTCAAGATGGGTAGATCAGCGACATTAACACCGCGGAGATCAATATTATTCTTATCGGGTTGGAGGCTCAATTGTAAAGGCTGAGGCGGCAAATTAAGTTCTGCTTTTTTCTTCTCGGCTAAGGCGTTGATTGCATCCCGAAATTCTTTATCATTGGTTTGACGCATTGCAGCAATGAAAGCAATACGATCTTTTTCTTTTTGATGAAGAGAATGAATATCATTAATACTTTTATTAAAGCTATCTTCAAACTGTTTGAGTTGTTCGGCATTTGATTTATCTAAAGCGCTCAGCATTTCTTTTTTGACTCGTCCCAGTTGCGTGTCATCTGTCAAGTTCATACTGGCTTTTAATTCATCGGTAAAGGATGAGTCAGTAAACAAATCTTCAATCTGCTGCTTGGCTTGTGCTTGATGTGCTTTAATTGCATCCACAGCGTCTGCTTTGGCTACATGGAGAATACCGCGAAGATTTCTCGGGTCAATCGTTGGTGGAACTTCTGCGAGGGCCGCATTAATTTTTTGAATATCCTCATTAAACTGCTTTAAAGCACCCGTTAGTTGGGGCGTGTCCACAAGAGCGGTTTGTATTTGGTTTCTAACTGCTGAAACGTGAGGATTAGTGGTATCTTTTAACTTGTCCCAAGGTCCTGTGAGTATAGGTTTAGTCACATCTTTACTTGAATCGGGTTTTCCCTGGGCATCTTTCCCCGGAATAGTTTGGGTGAGATTAAGAAAATCATCAATACCGCGCAAACGATTTTCTTGATACTTATCAAAACCATCCGTTCCGGTTAAACCTTTACTGAGGTTAACGCTTTGTAAATATCTTTCGTAAAATTCTTTACGTTTTTCAAGAGTAAAGTATTTGTCTAATTCCTTAGTCGTGCTAAGCATGCGAAAAAGAGGTTGATTAAAGAGGCCCATAACTATTCCTGCTAAAACCTAATAGATTTCAGTATAGCATCAAAAAGCTTAACTTATAATTAAGCATTTGATGCTTTGAATGTTTACCAGGCAGGAATGGCCGCATCACCAAAAAGCTCTTTCGCCTTGGTTTTAACGGCTTGTGAGTTCATCGCTTTAACAAACTCTTCAAGCTGGGGCTTTTTCGTGCTATCGCGACGAATGACTATTAAATTCGCATAGGGAGAATCTTTATTTTCAATATAAATGGCATCGCGAGAAGGGCTAAGGCCTGCAGGAATTGCAAATGTTGTATTAATGACTGCTGCATCCACATCTGTCAATACTCTAGGTAACTGGGCTGCGTCCAATTCTTTGATATTTAAACGCTTAGGATTAGTGGCAATATCGGCAACTGAAACGGCAGTATTATTATTTTTTAGAGTGATTAAACCTGCTTTTTTCAAGAGTAGCAGGGCGCGTGCTTCATTACTGGGATCATTGGGTATTGCAATTGTTGCATTGTTGGGTAATTGCGCGACTGATTTAAATTTATTGGAATAAATCCCCGCAGGATATACGAAAGTTTTACCGATTGCCTCCAGATTATAACCGTGGGCTTTCATTGCTGCCTGCAGATAAGGTAGATGCTGATAAATATTGGCATCTAAACTGCCATCGTCTAAAGCTTCATTGGGCAAATTATAGTCATTAAATTCTACAATTTTTATGTCTAGCCCGTATTCTTTTAAAGCGACCTCTTTAGCTACTTCGACTAAGTCAGTTTCAGGTCCTGCAATAGTACCTATTGTTAAAGTGTTCGGAGAAGGTTTATTACAAGCAACCAAACTAAATATTAAAACTAACAGACTGAAAATACGCATTAACTCTCATCTCCTTTGTTGTATTACCTTGTTTAATTATGAGTAAAATGACGAGCAAGGCGATCGCCCCACATTTGTAGTAATTGTACAATGACCACCAACACAATGACTGTTGCTAACATGACACTTACATTAAAGCGCTGGTAACCATAACGAATTGCCAAATCACCCAAACCACCACCACCTACGGTGCCGGCCATGGCAGAATAATTTACTAGGGTAATTGCTGTAACCGTAATGGCCTGAATTAAGGAAGGGAATGCTTCTGGCAACAAAATGAAACGGATCATTTGCCAAGTGTTGGCTCCCATAGAAAATCCAGTTTCAATTAATCCATTTGGGAGAGCTTGATAAATATTATCAACCAGACGGGCAAAGAAAGGTGTGGCACCTAAGGTAAGCGGAACCATAGCTGCATGAATGCCGATGGAGGTACCTACGATCAGGCGTGTAAAAGGAATTAATGCAACTAACAAGATAATAAAAGGGATGGAGCGACTAAAATTGATAAATCCCGAAATAAAACGACTCAGCATTGGGTGAGGCTTAATTTTTGTACTACTAAAAAGAAGCGTTCCTAAAGGTAAGCCCAGTAAAGTCGCAAATAGGGTACTGACGATAACCATATAGAGAGTTTCGCCACTAGCAACTAATAAATCATAAAGCATCGTCAGTGACATACCCTAAAATCTCCACGGTTAAATTAGACTCTTCACAGCGTTTGATAAATAAATTTAATAAATCGCTATCTGCCACTAGTTCAACAATTAGTACCCCACAGGTAATCATGTCAAAACGATCAATGTTGGCTAACAAAATATTAATATCCAGATGAAGCTCACGACTGGCTTTACTAATGAAAGGAACTGTTGCATTTTCTCCTTGGAAGAATAAACGTAACAGGGGCTTGTTATTGGGTACGTTTGATAAAGAGTTACTTAGACATGCGGGTAACTGCGGACTCAATTGCGCATATAACATGCTTCTGGCTTGACTTTCTTTGTTATTGAATGCACCGGCTAAAGATGTTGTTTCAATAATTGCTCCTGCTTCCATAAGTGCTAATCGATGGCAAATTCGTTTAACTACATCCATTTCATGTGTGATTAAGACAATCGTTATTCCATAGAGAGTACTAATTTTCTTCAGTAACTCCAGAATGGAATTGGTTGTTTCAGGATCAAGGGCAGAGGTCGCTTCATCACAAAGTAGTATTTTGGGAGAACAACTTAGTGCACGTGCTATAGCAACGCGTTGTTTCTGGCCACCACTAAGTTGATGTGGGTAAAAGTTGGTTTTATCTTGCAACTCAACCAAGGGTAATAATTCTTCAATTTTATTTTTAATGGCAACTTCCGATATGCCTTGTATGCGCATAGGAAGTGCAATGTTGTCATAGACAGTTTTAGAATTTAAAAGATTAAAATGCTGGAAAATCATTGCCATTTTATGGCGAGCAATACGCAATCCCGCAACAGAGAGGGCTGTAAGATCTTCATTATCAATAATTACTTCACCACTATCAGGACGCTCTAATAAATTAATAGCTCGTAATAAGGTGGATTTGCCTGCACCACTTCTGCCAATAATGCCAAAAATCTCACCTTCTTGGATAAAAAGATTAACATTCCGTAAAGCAACAGTATTTCCATAGGATTTATTTAATCCATTCAATTCAATCATTATATAAACCTAAGATGACAGCATGCGGGGCAAAAGAAGGAAGGAAAACCCGCTTTAGCCGTATTTACAATAGTAAGACTATTGAGCGCCCGCAAGCTGAAGTTCAAATCGGCGCAAGTAGGGCATAGTATCTTAAATTTGGAATAAAAGAAACTGCTATAGGCAGACTTTAATTTTAAAAAGTTAAAATTCTGTAAAGTTTTTTTCCTATGTTAACTATAATGAAATCTAACTTTACAAATTATACATATTGTGTAATTTTGGCTTAATAAACTAGTGCTATAGTCAATAGATCTATCCAATACGGTATTAATGCGAGATGTTATGAAAAGGGCAATTGATTTACAACAAATGAAGCAACTTCAGACTAAGCATAATAATGTAACCAAGCAAATTAAAAAAGAATATCAGCATTTACTTCAAGAGTTTAAAAAAGTGGTGAATACGCCACCATCTATTCATGAATTGGATAAAAACCCCGAACAAAAGCAAGCAATGTTATATGAAAAGGTCGCCCTAGAGAAAAAAGATAAAGACCAATTAAGTATAACAGACAAAAATAGGTTGGCTTATCTGGAGGAATTATTCAAAAACTATCAATTAGATAAGCTAAGAGAGGATAATCGTCGCGCTAATAAAATTGAAAAATTGGTATTACGCTTTGGTGATAAGGTATTAAACAAATGGACTTTATTGCAAAGAGAGTTAAAAGAAGCAGACATAGAATTGACAGCGCTACCTGATTTTGTAAAAAAAGAAGATTTGGAACTTATTTATCGTGTAGCGCCAGCATTTTCCGAGAAGTTGGTTATCTCTAATCTTTGGTTGCAACGGCTAATTGGCGAAAAAACACCTTTAGAAAGCCGCTCGGAATTTAAAGAAAGAATTCAGGCATTTAGAAAAGTAATTGCTGAGCATCCAGAATGTGAGATCTTACTTCCTGCCTTGGATAAATTTGAGAAAGACATATTAAAAGATTTCAATACCTATACGCAGGAATTAAATCTTAGTACAAAGCTCTTAAAATCATTACAAACCATTGCTAATGCTGCTAATGATAATTTTCAAATAGCAGCTCAGAACGTTTTTGGGCAATTGGAAAGCATTGGATTGAGGCAAATCGATAGGGAAGAAAAAAGATTTAAAACAGAGGATACTACTTATAAAAGCAAAACAAATCAACGAGACCAACGAAACGTGCTCCTTGCTCATATGAATAAATTTCAGCAGTTTTTGCCTCTTCAAGAAAAGCTGCAATTTCTTGATCGCGTACTAAAGAGTCAGCAACCTGCTGATTTTACGGGGCAAGATGCCGAAATGCTAAAAGAACAACGTGAAGAAGATCGGGAAACCTTTGCTCCTTTATTTAAGAATAAAAAGTTTATAAAAAAATTATCAGAGCTTTATACCTCTCTGGAGAATGTTGAAGCTTCAAGAGTGAAATACCTGGAAGTTGAGAAAAAGGCTGCGAGACCATCAGGTAAGCGCCCTTTGGAAGCTGATTCAACTAATTACTCAGAAGTCCCATGTATAAAACGTAAAGTAGTAGCTAAGAGAGCCAATATTCATACATTTTTCTCTGAAGAGACAGGAAAGGAATCTGAGCAAGGAGCAAAGATGACAGTTGAAACTCCTAAGAGCAGTCTTTAATACAGTTTTTAAGATGAGATTTTTATAAATATAAAAAGGCCAGAACTCTGGCCTTTTTTATTACTTGAAATACATCGAGTCTTTAATAACCTGCTATTGACGTATGTAGGCAATATCATGCTCTAAAAGTTGTCCTTTTTCATCGGAGTATGAAGATTGAGCTCTACTGTTATAGGATAACTCGGAACGTAATTGAGAAAATAAATCAAAGCTACCCCCAAAAAGCGCAGAATATTGAGTTGTTTGAGGTCGAGCTGTGTGGACATTTTGAGAAGCTCGAGAAGCCATAGCGGGTTTCGGTGTTGATGCTGGTCTTCCTGAGCGTATGGGTGTTGAGGGAAAAAAGGAATGTAAATTCTGAGTAGGATATTGTTCTACTTCAAGCTGTAATTTGATTCGCTGTAAACTTAAGACAAACTTTGTAAAATAATCTTCTTTTTCGACAATATAGGGAAAAGAATGACAACAACGCGATAGCCTAAAAAAATTAATCATTTCATCTACTAAAGGAATGGAGTTGTGATAGTAGGCAAGGTCTGCAATAAAATCGAAATTAACCTTCAGACTAAAATCAAGCTGCCTTAATTGCTGTTTCTCTAAGCCCTTTATTTCACTCGTAATCAGATCTTGCCAAGTGGGATGAGGTAGTCCAAGGATCTTTAGTCTGCTAGTTGTTGCAAAAAAGGGCAAAAAGTAACTATTCAAGATTCCTTTGTCTTCGACATTTTTACTGTAGATGAGACTCAGGCTAAATAAATCACGGGCGAAGTCAACAAAACTAACGGAAGCATTAGCCTTGGGGCCGTATTTTTCATGCATTTTTTGCACGATTCCTAAGACCAATTCAAAAGGTAAAATTTCCTGATACTCGCATTTATTTTGCAATCTGCTAAAAACCAATCTGGCTAAACCCTTACCATATTTATTCTCAATTTTCTGAATTAAATGGTTGAAAGAAGTGATAACAGGTATTTTTTTAAGGTTGGGGAAAATGGTAACTTGGATAAGCCAATCGATAACACGAGCATCTATGGGAATGTTTCGGGTGACTATTTTATCAAGATTATCCAAAAAACGGACGCCCGGATATTGATCTGTTAGATGTAATTTTGTTAAAAAACTGGCAAGATCGTTAATAAACCTTAGAGCTTCTTTTTGTTCTTCTACTTTCACTTTTATAAGTAGAGAATGAAGCATTTTTTCATACCACATTTGTGTCCTTTAGAAACAAAAAAGACGATTAATCTAACATAATTAATATTAAGGTATCATTAAGTAAATTATCTTTACATGATGGTGAGGACAGAACAAAACACCTGTCATGTCGGCGTAGCAGCATGACAGATTCTAAATGGAACAAAAAATTTGCTATAGTGGCATCACAGATCTGGGTTATATAGGTCCTTTGGTGGGTTTCGGGTTATATTTTAATCGTTTAATTCCTGTCGATTTTTAAAGAAATCCAAGGCTTCGGGATTGGCTAAGGATTGGAGATTATTAATTGTTTCGCCATGAACTATCTGGCGAACAGCAATTTCAACCACCTTGCCACTAATTGTTCTAGGAATATCAGGTACTTGCAAAATTTTTGCAGGTACATGGCGTGGAGAAGCATTATGACGAATAGTTTGACGAATGTTATTTTCGATAGTCTCATTAAGTTGTAAGCTTTCTCTTAACTTAACAAACAAGATAACGCGAACATCGTCTTGCCAGTCTTGGCCAATAACAACACTATCTAATACTTCTGGAATTTTTTCTACCTGGCGATAAATTTCCGCAGTGCCGATCCGAACACCTCCAGGATTTAATACTGCATCTGAGCGTCCATAGATGATTAAACCATTGTGTGGAGTAATTTCGGCGAAGTCACCGTGAGCCCAGACATTATCAAAACGTTCAAAGTAGGCGTGTTTATAGGCTTTTTTATCGATATCCCTCCAAAAACAGACCGGCATTGAGGGAAATGGCTTTGTACATACCAGCTCACCTCTTTCAGAGCGAACAGGTTGCCCTTCTTCGTTAAATACATTTACGGCCATACCAAGACCTAAACATTGTAGCTCACCACGGTACACAGGTAAGAGAGGATTTCCTAAGGCAAAGCAGGAAACAATATCTGTGCCGCCTGAAATGGAACTGAGTTGCACGTTAGGTTTTATTTGTTCATAAACAAAATCATAATTCTTTGGTAAAAGAGGAGAGCCTGTGGATAAAATTGCTCGTAAACTCTTTAGTGAAAATTGATAACGAGGGCTGGCTCCTGCTTTCTCCACGCTGGAAATAAATTTGGCGCTGGTGCCAAAAACCGTAATTTTTTCCTCTTCAATCAATTGAAATAACCGATTAGCATCAGGATAGGCCGGTGCTCCTTCATAAAGGGTTAAAGTAGCGCCTAAAGCTAAAACAGTCACCATCCAATTCCACATCATCCAGCCACAGGTGGTGTAGAAAAAAAGATTATCATGGCTGCGAATATCGGTGTGTAAACCCAGTTCCTTCATGTGCTGTAGCAATGTCCCACCGGCTCCATGAACTATACATTTGGGCTTGCCTGTCGTTCCTGAAGAAAAAAGAATATAAATAGGATGCGAAAAGGGCATGCTTTTAAATTGACACATTGTGGCTGGCTTCACAAAATTTTCCCAATCTGTAGCATTGGCTAAGGTGTTAAATTTATTTTTACTGTGAATGATTGGGCAAAT
Source organism: Legionella cardiaca (assembly GCF_029026145.1). NCBI lineage: Bacteria > Pseudomonadati > Pseudomonadota > Gammaproteobacteria > Legionellales > Legionellaceae > Legionella > Legionella cardiaca. Next base: position 2,362,864 of record NZ_CP119078.1, on the reverse strand, counting down.
GACTACTCTTTCCAGTGTAGGCATAGCTGCAGAAATTTCTGAAATTTTAGCGATGCCATCATGTTTTTTACCCAAATATTGATGACCATCACAGGCGAAAAGCACTTTTGGTTCAATTTGACCTAACCTGTCGATGGCTGCTTGCGCACCAAAATCCGGGGAGCAGGAAGACCAGATAGCCCCTAAAGAGGTGGTCGCCAACATGGCAATGATGGTGTAAGAAACATTGGGCATAATCGCTGCAACGCGATCCCCGGCAACTACGCCTGCTTCTTTCAAGCCTGCAGCACAAGAGGCAACTTCTTGATGCAATTGTTTATAAGTAAGTGTTCGTCGTTCACCATTCTCATTTACACTCACTAAAGCTGGGTGATCGTCATGACGACTTAATAGTTTTTCGGCAAAATTAAATGTAGCCCCAGAAAACCACTCAGCATCTATCATCCGCTTGTAGTTGTTGAGAATTTCCGTAGCAGGTGTATCGAAAGTTAGCTTAAAATAATCACAGAGTGTTTGCCAAAAATGTGTGGGTTTCTGAGTGGACCATTCATGCAACTGCTGATAGTCCGTAAACTTTTGCTGATACTTCTCACCGGCAAAATGCATAAATTCCCACATTCTGCTCGCCTTAGGTTCGTTAGGTTGCCATACCAAAGTGCTCATCTTATTTTTTCCTTAAAAACCGCGAATTTTGGATAGAATCCTTTAAAATCTCTGCTGAATCAATGATTAGTTACTAAATGCTACTGATGACTTAAAATTTTAACCTGGATGTCCAAATTGATCGGCAGTTCGAGTCAAAATTTAAGTCTATCAGTTCGGCTTAAAATCAAGTTGCCGGTTGTTGTTGAGTAATGCAATGAATGCCGCCACCACCAGCAAAAACGTCTAAGGCGTCAATTTGAGAAATAGAATACGTCGGAAAAAGTTGCGTAAAAAGCTCATAGGCAGCTTTATCTTGTTTAGGATGACCAAAAGCTGGCATGACAATTCCCTTATTGGCTAAATAAAAATTAATATAGGACAAGGTTAGTCGTTCACCATGAAGATAAGTTGCAGGTGGCTGTTCTACTGTAAACACTTCAAGTGCTCGACCTTTGGCATCCGTAGCTGATTTTAATATTTCCAAATTTTCATGCAGTGTTTGATAATTGGCATCCTCTTTATCATGAGTAATTAATGCCAAGACTTTCCCTGGACCAATAAAACAGGCAATTTCATCAATGTGTCCGTCCGTTTCATCTCCAAGTAACCCCTTATTTAACCAAATAACCTTTTCAGTATTCAGATAATTATTAAGATAAGTCTCAATTTCGCTTTGGGATAGTTGGGGATTACGATTGGGATTTAATAGGCATTCGCGACTGGTTAGAACAGTACCTTCACCGTCAACATGAAATGATCCACCTTCCATGACCAGAGGCGCATGAAAATAGTGGGCTTTTGTTTTTTCGATCACCGCAGCAGCAATCTTATTATCCAAGGCGCAATCGGCATAATTACCGCCCCAGGCGTTATGAATCCAATCAATTCCGGCTAATTCATTTTGCGCATTAATTAAAAAAGTGGGACCTGTGTCTCGAGTCCAGGAGTCATTCAGTTCCAAAGTCATCAGCTCAATTTTTTCACCGCAGAGTTGACGAGCTAACGCTTCTTCGCCTGGATGAACTAACATGATGACAGGCTCATAGTGAGCGATAGCTTGCGCCACATGAGCATAAGCAAGTCGTGCACGGTCAAGACCAATAAAAGACCAGGTTTCTGGATGACGAGGCCAAGCCATCCAGCAGGCAGCATGTGGATACCATTCGGGAGGCATTTTGAAACCGGCTTGTTTAGGTGTAAGCATAGTGATCCTTTATTTATTACTATCAAGATAAGTTAATTGGCTAAAAATACTTCGCAATTCATTGAGATAACTTTGAATCTTTTCATTGGGTAATTCTGCTTGAATCAATTGTTTCTCATAAGATAAGAGCAGTCTTTTAGTATCAAAATGCGCATAATTTAATGCATTCGTTACCGTATCACCGCTAATAAGATCGGTAATTTCAAATTGACCGTTTGCAAGTAGTTTTACGTCCAATGAATTGGTATCACCAAATAAATTATGTAAATTCCCTAAAATCTCCTGATAAGCCCCTACTAAAAAGAAAGCAAGTGCATAGGGTTGTTGTGGGTTATATGGGGGCAGCATCAATGTCGTATTAATTGCATCACTCCCGGTGTATTTTTTAATAGTTCCATCCGAATCACAGGTTAAATCCTGGAGGATGCTATGCATGCTAGGTTTTTCATTTAAATGAGAAATAGGTGCTACAGGAAATATCTGCCCTATGGCCCAAGCATCTGGCAAGGATTGGAAAAAAGAAAGATTACAAAATATTTTTGCAGCCATGCGCTCATTAATCGTATTAAGCAATTCTTTATCACCAGGATTTGTTTCATCTAATTGTTCTTCTATAACAAAACAAATGGCGGTAAAAAGTTGTTCGACTTTTGCTTTTTCCTGGAGACTTATGACACCATGTTTGAATAACGAATTCGCTTCATCGAGTGCTAATGACGCATAGTTGTATATTTCACTCGGTGAGTTTTCTGCCATAGTTTGATAAGTATTCCAAATATCGCGAATGACATGTGATTCATCAGGTTCAATAGAAGGCAATTCACGTGTTTTTTTGATTAATTCAACATCCGTGATATTCGTTACTAAAACGGCGTGATGGGCTGTTAGCGCGCGACCTGATTCAGAAATTAAATTAGGCTCTGGCATATTCGCTTCTTCACAGAGGGGGCGAAGTGCTAAAAGAATATTAGTTGCATATTCTTTAATGGAATAATTCATTGAGCAATCCGAAGTAGAATGAGTGCCTTCATAATCCACGCCCAAACCACCGCCGACGTCAATGGTGTTAATAGGGGCTTGTAAATGTCGTAATTCAACATAGTAGCGAGCCACTTCTTGCATGCAATGGCGAATGTCGCGAATATTGGCTATTTGCGAACCTAAATGGCAATGCATTAGTTGCAGGCAATCTAAATAATTACTTGCTTTCAATTGTTTCACTAAATCAAGAACCTGCTCAGCGTTTAAGCCAAATTTGGATTTAGCTCCACCGGTATTTTCCCATTTACCTGCTCCTTTCGTGACCAAACGAATACGAACACCAATTTTTGGTCTTATATCCAGACGAGCAGATTCTTTAAGAATAATGTCTAATTCAGAGCGTTTTTCTATAACAATAAATACCTCATGCCCCATCTGCTGAGCAATCAATGCGGTACGAATATAAGAGCTATCCTTATAACCATTACAAACAATGGTTGAAGGAGTTTGACCAAGCAAACCAATGACTGCCATCAGTTCAGGTTTACTGCCTGCTTCAAGTCCAACGGAATATTTAGGTGCTTTTAAAAGTTCACGAACAACACTTGATTCCTGATTCACTTTAATTGGATAAACGAGTTTATATGTGCCACGATAATCGTTTTCGGCAATTGCTTCTGCAAATGCTTCGTTAAGTTTGACAACCCTGTCATGAAGAATATCAGTAAAACGGATTAAAAGAGGTAACTGTAACCCTGCCCGGCTAGCCGCATTGACAATGTTTTGTAATTCTACCCCAACGCTGTCTGAATTTTTGCTAACTTCAATATTACCTCGTGGGTTGATGGTAAAATACCCTTCGCCCCAATGGGCAATATTGTATAAGTTCTCATTGGATAAAGCTTTATTGATCATTAGGGGGTTTCCAAATTAGGTTGATGGGGCTTTAGTAATTCGTGATAGGTTTCAGGTTGCCGTTGTCTCGCAAAGGGGAATAATCGTCCCCAGAGTGCTCGTTGATTAAAATCCAGTTCAGCAACTAAAACCGCAGGTTTATCGCGAGGCGCTTGCGCTAAAATTTCACCCATAGGTGTGCTGATAAAGCTACTGCCATAAAATTCAAGACCATCTTCACAGCCAATACGGTTAACTGCCACAATAAACGTGTTTGCCATAATGCCCTGAGCCACCATCACTTTTTGCCACATCGGTTGGCTGTCAAAACCAGGTGCGGTGGGTTCACCACCAATGGCGGTAGGATAGACAAGAACCTCCGCTCCTTTTAAGCCGTAAATACGCGATAATTCTGGAAACCATTGATCATAACAGGTTGGTAAGCCAAATTGATGTCCGGCCAAGGTATGAATGGGGTAATTAGAATCTCCAGGCTGGAAATAATAATCTTCATGGTATTTTTCCCCACTTGGTATATGTTGTTTGCGGGTAATAGCAACCAATTCTCCCAGCTCATTAAATGCAACAGCAGTATTAAATCCAGCTTTTTCAAACAGAGAAGCGGTAATTGTTACTTTTGCAGTTTTTGCCATCATGCTGACAAAGCGTGCGGTTGGGCCTGTATGAATGTCTTCTTTATATGGGGTACCGTCAACGTCATGTCGCGTACAGAAATAAGGTGATAATGTGAGCTCTTGCAAACATACCATTTGTGCACCTTGCTCGGCTGCAGATAAAATACCTGCTGCAAGGCGATCTTGATGTTCCTCGGGATTCTCGGTCCATTTTTCCTGCACCAAGCCAATTTTAAATTTATTCATTGTCATCTTTTTTACCTATACGAAAAATGTGGTTAAAGATATCACTATTGCTAGAAATCAAGAATAGTAGATTTGGAGAAAAATATAGGCAAATATTCTTTATTTTTTCGTAGTTCAAGAAAAGATTTAAAAATACAGATAAATTATTACCGAAATAAATTATTGCCCATAATCTAAGCCAGATTATGGGCAATATAAGATGAATTCTCTATTTAAGAAAATTCTTAAACTAGTATCATTGATAAGTTGGTGTTTCTATAGACAATACAGTGACTTGCTCCACTTTTTCTTCTTTTGGAGAAAAGAGGCTGTGGCAAATAAGTTGATGTAATTTTTTTCCTTCATTTTTTGAGTCTGTTAAAAATTCCTTGATTATCTCTTTTTGTGTTTTAATTTTTACATCCGCACACAGTTTTTTATGTTCTCTATCATGCTCGGTTAAAAAGAATTTGTCCTCTGCAGTCAAGTCAGATTTGGGTTCAATTATCGCTTTGTCTGCAAGTGCACCAAGAGTGGATTTAATCTCCTCAAGGTTAGCTTCTTTTCTTTTTTTCATCAGTATTTTTTCTTGAGCTTGATGTGCTTTTGTAAAAGTTGCTTTTTCGTGTAGGTCTGCTTGTTGCAATTTTTCTAAAGCGTCTCTGCTGGAATTTGATTTAGCGTTATATTGAGATATTGTCTCTACAAGTGCGTTTAGTTCTTGCTCCTGCAGTTTATCAACATTATCGGTAGCTTTGTCGAGATCTACCGGCATTTTTGACCTTGTTAATACATCGAATAGGGTTTTAAAAGTTGCCCCTATCAAAAGGCTTATTGGTAGTAATGCGGTATGAGCAATCCAGGTTATAAATGCAAGTTGGGCCCATTCATCAGGATTAACATAGCCTTTTTTTAAAGTACCAAGCATATTCCGACCTTGGAGGAAGAATATTTCTTTAAGTGTCATAAACTAATCCTTAATTTTGTTTGGATAGATTATAAACGTAAAAAATTAATACAATATTAAGAAGGGAATAATTGTTTAAGATACCCTCTTTGCAGGAAACAATTTTTGCTTGGGAACCCAGCAAAAGAAGATAGTAGAGGGTTATATAATTAACTTATGAAAAAAAGAAAACACGATAGAAAACGGCTTAATTCCAAATTTGCTGGCCTTATTTTAATTACACTAATTGTGGTGGGAGTTGTCGTGACTTTTGGCTTAATACCCAGAATTCCGCAATGGTCGAGCTATCATCATTTTTCGGATGTACGTCAATGGATTGGCATGCCAAATTTTTTGAATGTTGTTTCTAATTTGCTGTTTATTTTAATGGCTACGCTTGGATTTTATTCATTAGGTAGACAATGGCGGCAGAAAAATTTAACTAACAAAGAGCTTACTGTCTTTTTTATATTATTTACTGGAATTTTTTTAATAGGCTTCGGTTCTTCTTATTACCATTGGTCTCCTGATAATGCACGTCTAGTTTGGGATAGGCTTCCTATGACACTCATATTTATGTCATTACTATCATTAACCATAATGGAAAGAGTTAATTTTAATCTAGGATTTTGGCTTTTAATACCCTTGTTAGCTTGTGGAGTTTTCTCAGTATTGTATTGGTACTGGAGTGAAATTTCAGGACATGGGGATTTAAGATTATATGGCCTTGTTCAATTTTATTCTGTGGTATTGATTGTGGCCATTCTTATTCTCTTTCCAAAACCATATCCACCATTAAAAGCCTATTTATGGATAATTTTCTTCTATAGTTTAGCGAAGTTATGCGAACACCTTGATGTGGAAATTTATAATTTAGATGGCATTATCAGCGGCCATAGCTTGAAGCATATTTTCGCTGCAATGAGTACTTATGGTGCAGTGATGATGTTAAATAGTAAAAAAACTTCCGAATCTTGAGAGCAATTTAGTTATAAAAATTCAGCATGAAAATCATCTTCTGTCTGCGACAACAAGATCGGTCATGCTCGCGCGGGCATGACAATTTTTGTCTGGGACAAGCAAAAAAAACATTTGTTAATTATCAGATAATACTATCTTAATTTAGATCGTCTATTATTATATTTTATTGCGTTTTTATTGGTGAAATATGCCTTTTCCTTATCTGAAAATCGGGCAGCAAAAAATTGCTCCTTTTAAAAATACTAAAATTGACCCTTATGGTGCTTTTGCCAATACAACAAAACCTGGTCATAAACCTATTAAGCAAACGCTTATGGTCGATGGTGAGGAGCGCACCTTTCTTTGGCCTTCTTCTGAACATGCTTTTCATGCGCAAAAAATTCTTCATTTGAAAAATAAATTAAATGATCCTCATCATCCGGCTCAGGCTGTTTTGACAGATATGTTGGATGAAATTGAAAATACAAATGAAGAATATGACCCCCGTGGGCATTACGATACGTTAGTGACTAACTATATTGATCGTTTAAATAATGCTGGGCTTCGCCAAGAAAATAATGGCCAACTTCTTAATCATAAACATCAGTTCGATGCCCTTTGTGATGCGGATTATCATGTTAAATATAATCCAAACGGTAAAACAAAAGGCATTGATTTTATGCGCACGGTTGTCAAACTTAAGTTAGAGCAACATGATGATTTAAGAAAAACCGCCATGGCTTGTGCTGAAGAAGGGATTTTCCCTGTAGAAATTAGTCATAAGGATGATAATTGGGCTTCCGGTAAAGATGGCGCTGGCTTGAACATGTTGGGCATTATTATTTTGGAAGAAGCAAACGAACTGTTGCGTTCTCAAGGAAAAAAACCAGCTATTGATGATCCCTGGAAAGCTTATTCGGACTTAAAAAGAACTGTTGATTTATCGCACGATAAGATAGCACCTAAATTACAACCGGGGGCAGGCTGGGTTATCCCAAATGCGACGACTCATAATCGTTCTGCTGCTTCAGAGCCACCACGTCCAAACCTAATAGATAAAGGGGTTAATCAGCGTAATAAAGATCATTATTACTTAGACAGCAATACTGGGGTGACGATGGTAGTAAGACCTGATGGTCGTTACCATTTTAGTCAAAACAGGCAAACCGTAACAGTCTCCTCTGATTACGAACGAGCGATGAAGGGTGAGTATGATACCAAATTCAAGGGAGGCAGTCCTTCAAGTCACCGGACATTTGCAAGACCTGATATGCACCCTAATGGATCAAATGGCAAAGATCATTATTATCTAGACCGGAATACCGGAATAACCTTGGTGGTAAGACCTGATGGTTATCATTTTAGTAAAAATAAGCAAACCGTAACTGTTTCACCTGATTATGAACGAGCGATGAAGGGTGAATATGACGGCAGGTTCAATAGAGTCAATGGTTCAAGTCACCAAACATTTACAAGACCTGATATACAGGCTAATGGATCAAATGGTAAAGATCATTATTATCTAGATAGGAATACCGGAATAACCTTGGTAGTAAGACCTGATGGTTATCATTTTAGTAAAAATAAACAAACCGTAACTGTTCCACCTGACTATGAACGAGCGATGAAGAGTGAATATGACGCCAAATTCAATAGAGTCAATGGTTCAAGTCATCACGCTGCATCAACGCTAAAAATTAATTATAAAGGTACAAATGGCAGGGATCATTATTTTCTAGATGAAGGCAAAGGAGTTACTCTGGTTCAAAGGCCTGATGGATTTCATTTTTCACAAAACAGACAACCAGTTATTGTTGATTCTGGATATCAAAGTGAAATGATTAAAAAGGTAACTGAGTTAAAAAGTGAGTTAAAAAATATTTATAAACACAGCACTTTAAATGGTAATGGTCGCTCACATGCTGATCCAGCATCACTTGATGCTTTGGAGGTAAAGGGAGATTTTGAGAAAATTCAGGAATTAAAGCAGAAATATAAGGGAATCGTAGGGGATGCTTTAAAGACAAGTATATTATTGGATTTTAAGACGCAACTGGAAAAATGTGATAATAGGTTAGATTTGGAAAATAAAATAGAAGAAATTGAGAAGAGTCCTGCTTACCGTCTATTAGAAAAAGGACAAGGTAAAATGACACAACTTTTTGGTCTTAAAACAAGCTCTATCGATGCTCTTGAAAAACTTATTAGGGCTCGTCGCGATGAACTGCCAGATACAGGGAAAGGTTACAGCCCGTCATAATCTACAGATTTAAAGAAAAATGCCTCTTCAATGCCTAATCAATCTATGCAGTGTAGCTTGCCTACGCTGTCACTCTTAACTGGCAACAAACTCAATCTATTCACCCTTAATGAGGTAACAAGATTTTATCTATAATTTTTGAACAAAAAGATCATAAAAAATTCATTTAAAATCAATTAATTAATTCTTGAGCTATTAATAAAAAAATGCTTGCCGTTTTTAGTAAATTATTAATAATTTCTTAAGTTTTTGTTACTACAATGCAGTTAATTATTTTTAGGAGGAAAGTATGTCAAGAAAGAAGTTGGTGCTTTGGGAAAGTTATAGAGAAATTCGCAATGACTATTTACAAGATACCCCACTTGATGCGCTTTCACTTGAATTGCGAGACAGTTCGTTTTCTGAGCATGCCGTGTTTATGTATGCTGCAACAAAAATAAAAGAGTATATTTCGCAGGAAATAGAGCTTGTTGACTCCTCTCAAGAAACAATTAAGCAACAGTTTGTGCAAGACTATGAAACGTTGCTGAAAAGTTTTAACGATAAAGTCCAAAAGACAATTACGCAGTTTACCCCTGAAGAAGAAAAGAGGAAAATTGAACGCTGCTTCCTGGATGATGCCAAAGCAATGGTGAGAAAATACGAAGCTCATATTGAAAGTGAGCAAAGTTGGAAACCTTTTATAAAGAATGTCTTGCTATTATTATCTGCAATAGGGACTCTCCCGGCTTTATACTCCTTGGGGAATAGGTACGTTAATGGTTATTATCAATTTTTTGACAATAAAACCATTGATCCCAATCGAGTTCAAAAGACCCCTCTGCCTTCTCAAAGTGTAGAAATAAGCTTAAGTCAGCCTTGATTCGCTAACAAGGCATTAGCTACTTTTGATTGGTTCTTTTTTCCAAGTGCTTTGCAAATCATGTCGCCTGCAGCCACGATTTTAAAAATATCAACTCCTGTCTCTATACCCAGGCCATGCATGAGATAAAGGACATCTTCTGTGGCAACATTCCCCGTAGCGCCGCGCGCATAGGGGCAACCACCAAGTCCAGCAACAGCGCTATCAAAACGATCAACGCCACATTCCAGAGAGGAAAAAATATTGGCAATAGCTTGACCGTAGGTATCATGAAAGTGCATTGCTAATTGTGATAAAGGTAAAAATTTCAATACTTCATTAATAACAGCTTGTGTTTGACTTGGCGTTCCGACACCAATAGTATCTCCAAGGCAAATTTCATCTACCTCTAAGGCTAACAATTGGCGCGCTACTTCTGCAACTTGTTGTGGCGCTATTTTTCCCTCATAGGGGCATCCAAGAACACAAGAAATATAAGCCCTCACACGAATATGATGAGTTTTGGCTAAAGCAAGAACGGGTTTAAAACGTTTGATGCTTTCTGCAATTGAGCAATTAATGTTCCTTTGATTAAAGGATTCGCTTGCTGCTGTAAAAACGGCGATTTCTTTCGTTCCCACTTCAAGCGCTTTTAGCATACCTCTTTCATTAGGTACTAAAGCAGAAAAATGAATATGTTCAGGTTTCTTAATTGAAGAGAATACCACTTCATTATCGGCTAATTGTGGAATAGCCTTGGCTGAAACAAAACTCGTAACTTCAATGTCTTGCAGCCCACTTTGACTTAATAAATTGATTAATTCAATTTTAGTATCGGTAGCCACAAAAGAGGATTCATTTTGCAGCCCATCCCGTGGGCCTACTTCAACTATCGTAACTTTTTTCGGATAGTTCATGCCTTTCCCTAATCAGTTTTTAGGGCTAATAACTCAGCCCCTTCATTTACTTGTGAGCCAACGTCATAAAATAATTCAGCAAGTACCCCATCTTTGGGAGCATGAATCGTGTGCTCCATTTTCATGGCCTCTAAAACAATTAAGCTGTCACCTTCTTTAACATTATCACCAATATTTTTTAAAATGGCGACCACGGTTGCTGGCATAGGGGCTGTAAGTTGCCCTTTTTTTGTCGCTTGAGTATCTAGATTTTGCCAGCTAAAACGCTCAACTGCGATCAGGCCTTCTTTAAAATAGAAGGTAATAGTTTGCATTTGATTATCAACGAAGGCAAGTTGGGTTTGACGCCCATCATCAATGACAAGTTGGTCACCAAATTGCTGAGAGCGCAGATTGAATTCTTTTTCATCGAGAGTTAGCCTGAAAGAGTTAGGGCTAAGTGGAGTAATTTTGACTTCTTTCAGGTGCCCATCGACAAGATAACGCCGATACCAATAACTTGCTAAATGCATTTGCCAAGCAAAACTTTCTTGATATAGGGGATCTTGTTCTTGCTGTGTTAAAGCAAGATAGTCATAGCTGGCAGCCATTAATAAGGCCAATTCTTTGTCAGGAACTGGTAATATAATAGTTTCTTGCGATAGAAAATCAGTACTTAAATCCGCTTTTGCAAATCTTGGGTGTTTACAAATGGTTTGCAAGAAGGAAATGTTTGTTTTAACTCCGCCAATCGCATAATTTTCCAATGCCTTTTGCAAACGATGTAAAGCCTGCTCTCTCGTTTCACCCCAGGCAATCAGTTTGGCAATCATTGGATCATAATACATGGTAATTGTTGAATTGATGTCTACGCCGCTGTCGATTCGAATACCATCACCGTGAGGCAATTTTAAAAAATGTAGTTGGCCAATGGAAGGGATAAAACCTTGATGGGGATCTTCAGCATAAATGCGACATTCTATAGCATGGCCGTTGGCAATAATTTTATCTTGTGAATAAGGTAATGGTTCATTAGCAGCAATTTTTAACTGCCAGGTAACTAAATCAAAACCAGTTATCATTTCTGTTACTGGATGCTCGACTTGGAGACGGGTATTCATTTCCATGAAATAAAAATGCTCATTCCCGTCGACTAAAAATTCAACTGTGCCTGCTCCCCGATAGTTAATTGAACGAGCAACCTCACAGGCTGCTTCTGCTAAACCCTGGCGCATGGAATGTGACAAATTTGGAGCGGGTGCTTCTTCAATTATTTTTTGATGTCGACGTTGAATAGAGCAATCTCGTTCAAAAATATGCACTACGTGACCGTGATTGTCGGCCATTATTTGTACTTCTACATGACGGGGATTTAAAATGAGTTTTTCTATAAGCATGGTGTCATCAGCAAAACTTGCCATGGACTCGCGACGAGCACCGGCCAAAGCTTCTGCAAACTCCGCTTCTTTATGAACTGCACGCATTCCTTTTCCGCCCCCGCCGCTTGCAGCCTTTAATAAAATTGGGAAGCCAATGCGACGTGCTTCTATTAATAAACGCTCATCGGTTTGTTCACTTCCATGGTAGCCAGGGGTTAAGGGCACCGCAGTTTTTTCCAGCAACTGTTTAGCCAGTTGCTTTGAAGCCATTGCTTCCATGGCTGCGATAGATGGACCAATAAATACAATACCCGCTTCTTCACAGGCTTTAGCAAAAAGAGAATTTTCAGACAAAAAACCATACCCTGGATGAATGGCTTGGGCGCCACTGGTAATGGCCGCAGCAATGATCGCTTCAATATTCAAATAACTGGCCTTGGCGGGTGCTTCACCTATGCAAAAAGCACTATCAGCTTCTTTGACATGACGACTGTCTTTGTCGGCTGTTGAATAAACAGCAATAGTATGAATTCCCATTTGTCGGCAGGTTTTTATAATGCGACAGGCAATTTCACCCCGGTTGGCAATAAGAATTTTGGTAAACATCGCAGGTCCTAGTTCCAGTTTGGTGTTTCTTTATTAAGAAAGGCATGCAAGCCTTGCTGCCCTTCCGCTGAAACACGCTTTTTAGCTATCAAAGTCGCAGTATAGCGTAATAATTCTTCATCGATTGGTTTGTTGGCGACATCAGTGACTAAAAGTTTACAATCACGTACTGCAAGTGGTGCTAGTTTTGTCATTTGTTCAGCAAAAGTTAAGCTAAAACCCCACAGCTCATTTTCAGCAACGCAATGATGGACAAGTCCTAATTGTTTAGCATGTTCAGCATCAAAAGTTTCGGCCGTGATAAACAACCATTTGGCAGCTCGCTCACCAATTGCTTTAACAACATAGGGACTTATTACCGCCGGAATTAAACCTAATTTAACTTCTGAGAAACAGAAGCGGGCAGTCGTTGCGGCAATAGTAATGTCACAGGCGGCAGCAAGCCCGGCGCCTCCCCCAAAAGCGGCACCCTGGACAATGGCAATGGTTGGCTTAGGGCTTTGATTTAAAGTTGACATGACTCGTGCTAAAACCATCGCGTCGCGAAGATTTTCTTCTTCACTAAATTGCGCCATGCGCTGCATCCATCCCAAATCGGCACCAGCAGAAAAATGACGACCATTTGATCTTAATAAGATAACCCGTACTAATGGATTATTAATTGCTTCATCCAATGTGGTTTGCAATGTTGCTAATAAATTATCGTCAAAGGCATTGTGTTTATCGACTCGATTTAACGTAATGATAAAAATATGATTATGTAATTCGCTGAGTAATAAATCAGTCACCAATTATCTCCTTTTGAGCTCCCTGGTAGTCTAATAATATGGATATGGTTAATCCAGGACTCCTTAATTCTTTACATGCGAAACACGCCAAAATGGGTTGTTTCAATAGGTGCATTTAGGGCTGCAGATAAACTTAAACCAAGAATTGTGCGTGTATCTTCAGGAGCAATAACGCCATCATCCCAAAGTCTGGCGCTTGCATAATAAGGGTTGCCTTGAGTTTCGTACTGGGCGCGTAACTCGGCTTTAAATGCTTCCTCTTCTTCAGCAGGCCAGTTTGTTCCTTGTTTGTTGTGTTTGTCACGGTTGACTTGAGCTAAAACATTGGCAGCTTGTTCACCACCCATTACTGAGATACGAGCATTGGGCCATGACCATAAAAAGCGTGGACCGTAAGCACGTCCACACATGGCATAATTTCCTGCTCCAAAACTGCCGCCAACAATTACTGTAAACTTGGGAACATTTGCATTCGCTACTGCTGTCACCATTTTTGCGCCATGTTTCGCGATTCCAGCTGCTTCATATTTACTTCCTACCATGAAGCCTGTGATATTTTGTAAAAATAAAAGAGGTATTTTTCGCTGGGTGCATAGCTCAATAAAATGAGCCCCTTTAAGAGCGCTTTCCCCAAATAAAATGCCATTATTAGCAATAATCCCAATGGGATAGCCAAAAAGATGAGCAAAGCCACAAACGAGAGTCGTGCCGTAGAGTGCTTTAAATTCATCAAATTCAGAGGCATCAACAATACGTGCAATAATTTCACGAATATCATAGGGCTTACGTGGATCTGCAGGTACAATGCCATTGAGTTCCTTAGGATCATAAGCTGGCTCACGACTTTGAATGCGACAGAGCGATTGCGGTTTTTGACGGTTTAAATGACTTACCGCGATACGTGCCAGATGCAGCGCATGGGTATCATTTTCCGCATAATGATCGGCGACACCAGAGTGACGGCAATGAACATCGGCCCCACCTAATTCTTCAGCGGTGATAACTTCGCCTGTGGCTGCCTTAACAAGAGGAGGACCACCTAAAAAGATGGTAGCTTGATTTTGTACCATAATAGATTCATCAGCCATGGCGGGTACATAGGCACCACCAGCAGTACATGAGCCCATGACTACGGCAATTTGTGGAATATTAGCTGCTGATAAAGTAGCTTGATTATAAAAAATACGGCCAAAATGATCCCGATCAGGAAAAACTTCGTCTTGCTGAGGTAAAAAAGCGCCTCCTGAATCAACAAGATAAATGCAGGGTAGATGATTGATTCGCGCAATTTCTTGTGCACGTAAATGTTTTTTGACTGTTAAAGGATAATAGGTACCGCCTTTCACCGTCGCATCATTCACAACAAGCATGCATTCAATACCGGCTATACGTCCAATGCCCGTGATAATGCCAGCAGCAGGTACATAATCATCATAAACTTGAAAGGCTGCTAACTGTGATAATTCAAGAAAAGGACTTCCTGGATCTAATAACTGTTGTAAACGCTCACGAGGCAATAATTTGCCATGCTTTAGATGCCGTTGGCGTGCTTTTTCGTCGCCACCTTGTGCAATTTTTTTTATGGTTGCTTGCAACTCGGCAACCAGGTTTTGCATGGTTACCTGATTTTCTTTAAATTCGCTACTGCCAGGGTTTAGCTGACTAATAATTTTGCCCATGTTTGTCCTTTAACGTATCAAAATATTGCTGAGCACAATTACAAGCCACAAACACCAGGTTAATTCGATAAGATGAGGCATATCTTTACCTTTAACCAGCCTATAGGTCAGTGCTGGAATTGCAGCAATAATAACGGGGATAAATACCAAAAGAATAACTTTTCTTATGACTAAACCCAAACCAGTATGGCTAAAGATAGGGGTTAATTTAACATTAATAAACGCATAGAGCATATCAATGTAGACAATAAGCATATGGGCAAATTTAGCAAAAACCACGACTAAAATACTTAGTATCAGGTAAATTAAACTTTGTCTAAGCATGTACATCCTTTGTTATATTTACTAATAAGCGTTTATTATTCCAATAACATTTATGTTTTTCCACACCGGCGGAAATTCATTTTAAATCTGTCTTCTGGGTGGATTCCCTCCTGCGTGGAAATGACAAATAGGGAGCAGGTATAAAAATCACTGTTCCGCATAGGTTATGTCATTCCCGCGCAGGCGGGAATCTATTTTTCATTCAAATTTTGAACCTATTTTGCTGAGTAGATTCCCGCTTATGAGGAAGGACAAAAATAGAGTCAATTTTTTAAAATTACTTTTTCGCAGTATGCTTAATTGCTTAAAGCATTTCAATAGCAATAGCAGTTGCCTCTCCACCGCCTATGCACAAGGAAGCAACACCTCGTGTTTTTTGACGTTGTTTAAGAGCATGCATTAACGTCACGATGATACGAGCACCAGATGCACCAATTGGATGACCCAATGCACAGGCACCGCCATGAATATTAACGATGTCGTCATTAAGCTCTAATTGTGTTATTGCAGCCATGGCAACCACAGCAAAAGCTTCATTGATTTCATATAAATCAACATCGTTGGGACGCCAATTGGCTCTATTTAAAACTTTACGCATTGCATCTACCGGTGCCGTTGTAAACCATTCTGGCGCCTGAGCATGACTTGCATGGGCGACAATACGTGCTAACGGTTTTAGGCCACGTTTTTTAGCATTAGCTGCACTCATCAAAATAAGACTTGCTGCACCATCAGAAATAGAGCTTGAGTTTGCCGCAGTCACCGTTCCATCTGCTTTAAAAGCAGGACGAAGCTGAGAAACTTTAGCTAATTTGCTTTCATCCGGGCCTTCGTCTTTATCGACAATGACATCACCTTTGCGACCGGAAATGGTCACTTTGGCAATTTCTTCGTCAAATGCATGTTCTTTTTGTGCTTGTATGGCACGAGTCAAAGAGCGAATCGCATAATCATCCTGTTGTTGACGGCTAAAATTGAAATGCTTGGCAGTTGCCTCGGCAAAACATCCCATCAACTGACCTCGATCATAAGCATCTTCCAAACCATCGAGAAACATATGATCTTTAAGTTCTCCATGGCCCAGGCGATAACCAGCACGGGCTTTACTTAACAAATAAGGTGCATTACTCATACTCTCCATGCCACTGGCCAACACCACATTTGCAGAACCTACTTTAATTAAATCATGCGCTAACATAACTGCTTTCATTCCGGAGCCACACATTTTATTAACTGTGGAAGCGCCTGCTGAGTTTGGAATGCCAGCAAAGATTGCTGCTTGTCGAGCAGGTGCTTGACCTATACCTGCCTGTAATACGCAACCGCTAATTACTTCATCAATTTCTGAAGGAGAAATTCCTGCTTGTTCTATAGCTGCACGATGAGCCACAGCACCTAATTCAGGAGCTGATAAACCAGATAGAGTGCCTAACATTCCACCCATGGGTGTTCTTTTGGCGGCAACAATAACAATATCATTCTGTTCCATGTTTTATTTTCCTTATGCAGTTTCGTTAAAAAGTTCACGTCCTATTAACATTCGTCTGATTTCAGAAGTGCCAGCACCAATTTCATATAATTTGGCATCGCGTAACAGACGACCAGTAGGGTACTCATTAATATAACCATTGCCCCCTAGAGTCTGGATAGCCTGCAGAGCCATTTGTGTCGCTCTTTCGGCTGTGTACAAAATTACACCAGCTGCATCCTTGCGACTCACCATGCCTTGATCACAAGCACGGGCAACAGCATAGAGATACGCTCTTGATGCACTTAATTCGGTATACATATCTGCCAATTTACCTTGAATGAACTGAAATTCGCCAATCGCTTGATTAAACTGCTTGCGCTCATGGACATAGGGAAGCACGATGTCCATACAGGCTTGCATGATACCAACTGGACCTGCTGCTAATACCGTGCGTTCATAATCTAATCCACTCATAAGAACTTTGGCGCCCTTGTTAACTTCGCCTAAAACATTTTCCATAGGAACTTCACAATGTTCAAACACGAGTTCGCAAGTGTTTGAACCGCGCATTCCTAGTTTATCAAGCTTTTGTGCGGTGCGAAAACCTGGGAATCCTTTCTCGATAATAAATGCGGTAATTCCTTTACTGGCGGCTTGTTTATCAGTTTTTGCATACACGACTAAAACATCAGCATCCGGACCATTCGTTATCCACATTTTTGTGCCATCAAGAATAAATTTATTCCCCTCAGCACGTGCTTGTAATTGCATGCTGATGACGTCTGATCCCGAATTGGATTCACTCATGGCTAAGGCGCCAACGTGTTCTCCACTTATTAGTTTAGGCAAGTAATCTTGTTTTTGCCTGCTACTGCCATTTAAATAAATCTGATTGACGCAAAGATTAGAATGTGCGCCATAACTTAAACCCACTGACGCAGAAGCTCGTGAGATTTCTTCCATTGCAATGACATGAGCGAGGTAACCCATGTTAGCACCGCCGTACTCTTCACTAACGGTGATGCCAAGTAATCCCATTTCCCCTAACTTGCGCCATAAATGATTAGGAAAAGCATTATCTGTATCAATTTGCGCTGCTAAAGGGGCAATTTCTCGGCTTGCAAATTGATAAACGCTATCGCGCAAAAGATCGTAAGTTTCACCAAGTTGATATTGTAGGCCTGTGTGCATAAATTGACTTCCTGTTACTTAAGCAAATAGGCTAGACTATACCCAATCAAATTCAAGTTGCAATAGACTTCTTTAGAAACTGTCATGGGAGGGCTCTCATTATGAAAAAATGCCTTCAAAATGCGCATATACTCCATGTACACTGTAATTTTAATAAGGTTTTTTTCAATTGCAGGGAAGTCTAAATCAAAGAGTAGGTGTTGTTAACTAAGGAGGGAGGCATTCATGCGTAAACTTGTGCTTTGGGGACATCATGCCGATGAATATCAGGAAATGTTTCATCTGGCTGATACTGATAAGAATGCCCGTATTTTAGAATATGGTTGTGGACCCAGTGCGGTGAATGTGGAGCTTACAAAACAATCTCGCCCAATCATCAGTGTAGACCCACTGTTTAACCTGGATAAAGATACACTTTATAGCAAAGTAGATTTAATTTTTGCTGACATGATTAATCGTGTTACCAGAGATCAAGATAAATTTGATTTTAGTTTTTATGGTAGTCTTGATGCATTAATCAATAAAAGACGTGAGGGAATGAGGCAATTTTTTGATGATTATGAAAAAGGAAAAAAGGAAAAGCGTTATTGTGGTATTAATGATTATAATTTGCCGTTTGCTGATTTTTCCTTTGATTTTGCCTTAAGTTCTCATTATTTATTTGCTGATCTTGATGATCAGGATGTTGAGTTCCACTTAAAAGTTATCAAAGAATTGGCACGCGTTGCCAAAGAAGTCAGAATTTTTCCTCTTATTGACCGTCATAATCATCCTTCACCTTTTCTTGGGCCTGTTCTTCTTGGCTTGCAGCAGGAAAATTTTGGTGTAGAAGTGAAGGAAGTTGCCTACCATTTGCAACCAAGTGGCAATGCCATGTTGAGAGTGTGGGCACAACAATGTCCAGTTTAACCTGGGTTTGTCAGAGGTTTAGCTCTTACTTGCAAAGGATAATAAGTAAATAACAGGATGACTAATAAAAAAAGACTGAGCCAGCCCATGAGATAAAAACAATCATCGAGCGCTAAGGCAGTAGCCTGTCGTGTGAGGAAAAAATTTAATTGGGCAATAGCCTTTTTTCCCTCCGCATGCCATTGTTGCGCGCGATTAAGAAAATTAATTGTATTATGAGAAAAAGCAGTTAAATTTTCACCTAAGCGCTCGTAATAAAATACCTGGCGACGATGCCATAAAATAACAAATAAAGACGCACCCAACCCGCTGCTCAGTAATCTTATAATATGAAAGAAATTAGCAGATTCCCCTCGTTTGTCAGAAGGCAGGTCCTGTATAGAAAATCGAAAAAGAGGGGGGAGGAAAAGAGGAAGACCCAGACCTGCCAAAATTCTTGAAAAAGCAATTCGATTGAAGTTAATTTCTGTATTAAAAGATGTAGTGTAAAAGCAAGAGATGGCAAAGAATATCAAAGCAATCGCTAAAGGCAGCCGTGGGTCAAAACGTTTATAATTTAAAAAAAAGGGTACCCAGGCCGCAAAAGCCATCGTTCCAATGATTAACGCAATCCAGTTAGGTGTGTAATTGACATACAGTTTAAGCCACAAAGATAGCAGAATGACCATGCCAAAGTACATACCAAACAGAAAACCAATATTAAACATGGCAAAAGAGAAATAAAAATTTTTTAATAGCTTCAAATCAATAATGGGATTGGGAGATGATAGGCTATAAACAATAAAAAAAAGTAGACTCAAGCTGCCAGAGACAATGAGGAAATTAATGAGTGAAGAGCGAAACCAATCAAGTTCCTGTCCTGTAATTAAAGCGCTACTAATAAAAAATACGCCGATGAAATAGAGAGTGTAGCCAATTCCATCAAAAACGATTTTTTCTGTTGGTTTATGAAAATCTTTAAATTTATAGCTGATATAAATAATGAGAAGAAGACACCAGGGAATATTGGCAAAAAATAGTAGACGCCAGTTATAAGAATAAGCAATCCAGCCCCCCCAACTTGCACCTAATACAGGAATGAAGGTAAAACACACAAATATAACAGGAAGCAAGTTAGCCTGTTTTTGTGGAGAGCAAATACTGGGAATCAGGCTTCCCAGAATAATTAAATAAAGAGGCCCTGAGGCAAAACCCTCAAGAAGACGAAACAAAATGAAATGAAAATAATCCTGGGAGGTTGCGCACTGCCAGGAAAAAAGAGTCATTAACACCAAACACAGCAAATAAAGTTGCACTGCACTTAGGCGGGTCATATTAGGTTTACCTAAAGGCATTCCTAGTACATTGCCAATGCAAAAAAAACTAACCCCGTAAACACTAAGAAAAGTGCTACTACCCAAGTCGCCAACAATATAAAGACCTGCCATGATAGGCAGGGTAAGATTAAAGATAACAGCGCACAGAGAGAGAACGAGGATAAAGAGTGTCATTCTTCTTTTCCGGCGATAGAAATTTCGTTAAGAGGAAGGGGATTATTCGCGTAAGCTTCTAAATTGGGATCAATATTACTGGCAATAATATCGGCAATGAGTTCTCTATTCCCTGTTTCTTCATTGTTAAAAATATCCGTTGTGTAAGTAGGAGAATTCACTGAATCAGGAATCAGGAGGCCATCGGTAGAAATGTCAGTGGTAGTCTCAAGTGATAAGCCAATTCGTAAAGGATGCTCCTTTAACTCCTTAGCATCCAGTGCTACACGTACGGGTAGTCGCTGGACTATCTTTATCCAGTTTCCTGATAAATTTTCCGGCGGTAATAAAGCAAAGACATTTCCAGCAACCCCGGGTAAACCGACGATTTTTCCATGAAAAACGACACCTCGACCATACAAATCAGAGGTAATATTCACATGTTGGCCAATGCGAATGTGCCTTAATTGTGTTTCTTTGTAGTTGGCGTTAACCCACATCTGATCCAGGGGAATAACAAACATAAGCGAATCATTTTGCTTCACTGTCGTTCCGACTTGCACTGTTCGTTGCGCAATAAGACCATCCACGGGTGCGTAGATTTTACAGCGATAGAGTTGAACCCAGGCATCTCTGACTTCTTGGGCCGCATGTTGAACTGAAGGATGTTGGGTAATTGAACTTCCTTGGACAAAAGCCAGGATTTTCTGATAATGATCTTTGGTGCTTCTTAATGCAGAAAGGCTGGCTTTTAAATCATCACTCGCATTCTGGTAATCCTCTAAAGAAACTCCTCGGGCCTTGATAACTCCGGCGCGATGGCGAAAATTCTGCTTTGCTTTTAGGTGTTCTGCTTTCCTGACTCCAACTTCAGCTTTAAGTCGGAAAACATCATGAAACGCCTGACAAACTTCCCGCACAGTTAGTGCAAGTTTTGCTTTGGCTTTCTCCAAGGCAATGAGAGAATCAGTTTCATCTAAAGTAACTAATAACTGGCCTTTTTTTACAAGAAACGTATCATCTGAATAGATTGAGGTAACAAATCCTTCTCGCAATGCATTAATGCGTACCTGATTACCTTGAACATAAGAGTCATTGGTATAGACCTGAAGTCGCCAAACGAATAACCAATAAATAAAAACACCTAGTAACAATACCAAAGTGATAATAGCTAAATAATAGATTGGTTTCCTTTGTTTCATGCCTGCCTCACCAAGGGAACATTAGCGTCACAATAACCACCTCCTAAAGCTTTTGTTAATTTGATGGAGGCCAAATATTGATTGTAAAGCAAAGTGAGATTAATAAGTTTTTGTTTAATCAATTCTTCCTGGAGAGAATAAATATTAAATCCATTGTCTAGACCTTTTTTTTCCCGCAAGCGAACTAAGTCGTAGCGTTTAATAGCATAATTAAGAATGCTCATTTGCTCGTTTTTCTGCTTATAAACACTTTGAGTAAATGCAAGAATATCAAGGATTTCCTGAGTACTTTGCAATAACAAATTATTGTAGGCAAAAATTGCTGCATCAAATTCTGCTTTGTTTGCCCGAATATTTGCAGCAATAGCGCCTGCTGTAAAAATAGGTAAATGTATGGCTGGCCTAATTGCCGTTGTAAAGCTGGAGACTCGTAAGAGTTTATCCCAATGCGTGCTCTCTAAACCCACTAAACCTATGAGATTAACATTGGGATAATAATCTGCCATTGCGGCACTGGTTTTGTAAGCTAAGGCTTTTGCACGCCAAATTTGCGCCATAAGATCGGGGCGGCGTGCTACAAGATCAAGCGAAAGTGTTTTGGGAATCTGTAATTTTTGTGGGAGAGGGGGCAAGCCCTTGTCGATTAGTAAAGGGGAATCCGGGGCTCGTCCTGCTAAAATATTAACCAGATGCTTATCAATAGCAATTTCTTCATCAATACTCGCAAGCAATTTTTTAGCTTCGACCAGGTTTTCAAAAGCCGAATAAGCTGGTAAGTCGTCGGCAAGACCTTCCGTAACCATTAAATTTTGCAATTTGACGATATTATTTCGCACTTGAACTAGCTGTTCGTAAAATTGCTTTTTAACTAGATTTACTTTATAGGCAAAATAGGCTTGGGCAATTGCCGTTGTAATTATCAGTTGCACTTCAGCGGCTTCAGCTTCCTCAGCTTTTTCACGTCCGATTGCTTCATAAAAAAGATTATGATTTTGACCCCAAAAATCGAGATCATAGGTAAATGCCAGGGATAAATCCAAGAGATTGGCGTTTAGGGGAATTTTGTGATTTAAAGCTCGATATAGACCATTTTTACTTAAATATTGCTTGTTTTCTTTTGCATTAAAAAAAATCAATGGAAATAGGGTCGAGCGGGTAACGATTGCTTCTTGCTTTGCCTTTTCAATACGGCTTTTGACTTCCTGGATAGAAGGATTGCAAAGCAAAGCTTCTTTAATTAATTCATTTAGTTGAGGTGAGTTATAAGATAGCCACCATTGTTGGTTTGGCCAATCTCCTTGCTGAAAGAATTGTTTTTCTTTTAGTTTTGCATGAATCGTGTTGTCCATTTTAGGCGTTGCTTGCAAATGCTGCACTTGTTTTTGTGGAGGGAGGGCAATGCGGCAGGATAGCAAGAGGCATAATCCAAGATAAGTTGCTAGCTTAATGATGCCCCGCATGCACTGCCCCATAAGTTGTAACAAAATAAAAATTAAAAATTTACTTTAACTCAGAATAATAAGAATGACTATAAGGATTGGTATTTTGTCGTATATTAGGAGCGAATACAGTGGCTACCTGCAGTAGTTAATTAATAATTTGTTAATCAGTTTATGCTATTTTTGTTGATTATCTGGTCAGTAAGGATGATTTATGCCTAACCTCAGAAATAAAAAACAGTACCAACAAAATAGCCAAATCATTGCGCTTCTAGTAAAGGAAAATGCTTATGTAGTAACAGAGTATGATCAGTCGCGGGTGGTTAAGTACTTTGCTGAAGCTAATTTTTTATTTGATTCAGATTATGATGATGAATTGTGGAATCTTTTAGCGGTGCCTTATTTTTTAACCAATGCCATGAAGCTTCATTCAGATTTTTCTGCCGAGTTACTAAATTACCTTAAGAAAAAATGCCTTGAGGGGAAATTTCAATCTGCGCAATTACAAGGATTATTAAAACAAGCGGTTAGGGCGCTTCCACATCAACCGCAATTAGTTTCCGAAATGATAGAATTATTAAAATTCCTACCTGAAAACGAGAGAAAAGAGATTTTTCAGGACAAATATGTGATTGAAACTATAGGCTGCAATACGCAGGCAATTTCTTTGTTAATGAGAGAAATCAAACCTTTGGATTCAGAGTTAACCAAGAGTGTCTTGAGAAAGGCTTTTGTACATGCCACTTTCCACGCGAAACCCAAGGTAATGGTAGACTTAATAAAAGCTGTCGAAAGTTATGGTGATGAGTTCTTACAAGAAATCATTCAAAAAAATACATTAGCTAATGCTATAAACAACAATCCACATCTCGTTCCTTTGTTATTAGAAGCGGGTAAAAAAGCTGACTTGAATGTTAGAAGGAGGATAGTTTCTCATGTCTCTATAGGAAATATTTTAATGTCAGCTACAAAAACGTTATTACCAGATGTTTTTGACGCGTTGTTAAGAGAGATAAAGGACATAGGTCCAGACTGTTTAGCTCCTCACTTATTGGCTGCTAATGCTGATGGGTGGAACGTTCTAATGCATGCAATATTTCAATTACCGCAAGTAGTACCTTCGTTAATGGCGACAATTAGAGAATTGCCTCAGGAAATCCAGGAAAAAATTTTTACGAAACAAATTAGCTGTGGCTATACAAAAAGAAAATTGGATCCTCCCTATGAAGAAGTGTACACAAAACAAGGGATGACTGCACTAGATCTTGCCCTGGCCTGTCTTGAAAATGCGCCTTCTCATACTAGTCTTTGCCAGCGTTTAAAACGCAATGTATTTCTTATACTTGATGCCATAGGTCTTCTCTCTATTGCAACTCGTTTTCAATGTCTTCGTAGAGCAGCAATTTCTTCCCGACAATTGCAGTTGCCTCACCAAGTTAAAGAAGCTCTTTTTACGAGTATATTTTCATTAAATAATGAAAAATTAATCGCTAAAATTTTACCAGAGGAAAACCTCTCATTTTCGCAGGTTCCTCCTGGCGTGTATTGGATGGTTACCTATTTAAACGGAGATTATCGCCTGGCCTTAAATAGTTTTTTTATGGATAAAGGGGCAAAAAATGATTTTCTTCTAGGACGAGCGTGTCAGGGGCTTATTGAGGAATATACCTCATCTCCCTTATCTAGCAATTCATGCGTGCGATTTTTCCAACGCCCAAAATATAACAATACTGAATTGCTGATTCTCAATGGGATTATGGCTATTTCCGATATTGAAGGTCTTGATCCGAAAGTATGCGAAACCTTGGGAAATTTCCTGATGCTTGATGAAAACTATGAATTGCATGCTGTTAAATTTTTACTTAAAGCGAGTGAGGCGATTAGAGAGGAAGGCGCCTACAATATTTATGACAAGCTAGTTTATAATATCTTACGTAAAAAATTTGCCCCTGAGTTACCTGAAGTTTCACCTCAAGATAATATCGGCCCTCCTCCAGTGCAGTGGGCGATATTGCCCCCTGAACAATTATTTGCACAATGGCAAGCTAGTTCATCTGCAAATCCCGATCCTTTAAATTCAGAATTTGGGGTTGGATGATAAAAATCAGTTTTTTTCTTCCTGCTTCAAATAGGTATAGCGTAAAAAGCATGAGGACCTAAGAAATCCTGATATCACTTACCATAAACTTAAGTTATCATTCGCTCACTTGACAGCGTTTGCTGAGTTATATTTGTGATTTGGAGTTTTAAGGATGTATTCACTCATTCGTCCTCTGCTTTTTAAGCTGGATGCCGAGAAAGCTCATGAGTTGACATTGTCAGCGTTACATTGGGTACCCAAATGTTGCTTTAAAAAGCCTGTAAGCCAACCCATAAATGCTATGGGTTTGACTTTTCCTCACCCAATTGGACTTGCTGCAGGTTTGGACAAAAATGGTGCGCATCTTAATGCTTTAAGCAAATTAGGCTTCGCCTTTATCGAAATTGGTACGGTAACTCCTCGTCCACAATGGGGAAATCCCAAGCCACGACTATTTCGTCTACCTCAATCAAAAGCAATCATTAATCGCATGGGCTTTAACAATTTAGGCGTGGATGCACTAGTAACGAATGTTAAAAAAGCGAATTATAAGGGCATATTAGGCATTAACATTGGTAAGAATAAAGACACACCATTAACAAGTGCAAGCGAAGACTATTTATATTGTTTGCGTAAAATTTATCCCTATGCTTCCTACGTGACGATTAATATCTCCTCGCCTAATACACCTGATTTGCGTCTATTGCAGCAAGATAAATTTCTTACTCAACTAT
The DNA here is from genome assembly GCF_029026145.1 of Legionella cardiaca. Taxonomy (NCBI): domain Bacteria; kingdom Pseudomonadati; phylum Pseudomonadota; class Gammaproteobacteria; order Legionellales; family Legionellaceae; genus Legionella; species Legionella cardiaca. The sequence continues at coordinate 2,337,106 of NZ_CP119078.1, read as the reverse complement.
TAGGTAATTTAGGTGAAGAGCAACAACGTCTATACGATAAATATCAACGCTTTGTCCCTTTAGTGGTTAAATTATCGCCTGATGAACCTGATGAAACCTTAAAGCAAATGGCGGAAATTGTATTGCAAAAAAGGCTTGCGGGAATTATTGCCACGAACACTACTTGCACGCGTGAAGCAGTTGCTCATCTTCCTCATGGTAATGAACAAGGAGGGCTGAGTGGGCGTCCTCTTGCTGAACGATCAACACAATGTTTACGTTTATTAAAAGAAATCGTTGGCAACGAAATCACCCTAATCGGTGTCGGGGGAATAGATAATCCCGCGGTGGCACAAGAAAAATTACAGGCCGGTGCTTCCTTGTTACAACTCTATACCGGGCTGATTTACCAAGGGCCAGGATTAATTTCAACATTAATAAAAAGTCTGAATAACGTAGCAGTTAACGCTTAATGTCCTGATTATTTTTGTGTTTTCCCTCTGGGAAATGACATATTAGACATAAGAGTGAAAAAAATTTACAATGGTGAAATTTTTTTTAACACATTCTTTATTTTAAAAGCATTTAATATGTAGTACAATTTGTACTAATTTTTATCAGCAGGGGGCTGTAATGACCAATCGAGTTAAAAAAGTTAAACCTAACGCAAAACATACGCAAGATTATTTTAACAAAGTTGAATCGCGTAAAGGCATATACATTAGACATCTGGAAAATAATAGCCTTAGTAATTCCATGGAGGCTTTGATTAAGGCTAAAACTACATATCAGGAAGAATTAGCTAAAATCAAAAAGAAAGACACGGTTAGCCTTAGTAGTGAACAGCAACAAGTGTTAGACGACTTAGATAAAAAAATTCTTGAATTAGAAAGGATGCGAATTATTAAAATTAATGAAAAGGCAAAGCAAAAACCAGTTGTCACTGATACAGTTACTCCGCCTAAGGAGCAGGTTGAAGCAACGAAGGAAACTGTTGTAGTAACTGAGATACCTAGTGAAGTAACTAAAGAAACTGTTGTAGTAGTTGAGAAATCTTCAACAACAGAAAAAGAGGTTTTAGACGAAAAAAGTAAAAACACTCAAGAGACACCATTATTCTCTGCATCTGAGAAACAAGAGCCTTTAACTATAGAAAAAGCAGCTCGAGCAATCAAGTTAAAAATAGTCAATGAACGCTTAGGCGAGTTAGCGAAAAAGATAAAAGACCTTGATGCTTACCCAGATGCTGCTAAAGCCGTAACTGGTATTCATAAAAAAATGATGGAGCTTAATGAGAACTTTATTAAGACTGGTGATGCTAAAACTTATGGAGAAGAAGCAAAAAAACTATTTTCTCAAGAAAATCTTACTGAACTGGAAAAGTTTCGCGGTTTTAAAATGAAAAAAGTTGGTGAAGTATGCCTGAATATTTTAGCGGCTGTTGTTTCTTTAGTGATTCCTTATCTTGCAGTTGCCGCATACAGAAAAGACTTAAGTCTCTTTAAATTTAAGCCTGAAAGCTATAACCGAGCAAAAGCTCTTGAGGCTGCCGTTGAAACAGCCATTGCTCCTTCCGCTTAATTCTTCCGAACTGGTTTGTAAAGCTTGGCTGTACAGACCAGTTCTTTTATCTACTCCCTTTGCAAATCTTTAGTTGGCGTACCTGTCATTTAAGAGTACAATCCGGTCTTTCATCGATTCCAACCTTATTTTAGTGCTAATGAACAAAAAGCCCCATGGCAAAACAGGTCCTCTTTATCGGCGTCTGTTATCTTACGTTAAACCTTTCTGGTCTATTTTATTATTAGGTATTTTTGCCAATATTCTCTATTCAGCGATTGATGCCATTTTTACTTATATGATGCGACCTTTTCTTGATAAAGGTTTCATTGATATTGACATGGCATTCGTTAAGCAAATCCCTTTAATTGTGCTTTTAGGCATTACCATTCGTGGTTTAGTAAGTTCTGCAGGTAGTTATTGCATGACTTGGGTCGCCAGATCTGTCGTTAAGGTCTTACGTCAACGGGTTTTTGCGCATATCGTTAGACTTCCTGCGGATTATTATGATGAAGCAACTTCAGGGCAGCTACTCTCAAAAATTTTATATGACGTTGAGCAAGTCGCCCAAGTTAGTGCGGACGCATTAACGGATTTTGTGCAAAATACCTGTCTAGTAATCGGATTGTTAATTGTCATGATGGTAATTAACTGGCAATTGTCCCTGATGTTTTTACTCACTATCCCTTTTGTTGGCATCATTGTTAATTACACTAATAAACGCGTGCGACGCATTAGTCACAAAGTACAAAAATCCATGGGCGAAGTGACCGAGATTGCTGGTGAAGTAATCGAAGGTTATCAAGTCGTTAGAATTTTTGGTGGTGTTGACTATGAATTGGCCAAATTTAATAAAGCAACAGAAATGTCACGCAAAAATGACATGAAAGTTGCTGTAAATAAAGCAATTAATGTTTCAGGGGTACAGTTTGTAATTGCGGTGGGAATTGCTGCTATTATTTTAGCGGCTATTCAATTAGCTACGGTGATCACGATTACAGCAGGCTCGTTTTTAGCAATTATTGCGGCCATGCTTCAGTTGATTAAGCCTATGAAGACCTTAACAACATTAAATGCGACCATTCAACGAGGATTAGCTGGTGCTGAAAGTGTTTTTGATCTTCTAGATAGACCTGTAGAGAACGAACAGGGCAAGCAATTGCAGCAAAAAGCAAAAGGAGCTATTGAATTTGATAAGGTAAGTTATTCTTATCGTAAGGGACAAAGGGTTCTTCATAATGTTAGTTTTAGTGTTGCCGCTGGAGAAACGGTTGCCCTGGTCGGTCACTCGGGTAGTGGAAAAACGACAATTGCTAGTCTTCTGCCTCGGTTTTACGAGCTAAATACAGGTAGTATACGCTTAGATGGTGATTCCATTGCTGATTTGGCACTTAGTAGTTTGCGTGAGCAGATTGCCTTGGTCAGCCAACATGTGACCTTATTTAATGATACCTTGGCCAATAATATTGCCTATGGATGCGCAGATGCCAGTCGAGAGCAAATTATTCAGGCTGCGAAACTTGCTTTTGCTGATGAGTTTATTTGTCGTTTACCAGAGGGCTATGATACGAAAATTGGTGAGAATGGGGTTCTACTCTCAGGAGGGCAGCGGCAACGTCTTGCTATTGCACGCGCTATATTAAAAGATGCACCAATTTTAATCCTGGATGAAGCAACCTCGGCCTTAGATAGTGAGTCAGAGAGGTATATTCAGGCGGCTCTGGAAAAGGTTATGCAGAATCGCACCACACTTGTTATTGCTCATCGATTATCAACCATTAAACGAGCAAATAAAATCATTGTAATGAATCAAGGGCAAATTGTAGAGCAAGGTACTCATCAACAGTTACTTGCCTTAGAGGGACAATATGCTCAGTTATATAGTACGCAAAAACTGGGGATTGAACATGAAAAAGCTATCGCATAAGCTTTTGGAAATAACTGGTCCACATGAGTAACCGTAGCGTAATCAACTTCGATAAATTATGGTATGGTAAACACCCAATGCGTTGGTTGTTATGGCCTTTAGCCCAAATTTACAAAGCAATAATCTCAATTCGCCGGGTTTACTTACGGTTCTTTTATCAAAAAAAATTTCCTGTTCCTATTATTGTCATTGGTAATTTGACTGTTGGAGGGGTGGGAAAAACGCCATTAGTCATTGCCTTGGCAAAACAATTGCTGGCAAGAGGTTTGCGTGTCGGTATTGTTAGCCGGGGTTATGGGGCCACAATAAAACAATTTCCTCATGAAGTTTCCGTTACCGATGATGCCCGATTGGTCGGAGATGAGCCTTTATTACTTGCCAGAAAGAGAATTTGTCCCGTTGTTATCGCACCAAAGCGCAATGAGGCAGTACAATATTTGCTTGATAAATATCAGAGTGAAATCATAATTAGTGATGATGGTTTACAGCATTATGCGATGGGGCGAGCTGTAGAAATTGTGGTTATTGATGGTATGCGTGGTTTTGGCAATGGATTATGTTTACCGGCAGGACCTTTACGTGAAACACAAAAGCGATTGAAAAAAATTGATTTAATCGTGGTAAATGGTGGCGAAGGAAATAATGGATACTCAATGACCTTAGAGCCAGGAAAGCTAACTAATATTTTAACTGGGGAAGAAATTAATCAGGAAGCGGTTTCTACTCCAGTGGCGGCAGTTGCCGCTATTGGCCATCCACAACGTTTTTTTTCCACCTTGCATAATCTTGGAATATCCTTTAAAAAGTATCCTTTTCCCGATCATCACAATTTTCAGCTGCATGAACTACACTTCAGGGAAAGGACCGTGGTGATGACAGAAAAAGATGCAGTCAAATGTCAATCATTTGCAGATGATTCCTGGTATTTTTTACCAGTAGAAGCAAAATTAAGTGATTCTTTTTGGCAAGCATTATGGTCTCATGAACAATTACAAGGCTATATTTAAGATGAACGTACGATGGCAGAAGTTGTTTCTATGCTTTGCACTATTTACAGGAAGTTACGCGATTGCGGATACAGTAGAACCTGAAACGAGCAGCTCAGAAAAGAAAATTCTTTCTTTAGAGGCGCCACAAGCAGAGTGGGTATTCGCCGGGACTGTAACAAATGAAAGTGGTGAACGCTATAGTTATTATTTTCAAATGCATCGCAAGAATACACAATTTCATGCAGTGGCAGCGCTTATTGATGGACAAACTAAAGATCTTTTATTATTTGAGGAAAGCAGTGCAACCATTGAAAAGCCTGATGTTAGTAACTGGCATGTAGGACATGCTTTTTTACAATTTAACCCAATTAATAACAGCTGGGTCTTTGGTATTAAGACCAGGGAGAAAAAAGGCTTTAATTTCAAAGCTGACATGCTAAGAAAAGTACCTACCACCGCAACGGTCCAAGGCTTGCGCTCAGGCGTAGAATTATTAGTCAACCAAACTGGTAGATTAAATGGTCATGTGCAAACTGGTGCAGACAACAACGAGCAATTCGTAACCGCTCCTAAAGCGTGGTTTCGTCAGATCTGGGTAAGTAAACCTCAAGATACGTTACATCCCTTTACGGGAGTTTTGTGTCAATTTAATGATGGCAGTGCTTTTTATGCGGTGAACTTACAGGAAGCGGATGCTTTACGAGGTGCAATAGCCGGATGGCGCGATGCTCAGGGAACACCCCTATCAATGTCTCAATTTGTAACGGTCAAAGAAGCCAAAGAAGGTATGTGGAGTATTAACATTGCCTCCCCGAAAGTTAAATTGTTGTTGCAGGATGCTCTTGCTAAAGAGACGGAAAAACACCAACTTATTGCAGGTCTTACTGATGATTTAAAGCCCGGCTTTTGCTCCATCAATAAAGATGAATTTGGAAAAAAAGTGCAGGAAGATAAAAAATTAAGTTAAAAAAATGGTAACTGCTCACGCCCTATGTTATCCACAGCCCCCGTGTCATCCAGAGTTCACCCGTCATCCAGAGCGAAGCGAAGGATCTCCTAAATGTAAGATATTCATGCCACATTCAGGAGATCCTTCGTCGTAAACTCCTCAGGACGACATGGTTTGTGAATGGGGTACAAAAAATAAGAATATGTTCTCAATCATAAACAAGATTGAGGATATTCTTGGTTGGCAGCTTTATCAGGCAAGAAAAAGACAAGGCCGCCCGCAATAAGAACACTGACTGGAATAATAAGTAAGGCTGTTTGATAAGCTTCAAGTAAGGAGCCTGAGTTAAGCCTATCTAGAAGAAAACCCACTAATGGTTGTAGTAATGGGGCTGTCAGCATTGCTAAGGTATTTGTAAAGCCAGTACATGTGGAGAGTGATTCGGTTGGTGCCAATTCATTCGCTATGGAAAAGGCAAGCATATATGCCCCACAGCACAAACCAATCATGAACATTAATAATCCCATGATTAAAGTACTATGAATAGGTAAATAAAGAGCACCCAATATTAAACCCGTTGTGGTAAGGCAAGAGGTCAGCATTAGTGGTCTGCGGCGTTTAAATAACGCTGCTAAATATCCGAAAAGAGGACAACTTAAAGCAGCGCCAAGAAAAATCAAAGAATCAGCCAGGCTTGCTAATTTTAAACTGCAACCCAGTTTTATTTGGATAAAAGGAACCGCCCACATCGCTCCAAAAACAGTGATGACAGTAAAACTTAAACCCACAAATAAACCATTAATCCATGCGCGACCGTTCGTAAAAATTTGGAAAATCTGTTGGCTGTATTTAAATTTAGGTAACTCTTTGGGGTAATCAGGTAAATATTGCCAAATAAAATAAGCAATACAAAGACCAATAATAGCAGCTCCATTAATAAAACTGCGCCATCCCCATTCGGTAATTAGACTTCCCATACTTATCATGCCAACCATGGTTGCGATGAAGCCCAAGGTTTCTGATAAGCCAATCATAAAACCAAATTGTTTTAAGGGAAAATGCTGCCGCAATAGTTGAGATAAACCGACAAAAGCAAAGGCAGAACCTGTGCCTATCAAAATACGACCAATCATTAAAAAGAGAAAACTATGACTATGTGCAAAGAAAAAGCAACCAATACTACAAAGGGTAGCATTTGAAGCCAATAAAAGTCGGGTGTTTTTACGATCAAACAGCATACCAACTGGAATTTGTAAGCTAGTATAAACATAATAAAATGCACTACTTAAAAGTCCTGCGCTCAAAGCTGAGAGAGGCATCTCGTGCATAATGGAACCAATGACTACACCAGATGACAATTGTAGGAAAAATTGAAACAATACAAATGAAACACCGATTAACCAGATACCGTAGCGTTGTACCGTTTTTACAAGAGGAATACTAACAAGAGTCATTAGTTTTTTGTTATATATTAGAAAAGGGGTGACTATACACAACTTCATAGGGATTGGATATATCTAAAATAATATTGTGAGCGAGTATGAATTTACGTGACCTGCATTATTTTGTTGTTTTGGCAGATGTTATGCACTTTGGCGAAGCGGCAAGACGCTGTCATATTAGTCAACCAACGTTAAGTATGCAGATAAAAAAACTTGAAGATGAGTTGGGTATTCTTCTTTTTGAACGCAATAATAAACAAATTATGCTAACAGATGGAGGACGAGCCCTTTTGGGACGAGCACAACAAATCTTAGCGCAAGTTCGTGAAATGAAGGAGGTTGCTCGCCAAGTTTCCGATCCTTTTGCAGGTGAATTGCATCTGGGTGTTATTCCTACTCTGGCCCCTTATTTACTTCCGCATGTAATGCCCTTAATTCAAGATGCATTTACCCAATTGCGAGTTTGGCTGGTGGAGGAAAAAACACATCGTTTAATTGAAAAATTAATGACTGGCCAATTAGATGCAGCTCTTATGGCAACGCCTATTGCTGAAGAATTCGCGATGCAAGTTCTTTTTGAAGAACCTTTCTTTTTTGCTGCTAAAAAAGGGGTTTGCAAAAATAAATCAGAAATGAAGCTTCAAGATCTAATGGATCAGCAGGTGATGCTCTTAGAAGAGGGACATTGTTTGCGTGAACAGGCAATGGCAATTTGTCAATTAGCGAAAGCGAAAGCGCGAGCTGATTTTACAGCGACGAGTTTAGAAACATTACGTTTTATGGTACAAGCTGGGGTTGGGGTGACGCTGTTACCAGCTTTATCTGTGCATGATAATAAAGAGGGATTACAGATTATTCCTTTTGCAGAACCAGTCCCGTTTCGTACTATAGCGCTTTACTGGCGTCCGGGAACTGCAAAATTGCAATGTTTGCAGGCTATAACAGAAATAATAACGAAGGCCGGCAACAAGTTGCTAGCCTAGGCCGCAAGTTTTAACTTACTTGATGTACCTTAATAAGCACTCCCGCATGAGGGTTATCCAGGTAATAAATGCTGCCTCCTTTTAATCGCTGTTTTTGTACAAAAGCAAAGGAGGCATCATTAGATGCAGTAGAAAATAATAAATTGGTATCCAATAAATAATAATTTGAACGTCGAATTCGAATACTACCCTCTAACTGCCAGCCATCTTTACTGAGTTTAGGCAACAAAACGGCTTGTTGATTATTAAAGGGTTGTAACCAACTGTAATGTAAAAGTACATGATACTGTGGCTTGCGATTCAAAGCCCAATACTCTTGACGTAATTTTGAAGCAGAAGATGGTAATAAATGATAAGGGACATTGGATTTTGCTTCTGTACGCAAGGGAATACCCTGTAAGGTGTTAGGAGCGGCCTCGTTTAGTTCATTTAGTAAAGAAGAGGCATTTTGATGCGTAAAGACAATCAGATCAACTTGATAAAGCGGCGTGCTTTTTCCTTGCGCCAGACATGAGAATAAAATCATGGCTGTGGAGATTAATATTTTAAACATGGTTTTTTCTTATTGTTTGTTAACCCGAATTTAATATTCGGCTTGTATTAAATCAATGATTATACACATCTCTTTTCAATCCTGTCACGGATAGATTTGGAAGCAATAATTAGGGTTGCTCTTAAGATAATCTCTTTGTTACATTGAGAAATTTTCTTATGCATTGACGTGACAAGATGACGCAATTAGCTGAAATAAAGAAGTTAAGTGTTGGCTTTCAAACTCCAGAACAGACTGTAATGGCGGTGGATAATGTAAGTTTTTGTCTGAATCCGGGAGAGACTTTGGCAATGTTAGGTGAGTCTGGTTGTGGAAAATCATTAACATCACTCTCCTTGATGCGACTTCTACCTATGAATGCTGCTTATGGACAAGGCAGTGAAATTTCGGTGCAAGGGGAAGATATTCTTGTCCTCCCTGAAGTTGTGATGCGTAGTTTGCGAGGACGCCGTTTGGCAATGATTTTTCAGGAACCAATGACCGCCCTCAATCCAGTTTTAAATATAGGTGAACAATTACAGGAGGCGTTACCTCAAAAAAAACACCTGACACGAAAACAAATTAAAGCGCGTTTAATTGAGTTATTGAATGAGGTGGAAATACCTAACCCGCAGTTGCGTTTGCGTCAATACCCTCATCAATTATCAGGAGGCCAAAAGCAGCGTATTGTAATAGCTATGGCATTGGCAAGTAACCCAGAAATACTCATCGCTGATGAACCTACAACTGCGTTGGATGTTACTATTCAAGCGCAAATTTTAACGTTGTTAAAAAAACTGCAACTCCAACATCATATGAGTATGTTGTTGATTACCCATGATCTTGGCGTAGTAAAAGCAGCGGCTGATCGTGTATGTGTCATGTATGCGGGACAAGTCGTTGAACAAGCTTCTGTTGATGAATTTTTTACTCAAGCTAAACATCCTTATTCGCAACAGCTCATGGCTTCTGTGCCTAATTTTAAAAAACGTGGCCAGCGCTTACAGACTATTTCTGGAGCAGTGCCGACACTCGATGCTTTACCACAAGGATGTCGATTTCATCCGCGCTGTGCTCATGTATTTGCTCCTTGTGCGCAACTGGAACCACAATTACAAGGAATAGAAGATCGTGTGGTTCGTTGTCATCTCTATCCACAACTAACTCAGCCTCCTCCTTTGCCAATTTATCAAGAAAATTGGCAGGCTAATTTTACTGGGGAGAAGGAATTGTTGCTAAGTGTAAAAAATTTAGCAGTCTATTTCTCCACAAAAAGAAACTTATTCAAGAGAGGAGAGGTTATTAAGGCAGTTGATGGGTTGTCTTTAGAGTTGTATCAAGGAAAAACATTAGCACTGGTTGGAGAGTCTGGTTGCGGTAAAACCACAGCCAGTCGAGCCTTGTTACGCTTACAATCTATTAGCGGTGGTGAAGTTTTCTACCGTGGTGAAAATGTAAGAACGCTAAGAGGGGAAAGGTTGCGTAATTACCGGAAAAAAGTACAAATTATTTTTCAGGATCCCTTTTCCTCGATGAATCCCAGGATGACTGTGGCTGAAATTTTAGCAGAAGGAATGCTTGCTCAAGGGACAAGTTCATTGCTTATCAGAAAAAAACAACATCAATTGCTCGAACAGGTTAATCTTCCGCGAAATAGCTTGCATCGTTATCCTCATCAATTTTCAGGTGGGCAACGTCAGCGTATTTGTATTGCCCGAGCACTTGCAATTGAGCCAGAATTATTAATCTGTGATGAGCCAACCAGCGCGCTTGATATTTCTGTTCAAGCCCAAATTCTTAATTTACTTAAAGAGTTGCAATATGAGACGGGTTTGTCTTATTTATTTATTACCCACAATATGGCTGTCGTTTCGTATATGGCTGATGATGTTTTAGTAATGCGTGAGGGTCGAGTGGTCGAAAGTGGTCCATGCGAACAAATACTAAAACATCCACAACATGCTTATACACAGCAGTTACTCGCCAGTGTTTTGCAAATTTAGTGGTTTTATCTTCAGGCACTGGAACAGTAATAAATTACAGAGCGGTGGGTGGTTCATCGCTTTTTAGCAATGTTTTTTTTCGTGATAATTCAGCCTTCAATGCTTCATAACGAGCTTGCAAATCAGCAATAATTTTTTCAGGTTGACTTTGCTGCAATTTGTTGTCCAGCGTTGCAAGTGCCTGTTTTAATTCAGACAGTTGTTTAGCGAGTTCTTTTGATGGTGCATGTTCATATTGTTCGGATAATTGTTGGAAAAGGGCATGCTTAGTGTCTGAAAATGCCAAAATTTCCTGGAGTTTTACAAGACGATTGTCTATTTCCTGTTTCAATTGCTGTAATGCTTCTTCCGCCTTTTCAATGCGCTTCTTGCGAACATTTTCTTCATTTTGTCGCAATAATTTATCATAACCGGAAGTGGCTTTTTTATCAAAGAATACATTCATCTACGATCCTAATCAAACTGTATGCTCATGCCCTGTTGATGGTAAAATGTGCTCTGAAACATCTTTTTCTTTAGGTGTATGGCTGGCAATGACCAGATCATTTGCTGAATGTCCAGGATCAGGGATGCTGTTAATTAATTTTTCTGCATTTTCCAATTGTGCCGGCGGGGATGCTAATATTGCCAGGGATTCCAGTCTTTCCATTAGTTCTGGGTTCTCAGCCAATGCTTCTTCCATTCTCCGACGAAGTGAGGAAAATTCTTCATTATTGAGGCCAGAAAATTCTGATTCTAATTCAATTAGTGCTTCTTTCACCTTCTGACAAAGTAAGGCAAATTCTCCATCCTTAAAGTCAGCTGCTAAAATGGCTCTTAGCACGGCCTCTGGTTGATTCTCAAGAACAATGTCAATATCGGCGATTATTTTAATTAGCTCATTTTTGGTTATTGATCCTTGTAAATGGCTAATATCGATGTCTGGATTAATTTCCTGCAATTTCCGCTGATAATTACTAAGCGACTCTTGTGTGATAGATTCGCATGCTTGTTGATAAACTGACAATTCTTGCTCATCAAGTACTAATTTAGTTACACTGCTAATCGTAGCAATTGTCGTAACTACTGCACCAACAATGCCGATAATAGATGCTAAGCCGGTTAATGTGAGACCAAGTGGAGCAAGTACTCCTGTTAACGTTAAAATAAGTCCTATGGTAAGCAACAATGAAACTATCCCAACAGATAGAGTCCCTGCATGCCTTGCCGGAAATGATTGCTCCGCTTTATAATCTAACTCTGGATCTACAATTTCACTGGCACGTTTCTTATATATGGGAGCTAATTGGGATTCAAACCACTGCTGAGCTTCCAAAAAACGTTGTTTTTGTTTTTCCTTTAAGGCTTTTTCTATTACGGCAAATTGCTCTTGTGTCAGTTGCGGCCATGCGGATAAAACCCTATATTGCTGATCGAGGCGTGCTGTTCTGTCATTCTTGTGAGTGTGAAATTGTGTCCCCAGTGCTGTTAATCTCTCAATATTAATAGTTCCATTAGTTAAGAAAAGTCCTTGTAGCTTTTCTTCCATTTGCCTGGAGTGCAGAAATCGTAAAAATGCTTTTCTGGCTGTCGTTGCCGATTTGGGCTTATCTTGCGGTGAGTCAATAATATCTTCAGGACTGAGTAAGAGGACTTCTCTGTCTTTAGGGTCGGCATTCGTGTTACGAATAATTGCTGCAGTCCATAATTCAGGAGCTAACTTAGAGGCAGTAATACTTACACCACAAGGAATTCCATCGTCATCATAAAAAGCAACGCTTACATTAAGGTTTGCAGAACCTGCACTAAAATTTTCCCGAGTTTCTTCTGTACGGTTTGTTCCCGCTTTAATAAAGTTGGGACTGTTTTTAATAAAAAGGCCAAGGATGAGTGAATAAAATGATCCATTCATATTGCCTTGAGAATAGGATTTAGAGGTTGTCGGAGACATCCAGGTGGTAAGAAAATCGCTAAAGGTTCTACCATTTGAATCAATAAAAGGTTGGCGCGTCAGATCTTTTATTAGTTCGTGAGCAATATCAGTAGACGGCTGGGTAAATACTTCTGCATAGTCTATTTTTGTATCTTTAAAATCAGGTTGTTCGGTAATGAGATTTTTTCTTAATAAATCAACATAGTTACCATACATTATTCTAACTTTAGACGTTTTACGATTCGACATAGTATTGGATTCAGTAATACTTTAAAATCACTATAGCATAGCTACATTAACTGAATATGAAGATAACAGTTTAACAACTATATTACAAAAAATATGTCATGTTATGCAGGTGGCAGCCATGGTTCTAAGTGAACTTCTGGTAACTGATTATGAAAGATTCGCACCGAGTGAAGTTGAGCCTTGTTCAAGCGATTTTTCTCGGTTGCCTGACAGACTGACAGAGGCAATGCCAGACAGATTATTAATCGATTTTTCCGCCTCGCTTAGCTCAGGTGCAAGAGATTCCAGCCCGTTAATGGTATGAGTGACGTTATTAAACTCTTCTGGTAAATCGTCTACTTCTTCTTTTAAAACATGCTCCATAATTTTAGATGTTAACTCAGTAAATTCGAGTGAAAATTTCTTGGTCTGACGTTCATTCTTTTCCTCGGCTTCGCCCAACTCCTTTTTATACTTGTTGGAAGCACTAAAAAACTTTTGTTGACTAGCTAAAAACTGTTTTTCATCATAACCCACTTTAGCACTTGCAGCTATGCCAATAACTCCAGCAATTGCTGCAACAACTAATACGATGGGGCCGGCTGGAACAAAAAAGAGGCTAATGATAACTAATAACGAAAAAACTTCTACCAGAAGGGATGGGTAGTGGCGCTGCAAAAAACTTTGACTAAATTCAGGCGGTGGGAGAGGCTTGTTAGCATTAAGATGTTCTAATGCTTTTTTATGTTCTTCTAGACGAGCAGCTATTTGCTTTTGATAGCTCTGGTTTAACGCTTCTTGAACCCACTCAGAGAATTTGCGATTTTTAACAGTCTCTGGTGTTGTTGTTAAGCTCTCACGCTGTGCTAGAAGTTTTTCTGACTGTTCATTGAGTGCTAAATTTATAGGCTCCGAAGCTACTGAGCTTGCAAGAAGTTTGAGTCGAATTGCAAAGAAGGTAAGTTTATTATTAAGTTCCAGAGTGGCTGCTAATTCTTTATTAGCTATTTTTGAAAGAGAGATGTCTATTCTGTTATACATTTCCTGTAAGGTTTGTTCAAAGTCACCCTTTTTAAAAAAATCAATGTCTACATTCGATTGCGTTTCTAATTCGTTAATGTAGCTTTCTAAAACGGTATTGCTGAGGCAACGTGTTCTTATGAATTGAATATAATCGTGTAATTGCGCCTTTTTAAAATCGCGATTATCAATGTTTGCATTGTTCATAATCCTTTGATTTAGTTCTGTTATTTTTTTAAAAGAAACAGTGCCATCTTCCTGTATAAGTGTGGAAACTAATTCAAAGACTTTCATAGAACCCAATGCTTTTTTAATTTGTTGGGGTAATTCAAGTAACTCAACTTGGGTGCCGGTTTCGGGAGAAGTGAATTCATCATTGGCAAAAAGATTCATTGTTCTGTTTGCAATGGGTGCAGTAGTATTCTTGGAAATTTGTAAAACCCATTTGTCTGGATAATGTTTATTAGCAATAAAACCAAAAGAGCATAATTGTCCGTCATCATCTCGATAAGCGAAGCGTAATTCTTCTTTGTTATCTTGTCCAAACCAGGAACTAATAAAATTTTGGGTTTCTATATCTTTTTCTGTTCTTGGAGCGGATGTTTTTGAAAAACGTTCTGCCTCCTCATAAAGAGCAGAAACTTTTTTATTGACATAGTTTGTGTAAATATCAACTGCTAAGCCACCATCTAGATTTCCTTGTAGATAGTGCTGTTCAAAGGTAGATTCTGAGAGACAAACGGCTGAAAAATCATCAAATGTCCCAGTAAAATCGACTAAAGACGTCCTTGGGATATCCCGTTGTAAGACATCTTTATTTTCTTCTTTCCCTCGATGGTGTGCAAACTCCTGTAAACTACTTTCGTCTTGCCACTGCGCATTAAAGACTTCCAGTAAGTTACCAGCTAATTTCTTAACCATTTGAACACTCAAAGGTGGGAGTAGTAAATTTCAGTATAAATGGTAAACATTAAGTCAGTATTACGTGTCGCTTTCAAATAGCGTGTTTAGTAAAGCATCTAAATTTTAATCAAAAATCTCCTGCCTTATACGGGGCATCCAGGCGAGAACCAGATTCCGCGCATAAAGCGCGGAACGTATACACTTGAATATCTTCAAACCATTCGAGGCGTTTCCTAAGAAGGTATTTTTAAAGGTTGAACAAATCACAAATAAATTTATTTAAATCAGAGAGCGATATACGACTTATTTCTTCCTTATTTCTGGCTTTATATTCCACCGCATTTTGTTCTAAATTGCGCTCACTAACTACCAGGCGGTGAGGGATACCAATAAGATCACTATCGGCAAACAAAACCCCAGGACGCTCATTACGATCATCAAGCAAGACATCAATTCCTTTAGCACTTAACTGTTGATAAAGCGATTCAGCAGTTTCCTTGACGATTGTTGAGCGATGGCCGTTAATAGGAATAATAACCAATTGGAAAGGGGCAATGCTTTGTGGCCAAATAATTCCGTGGTCATCATGATGTTGTTCGATGGCGGCAGCGACTACACGGCTGATACCCAAGCCATAACATCCCATGATCATGGTTTGTAATTGCCCTTGTTCATTAATTACTGCAGCATTCATGGCGCGTGCATATTTATCACCTAACTGAAAAACATGGCCCACTTCAATACCGCGGCAGGCGTGTAAGTTACCTTTGCCATCAGGACTTGGATCACCTACTTTAACATTGCGTAAGTCATAAGCATCTTGATACCTGGCATCTCGTTCCCAGGCAACATTCATATAGTGTTTATCAGCTTGATTGGCTCCACAAATAAACGAGGTCATGGTCAGGGCATGATAATCAGCAATAACAGGAATATCCAATTCTACTGGACCTAGAGAGCCGATAGGTACTTTTAATTTTTGTAAAATAATTTGCTCGTCGGCAAACTGTAGGGGCGCTTTAACTAAGGGATGTTTACTTGCTTTCACTTCGTTAAGTTCATCATCCCCTCGAAGTACGAGTGCTACAAGAGGATGCTCTTCGCCGATAACAATTAAGGTTTTTACCGTTTGAGCCGTGTCAGTTTTTAAGAAGTTAGCAACTTCAGTGATAGTCTTTTGGCCAGGCGTATTAACAAGAGTCATTTTTTCTTGCGTTGTTACAGTCGCTTTCGCAGGAATTATTGTAGTCGCTTGTTCAATATTCGCAGCATAATCGCTGGCATCGCTATAAAAAATTAAATCTTCACCAGAATCAGCTAAAACCTGAAATTCGTGAGAAGCCGAACCACCAATAGCACCAGTATCTGCTTCTACAGCACGATAATGCAGACCTAAACGATCGAAAATACGACAGTATGCTTGATACATTGCGTCGTAAGTCTCTTGAAGGGACTCTTGACTTAGATGAAACGAATAGGCGTCCTTCATGATAAATTCACGAGCGCGCATGACGCCGAAGCGAGGACGGATTTCATCGCGAAATTTCGTTTGAATTTGATAGAAGTTCGCTGGTAATTGTTTATAGGATTGCAACTCATTGCGCATTAAATCGGTAATGACTTCTTCATGAGTAGGGCCAAAACAATAATCGCGGCCGTTGCTATCTTGCATCGTTAAAAGTTGACCGCCAAACGTCTCCCAGCGCCCTGTTTCTTGCCACAGCTCTGCCGGTTGTACAGCAGGCATAAGCACTTCCATTGCGTGAGTACGATTCATTTCTTCACGTACGATTTGTTCGACTTTACGCAATACTTTAAGGCCAAGAGGCAACCAGGTATAAAGGCCAGAACCAAGTTTGCGGATCATACCAGCCCTCAACATCAGTTGATGTGAAACGATCTCAGCATCATTGGGGGTTTCTTTGAGAGTAGCTAATAACCATTGCGATGCGCGCATGCCTGCTCCTGCTGATTACAAAAGCAAGTATTATATACCGCAGTGGTTAACAAACAAGATGGGTTCTTGCAATAAGAAAAGAGTTCGTTATTCTTGTAAGAATAACAGTTCACCGATTGATCAATGAATACTCTTGCCCTTATTCAAACCTTTTGTAAAGTGGTCCAGTGTCGCAGTTTTACTGCTGCAGCAAAATTACTGGATATTTCCGCGGCCGCCGTTAGCAAGCAAGTCAGTCTTTTAGAAACAGAATTAGGAGCTACTTTACTTGAGCGTACAACCCGTAAAGTTTCTTTGACTTCAGTGGGGGAGGCTTATTTTCAGGAAGTACAAGCAGTTTTACAAGCTTTGGAACAGGCAAAAAGTGTCGTGGCTGCAGCACATGCTGAACCAAAAGGCGTTTTGCGCGTAAAGAGTTCACGCTATTTTGCAGAAAATATTATTTTGCCTCGTATGCCTGCGTTGAATGCGCGATACCCACAGTTAATTTTAGATTTACAAGTAGCAGAGCAGGTGCCTCATTTGTTGGAAGAGGAACTTGATGTTGTTTATGGTATGTCTATGCAGGTTGCTTCCAATTCAATACAAAAAAAAATCACGACTACACGCTATGTATTTTGTGCCTCACCTTACTATTTAGAGCGTTGTGGTTGTCCACAAAGACCTGCTGATTTACAGCAACATGCTTATTTAACGCATAGCATGCGTAATCCTAACAATAACTGGACGTTTGCTTCGGGAGAATCAGTTAATCTAACGCCAACCTTGTATTTAAATGATGCAGCAGCATTAGCTGACTGTGCACGACGTGGACTGGGGATAGTCGCCCTACATCATTATCAAATAGCCAACTTTCTCGCTTGTGGTGAATTGATTGAGCTATTTCCTGGTTTAAAAAAGTCTATCATTCCAGTTTATCTTTTTTATCACCCAGCCCGATTTCTACAGCCAAAAGTACGCATCTGGATAGAAACCATGACGAAGGATCTACCCGAATTTATGTAAAGAAATGTTACTGTCATTCATTGTGAAAAGTAACTTTGCGCCTTGATTGGGACTGGCTTTCGATGGATGAATTGCCCGCCTGCGCGGGCATGAGAAATTTTTGTTCGTACTTTTATTTATTATTGGGAACAACTACTGGCATTTTGTGGGCTGCTTCAATGACTTTTTTGCTCTTTTCTAGTAAGGACGTATTTTTATTACCTAAATTACAAGAATAATCATCAAAATCAACTTTACCCGTTTTAACATCATAAATTGCTCCGACAATTCCTATTCTCTCCTCTTCGATCATCTGCTTTAAGATCTCACTATCTTTATAAATCTCTTGTAAGGTATTGCTTACATTAAGTTCAGTAACGTGTTTTACAAATTCACTATTTTTACTTGTCCGATTAAGTTTTGTTTGGGTTTCGGCGGCAACAGCGGGTTGAATTTTATCTAACAATTGCGTGATATGTCCCATTTGCACGTTGTCACAAGCAGCCTGAATAGCACCACATCGTGTGTGCCCCAAAACAACAATTAATTTGGCTCCGACAACGCTACAAGCATATTCAATACTGGCTAATACATCATTATTAACTACGTTACCCGCTACACGGACAATAAATAAATCACCGAAGCTCATGTCAAAAATGGTTTCCACCGGAACGCGCGAGTCAATACAGCCCAAGACCACGGCAATGGGATGCTGCGTCTCTGAGGTGTATTTTATATCCATTTTAGCGCTGCGATGAATTCTTGTGTCCTGTAAGAAGCGCTGATTTCCTTCACGCAGCAAGCTTAAAACTTGATAGGGCTCTAATGTGGCTAATACGTCATAAGTTGTGACATTGATGAAATCGATATAATTATGAATATCATATTGCTCCTGAAAACCAATGAGATTCAATGAAATTTGTTTCAAGGGAGCTTGTTCTTCTTTAAATTCCTTGAGTAATTCGATAATTTCTTTATCAATATAATTGGAGTAGCGGGCATCAATAATGAGTTGCGAATTTTTAGGGATGGAATCAAGCTCTGCTACTAAAGAAGCTTTATTTAAAAAGGTGATTTGTTGAGGAAGTACTAAACGGTTAGTAATTCCCGTAGGATAGATTTCTTTAATAATGTCTAAACGAGCTTTACTATTTGACTTTAAAATATAGAAAAGACTAATTGTTAAGCCAATTAAGATACCTGCAAGTAAGTTAAAGGCAACGATGCTAATTACAGTTGCTATAAAAGGAATAAATCTATCTGTACCTTGCGCATAAATATCTTTATAGATTGATGGCTTTGTCAATTTATAACCAGTAAAGATTAGGATTACGGCCAACGATGACAAGGGGATTTTATTAAGCCATTTAGAGAGCATTAAAACAGCAAGGAGAATAAAAAGACCATGTAAAATAGCCGATGTTTTTGTCTTGGCACCTGATTGAATATTTACTGAAGTGCGTACGATGACAGAGGTGATGGGAATGCCACCAACAAGTCCTGCTGTGAAATTACCGCAACCTTGAGCAACGAGTTCGCGATCTTTTGAACAATATCGTCTTTTCTTGTCGAGTTTTTCCCCTGCTTTTACATTAAGTAAGGTTTCTAAAGAAGCGACGATAGCTATGATAAATGCATATAAATAAACTTTGGGATTATTCCATGCGCTCCAGTCTGGAAAATCCAGCTGACTTAAAAAGTCTGAAAAACCATCGTGGCGCGGAATATTGACCAGGTGTGGATTATTCTGAGCAAGCGACGAATTAGAGAAAATAAAAATCTCATTAATCAAAATACCAGCAATGACGACAATAATAGGCGCTGGAACACTTTGTACCCACGCGGCTTTTGACTTATCAGCAAAGATTAAAATTGCAAATGAAATGAGAGAAATAATCGCAGCACCTTCATTAAGATGATAGGACAAAAAATAAAGGGGGCTAAGTGCTAGGCTTTCTGTCGATTCTAGTAAGTGTGTTTTTAATTCGGCTAAATCACTGGATAAAGTAAAAGCTAAAGGTAATTGTTTGATAATAAGAAGAATACCGATAGCACACAGTAGACCCTGTACGACATTGGAGGGCACATATTCCGCTACAAAGCCTGCTCGTAAGCTGCCAACAATAATTTGTAAAATTCCCGCTAATGTTAATGCGAGAAGGAAAGAATTAAAGTCACCTAACTGGCCAATTGCAGTAAAAACAACTGCTGCCATTCCTGCGGCGGGACCACTAACGCTGACATGCGAACCACTAATTGTGCCTACTACAATGCCGCCTATAATGCCACTCACAATCCCAGAGAATAAAGGAGCTCCTGATGCCAGGGCAATGCCTAAGCATAAAGGAATGGCAACCAGAAAAACTACAATGGCAGAGACGATATCAAATTTCAGAAAACGATGTTTATAAATGCGAAATTTCCGTAAATTTGTAGTAAATGCTTCACTCATGATTATCTTATCCTAGATTTAATGCACCCAATGCTAACGCAGTTTGTGCATTTTGTGAACCTTTTTCTTTACAAGAAAGATAACATTCTTAACTTTTATGTTAAGTAGCTAGAGTTAAATAAAGCATAAATTCAAATTTTTCAATACAAAAATAACTATAGTGGATAAAAAATCGTAATTCCAAGTTCTTAATAATATTAAAAATTAATACCCCCCTTGATGGAGATTCATCAAGAGGTTTTATTTACTCTTCGAGCGGAATTAGCTCATCCTCAGAGAAAAGAGCTTCCTGGTCAAGAAGTGAAGGAGTTATTAAATGATTTTCTAAATTTTTGAATTGCCAAAGATCTTGGTCCATCAGCTGACTTGGCTTGATACTCTGCAAAGCGTGTAAAATATTGCTAGGAACTTTAGGATTCTCTTCTGCCAGTTGGTCGATAAGTTTAGCCACACGTTTACGCATTAAATTTTCCTGCGATCCACATAAATTGCATGGGATAATGGGGTAAGCCTGCTCTTTTGCGAAACTAATAATATCTTTTTCCTGTACGTAACAAAGGGGACGAATCACGATATGCTTTTTATTGTCACTCAACAACTTAGGTGGCATTGAACGAATATCGCCATTGTAAAGAATAGACATCATAAGAGTTCGAATAAGATCATCACGATGATGGCCTAGAGCA
Source organism: Legionella cardiaca (assembly GCF_029026145.1). NCBI lineage: Bacteria > Pseudomonadati > Pseudomonadota > Gammaproteobacteria > Legionellales > Legionellaceae > Legionella > Legionella cardiaca. The sequence continues at coordinate 2,316,600 of NZ_CP119078.1, read as the reverse complement.
ATTTTGGTGAAGCCATGTTCTTCTGCATAGCGATAGATAATTCCTCGGCGCAAGCGTGAACAGAGTGAGCAGTATGTTTTACCCTCCGGAATTTTTTCTTTAACAATGCTGTACGTATCCCTCATAAGAATTTCATGGGGAATGTTTCTCTCATTGAGCCAGAGTCGTAGTTTGCTGTCATCCCAACCAGGTTGTGCTTGATCCAGAGTAAAAGCAAAAACGTCGAACTTATTATTTGAACGGCGTCTTAATGTATGTAATAGAGTCAATAGGGTAAATGAATCTTTACCTCCAGATAAGCACACCATCACTCGATCACCCCGTTGAATCATATTAAAATCGGCGATAGCTTTACCAGTGTAATGGAGCAGTTTCTTTTCAACAAATGAGGGTGTGGCAGACATAATTACAACCTAAAAACGAAATAAAAGAACAAGTTTATCGCAAATTTTACTGAATTGCCCATAAAACCTTTGTTGTGTAATTTTGGTTTTGCTTCTGTCGCCGTTTTGCCCATTACTGTGTCTAATAAAATATCGTGCCTTGATAAAGCCCTCGTCTATTCGCAAGCTGAAGTGTCGTCACATTTTATGTATAAATTAATAATTAATATTAAATCATGTCATTTCCGCGTAGATGGGAATTCATCTCACAAACAAAGTAAAGAATTAATAGGATGAATTAGATTCCCACCTACGCGGGAATAACATTCTATGCGGGAATGACACTACTTTTAAGGTATTAGGGGGATACCCCACTATTTCCTGGTTGCACTTCAGTGTCAACCAGGCTACTTAATTTGTGGAAGTTTTAAGCACCAAGAACTCAATTGAAGGGTTCTTTAGATTGAGTCTCAAATAAATCCATTTGCTTTTGCAAGTCCTCTTTGCTCTTATTTTTATTGTTGAGCAAATCGTTCTTATTGGGCACAGCCTTATTGTTGGTTGTATCTTTGCTGTCGAGTGTATCGATGCTGTTTAAAATATCTTGACTACTCTTGATTGTATCATCAGGTTTTTTCGTCATTGTATCCACAGCGGATTCAACAGCTTCATACTGTGTATTGGCTTCGCCATCAACTTTAGTAATAGATTGATCCTTGCCCTTTGTTGTGGGTTTGGCCGATTTTTCTGGTTTAATCGCGGCTCTGCTTATCTTCGCTCCCATTTGTGGGGGAAAGGCAGTAATGCGAGTTGTTTCTAGCCAGGAATTTACTTCTTCCAAATCATTAACATTTAACGTTCCTGCAAGATATTTTAAATTAAGTATGGCGTTGATTAAACCGTATTGATCGCGTGCTAACTGCTCTTGTGCTTCAAACAAGCGTTGTTGTGCATTGACAACGTCCACCATTGTGCGCGTACCAACCTGAAACTGAGCTTCTGTGCTTTCCAATGAATTTTGTTGCGAAATAATAGTTTGCCTGTCTGCCTTAACTTTACTAATACCGTCAATAATAGTATTAAAAGCAATACGGCTGTTCACAACCACATCGCGATAAGTTTGCTCCATTTTTTCACTTGAAGTTTGGAAATCAAATTGTGCCTGGCGAGTTTGTGATTGCACTAAGCCGCCTTGGAAAACGGGAAAATTAAGTGCAATAGCCACATTGGCAGTAGTCTGTTTACTTGGAATAAAAAAGGAAGATCCAGAAGATTGATTATGTGTCTGGAGGGCATTTCCCTGAATTGCCAATGTAGGCCAGGCGCCCGCATTCTGAACTTTAATATTGTCGCGAGCTGCTTGTAAGCTATATTTAGCAGAAAAAAGTTTATAGTTTTGCAACAGGCCAGTATTCACCCATTCATCCACATTGTCTGGTTCTGGTTTGATCAAGGGAATACGACTGTCTCGCAAAGGAGACAAATTTTCGTAGATATGATTTGTTAACTTGCGTAAATCTTCATTTCTATTAATTTGGTTATTTTTTGCTGAAATAACTTCAGCTACTGATTGGTCGTAGGCTGCCTTTGCTTCATAAACTGAAGTAATTGCATCCAAACCCACTTTAAATCGCTGTTCAGCTTGTTCATATTGACGTTTGTTAGCACGCTTTTTAGCCTCGGCAAAATTTAATGTATCCCTAGCCAAAAGCACATCAAAATAAGCTTTTGCGGTTCGCAGAATTAAGTCTTGAGCGGCATCATTAAATGTTGCTTGCGCTGCTTTAACAGAGGCTTTGGCCTGCTGAACTTGCGCCCAGGCTTGATAATTAAAAACAGCCTGCGAGGTAGTAACTTGCCATTGATTACTATTATAAGTAGCTTCTACTGATGCTCCACTTGCTCGAACATTTTCCACATTACGTGCGGCCTGCGTATTGAAAGTTAATTGTGGAAAAAGCGCTGCTCGCGCCTGTGGGATAGCTTCTGTGTTAGACATGTAGGTGCTATAAGCCTGTTTGAAAGTAGGATCATACTCTAGTGCCTGCTGATAGATATCCATGAGATCAGTTGCATGCAACAAAGAAGAAGAGCCAACAGTCAATATCAAGCACAAAAGCGTTTTTTTCATACGGGCTTGTCCTAGAAAACAAATTCTTTCGGTTTTAATTTATCAATCAATGGAGGAATATTGGTTTCAAATAATAATTTTGCATGCCACTTGCCATCATAGTCCAAGCTGTGTAATTGCCCTTGCATGACAGGCTCCTTACCGATAATGGCAAACAACCTTCCACCAGGTAAGAGTTGCAAGCGATGGGTTTCAGTCAGTGCTTCAATAGATCCAGTAAACACCATTACATCGTAAGGAGCTTTATCAAGCCATCCACGGCAAGCATCGCCCGTGATTAATTCAACGTTTGTGCAGTGATGTTTGTGCAATTTTCGTCGGGCATCATTTGTAAAGTCTGAAAAATAATCGACACTAATCACTTTTTTGCAAAGCTTGCTTAACAAGGCAGTCAAGAAACCTGTGCCAGTTCCTACCTCTAAAACTGTTTCATGTCCCTGTAAGGCCAAGGCCTGTAATAAAATGCCTTCCTCAAGAGGAGTCATCATGCGTTGCTCATGAGCTAGCGTGATTTGCAGATCAGAGTAGGCAAAATGTTGCAGATTATGAGGCACAAATTCATGACGAGGAATTTCCTCATAAAGGGCAAGAATGGTTTCATCAAGAACATCGCCTGTGCGAAGTTGTTGTTTGACCATATTAATTCGTGCATTTTGACTAGTCATTGAAAATTCACCATTACTTTGATTGTGTAGGTTAAAGCGTTGCGGAGATTTTAGCAAGAATTGAGAAAAGGTGCGATTCCTTAAATAAATATTCGCTCATTTTATGAGGATTTATTTTGTCAATTTTTATAGATGCATGATTTCATAGTGGTGTTGTGTAAAATTTGTTATTATCTGCCGCTTTGCTACTACAGGAGATTGACGTGCTTGAGCGATTTACTGAATTTTTGCAGTCTGAGTTGGACACACTGAAAAAGGAAGGTTTATATAAAGGGGAACGTGTGATACTCAGTCAGCAGCAAGCTGCAGTAACAGTAAGGGAAGGGGAAGTCATAAATTTATGTGCAAATAATTATCTAGGATTGGCTAATCACCCGGTTTTAATCGCTGAGGGACAAAAAGCTCTGGAAAAATATGGCTATGGTATGGCTTCTGTTCGTTTTATCTGTGGCACCCAAACACCCCATAAAGAATTGGAAAAGAAGATTAGTCAATTTTTAGGAATGGAAGATACAATTCTTTATTCATCTTGTTTTGATGCAAATACTGGACTATTTGAAACCTTACTGGGTCCTGAAGATGCTATTATCAGCGATGCTCTTAATCATGCCAGTATTATTGACGGCATTCGCTTGTGCAAAGCTGCTCGTTTTCGCTATGCCAATAACGATATGAAAGATTTAGAAGAGCAACTTAAGGCCTCTAAAGACGCCCGTTTTCGTTTAATAGCTACGGACGGTGTTTTTTCTATGGACGGGATTATTGCCAATTTACCAGCAATTTGTGAATTAGCAGAACGCTATGATGCCATGGTGATGGTGGATGATTCGCATGCAGTTGGTTTTATGGGTGAAACAGGCCGTGGAACGCCAGAATATTGTGGCGTTGCTGACAAGGTACATATTGTTACGGGGACATTGGGTAAAGCATTAGGTGGTGCATCAGGTGGCTACACTTCAGCAAACGCCGTGATTATAAATTGGCTGCGTGAACGGTCCAGACCTTATCTTTTCTCAAATACTTTGGCACCGATGATCGCTCAAAGCTCAGTTGCTGTATTAAATTTGCTACAAAATAGCAATGAATTAGCGCAAAAACTGAAGCGAAATAGTCAATATTTTCGTGAAGGAATGACGAAGCTTGGTTTTAATTTGGTCCCTGGTGAGCATCCGATTATCCCTGTGATGTTAGGAGATGCAACTCTAGCCGGAAAAATGGCTTCCCGCCTTCTTGAAGAGGGAATTTACGTTGTTGGTTTTTCTTATCCTGTGGTTCCCAAAGGTAAAGCGCGGATTCGAACGCAAATGTCGGCAGCTCATGAGTTGGAACATTTAGATAAGGCATTGGATGCATTTGCAAAAGTAGGTAGGGAACTTGATGTTATTAATTAGCATCTGCCTGATTGAGATTTTTAGTGACACTATTTTTCAGAGGTAAAATGCATGAAATCCTTAGTAAAAGCAAAACGTGAACCAGGAATATGGATGCAAGAGGTTCCTGTACCAGAATATGGGGTAAATGACGTTCTTATTAAAATTCATAAAACTGCCATTTGTGGTACGGATATTCATATTTATTCCTGGGATGATTGGGCGCAAGCGACAATCCCTGTGCCAATGACCGTAGGGCATGAATTTTATGGTGAAATCGTTGAAATAGGTCGTGAAGTTCATGGTTTAAGCGTAGGTCAGCGAGTTTCCGGTGAAGGTCATATTACTTGTGGAATGTGTCGTAATTGTCGAGCTGGTAAGCGACACTTATGTCGAAATACATTAGGGGTTGGTGTGAATCGTCCTGGTTGTTTTGCGGAATATCTTGCCATGCCCGCAAGCAATGTGTTGGTGCTGCCAGATAATATTACAGCTGATCAGGCTTCTATTCTTGACCCTTTAGGAAATGCTACTCATTGTGCCTTGGCTTTTGACGTTGTCGGGGAAGATGTATTAATTACCGGCGCAGGTCCAATCGGTATTATGGCTGTTGCTATAGTGCGCCATATTGGTGCTCGTCATGTCGTTATTACTGACGTTAACGAGCATCGTTTGGAGTTAGCTCGTAAAATGGGGGCGACAAGAGCAGTCAATGTTAAGCACCAGCCTATTAAAGAAGTAATGAATGAATTAGGAATGGTAGAAGGCTTTGATGTGGGCTTGGAAATGTCTGGTAACCCCATGGCTTTCAACGACATGGTGAGAGCCATGAATCATGGTGGTCATATTGCCATGTTGGGTATTCCTCCTCAGGAAACGGCAATTGATTGGAATCATGTCATTTTTAAAGGATTAGTTATTAAAGGAATTTATGGTCGCGAAATGTTTGAAACTTGGTATAAAATGATAGCCATGTTGCAAAGTGGTTTGAATATTGAACCTGTAATCACGCATCACTTTCCTGTCGCTGAGTACCAACAGGCTTTTCAAATTATGGCTTCAGGACAATCTGGAAAAGTAATCCTTGATTGGTCTTGAGTAATTTAGAGCTTAATTGAAGTCATTTCTAATGGTATAACCAGGACAGGGAGGTCTTGAATAATTATGTTGCAGTGTTTAGCAACGGTTATATCGAATTATCTCTTGAGAAATTAGGCTGTTTAGTTTAACTTCTGCGCCTGCTTTAAAGATGGAGCATCCTATGTCGCAATATATTTTTACCATGAATCGTGTTAGTAAGGTAGTTGACAATCAACGCTTTATTTTAAAGGACATCTCGTTAAGTTTTTATCCAGGGGCCAAAATTGGCGTTCTGGGTATCAATGGTTCGGGTAAATCAACTTTATTGCGCATTATGGCGGGTGTTGATAAACAATACGAAGGTGAAGCAAGACCGCAACCGGGCATTAAAATTGGGTATTTGGCTCAGGAGCCGGAACTCGATCTAACGAAAACAGTTCGTGAAGTTGTGGAAGAGGGTGTTGCAGAAATTAAAAGCAAACTTGCAAAGTTTGATGAAATCAGTATGCGCTTTGCTGAGCCAATGAGTGATGATGAAATGACTGCCTTGTTGTCTGAGCAAGGTGAATTGCAGAATGAAATCGAAGCCTGTGGGGGCTGGGATCTTGATCGTAAATTAGACATTGCCGCTGATGCGTTGCGATTACCCGATTGGGATGCAAAAATAAATCAGCTTTCTGGAGGTGAGCGACGTCGTGTAGCGCTATGTCGTCTACTATTATCAAGCCCAGATATGTTGTTACTCGATGAACCGACTAACCACTTGGATGCTGAAAGTGTTGCGTGGCTTGAGCGTTATTTGGAAGAGTTTACTGGTACTGTTGTCGCGATTACTCACGATAGATATTTTCTAGACAATGCGGCAGAGTGGATTTTAGAACTTGATCGTGGCGAAGGTATTCCTTACAAAGGAAATTACACTTCCTGGCTGGAGCAAAAAGAAGCACGATTAGCGATGGAAGAGAAGCAGCAGTCCGCTCATCAACGTGCCATCAAACATGAGTTGGAATGGGTACGGACATCTCCCAAAGGACGTCACGCCAAGAATAAGGCGAGACTGGCACGCTTTGAGGAAATGAACTCCAAAGAGTTTCAAAAACGTAATGAAACTAATGAGCTTTATATTCCACCTGGAGAGCGTTTAGGCGATTTGGTAATCGAAGGAATTCATTTGCGTAAATCCTTTGGTGACCGCCTGTTGATAGACGATTTGAATTTTCTCTTACCGAAAGGTGGGATTCTTGGCATCATTGGTCCTAATGGCGCAGGTAAGTCAACCTTCCTAAAAATGATTACTGGTCAGGAAACACCTGATAGTGGTGAAATTCGTATTGGTGAAACGGTTGATTTGGCTTACGTCGATCAAATGCGTGATGAGCTCGATGGTAGTAAGTCTGTTTGGGAAGAAATTTCTGATGGCCATGATATTATGCAGATTGGTTCTTTCCAGATGCCTTCACGCGCTTATGTTGGTCGCTTCAATTTTAAGGGTTCGGATCAACAAAAGAAAATGTCCCAATTATCTGGTGGTGAACGAAACCGTGTGCATTTAGCCAAGCTTTTAAAGCGTGGTGCGAATGTTATTCTACTTGACGAACCCAGTAACGACCTGGATGTTGAGACGTTAAGAGCCTTGGAAGAGGCAATTTTAAATTTCCCGGGTTGTGCCATTGTTATCTCGCATGATCGTTGGTTCCTTGACAGGATTTGTACTCACTTGATGGCTTTCGAAGGTGATTCACAAGTTGTCTTTATTGAAGGAAATTACACCGATTATGAGGCTGATAGAAAACGACGATTGGGTGATGATGCTGATAAGCCTTCACGCATTAAATACCGTCGCTTAAAAGAGTAATTGTATTTAGGATTATTGTTCGTAGGGCAGGCCGCGACAATAATCCCAGGAAGCAAGTAGTCTAGATGGATTTGAGGAATTAAAAAATTAAGATGAGGTATGCTGAATACCTAGAACTTGATGATATCAATAACCAAAAAGAGAGAATGATTTACCATGAACAAGTTGTTGTGGGCTAGTTTATTATGTTTTGTACTTGCAGGCTGTACACAGTTTTGTGATGAGTCTTGCTATATTACCGATGATGTTGGCGTGGTTCATCGCACAACGCATTATACAGTTGATACACGCGGTAGAGATTATTTCCCCGAAAAGGCACCAGCAACAGGCAAAAAGCAATTTATTTTTGATCCACGTGCCTATGCTTGGGCTGCTTATGATCCGGATGGTAATAGGGTAATGACTGGTAGTGCTTCAGGTGGTAAAGATGTTTGTGATGAAAATAACAGTCAATCATGCAGGACTGTAGTTGGTACTTTCCATGTATATAATAAAAAGGGAATCGATTGTCGTTCCGGAGAATATCCCGTGGAAACAACCGGCGGTGCAAAAATGCCTTACTGCATGTATTTCTTCCAAGGTTATACTATCCATGCCGGATATGAAGTTCCCTATGCTAATACCAGTCATGGATGCGTCCGCGTATTACCGAGTGCTGCAAAATGGCTTAACGAAGAGTTTATAACCATAGGCACACAAGTTACTATTCTTCCTTACGCCGATGACGATAAGGCTGCTTAAATCAATAAGCAAATCAGCTTGATGTGAATTTCACATCAAGCTGTACATTACCCCTGCTTCTGCTTTTCTTCAATAAGCTTAACACGCGAATATTGATTTATATTTATTCTACGGATGGAGGTCATGATTACTTCCTTAATAGTTTGATTTCTTTTTTTTATTTATAGTTTTATTGACAAAGACCACATAGATATTTTTTATTTGTGATGGATAACGTACCTTATCCATCACAAACAGGGTATAATGGGGAAAAAATAAAAATGAGACCCTATGAATTTACTGGATGAGCCAAATTCGAAAAATCGAAAGTTTGTGATAGATAAGATTTTCCACCCCTTGGATGTTCATTTTGACACCAATTCACTTTCTGCTTGGTTGACTTATTATTACTCAGTGCATGTTAGAGGGGCGCCTGAGAAAACTGAACAAGCCAAGATGAAAGACTTAAGTAAATTTATCAATTTCTTTCAAATGGAAGTAGGGCATGATTTGGTGGATAGCTGGACTCCGGCTGTAAGCAAGCATTTTCAAAAGCATTTGTGTAAAACCATTTCTGAGAAAACAGGAAAACCTTATAAAGCCACCTCTATTAATAGAACGATGGCAACGATTCGTCATGTGGGAAGATGGCTGCATCAACAACGCCCTTTATTAGCAGGTGACCCGTTAGCCCAAGTCAAAGATTTACAAACTGATGCACCGGATTGGAATGGTTTAACTTCACGTCAATTAATGAGACTAAAGTCAGCTTGTGAGCAAAGGATTAAAAGTTGCACTCGCAAAAATCAAAACCCGTTAATGGAAACTGCACTTTTTTATTTGTTACTTGGAACGGGTCTTCGTGAGTCCGAAGTGGTTTCTTTGAATGTTAGACAATATCGGCAAAAGGGTTTGTGCGATGTAATGCGTCACAAGTCAAAACGCATTAGTCAAAAAATTCCATTATCACAAGAGAGTAGGGCGTATTTGGATCAATATCTTGAAAAAAGACAAGCTCATGAAGACCAGCCATTATTTATTACACGCTATGGAACACGCTTGCAAACCTTAGATGTTTATAGAATATGTCAGCGAGTTTTAAAACAGGCTTTGGCGTTTTTGCCTGAGAATGAGAAATTTGAATTTACTCCACATAAACTGAGGCATACTTTTTTAAAAAAAGTCACTGATAAACATGGAGTGCATTTTGCTCAGGAATTAAGCGGCAATGTTTCGATAAAGGAAATTTTTCGTTATGCCAGACCAAGTGAGGATGAGATGCAAGCCTCTATCGAAACACTGTTTTTATAGCATACTAAATTGAAACAATTATGAACAATAATCGGCGTCAATAAATTTAAAGGAGTATTAGCTTTTTAACCTTAATCCGTAACTAATTTTCTTACTAATAATTTTTATTCCCTATTGATAGAACTAGGGTTTTGGTAGGGAAGGTAATTCCATCCAATGGGTTACAGTTACAGGTATTAAAGGAGCAATATCATTTTTCCACTGATCTTTGAATTTGTTGTAATTACAAATTTGTATTTGAGAATTTGCAACAACAGTCAGATATTGTCCGTCTTTTCCTGGTTTGAGCTGTTTCATAGAATTCCATTTCATTTGTTTTCTCCCTAAGTTAACTGTGTAATGTTATTAAATTGTTCTATGTTTCAAATTTCGAAATATATGAAATAAAATCTTGTAACTGATCTAGTGGCTTATTATTTGGTAATGGAAATGATTCACATGGAACTCCTTCCGCCATTGGATACCATAAAGATTCACATGTGCGTCTTGGCCAATTCCAAAGTCGTGATTCATGGAAGTCTCTACAATAGAGAAAGTGAAAAGTTGGAGAGAAATCAGCCCAACGGCTACAAAGCACGTCTTTTTCTTCTATATCAATAATTTCAATATGTTCAAATTCTCGTGTACTACTATTTTTCCAAGCTAGTTTTAATAATTCCTTTGCATCAACATCAGATGTAGGTGCTGAATAACCAAAAATTGTTAGAGTAAAAGCTTCGGCTAGTTCTTTTTTAGCCCTTGCCCATTGAGCTGCAATGTAAGAATTATTTTGGTAATTTTTTTTTCCTATTGGATATAACAAAGGAACTTTTGAATATGGCGTACTACAATCAGGACAAATACCGTATAAATCTCCGAACCGATAAGAATGATTGGGACAGGCACCTATTCGAACATTTCCATGGAGAAAAAAAATTCCGGGTAAATTACCTAAATGCCTATTTCTTTTATATGCATCGAATAAAAATGGATCCCAATTAAAAGAAAATATAGAATCCTTTTTCCTCAAAGAAAGTAGCATCCTATCATAATGTGTAGCCTCTGCAGGAAGATTAAGGCCTGAAAAATAGTCATGGATTATTTCCTCTATTTCTAGTAGCAGCTTTTGATTCTTTTCATCTGAACTCAGGTTGGAATAAAGTTCCTCAAAATTTTCAAAGAATGAAAATGCGTTGCTTTCGAGTAATGTTTTAATTCCAGTAGTTTCAACTAATTCGTTCATAGTGGGTGATCTATGACCAATTGCTGCTCGACTAGCTCCTGCTCCAAGTATAACTATATGCCTACCGATATCTTTCGGGTTTCGTATAAGTTCATCTTTTTGTTTCATAATCGTGTGATTGCTAGATAGAATATTTTCAGTATAGTTTTATTTTTTTAATCGCGTCTATTGTGGCGCATATCAATTATTGATATATGTCAAAACTTGTCATATAATTTCAAATATGAACTGGAATATAAAAATAACTAAAAAAGCAGCAAAACAAATCGAAAAGTTGCCTATATCTGCTAAAGCAACTTTATTCCTTTTGGTTCGGGATCTTGAGAAAAATGGACCAGGCACAAGCGGTGGGTGGAAGAATTACGGAAAATTAAAAGGGATGGTAGGGGATAAGCGACATTGTCATTTAATGAAAGGCAACCCTACTTATGTTTGTTGCTGGGAAGTTATTGATAAACAATTAAAATTAATAGAGGTGTATTATGCCGGCACACATGAAAAAGCCCCATACTAATAACATTGCAAATGTTACTTGGCATGGTGTTCGTTATGCATTGCCTGTAAATGTAATTGAAAAATATAGAGTAAGCGAAGATTCTGATGTAAGCATAGCGGATGTTTTTGGAAATTTAATTGATGAGTATACAGAGCCAGGATTACTATTAAAGGGATTACGACATAGAGAGGGCTTGAGCCAGAATGAATTTTCAAAAATTTTAAATATATCTCAAGCCAATCTATCTGCTATGGAAAATGGAAGAAGAACTATTGGTAAAGAATTAGCAAAACGTATAGCCGAAAAATTTGAGGTAGATTATCGTTTATTTCTATAAACTTGTTAAAGTTTGTATTATGTAAGCTATGAAAATATTTAATGGTTAAATTTATTTGAGTTCAGAGTTTACTTTCAATAGTAGTCGTTTGAGTATACAGGTGCAATATTAATGTGTTTTGTGATAGTTGGATGGATAGGAGAGGATTACAAAGATTGAGACATCGAAAGTTCTCACAATAAAATTTAAATGCATCGATTAAATAGATGTGAGGATAGTCTAGTTTTCTCGTGGATTCAAACAATAAACGCAACAGCCTAATTAAAACGAAAAAACTTCCTCTTAGAAGTAATTTGTTCCATGTTAAGCTCACTTCGAAGATCTGAAACTAACGTATCAAGTAGCCTAGTTGGATCGCCACCTTTATTATAACTATCAAGAAAGTTATTAAGTGTATTAATTACTCTATTAGATCCCAATAATTGTATATCTGCAATAACACCTTCAATTTGATCTTTTTCATCTTGTGTTAAATTCTCATTATGGACCCAGTTTGATAAAACTCTATGGGCATTTATTAAATAGCTTATGTTGATTTCTCTTTGACGCTCCTTTATCGCTTCTTTGTTTCTTTGCCAGCTAACAAACAACCATCCTAGGATGGTAACAACAGCTGGAATAGTAATACTGAAAAAATTCGAATTTAAAATATAACTCCAATTAATATTCATATTATTCCCTGTTTTGATTACTTGAAAAAAATTTCCTTAGGTGTTGCATAGCCTAAATTTTTTCTTGGCCGATTGTTTAATTTATCCATAATTAAATTAATTTCTTTTTCGTCTATATGCTTAAAATCAGCACCTTTTCTTAAATATTGTCTAATTAAACCATTTGTATTTTCGTTAAGCCCTCTTTCCCATGATGCATAGGGATGGGCGAAGTAAAATTGCGCTGCTAAACTTTGACTTATGGCTGCATGCTCAGCAAATTCGACACCATTATCTCCCGTAATAGTAAATACTCGATCAGCGAAAGGCTTTAAAATACTAATAGTTGCATCTCTTGTCACTGTTGCTTTTCGACTACTAATTTTCTTGCAAAGAGTCATTTTAGAAACCCTTTCAACTATAGTAATAATCGCTTCTTTTCGGTTTTTTCCAATAATAGTATCTATTTCCCAATCACCAATTCTAGTTTTACTATCCACAATCTTAGGTCGTTCTTCAATGAAGATACGATTTTTTATTGGGCTATTTCTTTTAGGACTGCCATACCGTTTTCGGTATTTTTTAGATTGATGGCGCAAATGAAGATATAAAGTCCCACCTTGTTTTTTGTCTTTTAATATATGTTGATAAATTCGCTCATGGCTAATCGTGAATAGATTATGTTTCTTTGCATAACCACTAATCTGATCTGGACTCCAATCTCTTAATAAATGTTTACGTACAAATTCTTCTACGCTTTTAGTGAATTTAGTTCGCTTTTGTGCACTTTTTCGTCGCATCTCACTAAAGCATTGAGCTTGTTCTGGAAAATAGCCATTCCAACGACTATTTCGTGAAAGCTCTCGGCAAATAGTTGATTTATGTACTCCAACTTCTTTAGCAATCTCTGTTTGTGTACACCCAGAGCGCCAAAGACCATAAATATGATATCTTTGTTCACGGGTTAGTTGTTTATGACTCATCGCCAAACTCCTATTGACCAGATAGGTTTCGCGCATAATAGCTAACCCACTGATTTTTAATAAGAGTTGCGTTTATTACTTGAATTCACCTCAAATCAAAATAAGTTGTTGTAATTGTAATTACAAAAGGTGCGCTATAAATGAGCTTAACAGTTTCTATCATTGGCAAGCCTTTAAAAGAGCATAGTCCCAAGTAATTAATTATAATTTTTATTCTCGGGTTTTATACCTTAAGGGAATAATCCTCTCTATAAAGCGTATTTTTACGTAGATAACTTATTTTTTGCTTAATATGGCCAAGGTAAAATGGTTATTAATGGTGCAATTGGGGCAAAAAATGTCATATTATATCGTGTATAAAGGTGTATCTTTAGAGATAGTTAATGATGATTCCATGCTTAACATTAGATTTCTCAGAAATTCTAAATTAAAACCATCTGTTGATGAGCTCTTGGTTCAAGGTATCTATAACAATTTACACATTTTACAGTCCAGCGAATATGATCAGTCAGCCCTTGATACTAACTATTCAATTCCTACAGATGATGTTTCTTCATACAGCAAAAAAATTATTGAAGGTGTTGAGATAGAACATTGTATAAACGGTAATAACTCAATATTTACGGCAGAGTGCTACCCATACAGACAAGTTCTTCAAAATGCACTTTTAGATTTCATAAAGAATAATCTAGCGGATATTACATTTCGAAGAGGAAGAGAGAAAGGAAAGGATAGAAGCGCATTAACTCAACATTTCCCAGAGCTGGGTGCAAAATTTTATTCAGAAAAAGAGTCAGCTAATTCTTTATTAAATGAAATCGGCCAAATCACAGCTGATTATATAAATACTGGACACAAATTCTTATTTTTTTCTCAGCATGATGATCGAGGGAAAACTATTAATATAATGAAGACTAGAATCTGTCGAGTAATAAAAAGCAAATCCCATCTGGAACAAGATGATTATCGTCAAGTGGCCGAAATTATTCAGGATGCTATAAATGAAACTGTCAAGTCCCACAAAGATAATAGCATTGCTGGAGCTTTGGGATGGACTGAATCGCGTTTAGCAAATTCATTAACTACTTATTTAAATCAATTTAAACTGGAGCACCTAACGGAATCAGTAGACTTTGATAATGAAGAACAGCCATTACTTTCTTACGGACTAAGTTAGAATATTTAGGTTTTCATTAAAGCTATATTTGCTTCCTCCGTATTTGCTTCATGAACGGCATTTACGAGCTCTATCCAGTGAAGACTAGATTCAGGGCAAAGCGCGAAACGTGGGCACACATTATTTATGGGTGGGTTAGCCCTCTTTGCGACATAAGTAATTTAGCATTTTTTTATAAAGTCGTTGATAGTAATATTAGTTCTTAATAGCTGGGGAATTATCTGTCCTGTGCTTTCACAATTAAGCTTTTTCTTGATATTTTCAAAATGTTTATCAACGGTTCGTTTTGAAATTTCTAAAATGTCAGCTATTCGATAGAAATTAAAGCCAAAATAATATAAATAAATCATTTCTTTTTCTTTATGGGTAAGCTCTTTATAAGCTACAAAATTGAAAGGCAATAAATTAAAATCAAAAGATTTATCGTTTACGCTCTCTTTTAATTTTGATGAAGCCTGTGTCGTTTCTAAAATTATATCGAGTAATCCCGAAGGCTTCGTATCTTTTTGCAATTGAAAAATTCCATTAATTTGAATAATAAAATCTTTTGGTAGGAGTAGAACATTTTCTTTCGTTAATAACTTTCGGCAGCGAGCGCCCAGATCCTGGCTAATTAATTTTAAAATGTCGATATTGTTTAATGAAAAATTGCCTGCCTGGTGCGGATCAACACTTGTTGCAAAGGTATAGATTTCTATAAAATCAGGTTGTCTATTTATGATGTCAAAGAAGTAACTATATTTATTATCAATTAGAATCTGTCTAACTTTATCAGAGGTAAATTGGTCAGTTAGCACATCCGACGAAAAATAGTTATTCTTATTGTTGGAAACATCAATAATCTGATCGATGTATAAATCATTTTTTAAAAAAAGATCGAGCAAATTTTTATCAGACATTAATTGCAAATATCGGCCATTTAAATCAAAGTATAAATATCCCCAGCTATTAATAATCGTCTGTTGGAAAATATGCTGGTAACAACCATTTAAATAAGATGTATACAGCTTCATGTTGTTATAGCTATTCATATTTTGATCTTGCAATATGGAAGTCTCTTACTTGGGAAGTATAGCAGAAACCTATCTTTGAAAGATTAAACATGTTCAAGCAGTAAAATTGATTAATGAAAGCACTAAATCCCAATTTGATTGGAAATCATCAAGAAGAAGTACTGGCGATGGCTCGCAAGACTAAGCCGGTGTCTTCTTTACCTCTCTTATAAAGTAATTGATAGAAATCCATTAAAATCTTTGCTTGCACCTGTCTATTAAGTGATGGATCCTGGGGATTTTCAAAACTGTTTTTGACAACTGTTTCCCCATAACGTTGTATTAATGTTTGAAATATATCGCTTAAGATAATTTGTGCCTGATGAAATTTTTCTGGTGATAAAGCAGGTTGTGGTGAGTCTAAAGCGCTTTGTATGATAGCTTTTTGTGAATCATAAAGTTGCTTTGCTGTGCTATCAGAAAGTTGGTCTAATTGTTCCAGATTCACAACATTGGCAAATTGATTCGGGAATTCAGAGTAAACGACCAAGAGAGGGTCAATTTGATAAATTTTATTATAGTAATCAATGATTCGTTTAGTTTCATGGTAAAGTGATTCATCAGAAGCCTTTGCTTCATATTTTGCTATTTCACTAGTAACAAATTCATTGGTATAAGCGATAAGATGTTTCGAATGGAAATAAATAATATCTCGCTTGGCTTTATCAATATAATTTTGAAAGGCAGCGGGCGATGTTTTTTCAAGTAATATAAACAGCGGTGCCTCTTTTTTTAAGTCGTCTTCAAAGGTCCATGCCTGGTAATAGGCAATTCCATAAAGCTTTGTCATTGCAAGAGTAAAAACGAGAGCGAGGATAATTGTCCAAACCGAATGTCTTAGTTTTACTCCACGAAAATATTGGATAACTACAACTATCAAAATGGTTAATAAGCCAATAAGGGTATATAGCCAAGCCATAATCTAAATCCTTCATTGATTCTCTTTAATCATAGCTTTCAAATTGATTAATTACTTGATTATTAATCAGCTAGTATTACACAACGAATTTTTGTTGTTGTTTTATAAGATAAAATGCTTTTAAATTTCCTACATCGTTTCATTTTTGTATATAATCGAAGTTAATATAAATAATTACCGATAGACTAAAAGATGAGCGTCAAATGGTAAAAAAGACTAAAGAGATTCCCTCTCTAAAAGAGCTTGCCGCAGAGGCTGTGCAGAAATTAAATCCACATTTGTTTTTTCGTTTTAGTGACAGACCCCTTCTTCCGGAGATTCAAACTAACTACGTGGACAAAGCTATAGATGCTGAAGTTACAAAAGCCATGCAGGATTATTCCAAGAAGAATAAAATTCGCAACAATGAAGTAAAAGAAGAATTTGAAAAGAAAGCACAGGATCCTTGTTTTGTTAAATCAATGGGGTGCATAGGGGGAATTTTTTTTACTGGGATTTATTTAGCGATTAGCATTCCCGTTTTACAAGCAACAGAAGCTTCAGCGAATACGCAGGCAATATGTTATAGCGCTACTCTTGTCCCCCTCTTTATAGGAAGTTGCTTCGGCATGTGTTTTTCTGGTCCGATAGCTAAGCAATTAGCTAAATGTTTGATACCTATAGTCCCAAATCCAGTTGTGGATCTGAACGCTCTAAGCTTGGCTATCAGCGCAATCTCTCAGCCAGTAGGGGATAATTTAAATTCAGACATTGAAGCAGATAATAAAAGCAACATGGCAATAGGGTAATTTGGAATGAGTAAGCGGTTTTAAGGGACACTGATGAGGTTTATCGTTTCCAGAAACGATTCATGGCCGGCAATTTTCTTGGCGAGGATAGCTTTTTCAGCTCGCTCGCTTAGTTTCTCAGGCTGGCTGGATGAAAAAATAGAAAATAGTCCTCTTGAGTGGGTTGATGACCATGAGGTCATTGGATTTGCCTGGGCTACCTTTTCCTGCTCCTGTTCTTTAAGCTTACCTGGTAGACATTTTTTTTCATAATAGTTAGTAAAATTAGCAATCCTTGAAAGAGTTTTTCCTTTCTTCTGCAGTAGCTTATTAAGTTGCAATTTTAAGTCACGACATTCATTAGCCATTTTTTCGCGAGCATCGAGGAGTTGCTTTTGAGCCTCGTTTACAGTGTTTTTTCCAGCTAGCGATAAGTCGGTCAAAGCAACATTAATATCTTCGGCAAAATCAGCTGGATTATAATTTTGGCGAAATTCTTCAAGTCGTTGAAATGATTTTTGCGTGACAAAAAGATTAAATAATAAAAAAGCAGATTCAGGTATCCTGGTTTTAAACCATTCAAGTAAAGAAGAGTGGCCGCATGTACCATTCGTTTGTAACGTTAAATGGTGTGTATCATCATGAAGTTTTCCTTCTTGGTATAACCGCAAAAATAAACTTGTCATTTTGCTTTGTGCTTCCAATTGATCAGTTTCAATAATCAATGGCGTTAATAATTCTTCGATATAGTTATTATTAATTATCTCATGAATACTTAGGGGACTAGTTACTTTAATTGGTCTGGTATTGCTCGCAGTAAATAACGATTTAAAAAGAACTCGATAGCTTTCCGTTTTTTCTTCTCCCGCACCCGTATTAATAATCTTAAGGACAACGTTGTTTTCATCAACACGCATGCATTCAATGACGGTCGCATGTCCACCGTTCGTGGAGTGAAAGCCATGAGGAATGATCAGTGAATCGCCTATGGACATTTCTATAAGGGCTTTTAAAATTCGATAAGTTAAATCACTAATAAATTCTTGCTGAGTGTTTTGTTGACTTACTTGATTAAGAATAAAAATGGAATCGAGTTCGTTTGCTAATTTCGAGCAATCACCAATCTGTGTAAGCAGTTTTTTAAATAGCTCTTTTGTCTCCCCATCAAGACGAGCTCCTTCTTGTTTAATAAAATCGTTGATGTCATTAGCGAAGTGCTGGTAGGCGCTTGATTTTGCTTTACCCTGCAATATTTCATGGTGATTTAGATCCGTTTTACCCATTAGGTGATGAGATAAATAGGTGAGCTTTTCGTGAGGTCGATATTCATCATAATGTTTGCGATGTAATATCTCCTTCAAATTAAAACCAAAAAATCTCAATACTCGAAGTAAAAAATTAGGATAATAAATGCGGTCGTGTTTTTTTACTGCATCAGCAACTGAAGATTTCACTTGTTTAATGACGCGCTGTAACTGATTTTCTTCTTCAGGAAGAATCCCAAAAAATCCAATCAATCGTTGCCACCAACTTTTTTTACTAATAATTGCTGCCTTATAGGTTGTAAGTGTGTTTAATAATTCTTGAAAGTATTCAGATTGAGCAAGATTGCTTTTTTCGGGTGATGTGCAATAGTTTTGATAAATTAATAAGGCTGCTGTTGCAATACGAATGGTTTCATGAGAGGAGAGATTTTCTACTGAAACAGTGCTATGAAATTGCGCTAACATCATTCTTGCTTTGATATCATAATTCACTGAGCCATCTCCATCTATTAGAAGCGTGGGTATTTTAAACAAATAATATTAAGAAAGTCTTAATAACTCTTTAAGTCGGAGCGGTCCCTCAGCAGTTTATCCAGATAGATGGGATTCTTGGATGAATGTGTCCGCCTGTATTAACAGCTTAAGCCTCTCGTGACAGAAGGCTGGAGGAGGTTTTAATAGCAATGATGTCAATTGCAAAACAGAAACATATTTAGTGAAATCTTGCGGTGGAAATAATGCCTTCCAAAGTTTTTGCTATTTCTTTCATCTCATCGGTTTTTGTATTAAGCGCCTGCTTGAAGAGTTTATAAGGATTGTGACTAGGCTTATGATGATTAAAAATAAAACCCAAAGCATTGTTACTATCCCTAATATCGCTTAGATATTTAATTTGAACATTTTCATCAAGATTTTTTATGAAGTTGATACATTCGCGCAGTAATTCCTTTCTGTATTTCTGTAACGTATTTAATTGAGTTTTAGTTAAATCACGGGGATTGATGGTTGTAAGAATAACTAAAACCATTCTCATTTGCTTGTTTTCCAAAGCTAAATCAAGGGCTGATTTATTATCAGGGCCTATTTGCAGAACGTTGGCTCCGCGAGCCATCATTTTACAGAGCATTTCTGTAAAACCTTCTTCTGCAGCAATATAAGTTGCCGTTACGCCATCGTTGGCGGCAACATTTAAAGCATTCGTCGATTGCAAAAGGAGCTCCATAGCCTCAAGTTGATTGCTTCTGGCTGCAAAGTGAAGAGGGGTATATCCTTCGTTTGTAGTTTTATCAAGAGGGATTTTAAATTTGCTATATTTCGCTAAATAATCAAGATGGCCGTAATAGGCTGCAATATGGGCTATTGTCATTTCAGTGTAAGAGGTCTTTTTTTCTGCTCTTTGTTTGTTAAATGCTGTTAAGTGTTGTTCTCTAAATTGATTTAATTTCTCTATTACAGAATTGGAAGGAAGTTTGTTATTAGTTGCAAAAATATCAATATTAAAAATAACACTCTCGTCTGTAAGGAAAACTCCTTTAATGAAAGAGGCTAAATCTTCAGTTTCAAATTGATAGCGTTCAATTTTTTCTCCCAAAAGGGTCTGTTCAACCATGATCCATTGCTTTGAAGGTTTATCATAACGAAGTCCAAAGCGATGTTGACCCGAGCTGATTGAGATCGCCAATTTATCATATTCGTCAGCAATAATACTGCAAAGGTCATTCAAATAATTTTCTAACTCTTGTTTATTGTAGGCTCCTGGTTCACTGAATATTTTTTTTAAATTCCCAAGTGCTTGTATGGCATCCGAGGCGGTGACTATCGAGATAGTTTCAATGTCTACTTGACTTAGATGTTTCCCGAGTAAGAAATCAGGATGCTTTGAAGGTTTTTGATAAAGTTGAATTCCATCAAAGAAGGCCACAATTTCCAATAAATTATATTCTTCGTCGGTTAATTTTTTAACTGGAAATCCTGCTTTAATTTTTTTTCTAACAGCTTCTATTTCAATAGCTAACTCTTTATTGCTTTTATTCGAGTTGAGAATTCCATTTAACCGATTAAAAAATTTAATTTCCTCTTCCCGACCACTTAACCAAGCTTGCATCCACATTAACGTTAATCCTGCACAAATTCCCTTTTCAGAAATATTTTTATACTTTAGCTCGGTCATCAGATTAATAACTTTCAGCATACAACAGGCCCATAAAATGGAAGTAGTGTCGTGTTGAGTTATAAAAAGCCTAATATGTATAATTTTATTACAGTTAAACCAATTATGTTGAAAATTGATTACAAAAATAATGGTGAGATAGGAGTTGGGAGATAGATGGATTAATTAAGGCTAGATTACCAACCTTTGCTAGCACAGATTTGCTCATAAGCTTTACGAATTTTTTGGGTTTTATCATTGGCTATCTTTATCATTTGTTCAGGGAGACCTTGAGCAATTAATTTATCAGGGTGATTGCGACTAATTAAACGCCGGTAAGCACGCTTGACCTCTTGTTTGTTGGCATTTTTATCAACTTCTAAGATGGCGTAAGCATGGGCCAAACTATTGGGTGGCGTTTGATAACTTTGATAACGTTGCTTTTCGCCAGTGGAATGCTGGGATTGGGATTGCTGTGATGATGACTGGGAATTTCTAAAGCCAAAATCTTCATAAAAACGATACTGCTGGCGAATGGGTGCAAATCCCAAACGTCGAAAAACGACATCCAGAGCATGCATTTTAGCTTCAGAAAAATTATCAGTTTTAGCTGCACGGTATTGAATATCCATAAACAGTTTTAAAAGTTCCGGGTTGTCGTAACAAGCTTCATCCAGGCGTGTCAGGACGTTGGCTAAGTCAAATGTAAAGGCTTTCCCTTCGTTAAAAAATTGTTTTGCTAATTTTTTTTGTTCATGGCTTAATCTCATTTCATCCATCAATGTTTTTGCCATGCTAATTTCTGCCTCGGATACCCGGCCATCTGCTTTGGCAATATGCCCCATTACCGAAAAAGTTGCTTCAAAGAAAACTTTCTGTACGGCCTCACGACGCTCTTTATAATAATGCCAATGAGGTTGATTAAAATGCTCTATTAGACCGCGATCGAAAAAATTACCAATAAGAATACCAAATAGGGCACCGGCAGGACCTCCAATGAGATAGCCGAATAAAGCGCCTATTATTTTTCCCCACCAGTGATAGTGAGTAAAGAAATCACGTAAATTCATGTGGTTAAGTATCCAATCTTACTGTTAATAACTGTTCCATTCTAAGCTTAATTATATGCCTATAACTTCAAATATGCTGGAATTAACTTTTTCTTAGCAATGTCGCGTTATTTAGCCAATTAATTCGGCTAAATCTATTTGAATACACTATTTTTTATTAAAAAATAAAAATAGATTAAAATTTTAAACGCAAGTGAATGAAATAAATATATACTTGCTTTTTTTTTTCTGGATAAGTTATGCGATACCTCTATTCTATTTTGTTGTACCTGTTAACACCCTATTTACTAGTTAGATTGTGGTGGAAGGGGCGGCAAATTCCAGCCTATCGTGAGCGAATCCTTGAACGGTTTGCATTAAGCAATAAAAAAATAGAAGACATTGATTTGTGGGTTCATGCTGTTTCATTAGGTGAAGTTATCGCTATTACCCCTTTAGTTGATGAGTTACTTCATAAACAGTGGCGAATTTTATTTACCACAATGACACCTACAGGCGCTCAGCGGGTGCAGCAGCGCTTTGGTGCGAAAGTTATTCATCAATATGTTCCTTATGATATACCAAGTGTTGTACGCCGTTTTTATAAAAAAGTAAAACCCAAAGCTGCCATTTTTGTAGAAACAGAGTTATGGCCAAATTTAGGCTACTATGCTCATCGCGCTAATATTTCTCTTTTCCTGGTAAACGCTCGTCTTTCAGAGCGTTCCTATCAAGGTTATAAGAAAGTTAAATTTCTTTTTAAACCATTATTGCAACAATTTGACTATATTTTGGCTCAAACTGAGGATGATGCAAAACGCTATCAAGCCCTCGGCGCTAATGAAAATACGGTGCAGGTATTAGGAAATATGAAGTTTGATCTACAAACTCAAGACATTAACAGTCAGGTTTTTAAGGAATTAAAAGAAGCCTGGGGAAATAAGCGAGTGACGGTAATGGTTGCCAGTACCCATGAAAACGAAGAGGAACTCATTTTGTCACGTTTAAGAAAGCTTCAGAATGGCATTGCAGATGTAGTACTGTTAATTGCACCGCGTCATCCTGAACGTTTTCAAAAAATATATCAGTTAAGCGTCGAAATGGGATTTAATACCGGGCTGCGTTCAAAGCGCGAAACGATAACACCCACTAATGAAGTGATTGTTCTGGATTCTCTGGGAGAGTTGTTGGGATGGTATCAAATGAGTGATTATGCGTTTGTTGGCGGGAGTTTTGTACCGGTAGGTGGTCATAATGTACTAGAGCCTATTGCAATGCAGATACCGGTCTTCAGTGGTCCACATGTGCATAATTTCAAAGCTATTTGCCGTGATTTAAAGAATGCAGAGGCAATTGAGATGGTGGAAAATGCAGATGAATTGATTGAACAAATTTTTGTTCTACACCATGATGAAAAGCGTAAAGCCCGTCTGATTCACAATGCAAGCAATGTCCTGGAGGCAAATAAAGGCGCTGTCGCTAGATATGTAGAACAAATAGATACCACATTAAAACAAACAACAAATGAGATTGCAGCCTTGGACGTGAGGTCTTAGAACAAAAATTTGGTAACCGTTCGCAACACACGTCATCGTGAGGAGTTTATGACGAAGGATCTCCTAAATGTGGCGTTATCTTTGGGTACAATAACTACTCACATTCAGAAGATCCTTCGCTTCGCTCTGGATGGCGTAACACGTCTAAAATGACGTGGCTATGAACGTAAAAGAAACGGGGATATGAAGTGCAGAATCCCCGATGCTTGCGATCAGCAAGGGTAATTAGCTGCCTTGATTTTGGCGTTCTTTAATTTCAGACAAGGTTTTGCAATCAATGCATAACGTGGCAGTGGGGCGTGCTTCCAGACGTCGCAATCCAATTTCAATGCCACAAGCTTCGCAGTAACCAAAGTCTTCATCGCGCAATCGCTCAAGCGCATCTTCAATCTTTTTAATTAATTTACGCTCTCTGTCACGAGTTCTTAGTTCAAGACTAAATTCCTCTTCTTGACTAGCTCGGTCTGAAGGATCAGGAAAATTAGCCGCCTCGTCCTTCATATGAGTCACGGTTCTGTCGACTTCTTCCATAAGCGATTGGCGCCAGGCAAGCAAAATTTTCTCAATATGAGCAAGTTGCTTGTCATTCATATACTCTTCGCCATCGGTTTCCTGGTAAGGAGCGATTCCCATACTGCTAACGGCGTCATTTTTCACTTTTAATATACTCTCGTTGTTAGAATCGATTAATTGTCCTGGCATCTATGCCTCCTGCTATTGCATCCTCTCAACAAGCCGTTATGGCATGCGATCGAAAACCGCTAGGTATATCAAAAATCAAGCTGACCATCAACTAATTATTCGTCTACCACCAGTGACCCGGTCATTACCTTGCCAATCTTGCCAAGATTGAATCTCAACATACCCATAATGTTTAAGCATAGACGTAACTGCAGGTTTTTGATCAAAACCATGCTCTAATAATAATAGCCCGCCAGGCTTAAGCCTAGCAAGACTATGTTTAATAATATGTTTTAGCGCCGTAAGCCCGTCCTCACCACTGACTAAAGCAAGTACAGGTTCAAAGCGAACATCACCCTCGACTAAATGGGGATCATTAGCTGCAATATAAGGGGGATTAGCCACAATTGCATCAAAAACTTGTTGTGTAGTTATTTTTTCAAACCAATTAGAATGATAAAAACAAATATTTGTCATGGCTAATCGTGCTGCATTTTCTTCAGCAGTTTGTAAGGCATTTTGGCTGCAATCACAAGCTGTTATCTGCCATCGAGGGCGTTCTGATGCACAAGCAAGAGCAATAGCTCCACTACCCGTGCCCAAATCAAGAACATGCGCTCCTTCTTTATCGCTAAGCAGAGTCAAAGTTAATTCAACTAGTAGTTCGGTTTCGGGGCGAGGAATTAAGGTATCTTCGCAAACTTTTAAAGGTAAAGACCAAAACTCTTTCATGCCTGTTAAATAAGCAATGGGCACGCCTTGCACGCGTTGTGAAATGAGGCGTTGAAACGTTTGCCATTGAGCTTGAGTTAATATTACTTCTGGATGAGCATAAAGGAAGGTACGATTTTTCATTAACACATGGGCAAGTAAAATCTCTACATCCAGGCGGGCACTGCTACTATGTGGGGCAAGTTGTTTTAGGGCTTGCTCAAGAGCATCCTTAATCTCCATCATGTTGACCCAGTTCAGCAAGTAATTCTGCATGGTGTTCGCGCTGCAGTGCGTCAAGTACTGGCGCTAAGTGACCCTCCATGATATCAACAAGTTGATACAAGGTGAGATTGATTCGGTGATCCGTAAGGCGACCTTGAGGAAAATTGTAAGTGCGAATGCGTTCAGAACGATCACCAGTACCTACCAATAATTTACGGGTTTCCGCTTGCTGCTGGCGTTGTTTACTTTGTTCGGCATCTAGAAGTCTTGTTTTTAATAAAGCCATGGCTTTAGCGCGGTTTTTATGTTGTGACCGCTCATCCTGGCATTCTACAACAATACCAGTGGGTAGATGGGTGATACGAATAGCTGAGTCGGTCTTGTTAACGTGCTGACCACCAGCTCCGGACGAGCGATAGGTATCAATGCGTAATTCATCGCTACTGATTTCTACATCGTCAATTTCTTCTACTTCAGGTAAAACTGCGACAGTACAAGCCGACGTGTGTACCCGACCTTGCGATTCGGTTTCCGGGACTCGTTGTACCCGATGAGCACCTGATTCAAACTTTAATTGAGAATAAACGGCCTGCCCACTTATACGGGCGATAATTTCTTTATAACCGCCATGTTCTCCATAACTGGCACTGATAATTTCCACCTGCCAGCCCTGCGCTTCAGCATAACGGTGATACATACGAAATAAATCACCGGCAAAAATTGCCGCTTCGTCACCGCCGGTGCCTGCACGGATTTCTAGATAAACATTACAAGTGTCATCTGGATCTTTAGGAATCAAATGCCATTGTAATTCTTCATCCAGCTGCGCGACATTCTCTTTCGCGTTATCAATTTCTTCAGAAGCCATAGCGGCTAATTCTTTATCATCTCCAGCAAGTAATTCCTGTAGAGAATTCACATTGTCACGAGCCTGTATATAAGTGTTATAGCAATTGGCTATAGGCTCTAATTGTGCGTATTCTTTTGATAAATTTTTAAATTGATTTTGATCGGCAATGACAGAAGCTTCAGAAAGTAAGCGACTTACTTCTTGAAAGCGTTCAAGCATTTGCTCAAGTTTTAATTCAAGAGATTTTTTCATAAGAAGACTGGGTCAATAGAAGGATTAAACAAATATTGCGCTAAATCAAGCAATTCTTCACGACCATCCCAAGCGACTTGACGTAAGCCAACGGTAGGATGATGTGTTAATTTATTGACCAGGCGCGCGCAAAGCTCATTCAAGACTATGTCTTGACTATGACCGGCCCGCAATTTACCTTGAGCTCGCTCTAATTCCTGCTGAGCTAAATTCTGCATATAGTTGCGATAATCACATATTAAGTCTTTTGCACGCAGGGAGCGATGCCAACGGATAAAATTATCAAGCTCGCTTTCAATAAGTTGTTCGGCTTGAAGTGCGGCTTCACGACGCTCATCCATTCCCTTTTCAATCATTAATTGTAGATCATCAATGTTATACAGGTGTACGGCATCTAACTCGCCCACGTCAGCTTCAATATCTCTTGGAACGGCTAAGTCTAAAAAGAACATAGGCGCCCCCTCTCGTTTAGTTAACGCATGCTCTACTAAACTTTTATCAATAAATGGCAGTGGGCAGGCAGTGGCTGAAACGACAACATCAGCCTGAGAAAGATATTGAGGAATATCGCCAATAGCCAAGGCTCGACCGGCAAAAGCTGCTGCCAATTGTTTGGCATTTTCATTCGTGCGGCTGGCAATTAAAAAATCCTTAACACCTTGTTTATGTAGATATTTAGCTACTAAGGTGGAGGTTTCTCCTGATCCAATAATAAAAACCTTTAAGGTTTTGTAATCAGTAAATAATTTCCCAATGAGTTGTACGGCTGCATAGGCAATGGAAACAGGATTACTACCAATACCACTACGATTTCGTATGCGTTTACAAGCACTAAAAATATACTGAAACACATAGCGTAAATTGGTTTTTACTGTACCTAGTTTACAGGCGTGTTGATAGGCCTGTTTCATTTGCCCGAGAATTTGAGGTTCACCAAGCATCATTGAATCCAGGCCACTGGCTACACGCAAAGTATGACGGATGCCATGATGCCCATGGTGAACGTAAAGATAAGGTGAAAGTAATTCTGGAGCTAATTGATGTTGGTTAGCAAGCCATGGTGCCAGGCTTTCAGGTTCATCTGTATCGCAATAGATTTCAGTACGATTGCAGGTTGATAGAATAGCTGCTTCGTTGACTGTAGGCAGCTCCACGAGATTATGAAGCAAGGCCTCTTGCATAGAAAGAGGCAGCGCAACTTTTTCACGCACATCGAGTGGGGCAGTTTTATGATTTAGTCCGCAGGCAACAAACACCATAAAGTTTTTCAAATCGCAGCAAAATAATCATGGAATTGTAAACTATTCACGTTAAAATTTACAGGATTTACTAAAAACACTCCCCCGACAAAGCAAAAAAATCTGTTATGTAGCACAAACAGACAACCATCTATCAAAATTCACTACCATATCGGGCAGATCCCTCGCACAGATTAAGACAGATCGCTATCATCAGCTATACTGAAATTAGTTTTAATTGTTATAAAGATTCATAATTTATCATAGTCAGTGTGAGTTAAGTGGTTTTATGATTATTAAAACTCAAGTCCTTTTATTTTTAGCCGCTAATACTCACAGGCACTTTGCTCAGGAAAGATTATCCTGATAGGGATTTGCAAATGGATATCATTTTTCAAGGCCAACACAATAGTGAGGAAGCTGCTGAGAGTTTATTAACTGTGCTGCGCCTGTTCAAAGAGCGTTATAATATTGGTCAATTTCGAGAAATGCATCTAACTGTGACCTTAGTAGATGAGAATGGGGATGATGTGGAGCTTGTAGACAGCGAAACTTCTCGTGCTTATCGCACCTTTGAAGTTTATAGAAAAGGTTTTGAACTGGGTGGCAGAAAAGGACATCCTATGCTGCATTTGGTGGTTGATAATACACGCTAAAGGGAGTGTTTAATGTTATGGGCCTTGCTTGCAATTCTACTGACACTCATTTTGGTTGTTGGTATTCATGAAGCAGGTCATGCCTTTGCAGCAAAAATTTTTGGTGTAAAAATTCAGAAAATCTCAATCGGTTTTGGAAAACCCTTACTGACTTGGAGAACAAAGTCAGGCCTGCAGTTGGTGTGGTCTCTTTGGCCCCTAGGAGGCTATGTTCAATTGCTTAATTCCCGCATTCAGCCTGTTTCTCCTGAAGAATCTGCATTTTGTTTTGATAAAAAGCAAGTATGGATGCGCTGTATAATTTTAGCTTCAGGTGCACTGGCAAATTTAATTACAGCATGGTTGGCATTTACTTTAATGTTTATGATTGGTTATCAACAAACTCCTGCGCTGGTTCAGGCGGTAGAAGTTGAAAGTCTGGCTGCCAAGTCGGGGCTTAAAGCAGGCGATCGTTTTGTTAATTTGGGGGGACAAGAGGTTAATTCCTGGCAAGAAACCGGAATGCGCTTGATAATGGATCTTGGCAAAAAAGAGGTGCCAGCTTTAGTAAAAGACAGTAGCGAAAATATACATAAAATAAATTTGGATTTGAGTCAATGGCGCTATAAAAGAGGCGATCGTTCCTTGTTGCAGGGGCTAGGTATTGAACCAGAATCCTCAACTGAAAAAGAATGGGTGCAAGGCCAATCGGTAGGGGTAGCTTTTTATCATGCGGTAACGAAGTCATTACAACTTTTATCCTTCTTTTTAGTCATGTTAAAACAATTGCTGACAGGCATGATTCCTTTTGCTGTTCTCCTTGGTCCAATTGGTTTGTTTAGCGCTTCCGTAACCTCTTTCTTTCAGGGGGTGCCGGTGTTTTTGTATTTTATTGCTAATTTCAGTCTTGCAGTAGGACTCTTGAATTTATTTCCCGTTCCAGGCCTTGACGGAGGGTCTATTGTTTATGCCCTGATAGAAAAAATACGCGGTAAACCAGTTTCAATCGCGATGGAGGTTTTACTGCATCAATTAGCCGTAATTTTTTTCGTTATATTACTTGTGCAGCTAATCTTAAATGACGTACAACGTTATCTCCATTAATCTTTAATTTTCATGTTCTAAGTAGTCGCACGTGCACAACACCAGACGTCAACGTGAGCAACTCCTTGTTTTTTGAAAAGTGTGGCTAACTCGTTGACGGTATTGCCGGTAGTTAATAAATCATCTACTAGTGTAATATGTTGGTAGCTGTTTGCTTTTACTTCAAAAGCATGACGTAAGTTTCGGTGGCGTTCTTTCCTGTTTAAACTCATCTGTGAGGGCGTGTGTAAAATTTTCTTGCAAAGTGTAAGCTCGTAAGGAATTTGTAAATGTTTTGCAAGTCGCTTGGCAAGTTCTGCAGCCTGATTAAATCCACGTTCCTGTAGTTTTTTAGAATGTAGAGGTACAGGGACCAAGCATTCTGTTTTGAGCGCAGTTTGAGGTAAAGCATCAATCATTAATTTCACCAGGAAGCCACGAAGAAAAAGTGCCCCATTATATTTATATTCATGTAATAAAGTTCGTAGAGGTTCTTCAAAACGATACATTGTAAATGTACGATCAAAAGCCGGTTTGCTTTTGCTGCAGCGACCACAGACTAAAAAACTGTCATCAGATAATGGGAGAGCGCAATAGCTACAAGCTGGGCCAAGTTGCTGTAAAAGAGAAAAACAAGCGCGACAAGCAGCATAAGGATCGCGGTGATATTGATAACAAATAACGCAGACAGAAGGCAAACGTAACATTTGTGTTATACTGGCCAGTGTGTGACGCACGACGTTGGATTTCCTGTAATTTACTATTCCTTTTCCATGATGAGTCTGAAAGTAGAAATTTGCAACACCTTTAATAAACATGCAATCGAATACGAACAAGCAGCCAAAATTCAGAATGAAATTGGCCAGCGCTTATTTGAACGATTGGATTATTTGAAAATCAATCCGCGCTATATTCTTGATTTAGGTTGTGGAACAGGGCTTTTTACTCTGCAATTAAAAAAGAAGTACCCGAAAGCTGAAATCGTTGGTTTAGATTTGGCCAAAAATATGCTGTTTGAAGCGAAAAAAAAACAAGGGTGGTGGCGTAGCAGTAAATGGTCTTTGATTAATGGTGATATGACGTTATTGCCCTTTGCAACAGGAACTTTTGATCTGGTTTTTGCTAATCAAACAATTCATTGGGCACAGCCCCTGGATACGGTTATTCGCGAACTTAACCGTGTGATGAATAACCAGGGTTGTCTTATGTTTTCCACCCTGGGGCCTGATACGTTTAAGGAATTAAAACAAGCATGGTTGGTTGTAGATAACCATGCTCACACCAATGAATTTGCAGACATGCATGATGTTGGTGATTGCCTTTTAAAAGAGCGATTCCTTGATCCTGTAGTTGACATGGAGTTAATAACTGTACATTATGAAAATTTAAAGAAATTATTGCTTAATTTAAAAGCACAAGGGGTGCGAAATATTAATGAGAAGCGCAATGGGGGATTAACCGGAAAGGATTCCTGGCAAGCTTTTGAAAAGGCTTATCAGGTAGCGTGTACGAAGGAAGGTAAGTTCCCTCTTACTTATGAAGTTGTTTACGGGCACGCTTGGAAAGGTGCGCAGCGTCTTGTTGATAAAGGCACAGAAACGTTTATTCCTATTTCGCGTATTCAGCGACAGCCGGATGCAGATAAATAAAAAATTATAGAGAAGATCTCTTAACCCCCAGCAAAATATGTTTAAACTAACTGGGGTGTTTTTTGTGTTTTATAAAGCGCTATAATTTAATTGATCCAGATTTACTATCGACCAGTATCTAGGAGTTTTTATGGAATTTGTCAGCCGTTATGTTTCTCATCAACCCGATGCACAGGGTATGATAAATTATTCCGATGAGGAACATCGCATTTGGCAATTACTCTATGAACGTCAGATGAAAATTATTCCAGGCAGGGCCTGTGATGAGTTCGTACATGGATTATCAAGTCTTGGTTTATCGCCCAGTGGCATTCCACAATTACCGGATGTTAGTCGTCATCTCAAAGCATTAACAGGCTGGGAGGTGGCACCTGTTGCTGCATTAATCTCTGCACGTGAGTTTTTTCAATTATTGGCGGAAAGACGTTTTCCTGCGGCTACCTTTATTCGCTGTGAAGAAGAAATTGATTACGTCCAGGAACCAGATATTTTTCATGAGATATTTGGCCATTGTCCAATGTTAACGGATCCTGTTTACGCTGATTTTGTTTGCAACTATGCGCGTAGAGTACTTAGCTTACCTGAGGAGGAATGGCCTCTTCTTCAACGTCTTTTTTGGTTTACTGTCGAATTTGGATTGATTAAGACGTCCAAAGGTTTGCGTGCCTATGGTGGCGGTATCTTATCGTCAATTAGCGAAACTCCTTATAGTGTAGAAAGTGATGTGGCAATGCGTGTTCTTTTTGATCCCGTTGTTGCCTTTCGTATGCCTTATCGTATTGACATGTTACAGCCAGTGTATTTCGTGATTGATGATTATCAGATGCTTTACGATTTTGTCGAAGCGGATATTGTTCAGTTTATCGAACGAGCCAAAGCATTAGGAGAATATCCCCCTCTTTTTCCCGTGGATAAAAATAATCCTAATATTCATATTCTGGCTTGTTAGCTTAGAGCAGGAACTGTTAATTTCCTTTAATCGTCTATAATCAGGATAGACATTGCTATTCTTTGCTGTTTCATTGTTTTTTCGTAAAAACTCTAAGATTCAACAAGGTTTGGAAAATTAACAAGAAAACACGCTAATGAATGATTAAATCAGCACCAATTGTAATGCCTGATTAGTCTTGCTAATATCGATGCATGTTTTGTGTTCATTGGCTGTGGTCAAGGAGCATCGTTTGATAAAAGTTCTAATTGTTGATGACCATGCCCTGGTAAGAATGGGTATTCGACGATTACTTGAGGATCTGCCTGATGTAGAGGTAGTAGCGGATGCAGAAAGTGGTGAGCTTGCTTTGGCATTGGTAAAATCTCACAAACCCGATGTGGTATTGCTCGACATGAAAATGCCGGGAATTGACGGCTGGGAAGTGACAAGGCGTCTTAAAAAATCTAATCCTCAGGTTAAGGTAATTGCGGTAACAGCGATGTGTACCGAACCAATGCCTACCCGTGTTTTACAATTAGGCGCAATGGGCTACTTGACGAAAGAATCAGGTGCTGAGGAAATGGCCGCAGCTATTCGCAAAGTAGCCCGCGGTGAAAAATATTTAAGCGCTGAAATTGCTCAGAAGATGGCAATTAGCAGCCTGGAAGCCACTCAAGAATCTCCTTTTGATTTGTTATCTGAGCGTGAAATGCAGGTTATGTTGATGATTACCAGCGGTATGACAGTTCAGGATATAGCAGATCGATTGTTTTTAAGCTCTAAAACTATTAATGGTTACCGTTATAGAATGTTCGAAAAACTGGGAATAAAGAATGATGTAGAGCTTACTTTCTTGGCAATGAAGCATCGTGTTATTGAACAGCCTAACGATGCATTGCATGACGAGTAACTAATCTTTAGGAGCAGACCTCTTCAAGGAAGATACTCGAGAGGCTTATATTTTCTGTTGAACTCATATTGAATGTTGTCCGTGAATATGACTGCAAATGATTTAAGTGCATTTATAGCTAATCTTACCAGCGAGCCCGGGGTCTACCGAATGCTGGATGAGGAAGGCACTGTTTTATACGTGGGAAAAGCCAGCAATCTTAAAAAGCGGGTTAGTAGCTATTTCAATAAACAGAATGCAGGTGCTAAAACGCGTTCTCTGGTAAACCAGATAAAATCGATAGAAATCAGTATTACTCGAAGTGAAACAGAAGCATTGTTATTGGAAAGTAACTTAATTAAAACCCTGCGTCCCAAGTACAATGTGCTATTGCGTGATGATAAATCATATCCCTATATTCATGTCAGCAAGCATACTTTTCCACGTATGGAACTTTATCGCAGTAAGAAAAAGCCAAAAAAGGGTGAATTTTATGGTCCCTTTCCCAGTGTTGCTGCAGTGCGTGATACGCTCGGTACAATTCAGAAAACGTTTAAAATTAGAAATTGTAGTGACAGTTATTTTAATGTGCGTTCCCGCCCCTGCTTGCAGTATCAGATTAAACGTTGCAGTGCCCCGTGTACGGGTTATATTTCTCCGGAAGCGTATAAACAATCAATCCAGGATGCAACACGATTTTTACAGGGTAAATGCCAGCTTATTCTTGATGATTTAGAAAAACGCATGGAACAAGCAGTCGCTCGCTTAGCGTTTGAAGAAGCCGCTATTTTTCGTGATCAAATAAAAAGTTTGCGTTTGGTGCAGGAACAGCAAAGTGTCGTTCAGTTGCGTGGTGATGCTGATGTTATAGCCATTGAGGCACAGCCTGGGTTTGCCTGTGTTCAATGTGTGACGATACGCGATGGTCATGTTTTAGCGAGTCAAAGCTTTTTTCCCTCAGTGCCACAACGTACTTTTGTGGAAGAGGAAGAAGTAGAAAATGATTTGTGGCAGCAAGTGTTTGAAGCATTTATTGCTTTTTATTACATTGATAACCCAGAACGCATTCCTGCACTTATTATTACCAATCAACCACTTTCTGACAGTGAAGCATTACAAGGAATGTTAAGTGAGTTACGAGGAAAATCATGTCTAATTCAAACAAAGCCGCGTGGTGTAAAGGCTCGTTGGTTAGATTTTGCAATTAACAATTTGCGTTTGTCAGTTGCTGACCATGTGGCTTCTTCTGCAACGCTATCAAAGCGATATGATGCGCTTGCATCTCTGTTGCAACTGGAAGAAAAAATCACTCGGATGGAATGTTTTGATATTAGTCATACGCAAGGCAAAGAAACGGTGGCTTCTTGTGTGGTTTTTGATGCGGAGGGACCTCGTAAGAGCGATTATAGACGTTTTAATATTCAAGGTATCACTCCTGGAGATGACTATGCCGCGATGGAACAAGCTATTACTCGACGATTTAAACGATTGGTGCAAGAGCAACGTTTACCCAATATTTTGATTATTGATGGTGGTAAAGGCCAAGTTACCACAGCCCAACGAGTTTTTGATTCGTTACAAATTGATAATGTAATTTTAGTGGGTATTGCTAAAGGACCTGATAGAAAAGCAGGGTGGGAACGTTTAATTTTGGTGACTGAAGAAAAGGAAATTAGCTTGCCTGCTGACTCACCCGCCTTACATTTATTACAACATATTCGTGATGAAGCGCACCGCTTTGCAATTACAACTCATCGTAAAAAACGCCAGCATGCCAGTTTTGAATCCTCTCTTGAATCAATAGAAGGCGTGGGACCTAAACGTCGCCAGGCGCTCTTACGTCGTTTTGGAGGCCTACGTGAGTTAGCTCGCGCTCCTATTGATGAAATTGTTAAGGTTAGTGGTATTAACGCCGAACTTGCCAATCGAATTTACCAACATTTTCATTCTTAATTCAATCCTCAGTCGGTTATCTTTCAGGCAACTACGCCGTTTTCAGAATGACAGATTTCGTTGTTTTATTACTAAACTTATTCACTAGTTGACCGAAATAGCATCTAGAAGTAATGATTTTTGAAATTTAAGCATGCTTCTTGCATCACAAAAATTACTTGAAAGATTAGGGGATCACGATGAAAAAATTATTAGAAGTGATTGCACTGATGCTACCAGCATTCTTAGTCAATGCAAATACTTATTTTGGTACTGGACTTTGTGCATACCCACAATATGAATGTATTAAGATAACTAGCGGGCAAACATGGGAAAAGCTTTTTCCCGATGAGCAACAACGGGATATTGTTCAGCGTCTTAATCGCACCTATAACAATCTTTGGGCTGGTAAAGAAATTGTTGTGCCCCGTAATCTGGCTCAAAAAACGCTTTTTGATTTTTCTCCCTTTCCTTTAAAAATTGAGGCAGATGGTGAGAAACAGATTATTGTTGACCAGGATAAACTTGCTTGGGCAGCATATGATGCAGATGGACGCTTAGTTAAGTGGGGTCCAATTTCATCTGGTAGCGATAAATGTTCAGACAATAGTAGCCGTACTTGCAGAACTATTACTGGAATTTTCCACTTTTTTAGTAAGGAAAATGAGAAATGCCGTTCCAACGTTTTCCCTATTGGTCGAGGTGGAGCAAAAATGCCTTACTGCATGTATTTCCATAAAGGATTTGCATTGCACGGTGCTCAAGATATTCCAGGATATCGAGCCAGTCATGGTTGTGTCCGCATGTTCACTCGAGATGCTGAATGGATGAATCATAGTTTTGTTGAGTTATCCAATGAGAAAAATCATTTCATGGGTACAAAAGTTATCGTCCGCCCGATTATGGCTCCAAGTAAGTGAGGAAAGAAATGAAAACAAAAATTAAAAAAACGCTGAATGGTATCTTGTTAGTATCTTTCTTGTACTCAGGGGTTAATAGTGCATTTGCTGCGAAAGTGTCAAAGGAAGCAGAAGATACCAGAAATCCTCTTGGTTGCTATGATACAGGTTATCAATATGATCTTAAAACACTCCATCTGTATCCAGGAAAGTCAGGAGAGAGACAATCGATGTATTTTCTATTTAATACATTGAATCAAAAGGTTAATCTGTATCAAATGCGTGACGATGAAAGTTCGCGTTCGATGTATTTAAACCATGCAATCAATGCACGGCAATGGGCAGTTTTATCAACAAGCGAGAAAAAAGTTAAATATATTTGCACTGTCCCTGACGGCAAAGAAGAGTATGGCAAAATTGTGGATTGCGCGGATGCTGTTCGCGTCTGTGAATACACGAATGTACGCTATGGATTAAACAATCGCGGTAATTATTGGATAGTAAATAGTAATACAAGAGGTGGCGCAATAAATGAAGTAATCCATTATGGCATTATTCCAGCGCAATAAGCCGCTTTAAGCGGTAACAAAATAAAGAGGGGAATTACCATGAAATCATTCGTCCCATGGTTTTATCTGGTTGCAGCTACCGGTAGTCAAGCAGTGTATGCTGTTAGTGGTCTAGAAGCTTACCGTCAAGGCAATTATCCGTTAGCGGCGCAGACACTCATTAATCAACCAGATAAAGATCCCGTTGCCAATTATTATTTAGGCAGGATGCGCTTATATGGTTATGGTGAGTTAAAAAATAATACCCTGGCTTTACGTTATTTTGAACAGGCGGGCGAGAAGGGTGTTTTACCTGCACAATTACTCCTTGCCCGATATAACCTGATCCAGGCTAATGATCCTGAGAAAGCATTGTATTGGTTTAAAAAAGCTGCTGCTTTGGGGGATATGAATGCACAAATGTATTGTGCAGCGGCTTATTTATTTGGCTTTGGCACCAAAGAAAACTCGGATATGGGCAGACGTTATTTTATTGATGCTGCTAAACGTGGCAATGCGATTGCTCAAACCACATTGGGAGAATATTTCCTTGAAAGTCGTGATTCTAGAAATAAGAAACTAGGTGTTATTTGGTTGAATAAGGCCCTTGAACAAGGAAATCCCAGGGCCCAGTTGAAGCTTGCCGAATTATATCTGGCGGGTGGAATAGTGGCTCGAGACGATGTGAAAGCCCAGGATTTACTGGATAAATCGGCAGCACAAGGGTATTTACCCGCCATGATTAAATTGGGTGCATTGGCTGCACAACAAAATGATTTAGAGAAAGCAAAAGCCTGGTATACCAAAGCGGCAACAGCGAATGATACACAGGCAGAAATGGCATTAGCTAATTTATATTTGGATGCAAAGGGCAAACTTTATAATCCTAAAACCGGCTTTATGTGGATGCTGCAAGCCGCGCAAAATGGCTCTGCTCAAGCACAAGAGGCATTGGCGACCATGTACAAAGACGGCAATGGAGTAACTGCTGATGCTAAATTAGCAGAGTTGTGGCAGCAAAAAGCAAAAGAGACTGCAACTAAGAAGGGACAAGCAAATGCTGGTGTTGAGGTTTCACAGTGGCTAAGTAATGGTAAAGCAAGTGACTTTAATATTGAAGGTTATCGCTTAGGCGGTATCTACAATGGTTGGAAAAACCAACAAGCTTTAAAGGAAAACAATTATAATCCCGCACCTCAAATGGAAACCGTCACTCGGGCAGAGCTGTATAAACCTAATTTTGCGATGATCCAACCGAAAGAAATTGCAATTACCGATTACTTTGATGTGATTGCTCCAGCCTTGAATCCAGACCAAACGGCCAAAATTGAATTCCCTCGTTATCCATTAGACCCACAAATTGAAGCATTACAAAAAAATGAAGCATTAGCTCTAAAACATTCGCCAAGAGCGTCTATGGTTGATGAAGGATTGCCTTATCCTCTATCCGAAGAGCCCCAACCCTTTGACTATTTCGGACAAATGTTGCAAGGATGGCAACAACAGGCTAACTACCAGGCGGCCTTGAGTGAGCTTTATGGGAAAGCCATTTTAGGTGAGTCAGCAGCCCAATTTGAATTAGGGCAACTTTATCACTATGGGGTTGTTGTCGCTAAAAATATTCCTCAGGCAATCACTTATTATCAATTGGCAGCTTTACAGCAAGATGTTCGTGCTGAATACAATTTGGGCATTCTATATTTAAGTGGTTTAACGGATCCAATTGATTATAACCAGGGACTTAACTGGCTAACGGATGCGGCATTTAAAGGAAATGTGAATGCACAATTTGTGTTAGCTAACATTTATGAAAAAGGATTTAAAGATCCAGCAGGAAATATGGTTATTCAACCTAATCCTCAACAAGCAACAGCAATGTATTACCTTGCTTCCTCGAACCATTACGGTCCTGCCGAATACCGCTTGGCTGAGTACTTAGTGAAGCAACCAAAAGGAAGTTTAAGCGTTCTGGCACAACAAAATCGGACAAAACTTATTAAACGTCTCTACGAAGGTGCGGTGCATGAAGGCGTTGCGGAAGCGAACTTACCATTAGCTTTTTATTATGCGATGGATGATGATAGTAAAAAGCAACTTCGAGCGTTTGAGGTAGCCAAAAAAGAAGCGAAAGCAGGAAATAATTATGCAGCCCTTCTTTTAGGTATTATGTTTGAAAGAGGGATTGCCGTTCCCACTAATGATGTTGAATCCTTGTATTGGTATCAACAAGCAGGCTTAAACCCTGTTAATAACTTTATTTTAGGAACCTATTATACGCAGGGTAGTGGAGTTGCTAAAGACTTGCAAAAAGGTAAGGCACTATTACAGCAATCTGCCGATGCAGGTTTTTCATATGCGAATCTTAACCTTGCTGTGTTAAAACATGATTCAAATGAAGATTTTCTCCCTGAACTTGATAAAGCCAGGCAGCTGGGTAACAGTACAGCAGGTTTACTGCTTGCTGATTACTATTTAGCTCAGGCGAATGATCCAGAAAAAATTCAGCAAGCCAAAGACATTTATCAGTACTTTGCCGAGAAAGGAGATAAGGAAGGACAATTAAAACTTGCATTTCTTTATGACCAGGGTTTAGGAGGACAAGTCGATGCGGAACTCGCTGCGAAGTGGTATAACGCTTCTGCTGAGCAAGGCCAGCCTGTTGCTCAATTCTTACTTGGTCGCCTCTATCAACTGGGTAAAATAGGAGTTACACCTGATTATGAAGCGGCAAAAAAATGGTATTCAGCTTCACAATCAAATTACTCGCGTTCAGCAGTCGCTCTTGGATTCATTTACGATACTGTGGATGATGATTATCAAAATGCCTTAAAGAGCTATGAATTAGCAACCAAAAAAGATGATAAGGTAGGGCAATACAATTTAGCCTTGATTTATGAAGATGGTAAAGGGGTTCCCGTTGATAATACCAAAGCCAAGGTTCTTTATGCTAAAGCCGCGGAATTAGGACACAAGGAGGCAATGACCCAACTTGCTGAGTTCTATTTTAATGGTCTTGCAGGAAAACGCGATGAGCAACAGGCTTTACAGTGGTATAAAAAAGCAGCCGCTTTAGGTGATAGTGATGCGCTGTATCAGTTAGGTTTACTCTCTGAAACTGGTGTGGCAACCAAACTCAATTTCACGGATGCAGTTAATTATTATCAAGAGGCGGCAAAAAAGGGAAATGATAAGGCAAAACTTGCTCTCGCCCGTATGTATCAATATGGACTAGGTGTTGTGAAAGATAGCCAAAAAGCAGCGGAACTCTATATTGAGTTGGCTGCAAATAATAATGCGTATGCGCAATATCAGTTAGCCTTATTGTATCTTGATGGGGCACAAAAAACTGAAGAGGGCAAACGCTTATTGCAACAGGCAAGTGAGAATGGTAGTCAGCAGGCGCGTAAAGTTTTGCAATGGTTAGAAGCCCAACAACAAGAGCGATTGAGTTTTATTGAGCCAGTTGTGATTAATCAAGCGCCTGTTTTAGCGGGACAATCTGCAAACTTGATGTATTTCGATGCCTTGAGTGAATGGAATCGCGGGGACGAAACGTTATCACGCATGATTTTAGACAGGATAATGAATCAATTTCCGCAATATATTCCGGCTAAGCGTGCCTATGAGCAATTAAATCAGGAAATTATTACTACTTCACCTGTTAATTTAAGCGCTTCTGAGTAATAGCTTGTTTTGATAAAATGCTTACAGCGAACTGTAAGCATTTTACTTTTTAATAATTTTAAGGTGTGTCTCGAGTCGATCTATTTATGCAAATTATTATTTTAGAATGATTCATAATTTCTTAACTGCAAGAACTGAGGAAAATTTAATTGATGAAAAAAGTATTGATTCTACTTCTGGCAGGTTTGTTGGCAGGATGCTGGACGACAAAATCAGGCCAAAAGTCGGGTGTGATTGTTAAAGTAGCTAAAGAAGGAAAGTATTGGGGGACTTACGAAGGAGAACTGATCCGCGGCGGACTTGAGGATGCAAGTGGGGCTACTGGGCGTGAGTTTCACTTTACTCTGGGACAGTTTAAATCTGAACTGGTTGAGAAAGCTGAATTAGCCATGCAGAACAATAGCCATGTAATCATTTTTTATCATTGTGAAGAATTTGTCATGCCTTGGCGTGGTGAAACCAAATGCTTTGTGGACGATATTAAAATTTTGCAGACGAAGCCTAAGACAAGCAGCACAGAATAAACTTAGGCCCCCTTCCTGTAAAATCAGATTTATAGCTGCCTCATTGCAAAAAACTGGGATAAAAAATATCCCAGTTCAATAACTCAGGTTTAATTAATTAATAGATAATTTTGAACCCTCTATTAGTTCTGCTTCTTTTTCTTCAATTGCCTTAATAGCACTGGTTCTTCCCCAGGCGCCGGTAAAAATTGAATTATTGCGATGCTCGTAAAATAGAGGTAAGTTTTTAGCCTTACCTAATATCTCTAATTGAGTATGAGTGTCTGATGCATTTATTTCGCTGAATAATGTATTTAAAGCTAATTTTCTAAATTCTTCTACGGTAGCGCGCCAGGAAGCGGTATTTTTTATACCGAAAAAGCTGTCTAAGCGCGGATTGCGGTGAGTGTTTAAATCGTTAATATTTTTCACCACATCATAAAGCTCACTAAGCTCTGCTACCGGCAAATTTCTCCTTTTAATTTCGCGAAGAAGAATTTCTTGCTTTTCAGATTTTGTTATTCCC
Source organism: Legionella cardiaca (assembly GCF_029026145.1). Taxonomy (NCBI): domain Bacteria; kingdom Pseudomonadati; phylum Pseudomonadota; class Gammaproteobacteria; order Legionellales; family Legionellaceae; genus Legionella; species Legionella cardiaca. Next base: position 2,276,227 of record NZ_CP119078.1, on the reverse strand, counting down.
TCACCGATTGCTCTAACAATTTCATTTATCTGATTTTCCGTAGCATGTGCAGTAGTCTCCTTAAGGGTGCTGGTATTCTTAGTTGAGATGTTTTCTAATTGTTTTGAGGTCAAATAAACCACATAAAAATTATTATCAGCTCTTACAGTTTTTGCTTTTCTGTCTCTTGCCGTTATTCCCTTTGCGAGTAAGCCCCGGCTGAATTGATCTGCCGCATCTTTACTTTTAAACGATACTTTATAATTTTGACCTTGTGGGAAGAGCCATGGTGTTTCACTCAGTTCTAAGTGACTGGCTATTTTCTGGGCAGTATCTTTTAAATCAATTTTGGTTGCTCTTGTAGACGTTTTGGCTTCAGTAACTTTTAATGATGGTACCTGGCTTAGTTGTCTGGCGGTTAAAAAAACCACATAATAGTTGCTGTCTTTTTGCACGGCTTTAGGTTTACCGCCTCTTCCTTTGATATCATTATCGCTTAATAGTTGACTAAAATTTTGCGCAGCGTCTTCTTTTTTAAAGGATATCTTGTAATTTTCGCCAACCTGAGAAATCCAGGTGGTCTCTTTAATTTTTAAATGATTATTAATTTGAGCTGCTAAAGAACGTACATCGACTTGGGGAGATGGTTCTTCAGCTGATTTCTTAAAGCTACTTTCAGGTGGAATCTCTAATGTCGGTATTTGCTGCCATTGTTTGGCAGTTAGATAGATAACATGATATTGATTATCTTTTTGCACTGTTTTGGTTACCCCGTGCTTACCGACAATGCCATTTGCTGTTAAAATATCTTTGAATCTATTGGCCGTGTTTTTATCTTTAAAAGAAATTTTATAATTTCCTTGGCTTAAAAAGACCCAGGGGGTTTCCTGCAACTTTAAGCGCCCTTGAATGTGAGTTTTCGCAATAGTTCCCAAATCAACTTGGGGAGATAGTTCTTCAGCTGATTTCTTAAAGCTACTTTCAGGTGGAATCTCTAATGTCGGTATTTGCTGCCACTGTTTGGCAGTTAGATAGATAACATGATATTGATTTTCTTTTTGCACTGTTTTGGTCATTCCGTGCCTACCAACAATGCCATTTGCTGTTAAAATATCTTTGAATTTATTGGCCGTGTTTTCATTTTTAAAAGAAATTTTATAATTTCCTTGGCTTAAAAAGATCCAGGGAGTTTCCTGCATTTTTAAGCGTTCACCGATGTGAGTTTTCGCAATAGTTCCCAGATTGACTGTAGCATTAGTATCCGTAGTAAACTCTTTTTTTGCATCTAAAGAGGGTACTTGCATTAACTGCTTCTTTGTCAAATAGAGCACATGATATTGACGATCTTGGGTTATTGTTAATGGCATCCCATATCGATCTACAATGCCATTTGCCTTTAAAAGTTGGCTAAATCGTTGAGCATCTTGCTGCTTTTTAAACGAAATTTTAAAGTTATTTTTTTGTGCGGAAATCCAGGTGGTTTCTTTAATATTCAAGTGATCATTAATTTTCTCGGCAATAGATTTTAAATCAAGTGTATGCGAGGGAGAGACATTCTCAGTTACAGCATCTTTTGAAGAGGCGGTCCCTTGTCGTAATTTCTTGCGTTGAGAAAATTCTAATTGGAATTTCTTTACCATTGGTTGGTTAAATTCAGAATGTAAGAACACCAAATCTGATTGCTGAGCCATTTGCTCTTCAAGAGTTTTAGGATTTTCGTGGGTATAAAATCCCCCCACAGTGCGATCACTACCGGGGTTTAAAAGAATGACCTCTTCATGATGCACTTGCTGTCGCTCTTGGGCATAAAGCATCATATCTTCATGAACAATAGGTTCAATGAATGGGTTATTTTGTGAAAAGTTTTTAAATTTTTGTTCGGTGATAGCGGCATCGTGATCACCTGCCCATACAATCCAGTCAATTTTCATTTGATGACGAATAGCTGCTTCAGCAAAAGCTTTATACATTATCTCTCTTGCTTTTGTTTTTGATGCAAAATCAAGTGTCTTAATATAAACACCAATGCCAAAAGAAGGCATAATCAAGCGTTCTTGGCCACTTTTTTTGGCATTACCAACAATAAAGTCAGCGATTTTTTTGCATTCATTTTCATAGGGAATTACTTTTAATTGACGGTTGCTCACTCCACCTGTGGAAAACTCATCTAAATCAGCTTGCGAAGTGCCCATAAGATTTGGGGCGCACGCCGTGATAACTGGAATTGTTGTAGGTACTTCAAGTTGACTTCCTAAATAAAAATCAACGGGTCCATAGACTAGTCTATAACGACTTAAACGCCGATTTGCTGGTTTAATTTTATCTGCTTCTGGTGCAAAAAAGGCTAATTCTTCGGAGGTATAGTGAGCTGACTTTAAGGGTTTGTAACCGATACGCGTGGTCTCAAGTGCCTTGTCCTCTTCAATATCAAGAAATTCGTCAAGAAAGGAAATGGATTGCTGTGCTTGTAACTGCTTAATTCGCATTAAACGGGCTTGATCCTCAGGCTGAGGCTCATTTTTAATAAATCGATGAATAAAATTCATCTGTCTAGAATAGTATTCCAGATAAGCTAATTTTTTAGTCATATAGAATGTATAGTTTAATTAACTGATAGAAGAATAGTTCTAATACATTAAGGAACTATTAAAATTTTGTGATTTTGAGCAAATTTGTCTTGCACAAGATAATTTGCTCAAAAAAAAAAAGATATCAATTTGTAAGAGGAAGCGTTAATTGCGGCGCTTCTTGTGGATTATAAGTTCCTTTCATGGAAATAAACTGTTGAATAATCGATAATGTTAGCTTCGATCGCCTATCCGAATTTTTAACATAAAAGTAATAGTCCTTATAATAAACACTTACATACGCATCTTTAGGTGCTTGTTTTGAAGAACAGACGGTCATCATTGAGCTCAAGACTTTAGACCAATCAAATTCGCGTGAACCTCTATCTCTTGTTATTTCTACCCATCCTTTACGTTTGTGTTCTTCTGGAACTACAACACTATGAGATAACATAGAAATAATCCCTAAAACTGAACGGGTTTGGATAAAGACAGCATTACTTTGAGCCGGTGGAAATGTCTCTGTGAGAATTAGTTCTTGTGGTTGTCCTGGTATGTGAAGTAATTTGCGAATTTCTCTCGCTTCAGAGGAATGAAGACCTTCTGGTGTCAAATAGAAGGAATAGTGCTTATCCTTTTTGTGATTAACATAATAAAAACCGATTTGATTTTTTAAACGTAATGAACGAATCAAATAAATGATGCGTGAAAAATCCTTATACTGCGGGATTATTGTTGAATCCGGAAACGTTGCGTCTCCTACATTGAGAACATTACCCATACGCTTGATAACAAGTCGCATTAGTGCGCTGATCTCTTTGGTATCCCCATAGCTCATTAAATAAAGTTCATTAAGCGTAATTGGTTGTAATACTAATTTTACAAACCCGGAACTTTCTAACGGTATGTAGCTAATGGTTGGGGCATCTCTGTAACCTGCCGCAAGCTCAGACTGCAAAGTTTGGCTGCGATAAAGCAAATTATCGGAAAACCAGGAGCCGTTACCGACGGCATTAACCCCTATGGCATATTGGCCAGTAATATTACTTATCTTTAAAAAATAGTTAGATTCTAAATAGCGTGAACGGACAATATTAAACAAAATTTGTTTTGTATCAGAGAGTTGCAAGGTTTGATTATAATCCATTCGATCTTTGCCAATAACGTGTGGCCCTAAATGTGTGCAACCTACGATTAGCAATATGAAAAGGGCAATGAAAGGAAGTCTGAACAACATAATTCCATTTAACTCTGTTAACTATTTGTTATCCCTATAATAATTGGAATTTGACCTAAAATACTATGATCTTTTTAAAATTAGTATAATCAAGTGAAATTGTTATCCAATAAGGACTCTAATGGTGGCAATGTTTCAGGAAATGAGCAATGAAAATAATTGAGTATCTAGAAGCAGGTTGCTCCATCCGCAAACTTTAAATACAAGTATTCCTAACTATCAGGAAAGCAAAGGATGAATTTAATTTAAAAACCGAACCGGAAATTCCGGTTCGGAGTATTTACGGACTAGAGCGACGGAAAAGACAGAATTAAGCAGCCATTCCCTTAACACGGGCAATTAGGCGACTTTTAATACGAGCGGCTTTATTTTTGTGAATTAGGCCTTTACCAGCAGCTTTATCAATAATAGGTTGAGCTTTAGCATAGGCAGCACGTGCGGCTTCCAAGTCACCTGCTTCAACCGCTTTAATAACGTTTTTAACGTAAGTGCGATACATAGAACGTGCACTGGCGTTATGTTGACGCAGTTTTACGTTTTGACGGGCACGCTTGATCGCTGATTTAATATTTGCCACTTAAAATCTCCACTCGTTTCAGATGTCACAAAAGATGACGATCATGCACAATGTGTTAGAATTTGTCAATATAGACAGGGAGTAATAGTACTTCTAACTAAATAAAAAATTATAGTCTAAAAGTGATGATATAAAATTTAGCCCACGATGTTTTCTAATAGCAAAATACATAAAAAGCCTATAAAGAAACAAGCTGTGATAAAGGGCGTCTCAATGTCATGTTCATGAGCTTCCGTCAGCAATTCTTCTGTTACTAGATAAAGTAATGCTGCAACGCCGAAAGCGAGAATTCCTTCAGTGATTGCATTGGGTAGTTGAGAAAGAACGAGAGCCCCTGAAATACTTCCAAGAGGAATTAATAATGCAAGCAGGATAGTTATAGCAAATCTAATTTTTACGGTAACGGCTCGCTTGCCCAAGGTTGCTGTGGTGGAAATACCTAAAAAAAGAACTTCCATCGCTAAGGCAACGGCGATTAATAAGCCGCCTCTGGTTCCTGTAAGAAAAGCAATCCCAATCAATATTCCATCAATAAATAAATCAATGCCAACAGCACTGATTAAACCAGGTGAAATTCCTGTATCGCCAGTTTCACGTTCAGCTAACTTATTGGCAAAGATTTTGAGGAGGAGCATGCTTAAAACCCCACAAAAAAAACCAATAACCAGCGGTAAGGGTGCAGATTCGGAACCTAGTTTGGGTAATAGTTCTTTGGCAACGGCTGCAAATACAACACCTGCTGCAAAATGCTGGGTCGCGCTGGTTAATTTGTCACCGGGTTGATAAATGGTAGCGATTGCACCACCAACAATCATACTAAAACCTGCAAGAGTAGAATAAAGTGCAATATTAATCATTGAGGCTGCCATGAAAATCCTTATCCCTGTTAATTATTAGATTCGCCACTCAATATGGGAATGGAGAAGATCTTTTTTGAATTTACCGGATTTTAATGAAGAAGTCTTTAAAACAGATGGGATTTAGTGGTGTATAGCCTTTGTAATGAATCTTTTTCTCTAAAGTTATAAAAATTTATCTTGCAAGGGTATATCATAGAGCATTCCTTATTATTTTATTTGTACCATGTCTGCGATTGAAACAATGATACCTAAACGACAAAGTCTTTTGCGTTCTACTACTCTTGTGTCAGCGATGACACTCATATCCCGCATGGTAGGGTTTATTCGTGATATGTTAATTGCCCAATTGTTTGGTGCACAGGCGGGAATGGATGCGTTTTATGTCGCATTTAGAATACCTAATTTTATGCGTCGCTTATTCGCAGAGGGCGCCTTTTCCCAAGCCTTTGTTCCTGTGTTGGCAGAGTATCAACAACAACGTCCTTTTGCCGAGGTGCGGGAATTTATTGGACGTGTTTCTGGTCAATTAGGCGCGGTCCTTTCCCTGGTGACGGTGATTGGTGTGTTAGGGGCACCAATAATTATTTGGTTGTTTGCCCCTGGATTCGGTGAAGAAAGTACACGTTCAATTCTTGCAACAGAAATGTTGCGCTTAACCTTTCCTTTTTTGATGTTAGTCTCTTTAACGGCAATGGCTGGTGCTGTTCTTAATACTTATGGTTATTTTGGCGTCCCGGCATTTACTCCCGTATTACTAAATATTAGTATGATTTTGGCCGCACTTTATTTATGCCCTCGTATGGAACAGCCTGTAGTTGGCTTGGCTTGGGGCGTTTTAATTGCTGGAGTTGCGCAATTGTTGTTTCAACTTCCATTTCTTTACCAACGCCGTTTATTAGTAGTACCGAAATTAGGTCGCAGTGATCCAGGTGTTAAACGCGTCTTAAAATTAATGATTCCTGCTTTATTTGGCGTTTCCATCGCGCAACTTAATTTAATGGTGGATTCGATTTTTGCTTCCTTCCTTAAAGTGGGGAGTGTGACTTGGTTGTACTACACGGATAGATTAACGGATTTCCCACTAGGTGTTTTTGGTGTGGCTATTGCCACTGTTATTTTGCCCCATCTGTCCAGGCGTCATGCTGAACAAAGCAGTGAAAAATATTCGCGAGCTTTGGATTGGGGATTACGTCTGCTTCTATTAATTGGCATTCCTGCAGGTCTAGGCTTGGCAATGTTTTCTATGCCATTAATTGCAGGTTGTTTTGCTTATGGCAAATTTACAGCCACTGATTTAATTCAAACACAAAAAAGTCTTATAGCGCTAGGCTCGGGAGTTCCTGCTTTTATGATGGTGAAGGTTCTTGCTTCGGGTTTTTATGCACGCCAGGACATCAAAACACCGGTCAAGGTCGGCGCTTTGGCCATGGTGGTGAATAGTTTCTTATGTTTACTACTGATATGGTCTTTAGCACATGCAGGTCTTGCTTTAGCATCTTCTTTGGCAGGTTATGTCAATTGTGCTGTATTGCTTGTACTGCTCGTGCGTCGTGGAATTTATCGACCATCACCTGGTTGGTTAAAGTTTATTTTGCAATTATTCGTTGCTAATTTTGCCATTGGGGCTTACTTATTTGTAATGGTTGGCGATGTTAATTTTTGGTTAACAAAATCACCTGTCGGTCGTGTATCATTGCTGCTTGGACATGTTATTGTTGCAGTCATTATTTATTTAGTTAGCTTGTGGCTGGTTGGCATGCGCACAGCTCAATTTCGTGGTCAAATGAAGGAGTAGTTATGTACGCACAAATGTTTTATGAAACCTCGCCTGACAAAGGGACCCCCCTATTTTTGATTGACCAGACACAATGGGAACAAGGCATAGAAACGCGCACTCCTGCAGAGAATAATTTTTTTTCATTGCAGCAGTTTAAAGCCAGGGCAGGAGAGGTTTGTCTTATCACCAATAGCGATGGTTTATTAATAAAGGCTTATTTAGGCACTGGAAACAATGAAGAGGCTTTTGCACTTGCTTGTGCTGCTTTGCGATTACCCACTGGATGCTACCTGCCTCAGAAAGAGCTATCACCAAGTATTAGCGTTGCCTGGGCTTTAGCGCAATATCGATTTACTGACTATAAAAAACAAGAAATCACCCCCAATATTTTAGTGGTTAATGAAAAAAATTTACCGGCTATTCTTGCTGAAACCAATGCAATTTTTTTAGTAAGGGATTTAATTAACACGCCTACAAATAATTTAGGACCAGAAGAATTAGCAATCGTTGTGGCAGATCTTGCCAAAGAAAATCATGGTACTTTCCAGCAATGGGTGGGTGATGAACTTATTAGCAACAATTTTCCCGCCATTCATGCGGTTGGACGTGCTGCAGCCAAAGCACCACGCTTGCTCTGTTTAACTTGGGGGGATGAGTCTCATCCTAAAGTTACTTTAATTGGTAAAGGGGTATGCTTTGATAGCGGGGGGTTAGATATTAAACCTGCTGCTGCCATGCGTCTAATGAAAAAAGACATGGGTGGCGCTGCGCATGTAATAGGGTTGGCACAATGGGTGATGAAACAACAGCTACCCATTCGACTGCAGATTTTTATTCCTGCTGTCGAAAATGCAATTGGTCCTGACTCCTTTAGACCTGGTGATATTTTAACAATGCGTAACGGTTTAACTGTCGAGATAGATAATACAGATGCTGAAGGACGTTTAGTTTTAGCAGATGCTATCGTTAAGGCCTGTGAAGAACTCCCGGAGTTGCTTATTGATTTCTCAACACTTACCGGGGCCGCACGAGTTGCTGTAGGAACGGAGATTGCAGCGATATTTAGCAACGATGATCAATTATCTCAAGGGCTGTCAGAGTCGTCCAAGGTAAACAATGATCCCATTTGGCGTTTACCTCTTTTTTCCGGTTATAGCAGTATGCTGGACTCTAGCTTGGCTGACATGGCTAATTCGAGTCCCTCTCCTTATGCTGGTGCAATTACTGCCGCTTTGTTTTTACAACGCTTTATACCTTCTTCCATTTCCTGGGCTCATTTTGACATTATGGCTTGGAATATCTCGTCTAAACCGGGTAAACCAGAGGGTGGTGAGGCGATGGGGTTACGAACTGTTGCTCATTATTTGGCGAATAAGTACGGTAAATGAGAAAATAATTTATTTTCTTAAGTGTTTCAGAATGTTAACCAACTGTAGGTTGGGCTGAAAAGCCCAACAAATTTTAGCACGGCTTGTTTGAAGAATTGTTGGGCTTAAGCAGCCCAACCTACGTGGATATTTTGCATAATGCCCGTTTTTGTTTTGCACAGGCAATAATGTATTAAACGGTTAAGCTATCTCGTGAGTATGCAATTCATATTGCTTTGCTCGGTATTCTTTATAATTCTTACGACTGAGTTCTTTAGCGGCCTCGTTGTTAACGACAATTTCCATAATACGCTTAAAGCGTGCATGAAAAACAGGAATTTCAGGGCTTAAATTCAGCAAAATATCATTAAATCCGCGGGGTTCGCTTTGATAGCCAATTTGAATAGGGGGCGGTGGTTCAGGCCCTTCTCCCTGTAGATTATGAGGAATAAAACTATTATCTTTAAAAGTCCACAGTAATTCATCAAAATGGTGTGCTTCCTGTTGATTGCCACAATAGGTGAAAACGCGATGGCCACGTAAATAAGCTTTCTCAAGGAGACGACAAGCTAAAAGCCAACGAGCCGAATCTTCCTGACTAGATAATAAATAAAAATCAACGCGAATTAGTGACATGGCGTAACAACTGCATAAGTAAAGGAACAGGACGTCCGGTTGCCTGACGTTTTTTACCTGAAACCCATGCGGTTCCAGCAACATCTAAATGAGCCCAGCGATATTTTTTGGTAAAGCGAGAAAGAAAGCAAGCTGCTGTTATAGCGCCTGCTGCTCTATCAAATGAAGCATTGATCATGTCCGCCATAGGGCTTTCCAGGGCTTCTTGGTAGGCTTCATCTAAAGGTAGGCGCCAAGTCTTCTCGCCGCTATCTTTGGCGGCAGCAAGAATTTGAGAGGCTAACTCTTCATCTTCTGTCATAAAACCGGTTGTGATATATCCCAGGGCTATAATCATTGCTCCCGTCAAAGTGGCAATATCAAGGACCAAAGCAGGTTTAAGTTGTTCCGCATAGGTTAATGCATCGGCTAAAACCAGTCTACCTTCCGCATCCGTGTTTAAAATTTCGACAGTTTGTCCTGACATGGTGGTAATAATATCACCAGGTTTAATGGCTGAACCACTGGGCATATTCTCTGCGCTGGCAACCAGGCCGGTGAGGTTGAGAGGTAGTTTTAAGAGAGCACAAGCTTTTATAGCACCAAAAACACTGGCTGCACCACACATGTCATATTTCATCTCATCCATGGCGTTGGCAGGTTTTATCGATAGCCCTCCAGAATCAAAGGTAATTCCTTTACCTACAAGGACAATAGGTGGCGCATCACCTCCACCACAATAACTTATTTCAATGAGACGTGGCTCTTGGACACTACCTTGCGCAACGGCCAGTAGTGTTCTCATACCGAGAGTTTGCATCTCTTCAGGTCCAATAATTTTCGCGCTTAAATGTTCATGCTGGCCTGTTAATTCTAACGCTTGCTCTGCTAAATAGGTGGGCGTACAAATATTGGCAGGTAAATCTGCAAGAGTCCGTGTGTATTTGACTCCTTCTGCGATGCCTTTGGCTGTTTGAATGGCATTAAGAGTGGCGCCTGCTAAATGAAATTGAACCGATTCAAGCTTATTTTGCTTATTATTTTTGGTTTTAAAAGCTAATGATTGATAAAGCAATGCATCGATCTGCAAAAGCATTTGTTCTACTTGCCAATCGGCATCACGTCCAGCAACCTGCGGCAGATTAATGGTTGCCGTGGTAATACGCTGTTTAATGAGTATTGGAACAATGTCGTTGATACGTTTACTTAAATTTTTTGCATCAAATTCTTTCTTCTTTCCGCAATTTAATAGCATTAAACTATGGCCATCAAGCTCTGCCTGCCATAACCAATCACCAGTTTCAGTCAACTTGGTAAATACACGATTAATGAAGCCGGCGTATTCTTTTTCCAAAGATTTAGCAAAATCATTGATATCGGCATCTGCAAATAACCCTAAAACCAAGCATTCACTGGCTTTTAGGGTAGGCGTCTCGATAAGTCCATAATTCATTTTTACTTCCTATCTTGAGCAAAAACTGTTAGTTTACCTAGGGTCATTCTGCAATTCTACTATAAGGATGATAACGACAAAACCCGATAATCGAATATAATCTTGCAAAATGCTGCCTAATTAATGTGAGTTTGTCGTCTAGAAAAGGCAAAAGCGGATAGACAATTCATTTTAACCAATAGAGATAACCCCGTGTTGATTTTTCGTTATTTGGCCAAAGAAGTTTTTGTGACATTAACTGCTTTGACGGCGATATTATTACTGATTTTTATGAGTAATCAATTCGTGCAGTACCTTAATCGTGCTGCTGCAGGAAATATTCCCGGAATGATTATCATGAAGTTGATGATGTTAGAGTTGCCTAACTTGATGGGGTTATTACTCCCACTGGGTTTTTATATTGCTTTGCTAATTGCTTACGGACGGTTATATGCAGAAAGTGAGATGACAGTTCTGCAGGCATGTGGCTATGGTCCTTCGCAGCTGCTAAGGCATAGTTTCATTATAGCAACCGTTGTTGCTGTAATCGTGACTGTTATTATGATATGGGCAAGCCCTGTAATTGCTACTGAGCGGGCTAAATTAATGCGCACCACTGGAGTACAAACATTAATTCAAACCATTGTCCCTGGCCGGTTCCGTCAGGTTTCGAATGGTAAACAAGTATTTTATGTTGAATCAATGAGCCGCAGTCATACCAAAGCTCAATATGTATTTCTTGCTCGCCAAGTCATAAAGAACCAGATTACTCAATGGGATATTCTGTGGGCTGAGCGTGCTTTTGCACAAACTGATCCCAAAACTTACGAAGATTATATTGTGCTGCAACAAGGCAGTGAATATGAAGGTCTTCCCGGACATGCAGATTTTCAAGTCGCCCGCTTTGAGGAATATAAAGTGAGATTACCACATCCTGTGATCTCCGTGCAGCAAGACATTCGTACGGCGACTACCTCAAGCCTTCTTCCTTTGGCAAATCCGGATTTACGCAAAGCGGCGGAATTGCAATGGCGTTTGTCAGTTCCTATCATGGTATTTACATTAACTTTAGTTGCTGTGCCTTTAAGTCGTGTGAATCCTCGCTCAGGAAAATATGCAAAACTATTACCCGCCATCGTACTTTATATTATTTATGCGAATTTTATGTTTGTCTCACGTGATTGGATCATCGCTGGCAAGATTCCTTTATGGATTGGCGTGTGGTGGCTGCATTTATCTGTCGCTCTACTCGGTCTATTTTTAATCTGGCGTAATCAGGTCAAGCTATCATGAAGCTTTTAGATCGTTATATTGCGAAAACAGTTCTTGGAGCAATTGGTTTAGTTACACTAATGCTTGCTGGTTTGCAAATTTTTATTCTTTTCGTCAATCAGTTGGATGATATTGGTAAAGCTGATTTTGGAATTCTCCAGACTGCAGCTTATGTCTTTTTACAAATGCCTTACCAGGTTTATTTATTTTTTCCTTTGGCCAGTTTATTAGGCTGCTTAATTGGTTTAGGTATTATGGCTAATAACAGAGAATTAGTTGTAATGCGTGCTGCCGGGATGTCTATCGGGCAGGTGACATTGGCGGTATTAAAGGCTGCTTTTATTGTCATCATTTTAGTAACAATTATAGGTGAGACAATTGTACCCAGGCTGGCACATTGGGGAAATGATCGAAAGATGCAGGCTTTAAGTGGTGGACAAACGTTAAGAACTGCGCATGGGATTTGGTTACGTAATGGCACTGACTTTATCGCGATTGGTACGATCCTTGCGAATAACACCTTGGATAATGTATATCAATTCCGTTTTGATGCTGCACATCATATGCGTCTTGCTCGCAAAATTGCCAAAATTACGTTTGTGAATAACCAATGGACTGCCTATGATATCGCAGAGACGGTAATTGGTGATGACAAAACAATTGCCAGAAAAATCCCACAAATGCCTTGGGATGTGGCAGTCAAACCCAGTATTTTGTTGGTCAGTAGTAATGAACCTGATGAGATGAGCTTGCATGAGATACGTCAATATGTGCGAGTGCAAAAACAAAATCATCAAAATGTTTTAAATTACCAGTTGGCATATTGGCAACGCTTAATGCAACCATTAACGACCGCAGTAATGATGATTTTAGCAATCCCATTTATTTTTGGACCCTTGCGCTCATCCACTATGGGCTCAAAGCTTCTTACTGGTGCAACTGTTGGTTTTGGTTTTCATATTATTAATCGCTTTTTTGGTCCTATAAGCCAGGTTTTTCAATGGCCAGCTGAGGTTGCTGCCATTGGACCTACTCTGCTATTTGCCTTATTAGGGATTTATCTGATGCGCCGAGTCAAATAATGGTTATTTTTCGTCATATACTAGAGATGATATTAAATCCTTTTCTTCTTTGCTTGTTATTGTTTGCCCTATTTTTGGGATTATTATGGGTATATGGCAACAATCGTTTCGTACGTTGGGGATTGATGTCTGTGTTTGTACTATTTTTAATTTTCAGTACAGGATGGCTGCCCCAGACGTTGACGCAGCATCTGGAAAATCAATATCCAGCAGTTATTAAAGTTCAGCCAGACATTCATTGGGTGGTGGTGCTAAGCGGCGGGCAATCTGAACTAGATGGCAGGCCAGTGAATGCCTTATTAAATTCAGCAAGCATTAAAAGATTACTGGAAGGGGTGAGACTATATCGCCAATTACCACAAGCCAAATTATTACTTTCAGGTGGTGGGTATGGTTTTGAAAGACCAGAGGCGTTACGACTTGCCCAGATAGCTTCCTGGTTCCCCATCCCGAAAGCGAATATTGTCTTGGAAACCACGTCCATTAATACGGCCGATCAAGCTAAAGCACTCAAGGCTATTATCAAAGAAGAACCCTTTTATCTTGTTACTTCTGCTATTCATATGCCGCGTTCAATGGCACTTTGTCTTGCACAAGGGTTACATCCCATAGCAGCACCTACAGATTATACTCATTATTGGAACGATGAACGTTGGGGAAAAATTTACCTGCCGAATCCCTATAATCTCTTCTATTTAAGTATTGCAATGCATGAGCTCTTGGGAAGTTTTTGGGCAAAATTGCATCATTATTATGCCATAAACCAAGCGCTGTGATTCTGTATTGGGTCTTTCCCGCGTAGGCGGGAATCCATAATTCTGTTGTATCTTGCAGAATAGACTCGCCTGCGTGGGAAAGACGTAAATAGGGCATTATATAATTAAAGATGTGCTTGTCTTTAGTTAACTTGATTACAGATAAAGTCGTTAGGGAACACCACCGAGATATTGTCACCCGAATTATTAAAAAATAGGTTGCCCCCTTTCAAAGTGCATTCTCCGATAGAAGATCTGATTACGCCGATGGATGGTGTTGAGTATGCTGTGGCACTGATATTGTAAGCAAAGAAGCATGCTATGCCGTCGATAATTTGCGGCGCGCTACCTCCTCGAACTGTTAGCGATTTACTTGAGCCGTCATTATTAGCAGGCGTAATATTAAAAGCGACATTCTGGGTTAGTTGCACAGGAGGTGTTGCTACGGCAACCTCGACTTTACAAGACAAATCATTCTCAGCATATGCAGAAACAGAGGGTAAAATGCAGGCAAGTGTAGAGAAAGATAAAGCAAATAATCTATGAAACATAGGTAAGCCTCACTGGTTATAGTAATAATTTATCGATTTTCTATATTAATATACCATTCTTACGGCCTTAGGCTATGCATTTGTGTGATTCTAAATTCATCTGCTTGCTCTTAAAGACAGTATCTTTTTTATAAAAAAGTTCCCATCAGTAAGTGTCTAAATATATCCTTTAAAATTTTATAAAAATCAAATGGATAGACGGTTTTTGGGTAATTTTACCCATTTCTTATTTTGATCAGTTTGTTCAAAATAATGCGAAACAAAATCTTGCTAATGCTTATTTAACTTTTTTGAGGTCCCTATGCCAATTACAAATTTTGAAACTTTATTAAAAGATGTATTAATGGGGACGATAAAGCTTTAATGCAATGGGAACAATATACAAGGGATGAGCAATTTAATGAAGATGAAATAGAGCAGGCACTCCTGGTTGTTAACCAAACACTAGGTGATATTGATTCACCTCAAAGAAGCCATGATTTGTATTTAAGAGGTTTATGGCATGAAGAAGGGATTGGTGGCGATACGAAATATGATGAAGCCATTAGACTTTTTAATGAAGCTATCGAACTAGGGAATGCTAATGCAATGAATGCACGTGGTTATATGCATCTGTATGGTTTAGGTGGTGAAGTAGATTACCTCAACGCTATTAAGCTTTTGGAAAAGGCCATTTGGCTAGGTAATGCTAGTGCAATGAATAATCGTGGTTATATGCATATTGAAGGCTTAGGTGATAGGAGTAACTATCCCGCAGCCATTAAGCTTTTGGAAAAGGCCATTGGACTAGGAAATGCCAGCGCAATGACTAATCGTGGTTATATGTATGAGGTTGGCCTAGGTGGCGAGAGAAATTATGATGAAGCGATTAAGCTTTATGATGAGGCTATTGAACTGGGGAGTTCTTTTGCGATTTACAATCGCATTCATATGCATGAGCAGGGTTTAGGCGGCGACGTAAATTATCCACAAATTGTTTGTTTATATAAAAAATTACCGGAAAGCAGAAAAAGTCGAATAGATATTTTTAGAATAATGCTTGCTGATTTAAAGAGTGATGAATTAAATAAATTATGTGCAAAAATAGATGAGATGATTCAATATGGAAGTGATCTTGAACATGATAAAGCATTCAAAGTGTTGGCTCATGCTTACGACTTAAAGGATAAATTGGAGCTTTTTCTTTTGAATTCTTATGAGAAAAAACCAAGCCATGAAGAAGTGTCCATGTTTAAAGAAGAGTTTACCCAATTACTTCATAGCAAAGACAAAGAAATGGAGGCGCATAGAGAGGCGTGGAAACCCATCATTGTCAATATTCTCATTGCATTTACTGGAATTGGATTTGTAGCACTGCTTGCGAAAGTAGCAGCACATGCTATTGCAAGTTATAGCAATAAAACCAATTTTTCTTTAAATAGAGCGTGTTTCTTTGCTAAAACACATTCACAAACCTTGATTGAAGAAATTGAGCAAGCAAATGATTGGACTATTATTGCAGGCAGTGGAAGTAGCATTTGAGAATCTGAATCGATAATAGCGTAATCCTATACGAAGAAGTTTGACGCTAAATTAAATTAGCCAGGTGTCGCGAACAAGTCGTTGTATCTGGCTGTGGGCTCTGAAGAATAGATTATTAAAAATATATCTTCGTCAAGACTGTTTTTTTATTTTTTATTTGTTAATATGTTCGACCGCAGATCTGTTTTTGTAATTTACTACGACCTGTGGATATTTATTCAATCAATCCGTTATTCTTTCCTTCTTTTTCCCTGCGGCTATACCTGCTGTCCCTTTACTGGAAAGGACTAACTATTATTTATTTGGAAAGAATCTAACTTTTCTTATCCACAAAATCTGTGGATAAATCTGTGCATACCTTGTCAAATACCTTAAAGATTTAGTAGTTAGATAGGTGTTTAGGAATGCTTCAACCTATTATTGGAATTTATGTTAGAGCTACGCTATGACTGCATTTAATCTTAATAGCTATACTGAGAAAGCTTTCAGCCAATTCATACTGGAGGGAACCTGCGTTGAGAACATTGAGTTTCAAAATTGCCAATTTAAGGAGTGTAAATTTCTTGGGGTTACTTTCAGCAAAGTTAAATTTACTGACTGCGATTTTGAGTCCTGTGATCTCTCGCTGTCAAAATTTCCAGGGTGTAAATTTTCAGAAGTCTCATTTAAACATTCTAAACTCGCGGGAATAAATTGGACCGAATTGAGCTGGCCATTGGTAAAACTTACAAGCCCGCTTTATTTTTATGAAAGCAATCTCAGCCATTCGAGCTTTTTTGGACTTATACTTTCTGATTTAATTATGGAAGGTTGCAAGGCTCATGATATTGATTTTAGAGAAGCCAATTTGAATCATGCGAGCTTTGTAGGAACTGATTTACAAAATAGTTTGTTCATGCATACAAATTTAAAGCAGGCTGATTTCACAAATGCCATCAATTACAGCATAGATATTCACTGTAACACGGTAACCAAAGCAAATTTTTCCTTTCCAGAGGTTATTGCCTTGTTAAATCATTTAGATATAAAAATTAGTGGCTGGCCTAATGAAGATAAAATATAAAAATTAATATATTGGCTAATCAGCATTGCAGAAATTGCTAACTCATCCCATATAGATAATGTAAATCCTCTTCTTGCTCGAAATCAGAAGTATTAAGATCAGTTACCCTTGAGAGAGGTATAAATTCAGGTAATTGACGAGAGATAACACCGATAAGTCGATTATTTTGGTCATATACTTCTTCAGTACCAGGTATTTTTAAAGTTTCTCTTTTAGTAGAAATAATATCCGGCTTTTTATAAAAGAAAGTATTATTTTCTGTATTTTTCTTGGGCATATATTTCTGTTAGGTTATGCAGCATAATCAATAAGCGCGATATTATTATAAATTTAAAAACAAGTATATTTATTGAATTGGATGACATTTGAGTTTTTAAAATGTCATCATGTTTATAATAAAAACACCTATTTCAAAATTTGCGCTATTCTTAGTATTGTACAGTCTTTGTTATAGGAAAAATTATGAAAAAGTCTCAAAAATCCTCAAAAAAACAAAACAAAGAAAAAATACAAGAAGAAAATCTGAAGAATATTTCTGGAGGTAGTGGGTCTACACAAGGGAGATTTGGCAATCCCTTTCCAGGGCTTTCTGGTAATCCAACTCGAAGAAGATAAGCTGGGCTTCATATAAAATTACTGTTTTATGTGAATTTGAAGACAGTAAAATCACCGCTTGATCAGAAAAAAATATTCTCCAATATCTGAGTGGGTATAATCTTTAAGCAAAAATCGGTAAACTAGGCCACTTTTATCTTTTTAGTAGTCAATATGCCTAAACGAACTGATATTCAATCCATTCTTATTCTTGGTGCAGGTCCCATTGTCATTGGTCAGGCTTGTGAATTTGACTACTCAGGAACCCAGGCAGTTCGTGCTCTGAAAGAAGAGGGCTATCGTGTAATCCTGGTTAATTCTAACCCGGCAACCATTATGACTGATCCTGAGCTTGCTGATGCCACTTATATCGAACCTATTCAGTGGCAAGAAGTAGCACGTATTATTGAGAAAGAGCGTCCTGATGCTCTCTTACCAACGATGGGTGGACAAACAGCACTGAACTGCGCTTTAGATTTGGTACGCGAAGGAGTACTGGCTAAATTTTCAGTTGAAATGATCGGCGCTACGCGTGAAGCGATTGATAAAGCTGAAGATCGCGAAAAATTTCGACAATTGATGAAAAAAATTGGTTTGGAAATGCCTCGCTCGGCGATTGCTCATAGCCTTGAAGAGGCCTTTCAGGTGCAAGCACAATTAGGCTTCCCTGCAATTATTCGTCCTTCATTTACGATGGGAGGAAGCGGCGGCGGTATTGCTTATAACCGCGAAGAATTTGAAGAAATATGTTCACGTGGTTTGGAATTATCCCCTACGCATGAGTTATTAATTGATGAGTCAGTGCTTGGGTGGAAAGAGTATGAAATGGAAGTGGTGCGTGATAAAAATGATAATTGTATTATTGTTTGTACTATTGAAAATTTCGACCCTATGGGCGTGCATACTGGCGATTCGATTACGGTGGCACCGGCCCAGACATTAACCGATAAAGAATTCCAACGCATGCGGGATGCGGCTATTAAAGTTTTAAGAGCGGTTGGCGTTGATACTGGAGGCTCCAATGTCCAGTTTGCTGTGAATCCTGAAGATGGGCGTATGCTGGTCGTAGAAATGAATCCGCGTGTATCGCGTAGCTCTGCTTTAGCGTCCAAAGCAACAGGTTTTCCTATCGCTAAAATTGCTGCAAAACTGGCAGTGGGTTATACCCTTGATGAGCTTGATAATGAAATAACTGGTGGTAAGACACCCGCGTCATTTGAGCCGAGCATCGATTACGTAGTGACCAAAATCCCTCGCTTCAATTTTGATAAGTTCCCGCAAACATCAAAAACGCTAACGACACAAATGAAGTCCGTGGGAGAAGTCATGGCCATTGGTGCTAATTTCCAGGAGTCCTTGCAAAAAGCAATTCGCGGCCTGGAAATTGGTCGTTCAGGATTAGAACCTTTGTTTAAGAGAAATGGAGATATGGCACGCCTGCGTGGACATTTGCGTGAGCCAACACCTGATAGGTTATGGTACATTGCCGATGCATTTCGACACGATTTATCACTCGAGGAAATCCATCAGGAAAGTAAAATAGACCCTTGGTTCTTAATGCAAATTCAAGAATTAATTTTGTTAGAAAATACCATTCAAGGGCAATCAATTCATGAGATTGATAAGTTAACAATGCGACAATTTAAACGTCGCGGATTCTCTGACGCTTATATTGCTCATCTGGTTTATTGCAGTGAAGAACAAGTTAGAGCACACCGTTTGGAGTTAGGGGTTACGCCGGTTTATAAGCGCATTGACTCTTGTGCGGGTGAATTCCCGAGCGATACAGCCTATCTGTATTCTTGCTATGAGACCACTTGCGAAGCGAATCCTAAGACAGATAAGAAAAAAGTCATGATCTTAGGTGGTGGACCTAATCGCATTGGTCAGGGAATTGAATTTGATTATTGTTGTGTACATGCTGCTATGGCCCTAAGAGAATCTGGCTATCAAACCATTATGGTGAATTGCAATCCCGAGACTGTTTCTACCGATTTTGATACGTCTGATCGCTTATACTTCGAACCTGTAACACTTGAAGATGTGTTATCTATTGTTGCTGTTGAGAAGCCTGAGGGGGTAATTGTTCATTACGGCGGTCAAACACCACTAAAATTAGCTCGTGAACTTGAAGCAAATGGTGTCAAGATCATTGGCACTTCTCCTGATGCTATTGATCAAGCCGAAGATAGAGAGCGTTTTCAAAAACTGGTGACAGAACTTAACTTACATCAGCCAGCAAATGGTACGGTACGCAGCGAAGCTGAAGCTATCGAGTTGGCAAAACGTATTGGATATCCTCTGGTTGTAAGACCTTCCTATGTTCTTGGCGGCAGGGCAATGGAAGTTGTTTACCAGGAAGAAGATTTGCGCCATTACTTGTCCTATGCAGTGGCAGTTTCTAATGATTCACCTGTTTTACTGGATAAATTTTTAAACGATGCAATTGAAGTTGATATTGATGCAGTCTGTGATGGGGAAGATGTTTTAATAGGCGGCATCATGGAGCATATTGAGCAAGCGGGAGTTCACTCCGGTGATTCCGCCTGTACTTTGCCACCATTTAGCCTGAGCGTTGTTGTGCAACAGGACTTAATGGAACAAATTCGCCAAATGGCATTAAAATTGGGAGTAGTTGGTTTGATTAATGCCCAGTTTGCAATACAGGCTGATGATATCTATGTTCTTGAGGTTAACCCGAGAGCTTCGCGTACTGTTCCTTTTGTTTCTAAAGCGACAGGGCTGCCACTTGCAAAAATTGCCGCGCGCTGCAAGGTTGGCCAAAGTTTGAAACAACAGGGTTTAAGCATGCATTATCCAATGCCGGCATTTTACTCAATCAAGCTGCCAGTATTTCCTTTTATTAAATTTTCCGGGGTTGATTCCATTTTAGGCCCTGAAATGAAGTCAACCGGTGAAGTTATGGGTATTGCTAGACGCTTCGGACAAGCTTATGCTAAAGCACAATTAGGTGCGAGTTGTAACATCGTAAAACGACGACGAGCTTTTGTATCCGTGCGTGATGCTGATAAAGCACGTGTGGGCGAAATCGTGAAGCGCTTAATTCAATTAGGATTTGAGATTATCGCAACTCGAGGCACAGCACTGGTGTTACAAGCAGCAGGTATTGATTGCCGACGAGTATTTAAAGTGGCTGAGGGAAGGCCTCATGTGGTAGATTTTATTAAAAATAATGAAATTGATTTCATTGTAAATACCACAGAAGGCAAACAAGCAATAGCTGACTCGTTTGCTATCAGACGCAATGCATTACAGCATAAGGTTAGTTATACTACCACCTTATCTGGAGCAGAGGCTGCGTGTTTGGCTATGAAATATGAGGATCGAGAAACAGTGACTCGATTACAAGATTTACACTAGAGGTGGATATGCAAAAGCATCCAATGACAATCCAAGGCGCAGAGGCGCTGAAAAATGAGTTGCATCGTTTAAAAGTAGTAGAGCGACCGCGAATCATTGAGGCAATAGCAACTGCCCGTGCACATGGTGATTTAAAAGAGAATGCTGAATATCATGCTGCGCGTGAACAACAAAGTTTCAATGAAGGACGGATCAAGGAATTAGAGGCGAAGCTTTCCAATGCGCAAATCGTTGATATTAGCAAATTACCAAACAATGGAAAGGTTGTTTTTGGTTCAACCGTTCACATCTGCCATTTAGAAACTGATGCTCAAATTAGTTATCAAATCGTGGGCGAGGACGAAGCAGATATTAAAGTTAATAAAATTTCTTACAGTTCCCCTATCGGTCGAGCGTTAATTGGAAAATTGGTTGATGATACGGTTGTTGTGCAAACACCGGGTGGGCCAGTTGAATACGAAATTGTTGGGGTCGATTACGAATAACCTATTAAAATCAGATACACTTCCTAGGCACCAAATCAATTGTGCCTAGGTTTCAATAAATTAATCGTTTTGCTTCCTTCCTAGCAAGCGCATAGGTTTGCCGCTCATGATATATTCTTCAATAAACTCAAGACTTAGATTTTTAGTTTCTGGCATGTATACATAAGTATAAATAAACCCCAATAAGCAAATAAATGCATACATCAGAAAAGTATATTCTATTCCCAGTAGATGAAACAAAATGGGGAAACTAAAGACCACAATACCATTAAAGCCCCAATTACTAACTGATGATAATCCCATTCCGGCACCACGAACATGCAAAGGGAAAATCTCAGCCATAGCAATGTAAGGAATAGGTCCAAGACTAATTGCAAAAGAGATAATATAAAGAGTCAGACAGCTAACTGATAAATAGGCTAACCAGGCTACCTTATGGTAAGAGAAGATTCCTATAATTGCCAAACTTAAACAAGTACCGGCAAAACCAAATAGCAGTAATTTTCGTCGTCCAACCTTGTCCACGTACATGACGGCCAGAATCGTGATAAGCATATTTACCAGACCAATGCCCATGGTCGCGAGAATTTGTCCTGAAGCACTGGAGAAGCCTAAATTTTTAAAAATTTCTGGCGCGTAGTAAATAATGACATTAATACCACTTAATTGTTGCAGGCAAAACAGCATAACCCCGAGGATTAATACAGGGAGCAAGGGTTTTTTTAACAGTAAACGCCAGCTACTTTGTTTGGGTTCGTGAGATAAAGTGGTTTCAATTTCCGTTAATTCTTGCTCAACCTGCTCTCCTTTACGTAGTTTTTTGAGAGCATCGGTGGCTTCTTTTCGTTTACCCTCACTTAAAAGCCAGCGTGGGGATTCAGGCAAAAACATGACACCAATAACAAGAATTAGCGCTGGTATCATACTAGAGGCAAACATCTCTCTCCAGGAGCCGCGATCAATTAGAAGAAAGTTAACCGTGTAAGCACAAACAATTCCAATGGTAATTGCCAGCTGGTAAATGGCAACCATTGCTCCACGAAGATGAGCAGGTGCCGTTTCAGCTAAATACAAGGGTGTGGTTACTGCAGCAACACCTATAGCAATTCCCAAGATGAAACGGGCGACAATCAAGACCCATTCAAAATCAGCAAAAGTAGCACCCAGGGCCCCTATAAAAAAAAGAAACCCTGCAAAGGACAGACACCGTCTTCGACCTAAATGTTTAACTACGCGAGACGCAAGTAATGAACCAATAAGCATTGAGCCAAATAGGGCACCAAAGGGAAGAGCAGAGGTCATCATTCCAATTGATGTATGGGACATTTGAAAGTATTGTTTAATCAGCTCAAGAGAACCCGCAATAATCCCTTCATCGTAGCCAAATAAAAAACCTGCCACAGAACCAATAATTGCAACCAGCCAAGCCATATTGGACGTCCTTAATGTAATTAATTAAAAAATTTTTGTCCACCAATAAAATTGGTAAATCTCCTCCTATACTTAACTTACAATCAAGTGTAATTGCAAGTGAAACCATAATGTTAGTTACTGGAAAACTGATGGTGGATATGTTGGCACTACTGGCGCCGAAGCATTACTACGGTCGTCGCGTGATGACTTTAATTCCCGAACTTGCTTGTTTCATTGCTGAAAATTACCAACTACAGCAAACATTGGCTAATCTTGCTGAAAAAACCGATTTCGTAACGACTCATCAATTGCATTGGTCTCAACTGAATAAAAATGAAAAGAAGGTTATTAATAGTTTTTTTGATTATCTTTATTTTACTTCACCACAATTTTTAAAGGATGCAGGGTGACGGATAAAATTTATGATTGCTGTATTGTTGGTACAGGTGCTGCAGGTGGTATTCTCGCTCATCGTCTGGCTATGGCGGGTCTAGAGGTGGTCTCTGTTGAACAAGGTGATGCGCTTGCAGTGGATTATTTTACGGACAAAAATCCACCAGGAATCAAAAAATGGTATGGCATAAAACCTAAAACCACTTTTCCACCTCAAGTTGCGGATGCCTTATTCATTCATGATTTGTTTGCTGATTATCGCAGTCGTTCAAGCAGTAAACAATCAGAAGCGGTATTTCGTCAATTTCAGATTTATGCACTCAGTGGATTACAGAATTTATGGAATGCCGTGTCAGTTCGTTTTAGTGAAGAGGACTTATCCCCTTGGCCTATTAGCTATAATGACCTGGCTCCCCATTACTCAGCTGTGGAAAAGCGTATCAAGGTTTGTGGGAGCCAAGAGGGTATTCCGGAATTACCTGATGGCGAATATATTCCGCATAAACCACTTCGCCCTGCAGATCATTTGATAGTTAATGCCGTTAAGCGTCTGAATTGGCCGGGTTGCCATGCTATACCCAATCGTAAAGCTATTGAAACAAGGGTTGAGAAGTCAAACCATTGTATAAGCACGGGAATTTGTACATTTGGTTGCCCCACTGGTGCTGTCTATAAGTTTTCCGCCAGATTGTTACCAGAAATTCAAAATTTGCCTAACTACACGTTGATTCTAAATGCCAAAGTAGTACGCTTAATTCGCAATGAGCAAAATAATGAGATTAATTCTCTTGAGTATCTTTGCCTTAAATCGAAGGAAAGAAAAAAACTTCATGCACGCCTATTTATACTGAGTGCTGGTGCGA
Source organism: Legionella cardiaca (assembly GCF_029026145.1). Lineage (NCBI taxonomy): Bacteria > Pseudomonadati > Pseudomonadota > Gammaproteobacteria > Legionellales > Legionellaceae > Legionella > Legionella cardiaca. The sequence continues at coordinate 2,252,443 of NZ_CP119078.1, read as the reverse complement.
TTGAAACCCCTCGTATTTTATTTAACTCCCATGACACCAGCTATCAGCAAGGTTTAGCTAATCAAAGCGGCACTCTAGGGCAATATCTTCAAGATAACCCCAAAGTAGTTCAGGCAACTTCCCTATACAAGTTATGGTTTAGCAAACGTCCGGCTGACATTGGTTATGGTGATTTGCTAATTTTAACAGGTCAGGCGTCTATCAAAAAGCAAGAATCATTTCGTTTTATTGGGCACTCAATATCGGCACCCCCTGACGTGCCTTATTATCTCTCTGATATACGATGGGTACCTAGAACGTTGCGTCCTTTTATCGTTAAGATGATGTTTCACTCTTTTGTAACATTGGGATTATTCTGTGAGGGGGACTTAATGGCCTCTAACTGTGTCACCCCTTCAAAAGAAGTTGATTGTTATGGTGTACCACAAGTCGATATACATTATAGCAGTTCAGCAACGACAATAGCCCGCATGAAAAAAATGGCGGAATTTGGACGTAAAGTATTACGGCGAGCTTCAGCAACTCATATCGTTGAAGATTTTAGTAATGACGGCACTGGAATTCATTATGCTGGTACTTGTCGAATGGGATTAAACGAGAATCTTGCTATTGTTGATGCAAACCTCAAAACCTTTGAACATAATAATTTATATCTTTGCGATGGGGGAGTAATCCCTCATTTGCCCGATAAACATTTGACACTAACTATTATGGCTTTAGCTGACCGATTGGCAAGTCATCTAATTCGTGAGCTTGGGACAAAAGGAGATTGAAATGAGCGAAGAAAAACCAGTGAGAACAATACCTTTGCCCTGGGAGTTTCCTGGCGCCCACTGGATTAACGAAGAAGAACATCGTTTGGTGAATGAAGTCATTGCCGCCCATAGTCCTTTTCGTTATTACGGCCCTGATTTGCAACATATGGTGGAACGATTAGAGGCATCATTTTGCAAGCAAATAGGGGTTAATTTTGCTTTAGGGGTTAATTCTGGAACGGCTGCTTTACATATTGTTTTGGCTGCATTTGGAGTAGGGCCCGGTGATGAGGTATTAGTCCCTGGCTATATGTGGGTCAGTTGCCTTTCAGCAATCGTGAGACTTGGTGCGATTCCAATTCTCGTAGATATTGATGCAACGTTCTGTATGGACCCTAAAGACTTGGAACAGAAAATAAGTTCTCGCTCAAAAGCTATTTTATGCGTCCACATGAGTGGAGCATCCGGTTATATCGATAAAATTGTCGAACTTGCAACCAAACATCACCTTTATTTACTGGAGGATTGTGCTCAGGCAGCCGGCGCATTCTATCATGGGAAACCCCTTGGTAGTTTTGGCGATGCCGCTATTTTCAGTTTTCAGCTCAACAAAAATATGACCAGTGGTGAAGGTGGGATGATTGTCTGTAAAGATCAAAATCTTTATCAGCGCTGTTTTGCTATTCACGATTTAGGATACCCTCGAAATGATGCAGGACGTCTTGATACCCAACATGAAGCATTTCAACTGTGGGGTATAGGTGCGCGAATGTCTGAACTGACTGCTGCATTCGCCTTAGCCCAACTAAGTAAACTTAGTGCAATTACGAAATCAATGCGTACATCAAAATGGCGAATACGTGATGCTCTCAATAATATTGAAGGGCTATCTTTTCGTGAAATTCCTTCACCAGCAGGCGACTCAGGCCCATTTCTTATTACGGTCTATCCAACCCAGTCTTTATGTCACGATTTTACCGAAAAATTGCGACATCTTGGCATTAAAGGTCAGCCTGGAAGTTTAGCTTGTATTACCATGCGGGAATGGGGATTACATTGGTATTTTAATAATGCCAGTCTGGTTCATAAGCGTGCTCTAAGTGAGGATGGTTTTCCCTGGACTCATCCAAAAAATGATTTTTCTCGGGAAGTTAGTTATCAACGAGGCACTTTACCCATGTGTGATGACATGCACGAGCGAGCAGCTTTGCTGACTATTGCTTCTAATTTATCGGATGAAGATTGTGAAGAAATTATAAAGGCATTTAAGATTGCTGCTAAACAGGTTCTGGCATGAGAAGAAACATAAAGAGGGCAAATTGGTACTTATTAGGAATATTTGCAATCGCTGTTGTTTCAGGAATTTTGGTTGGTTATGGAACAGCAGTTATTGCTGGTGCGCTACCTCTTATCCAGGCGCAACTAAGTCTGGATGCATGGCATCAAGGCTTATTGGTTGCCATAGTTTTAATTGGAGGCTTTATTGGTTCACTACTATGTGGACCCATTATTAATGTTTCAGGACATAAAAAAACATTCCTGTTAGTAGCGATAATTTTTATTGTTGGCTGTCTATGGAGTGCTTGGGTAGATACTTTCTGGCCATTGTTTTATGCGCGACTCTTAACCGGGTTGGCTATTGGTATGGCGACTGTTGTAGGCCCCATGTATGTTGCTGAAACTTCCCCTCAAGATTTGCGTGGTTTTTTAGTTGGCAGTGTACAGTTGGCGATTACTATTGGTATTTTGTTGGCTTATTTAAGTAATTATTATTTTGCAGCGACAAGTAATTGGCCTTCCATGTTCGCTATTGGAGTTTTTCCCGCATTTGCTTTATTGATTATTATTTACCTGCAACCGGAAAGTCCACGTTGGCTATTATTAAAAAATCGCGTAGAAGAAGCAAAAACAGTATTTAGGGAGCTGCATGGGATAGCTTGGGGAATCGCTGAATCGACAACGGTTAATCCGGAAATACCGACCTCAATGAAAGCACTGATAAACCCCTTAATTTTGCCAGTTGTCTTATTCGCATCAGGTCTATTTTTTTTTCAAAATTTAAGTGGTATTGATGCCATTTTGTATTACGCTCCAGCCATTTTTCAGCAAAGTGGATTTAGAAGTTTGCAGGGCAGCTTACAAATTGCCATTTTGCTGGGGATTATTAATATTGTTGCGACTTTATTATCAATGTGGTTACTGGATCATGTGGGACGCAGGCCAATTCTTGTTTATGGATTATTATTGATGAGTTTAAGTCTAGTTGGATTTAGTTTATTACAGCATTATGTGGTTATTTATCCTGCAATAAAATGGCTCTTGGCTTTTATGCTTTTAGTATTTGTGGCTTCTTTTGCTTTAAGCATGGGACCTATTCCTTATGTTCTTATGTCAGAACTTTTTCCAACACAATTAAGAACGTCAGGAATGGCTATTGCTTCAGCAACTGCCTGGGGAGTAAACGCGCTGGTAACCTTTGCCTATCCCTTAGTGGTAGAAACTATAGGTATTAGTCGATTATTCCTCGGTTTTGCTTTTGTTTGTATGCTGGCGTGGATTATAAGTATAATTTTTTGTCCAGAAACTAAAAATCAATCATTGGAAGATATCGAAGCAAGACTTCAGGCTGGAGTGGGGATACGACAACTAGGAGGTTAATAAGACAGCAAAGCTCTCTTATTAACCTTATAAGAATCATTAAGGCAAATGATAAAAAGGATTGGGTAATTTAAAGCCCTTTTGCATATACCCTCCTTCGATGTCGCTATATTGATCACCGATAGAGGCAACAATTGTATAGCCTTGTTTCGTAATAGATTCTCTAGCCTTTGTTTTAAATGGTTTGATAGAGGATTGATTATAACTGTCTGGGCGAAGGTAAAGACCGCACCAATTTTTAAATCCTGCACGTAGGAGATTTGTTCTTGTTGCATTTAACTCAGACATTCTTCTCCCGGTAACAAAAAAGACTCGCACGCCATTTTTGCGGGCATCATTATAAAGTGCCAGCATGGGGAGAATAGCAGGTGAGTTCGCCGCTAATATTTCTTGATGAATCAGATTAGTATCACCAACAAAGTCACGCTTAATCATTTTGTCGTAATTACTGATACTGGTTTCGTCAATATCAAGAACAATCGCTAGCTTTTTTGGATGAACCTGACGCTTATTGATGGTTGCTTGTTTGATAATATAATCATGGGCCTCGGCAATAACTTTGGCCAATTCTTTTTCATAAAGGCCCGAATCGTGGTAACTCTTAATTTCTGTCTTAAGTAGACTTAAATTATTGGGTTCACTAAAGGAGGGAAAGGTAAAAATTAATAGGCAACTTCCGGCGAGTAAAGTTTTAATGATGGCTTTAATGGTTCCTTTCATTATTAGTCCGCAGATTCTTAAAAAATGGGTTAATATTTTACCCTAAAAAATATGCTTGTCAATTAGTCAACTTGCTTATGTATTGCATTTCCTCAATAAAGCTGCTATTTTTCAAGGTTCACTTTTGCAAATACCTGTCTTTAAGAACGCAATCGTGCTCCAGGTGAAAGCACTCTCTTTTCTTTAGAGAATATTATGTCTCAGCCATTAATTAATATTACGCGAAAACAGGCATTAATTTTTGCTTGCTTTTTAGTTCTTTATGAATTTTTAACCTACATTGCTAACGATATGATTATGCCTGGCATGGTTCAGGTTGTTAATTCTTTTCACGGACCAGAATCTGCAATTGCCACGTCGTTAACTGCCTATATTTTAGGTGGAGCCAGTCTGCAATTATTTCTCGGTCCTATATCCGATCGGTATGGTCGTCGTCCAGTCATGATATTTGGCGCTATATTTTTTGTTATATGTACTATATTAATTGCTTGCTCAAATTCGATTGATCAATTTCTTTTAGCGCGATTTTTCCAGGGAATGGGGCTTTGTTTTATAACCGTTATTGGTTATGCAACATTGCAAGAAATTTTTGCAGAAATGGATGCCGTTAGATTAATTGCCATTATGGCAAATGCGGCCATATTAGCGCCTTTAATTGGTCCCCTATTAGGTGCAATATTTGTTCATTATTTTAGTTGGCGCTTTATTTTTGTCATTATTGGCGCGTTTGCTCTTTTCGCATTATGGGGATTATGGCGTTATATGCCGGAGCCTGTAGGTCAAATTAAGCATAATGGTGAAGAAATTAAGCGGATTTCTCTATCGCCAAGAGTTGTCGCGCAAAATTATAAAAATTTAATAGCAAATCCTTCGGTATTTTTTGGGTCAGCGGCATTAGGGCTTGTTGGTTTACCCTGCATTGTATGGATTGCTTTAGCCCCTGTTATTTTAATCAAGGATGCTCATTTATCAGTGATAGAGTATGGTGTATGGCAAATACCTCTATTTGGAGCAAGTATTGCCGGCAACTGGTTTTTACAACGTCTGACACACAAAGGTTCACTTAAGAAAATTTTACTTATAGGATCAATGCTTGTCGTATTGAGTCTTTTGCTGGTGTTAATTCTGCCTTTGTTAATTAGCGATTATTTTTTATGGCTAATGCCTGGATTGATTGTTTATTTTTTTGGTTTAGGCGTTGTTGCTGCGCCACTAAGCAGACTAATTCTTTTTTCTACACCGGTTGGCAAAGGGACCACCTCCGCTTTTATGAGCATGTTGGGCATGCTTATTCAGGCAGTAGGTATTGAAATAGCTAACTATTTGTATGCTACACACAATAATATACTTTTCGGTCTTTACTGTGCACTCGCAGGTATTATCTATCTTCTTCTGCTTGCTGGTACTTTTCTCTTTGCTAAAGAGCAAACGACGTTTATTGAGTGACATGCATTTCTTCTACTTTGTAAAGATCTCGAAAATTTCTCTTTTTAATTTAGCTTCAGTGTAATGAGCTCAAAGAACCGAGGTGTATAAAGGACTAATAGCGGATATAACCATTTATCTAAAAATAAAAAAATGTTAATAATCAGCATTTATAACTAAAATTGATTAAATTTTGACTGTCTATACTTAAGTTTGTCTATATTAGACAAAAATTAAGGAGACTATTATGAACAGGGATGAAAACCAACGTACAAATCAAAGTCAGCAAAACCAACACGGCCAACAAGGTCAAAGAATGGGTCAAAACCAGGATGAAAAGAAACAAGCTCCTGGCCAAGGTGGTCAAAAACAAGGTCAGCAACCTGGCCAAGGCCAACAAGGAGGCGGCCACTCCGATCAAGGAACTAATCGCTAATACTTTTGACCACTAGACGGCTAGCCGTCTAGTGGTTGCTTATTTTCTGCAAAAATGATCAAACGCAATTTCAATACATCAATTTCTAAGCATAATTAATTCAATTCTTGAACATCGTTACTGGTGTTATTCGACCTAGCTCATCTTAAGTCGAGGTGTAATTAAAATGATTAAATTGGTTAAAGTTTGTCATGTGGCAAATGGTGGGCTATAATTAAAGCGTGGGAAGATGGAGCTGCTGCTCTTATCTTTCTGCTGCAAAAACCACCTGTAGGTGGTTTTTGTTTTTCTGATTCATCAATGGATTAATAGCATGGAAGTATTCTATGAGTGATTTTAATATATTCTTTTTTTGCTCAATAATTAATTTTATTGTTTGCACATAATTAATTTATAACGATAAGGATGTTGATATGAAAGCAATTTGCTGGCATGGAAAGAAGGATATTCGGGTGGAAAATGTTCCTGATCCTGAGATTGTTAATCCTCAAGATGCAATAATTCGTGTCACTGCTACTGCTATTTGTGGCTCTGATCTTCACCTTTACAATGGCCTAATGCCTACTATGGAATCGGGAGACATTTTAGGTCATGAGTTTATGGGGGAGGTAGTTGAATTAGGCTCGCGCAATAAAAAGCTAAAAATCGGGGATAAAGTAGTCGTTCCTTTCACTATCTCTTGCGGTAAATGTCATTTTTGTAAAAAGAAACTGTACGCCTGCTGCGAACTCTCGAATCCGAATGCTGAAATGGCGCGTCAACAAATGGGGCAAACTCCTGCTGGTATGTTTGGTTATTCGCATTTACTGGGAGGATTTTCAGGTGGTCAGGCCGAGTATGTAAGAGTACCATTTTCAGATATAGGGCCTATTAAAGTGCCTGAAAATATTCCTGATGAAAAACTTTTGTTTTTATCTGATATTTTTCCAACAGGGTATATGGCAGCTGAAAATTGTGGGATTCAAAATGGGGACACTGTTGCTGTCTGGGGTTGTGGGCCTGTGGGTCAATTTGCGATTCAAAGTGCCTGGATGTTTGGTGCAGGCCGGGTTATCGCTATCGATTGTGTCTCTGAACGTTTAAAACTAGCAGAAAAACTAGGCAATGCTGAAACCATCAACTTTAAAGAAGAAGATGTATTTGATGCTTTGATGGTTATGACAAAAGGTTTGGGGCCGGAGCGATGTATTGATGCAGTAGGCTGCGAGGCCCATGTCGGTCCAACGTTTGATTCTATTATCGATAGAGTTAAACAAGCGACTTATCTTACCACGGATAGAGCGCACGTTTTAAGAGAAGCAATTCAATGCTGTGGGAAAGCAGGCACAATTTCTATGCCTGGTGTCTATTTAGATACTTTGGATAATATTCCCTTTGGTGCTGCAATGAACAAAGGATTAACCTTTAGAATGGGGCAAACTCATGTTCAACGCTATTTGCCTATTTTGCTAAGAAAAATTATTGAAGGCAAAATTGACCCTTCTAAAATAATAACCCATCGAATTAAATTAAAAGCTGCACCAGAAGCGTATAAAAATTTTGAAGCCAAAGACGATGGCTGTATAAAAGTTGTCATGACACCTTAGGAGACATCAATGAATATTTATGAATATTTAAAAATGGACCATGATAAGGTAGACCATTTATTTAAGTTGTTTGAAGATTGCAAGTCCAAAAAACGCGAACAAGAAATTGCTGCGTTGATATCTCGAGAATTGTTAGTTCATGCTCATTCTGAACAAGAAACATTCTACAGGGCTCTGGCCCAACATCCCAAAACAAATGAAATCGCTCTTCATGGAGAAAAAGAACATCGAGAAATAGAGGAGCAGATTCAAGCTATTAATAAATCCTCAGAAAAACACTTTAAAGACGCAGTTTTAAAATTAAAAGAAATTGTTGAGCATCATGTGAAAGAAGAGGAAGGGGAAATATTTCGTAAAGCGAAAAGCGTGATTTCTGATAAAGAAGCAATGCTTCTTAAAGAAAAAATGCATTATTTGAAAGGTAAGTTTTTAATCTGGTTGGAAAAGAGGGAAAAGGAACTATTAAGAGCTGAGAAAAAAATAGAATACACCAAATCTAAACCTGTAAAAAATACCAGTCGAAATTCTTCAAGAAGCGAAACCAGGCTTCATTAGCAAAACGCTAAAATTCTAAAAAGCTTAAGTCGCGATTGCTTTTAAAAGAAAAGCAATCGCGCAGAAAATAATTGTAAAAATTAGTATAACACGTTCAGAAAAAAGTCATTTTTCATCGCTTCAATAATATTAGATGTTATTTCAAAGCATTGGCTAATCCTTGCAAAATAGAGTATTATTCGTGTTTGCTTCAAATAGAACCATTTTGGTACTATATTAAGAGTAACAAAATAAGACTTATTTAGTACTAGATTATTTGATGTGGGGGTGTTATGCTGCGCATCAGCAAATTGGCTGATTATGGAACAGTTGTAATGGTGTATCTCGCTAAGCACGCACAAACGCTGTGCAATGCTCGGGATATTGCATTGCATACCCATTTAACAGTGCCTACAGTCAGCAAAATATTGAAACGTTTAACTGCAGCGCGATTATTAACGTCTGTGCGTGGTGTAGCTGGTGGTTATCGCTTGCAACGATCTGCATCGGAGATTTCGGTGGCACAGATTATTTATGCGCTGGATGAGCAACGCGGTTTAACAGAATGCAGTTTGCAGCCTAATGAGTGCTCTTTGCAGGGAGTATGTCATATTCAAGGTAATTGGCGGTTAATAAGCCAGGCCATAGAAACCGCACTGGATAGTGTGAGTTTGGAAATGCTGGCTAGACCAACACTCCAGGCGATTGAAATAGACCGCATCAAGCAGTTGGCAAGCGGAGTTAGTAATGGCTAAAAGCAGTGAACAAATTAATTCCCTACTTGAAAGGGAATACCAACATGGTTTTGTGACAGACATTGAGGTAGATACCTTTGAGCCTGGTTTAAACGAGGACATTATTCGTCGTTTATCAGCTGTTAAAGGCGAGCCTGAATTTTTATTAGAGTGGCGTTTAAAGGCATTTGAATATTGGCAAACAATGCCTCATCCTGAATGGTCTAGTGTTCACTATCCACCCATCGACTATCAAGCGATCTCTTATTATTCAGCACCAAAAAGCAAAAAAGATGCGCCTAAAAGTCTTGATGAAGTGGATCCAGAATTATTAAAAACTTATGAAAAACTGGGCATTCCTTTAAAAGAACAGGAATTGCTTGCAGGTGTAGCAGTGGATGCGGTATTCGATAGCGTCTCTGTTGCGACAACATTCAAAGCAAAACTGGCGGAAGTAGGGGTTATTTTTTGTCCTTTTTCTGAAGCTGTACATAAGTACCCTGAGCTACTTCGCCAATATTTAGGCTCTGTTGTTCCTTATCGCGATAATTTTTATGCTGCTTTAAATTCAGCAGTATTTAGCGATGGCTCTTTCGTTTATATTCCGAAAGGGGTTCGTTGCCCGATGGAATTGTCGACTTATTTTCGTATTAATGCCGCATCAACAGGCCAGTTTGAGAGAACATTAATTATTGCGGATAGCGACAGCTATGTTTCTTACCTAGAAGGTTGCACGGCTCCTATGCGTGATGAAAATCAACTCCATGCTGCTGTTGTTGAGCTGGTTGCTTTAGATGGCGCTCAGATTAAATATTCAACTGTGCAAAATTGGTACCCAGGAGATAAAGAAGGTAAAGGCGGTATTTATAATTTTGTAACCAAGCGCGGAGCTTGCCGAGGCAAACGTTCTAAAATTTCTTGGACACAAATAGAAACAGGTTCAGCAATAACCTGGAAATACCCCAGTGTTATTTTACAGGGTGATGATTCGGTGGGTGAATTTTATTCCGTGGCGTTGACTAATAATATGCAACAAGCGGATACCGGTACAAAGATGATTCATCTGGGTAAAAATACCCGATCTACCATTATTTCGAAAGGAATTAGTGCTGGTCGTGCACATAATGCTTATCGTGGGTTAGTAAGAATTGCCCCCACAGCAACGAATGCTCGTAATTATACTCAGTGTGATTCCATGTTAATGGGAAGCGAATGTTCAGCTCATACATTTCCCTATATTGAAGTTAAAAATCCAACAGCACAGGTTGAACATGAGGCAACTACCTCGAAAATTAGTGAGGAGCAGCTATTTTATTGTCAACAACGAGGTATTGATACAGAAGATGCTGTGTCGATGATTGTTAATGGCTTTTGTAAGCAAGTCTTAAAAGAATTACCTATGGAATTTGCGGTGGAAGCCACGAAATTATTAGGTATTAGTTTGGAAGGGGCAGTAGGTTAATATGTTAACAATTGAGCAATTAAATGTCGCAATTAATGCGCAACCCATTTTAAAAGGGATCAATTTAGAGGTAAAACCTGGTGAAGTTCATGCTATCATGGGTCCTAACGGCTCTGGTAAAAGCACTTTGTCAAAAGTTTTAGCTGGGCATCCTGCTTATGAAGTCACTGACGGGAAAATTAATTATCTGGATAAAGACTTATTACCCTTGTCTCCTGAAGCGCGTGCTCAAGCCGGCATTTTCATGTCCTTTCAATATCCAGTGGAAATCCCAGGGGTTACTAATATCAATTTTCTCAAGGCCTCAGTAAATGCTGTGCGTAAAGGCCAAGGTAGAAAAACACTCGATGCAATTGAGTTTTTAAGTTTTATTCGTGAAAAATGTCAGCTATTAGACATGGATGAAAGCTTTTTATATCGCAGCATTAACGAAGGTTTTTCTGGTGGTGAAAAGAAACGCAATGAAATCCTGCAAATGTTAGCGCTTGAGCCTAAACTTGCGATTTTAGACGAAACAGATTCTGGTTTGGATATTGATGCTTTGCGAATCATTTCACAGGGTGTAAACGCAATGCGTTCCCCTGAGCGCGCGATTATTTTGGTGACTCATTACCAACGACTATTAAATTACATCGAACCCGATTTCATCCATGTATTAGCCAATGGTCGTATTATTAAATCGGGTGATAAGTCATTAGCCCTTGAGTTAGAAGAAAGAGGGTATAGCTGGCTTGAGGAGATGGAACAGGCATGAGCGAAATCCTTGATTTTTTTCAAAAGCAAGCTAAAGAAAGACTGTCGACTATTCCCTGGATAGCCGAGTTACAAACGAAAAGTTTGCAAGAATTAAGTGACTATGGTTTTCCTAATCGTCATCATGAAGATTGGAAATATACCGTCGTGGATGCATTGTTGCAGCAGCAATTTAGTGTACTCAAAACTCACGAGGCGGTAGAAGTTGCCAAATCAGATTTGCCCTTTAAAAATCAAATTATTATTCAAAATGGCCTAATTTTGGGCTTAGACGAGCTGGCCAAGCAATTGCCTGCTGGTGTTTTACTCCAACCTTTATCTCATGCCCTAACGCAGCATGAAGACAAATTAAAACCCTATTTTGATAAATTAGTGAAACATGAACATGGTTTTCATGCATTAAATACGGCACTTTGGCATACAGGTGTTGTAATTTATGTTCCGGCAGGAGTTTCTATTGAGGAGCCAATTGTTCTCTCACATTGGCAAGATAAAGAGCAAGCTTTGCATGCTCGTCACTTAATCATTATGGAGACAGGGAGTCAGGCCACCATTATTGAAGAGTATCGCGGTGCTGAAGGAACTAATTATTTTACAAATACAATTACTGAAGTACGAACGGCACCTCACGCCAAGTTAACACATTACAAGCTTCAGCGAGAGAGTAGAACCGCCTACCACATTGGTCAAATCTCCGTTCGACAGGAAAGAAATAGCCAATTTGATAGTCACTCTTTAAGCCTCGGTGGCAAATTGGTTCGTAGTGATATTAATTTATACTTACAAGAAGAAGGCGCGAAATGTTTGATGAATGGTATTTATGCACCCACAGAAGGCCAGCATATTGATCACCATACGATAGTTCACCATTTAGTACCTAACTGTCAAAGTGAGCAAGATTACAAAGGTATTTTAGCCGGTCGTTCACGAGCGGTGTTTAACGGTAAAGTAATCGTTGCAAAAAATGCTCAACATACGCAAGCAAAACAGCAAAATAAAAACTTATTGCTATCAGCGCAAGCTGAGATTGATACAAAACCACAATTAGAAATTTTTGCTGATGATGTGGTTTGCACCCATGGGGCAACAGTAGGACAATTAGATGAAGATGCTTTATTCTACTTGGCGACCCGGGGGATTAACAGGCAGGAAGCGAGTAGTTATTTAATTCATGCGTTTGCTGCTGAAAATTTACGTTTAGTTCCTCATCAAACACTTGCTGATTGGATGGGAGCTTTATTGAATCAGCAATTGAGGTAATAGCTATGAGTACAGCGACAGCTTTAATTGAAACACTGGATATCGCAGCCATTCGCAATGATTTCCCGGTCCTGGGACAAAAAATCAATGAATATCCACTGACTTATTTAGATAATGCAGCGACAACACAGAAACCACAAGCAGTGATTGATGCCATCACGCGTTATTATGAACATGATAATGCAAATGTACATCGGGGTGTTCATGCATTAAGCGTACGAGCTACCCAGCAATTTGAAGCAGTGCGTAATAAAGTACAACGATTTATTAATGCTAAATCCGCGCGCGAATGTATTTTTGTGCGAGGGACAACTGAAGGTATTAATTTGGTTGCACAAAGTTTTGTAGCCCCAAGAATATTGCCGGGTGAAGAAATTTTGATTACTCATATGGAGCATCATTCTAATATTGTGCCCTGGCAAATGGTTTGTAAAAAAACAGGTGCTCGTTTACAAGTAGCGCCTATCTCATTTGATGGTGATGTTTTATTGGATGAGTTTGAAAAGAAATTAAATGAAAATACAAAATTTGTAGCTATTAATTATGTTTCGAATGCTTTAGGAACCATTAATCCAGTTAAAAAAATGATTGAAATGGCCCACGCTTATGGGGCTTTGGTTCTTTTGGATGGTGCGCAAGCAACAGCTCATTTACCTATCGATGTACAAGCTTTGAATTGTGATTTTTATGCTTTATCGGGTCATAAAATGTATGGTCCTACAGGCATCGGTGTCTTATGGGGAAAGGAAAAATTACTTGATGATATGGCACCGTATCAAGGTGGCGGTGAAATGATTAATTATGTCACCCTGGAAAGCACAGACTATGCTCAGCTTCCTCATAAATTTGAAGCAGGTACGCCTAATATTGCGGGTGCCATTGGTTTGGGTGCTGCCATTGATTATTTATGGTCTCTAGATATGGAAGCGATTGCTGCCTATGAAGCTCATCTGCTGGATTATGCGACCCTCGCTGTGCAATCTGTAAAAGGATTTAATATTGTGGGAACGGCTAAGCAAAAGGTTCCTATAATTTCCTTTGTTCATGGAACTATTCATGCCCATGATATTGGCACGATTTTGGATGCAGCAGGAATAGCCATTCGGAGTGGTCACCATTGCACGATGCCACTAATGGATTTCTTAGGTGTTGCGGCAACAAGCCGAATATCGTTGTCTTTTTACAATACAAAAGAAGAAATTGATCGGTGCATAAAAGCGCTGCACAAAGTAAAAGAGGTGTTTGCATGAGCCTGGAATTGCGCGAACTTTATCAAGAAATCATTATTGATCATAATCGCAACCCACGTAATCACCACATTATGGAGAATGCGAGCACGCAAGCGCAAGGATTTAATCCTTTATGCGGGGATAAGCTAACGGTGTATATAAAGTTGGAAAATAATCAAATTACAGACGTTAGTTTTGTAGGTTCTGGTTGTGCAATTTCTCAAGCTTCCGCTTCATTAATGACAGACGCCTTAATCGGAAAAACAATGGACGAAGCTCATGAATTATTTCATCGTTTTCATACGATGATAACCAGTGATGAAGAGCAGGCTGTATCCTTAGATAAATTAGCTGTCCTTGCGGGCGTAAAAGCCTATCCTGCCAGGGTTAAATGTGCCACATTAGCCTGGCATACTTTGGAGGCCGCACTCAATAAAAGTAAGGAAACAGTTAGTACGGAGTGAGGGTGATGTTTGGTTTTAAAAAAAAACAGGATAACGACGTTTTGAAAGAACAGGTCATTGCAGCGTTAAAGACAGTATTTGATCCAGAAATTCCAGTGAATATTTATGATCTGGGATTAATTTACGATGTTGCTATTAATGAAGAGCAACATGTGCATATCCAAATGACATTGACAACACCTGGTTGTCCTGTAGCTCAAACTTTTCCAGGGACTGTGGAACAAGCTGTGAATCAAGTGGAGGGAGTCAGCGATTGTACGGTTGAATTGGTTTGGGACCCACCATGGACCCAAGAGCGTATGACCGAGGCTGCACGACTTGAACTTGGAATTTTTTATTAATATGAATGAGTTACTTTGGTTCCCCTCGGCATCGATTGACGTCTTGCGCAAACGAGCGTACTTGTTATCCAAAATTCGCAGTTTTTTTCAGGAAAGAGGTTATCTTGAAGTTGAAACACCCGTGATGGGGCGTTTCGGTATTACGGATGTCTATCTATCAAATATTAAAGCGACTTTCCGTAAAGAATCTTATTGTTTGCAAACCTCTCCTGAATATCATATGAAGCGCTTATTAGCTGCTGGTAGCGGTCCTATTTTTCAATTGGCCCGTGTTTTTCGAGATGATGAATTAGGACGATGGCATAATCCAGAGTTTACTATGTTGGAGTGGTATCAATTAGGTATTAATCACCATCAACTTATGGATGAAATGAATGATTTATTGCAAATGATTCTGCAATGTGAACCGATGCTTAGAAAAACCTATCAACAGAGTTTTCTTGAGGTTTGTGATTTTGACCCGCTATCAACTACAGTTCCTGAGTTACAAAAAATAGTAAAGTACTATGAGTTGGATAATGTCCTGTCAGCCGATGAACAAGATCAGGATCAATACCTGTTTCTATTGATGAGTCACGTTGTGGAACCTGCGCTTGGTCAAGAAAAAGTGCCGGTTGCTGTCTATGATTTTCCACCCTCTCAAGCAGCATTAGCCAAAATTAATCAAGGTGTCGCTGAGCGTTTTGAAGTATATTTTAAGGGTGTGGAGCTAGCTAATGGCTTTCATGAATTAACAGACGCTAACGCACAGGCTCAGCGATTTAATCAGGACTTGACCATTCGTCAACAACAAGGCTTGCCACTTCCTGAACCTGATAAGTACCTGTTAGAAGCCTTACACCATGGTTTACCAGCTTGCAGTGGCGTAGCACTTGGGGTTGACCGCTTATTGGCTTTAGCGCTCGCACAAACAGAAATTGCAAAAACGTTGGCTTTTGATTTTGCAAGAGCCTAGGCAACTCTCCATGTATAGTATCAATTCCCCCTCTCAACGCCTCTATTAAATCGAAGATGAGCCTTTTAATATAAAATTAATATAAATTTTATACAATGTAGGCTAACAAAGTACTTGTAATTAGAGAAGTGTCTGATGTTAACTGAAGAACGTTTGCGCCTTGCGATTGCTGAAGGGAATGTAGAACAATTTAAATACACCATACAGCATGCAGATCTTGAAACACTTACTGCAATTGACAAAGAAGGTAGAACCTTAGGGCATTATATTGCAAGGTTTAATCAGCCAGCCATGATGGAAATTTTGATTCAAACGCTTGAAAGCATAGATCGTACAAGTCTTTCTACTTTGGAGTATGGCGATTCTAATGATTTTACCGTTTTAGAGTATTGCTATTTGTATTCTGCTCCAAAAATTGTAGGGTTATTGGCGATGGCGAAGCCTCTGGATAGATCAGAACAATGTATCCTCGATAAAAATTCTGAACGACTAAAAAGTGCAATTCTTCGTATGCGTCTCAATGCTAAAATAAAAAATGCCTTATTTGCTGCTGCTGCAGGAGAGTTTTCTGCCTTCGAACTTATTATAAAAGAGCATGAGAAGGAGTTTTCCTTATACCGTACTAAAGAAGGCTGGTCTTTTTTACATTTTGCAGCCTTTAACAACAATATTAATTTCTGTATATCTTTTTTAGAAAAAAATGCAGTTAAAGCGAGTATAGAAGCAAAAGACAATAATGGAAATACTCCTTTTCTGGTTGCAATAGAGCGCAATTCACCGAAGCATCTTGAATATTTTTTAGAGATAGGCTGCGATATTCATTGCAGAAATTATCATGGAGAAAATGCTGTTAGCATTGCCGCTAAATTTGGACAGTTGATCACTGTAAAATATTTACAAGAAAAAGGTGTTGATCTTTTTGCAGTAAATGATCAAGGTGAAAGCGCATTAATGTTGGCGGCTAAACGTGGTTATTTTCATGTGGTTTCATTTTTAAAAGACACAGGTGTTCCCGCAAATACAAAGAATAAGAAAGGAGATTCCGCTTTTACTGCGGCATTAGAGTCAGGTTTTATCGATATTGCCAAGCTATTGATAGATGTCAGCACCGTTGAAGAGTTAAATGCAGCACTATTTGCAGCAATCCTCCGAGGAGATTTATCAACCACAATTTGGTTAGTAACCAATGGCGCTTCACTAACAACAAAGAATGCGGAAGGAAATACACCTTTTCTTGAGGCATGCATGTACGGCCACTTACCCATTATTAAGCTTTTTCTGAGTTTAGATATTCCCTTTACTAAAGACGAAAATGATAATGGAGAGAATGGATTATATCTTGCAATTCGAAATCGCCAGAAAGAAATTGTTCAATATTTTATAGAAGATCGCGTTTTTTCATTCCCACAAAATAATAAACAGGGACAAAGTCCACTACTTGCTGCTGCAGCAAGTAATGCAGCAGATTTAGTCGAATGTTTCCATGCTGCAGGTTATCGACTGGATGAGCAGGATAACGAAGGAAACACCGCTTTGCATCTGGCTTTTGCATCAGAAAAATACGGGGTAGTGGCTGAGTATTTTTTCTCGAATTGTCCCCTAATAGTCAAAAAAACAAATGCAGAAAGAAAAACTCCTTTACACATGGCAATTAAATATAAAAAAAATCATTACTTACCGTTACTAGTTAAATTCCATTCCGATTTGGAAGCTTGTGACGCAGAAGGAAATACCCCTTTACTGCTAGCAACTCGCACACGTAATTTTGAGGCAATGACGTTTTTACTTAAAGCCGGAGTTAACATTCATGCAAAAAATAATAACGAGGATACGGTTGCTACAATAACCACACTTAGCTGTTTTCCAGATACTTTGCGAGAACAAATTCTGCAAGCTCATCAAATAGATCCGCATGAATTTTTATATAGACGCAGACTTTATTTTATTTTTGGAGGAGAAAAGTTGAATGAAGTACTCGCATTTCCACAAGCAAAAATAAAACTAGGTTCTGGCGGAGTTGAGGAAGGAATGAGTATTTTGCATTCTTATCTTAAAGATTTTCTTGCTGAGAAACGCCCTGATTTATTTGGGCAATTCCAGCCATTATTAAAAGTCATGGAGAATTTTAAATCCTACTATACCCCAGCGCATATCTTATCCAGCTTAAAATTTAATGGACTTGTGTTTCAATCAACTGGTTTTCAAGGACACGCAATTCTTGCAACGTTAAAAAATCTAGAAGATGGTAGTGTGAAATTATCACTTGCTGAACGCGGTGCAAGAGTTGGAAATGCCCCTTTCCATCATTCAAAAAATAAACGGTTTGCTTCATTGAGAACGATTATAATTCCTAAAGGGAAACTGGAAGAAATTGTGAACCTTCTTTTTACTGCAAAAGATGAATCGCTCGGTGTGGCTATGGATATCCTCTTTAAGAAAATTCCAATGATTCTTGAACAGCCTTATAAATTTTTAAATATTTATCAAAAGAAATTTGTAGATATTTGTTTTTATAGTAATCCTAAAACAGGATTGTATGAGCAATTTATTGATATTTTGGGAACAGAGAGTAAATTATTTTATAAGCAATTTGAGCGCTATGTCCGTGAGAAAGAATTACAAAAATACGAAATATTTTGGCAAAAAAATCTTAAAGATGGCGACGTTGTGTCAAATCCCATTATTGTTGAGGCCCGTCACTTAATTGCGAAAAGAGAGGAAGAAATAAAAATAATGCAGCATAGTTAGTACTGTATAATTTTCCATAAATGCAATCGGTTTAATATTTTGTTAATAAAATTTGCATAAAATACGGACTTTAAGATGAATTTTTGATTATTTTGTTAAACACATATAGGTGAATTATGCAATTTGAAGGCAAGATGGAAAGCAGTTACAACGCATATTGGAATGGGGTTGTGGTGAGAACTTATAAAGCAATTAAATCTTATTACCAATCTGGTAATCAAGGTTTTTTTAAGGATACTTTCCCTATTACTCATCTGGTAAATAAATACTGTGACAGTGCGGAGTCAATACTTGGCAACCTTGCTCGACAAATGCCGGATATCGATGATGCCAAATACGCTAAAGATTATCTAGATCAGACAAAAACTGCTATTGTCGCAGATTTGAAAAAATTTAAAGCAAATTTAACTAATCAAGAAGCCCTTGCAAGAGTTACTCAACTTTTAAATAAACTTACTCCTGAACCAGTTGCTATTCAGCACACAGTTGATCAAACAGGTCACATGATACCTGCGTTTACTCAGAGTAATTCAGTACCCGCTTCTGTGAGTTCAACTATCGATAATGAATGGAACAAGATGATGTTTGCATTAGACCAGCAACATGTCTACGATGCTTTTGATATCAATCAACTCTATGTTAATCATGCTTCCAACGTTGAATCTAACGAAACAATGATGGAATTTACTTCAATGATGTAAAAATTTCATGCATGAGCATATTGAATGTTCATGCATGAATTAGTCAAATTCTTTTTTTAGGGCGGAAGAGAGTTGAGGAAAGCGAAATTGGTAGCCTGCTTCAGGAAGCCTTTTACCGACAACTCGTTGCCCTTGTAAAAGTAAACAGTCCCCCATTTCGCCAAATAACATACGGATAATCAATGCCGGTGTTCTGAGCCACAAAGGACGATTCATTGCTTGGGCCAGAGTCTTGGCAAACTCTGCCTGACTAACTGGATTAGGTGCAGTGACATTAAATTCACCAGTTAATTGTGGATTGTTAAGTAAAAAAAGATAAGCCTGAATAACATCTTCAATATGTACCCAGGAAATAACCTGTTGACCATTGCCAATAATGCTACCTAATCCTAAATAAAAACTTGGCGCTAATTTCTTTAGCATGCCTTTCCCTTTTTTTAGCACTACACCAAAACGTGTGATGGTTACTTTCATTCCATGTTCAAGAGCAGGTTGTAGCGCTTCTTGCCATTTTATTCCTATCTCGCTCATAAAATCAGTTGGATGCGCAAAATTGATAGGCGTATTTTCATCAAAAGTTTGCGAGTCTCCATTTTTTTGTAAACCATAAATTCCCACTGCATTCGCACAATAAAAATGAGGTTTAGCATTTTGGGCAACTGCCCAAGTGATTAATGATGTAGTAGTGTTCACGCGTGAATCAATAAGTAATTGTTTTACTTTATGATTCCAACGTGAGTCGCCAATATTATGGCCGCTGAGATTAATGATGGCATCATAGTTGGATGCGTTCAGATCAGGTAAAGTATCCCAGGTAGTTTGAGTTACGTTGGCAGAGAAATTTTGCTGTAACTTTTTTGTAGATCGTCCTAAAACTGTAATCTTGTTATTAGGCAGTAAAGCATTAACTAACTCATGGCCAATAAATCCTGAAGCTCCAGCAATTAAAATGTTCATATCAGTATCCTTGATGTCGAAGGCTTAAATGGACGGCATCAGCCAAGGAGGTTAGATGAAATGATGATTGTAGACTATTATTTAATGCTTGAATTGACAAGCGTCTGGAGGCGCTCATGAATTCTTTTTTCATTGGGCTGGCTTTTTTCCAGGCATCTTCAAAGGACTCATAGGGAGCAGGGTTAAGGTGAAGTATTTCGGCAACTTGTTGTTGCAGAGCGCCAATGCGTGTGGGATTGCCATCTGCTATGTTATAAATTGATGTGTGATTTGTTTTCATGACAAGCTGCAAGACAATATTAACCAAATCACCAATATAGATGTGATTGGTGTAGGGAGCTTGGTCTGGAATGATAAGGGGCGTTTGTGCAATTGCCGCTTGCAGCGGAATACGATCGGGCCCATAAATGCCAGCAATACGTAACATCAGTGCAGGAATTGATTGTTGTTGACAGAAGGATAGCCATTGTTTTTCTGCATCAAGTCGCCGCTGTTGTCGTAGACTATGGATATTGCAATGGGAATCTTCATCCACCCATGCCCCTTGATGATCACCATAAACCCCACTTGAGCCAAAATAAATAACCTTCGTAACTGAGTGAAGATTATTGGTTAAAAATTGCTGTAACCCGTTATCTTTCTCCTGATCGCCGATTGGAGGGATGAGATAGTAAATTATCGTATCAGATTTTTCCCATATAAAGGGCTCAGCAATGTCGCGACAAAGATGATTGACTCCGGGTAATTCAAAGGCTTTATCTATATGACGAGATATTGTACTGACTTGCTGTTGTTTGTTAGCTAAATGGCAGGCAAGATGGTAACCACAATAGCCATAACCTACGATCAAATGGTGCATAATTTTATTCCTGGGTATTGAAACGACATAGGTTCTGATAATCACATTGTTGACAAATTGCAGGGCTACCTGGTTGTGGCGGGCTATGCCCTTTAAGGAATTCATGTGCTAATTCATTTAATTGATCCTGCCAATGTTGTCGTAGTTCAGTCCAACTTTGTCCTTTTTTTAAGGTACTTATTCCGGATACAGCCAGTTTATCTTCACTGAGCCCCTTTGGAGTCAATTGACCAGCTTTTAGTTGCGTAAATAATAGTGTGTTAATGGTGTCGTCGAGGAGAGCATAGAGCAACAATTGAGGTTCCTTCGGACGCTCCTCATTCCATGGAAGACTTTGTGGCAAACTGGTTTTGTAATCAATAACCCATTTTTGACCATTTTCCATTTTGTCTAATCTATCAACTCGTACCTTAAAATCCATGTCACCTAAATTAATTGTAAAAGCTTGTTCTATTGCTTCAACCGTGAATGGTGGGCGTTGTCGCTCCCAATCCAGGCAAGCATGCACTAACTGTTTCAGGCGATCCAATTCAACTTCCTGTATTAGCTCAGAAAAAGAGTAGCTTCTTTGAGTAATAATTGGTTCTAAAGCAACCTTAATTGCATTTTCGATATGTGCATTTAATTGCGACTCATTAAGTTGCAAAAGGTACGCTTGAGTTTTTAATGTGCCCCATAATAATTCCATGACTTTATGAATTAGTTGTCCCCTTTCTTTGGCGTCAGGGCCATCGGCAGCTGCGACTGATGATTTGGCATGCAAACGATGAGCAGCAAAAGCACGAAAGGGGCATTTGGCTTGATTGGCTAAAATTGCTGTTCCGCCAACGATCCTTTCTTCGGAGATAAGCGGTAGCGAATAGTTTTCTGAAAAACATTCTAATTTAGAATGTTGCAAAGGCGTACTCTGTTCTCGTCTTGAGAAAGACATAAACTCCGCAATTAAGGGGCTTGCCATATTCGGTTTATCATCGCTTAATTGGGGATAGCTAAAAATAGTAAGATCACTGGCATTTTGTAAACGAGTCAGTGTTTTTTCCGCGAGATAAAGCTCTCTGGTTGGATCTGCGTGGGGCATAAGATATTCACGCTGTAAGGATACTGGGATGAAAGCCGAGAGTTTGGCATTTTTAGGTAAGCATTGATCAGTTAAACCTGTAACCCATAAACTTTCAAACGTACAACCAGATGCTTCAAGCAGGCCTAAAATTTGTATTGGAGTCGATGATTTTTGTGCCTGGAAAATGATCGATTCCGCTAACTCTTTAAAGGCAGTAAGTGCGTCGGTTTTATTCATCCGTTCTGTAATCAATGCAAATTGTTTAAATTCATCAAACAGCATCAAGAAGCGCTGATAGCATTGGTACATTTCTGAATTTAAAGAACGCTCTCCAGGAAAGCCTAACGTTAGAAGTCTTTCATAAAAATGTCGAATCCAAGTCTCTACACTTGCTTCTTCGGGATAACTCACTATCTTTTGCAGCAAATTAGCAAGCTTAGGTGCTTTGCTTTTTAATGCCTGGATAAAGGTCAACTGTGAAAAATGTGTTTCTTTTAGTGTGGCGTTATTCTCCATAAACTCTGCTCTGGCTAATAATTCTGTTTGAGAATAAGCAAGATAAGGCGAGTGAAGTAATAAACGAGCCTGGTGAAGATTTAATATTTTCCCATCCAGATAAAGCCACTCAAGAGCATGAGCTACTAAAGGATATTCGGCTAATGGTTTCCCCAGAGAAATATTGAATTGCGTTGGAGAAATATGACGTTGTAAATTGCGTTGTAATATTGAGGATTGCGCCTGTAAATCAGGTATGACAACGCCAATGCGTGTTTTCCCTTTATCCAGACACTCCTGTAACCAATATAAAAGCTGTTCATATTCATCTATTTCATTTTGCGCGGCATAATGATAAACACGATTTTGTTTTTTACTTAAATCATAATGATAGTTCTTACAGTCTTGGGCAGATAAATAGTGTTGTAACTTTTTTTGTTGGGGTGTGTAGTCATCAAAACATGCCCAAATTATTGTTTTACTGTCGAAACTATTTTTTTGCGCACATAAATAAGGCACTAGCTGAACTTCAGTTATTGCTCCAAGTCGCTGCAATTCTTGAGTTAGCTGTTGAACCCACTGTTGGAAACGTCGGGTTTGCTGGGTATAAGCAAAAGCGGGATGATCAAAATCAAGCAGCCATAAATGACTTCGAGTCCACGCCTCTTCAACTGCTTGTAATAAGCCACGATTCACGGTTACTTCAGATGACAGAATTTGCCGCCATAAATGATGTAATTGCTGAGTGGTTAATAGAATAGGGTGCGAAGCAAGCGCCTCGCGATGACAAAACTTTTGGAAAGAATTCAATAAAAAAGCACTATAAGGCAAGCAGCTTGGTTTTTCTTGAACGGTTTGGGGGAATGCATGTAAAAAATCCTTTAACAATTCATTACTTAGGCGATTATTGGGGGTAATAACGACAGCACCTGCCTGCATTAATTTTAGAAGTTCGTCTTTATTCATGGGTTACATCAGTATTATTTTTATTTGTTTGTTTTTTTCCTACTGCAACAAGCCCTGGCCAAAAACGTTTATTGAAATAGAGAGAAGCCAAGCCTGTTAAGGGGATAACCCATATGCCGAGAGTAATAGCTAGCGTCAACAAAATGGTCCCATAAAAGATAAAATAGTCCTGCCAATGTTGAAAACGGAGAATTAGCGACGAATCATTAAAATAATAGTGAGCAAAGAGCAAAAAACTTAAGAGTATAAGCATGAAGCAGGCAATCAACATCCCAATTAAAAAAGAACGTATTCCTGAGCCTTTTTGAGCTAAAATTTTCCCGAAGATGCTGCCTATTAAAATACCAAGAATTATGGAAACAAGTAATGCAGGTAAAAGTGGAATAAGGTTGCTGTCTTTTATAGATAACAAGGTATATTTAGTAAATAAGAGTAATAATAAATTAAAAACAATAAAAAAAATAACAGCAGCAAATCGGGGTGGCATGGATACTTGTTTATGTTCACTAGTCATCATGTTCATCACTTATTAAAGGATGTGTACCCAGTAATTACTTTCTGAGGAAGTTCAGGGACCTAAATGGGTACGTTGCCTTGCGTATTTTGAATGTAGTATGTCGTAAACTAAATGTCCACGCAAATACATTGCTGCAAATCCTGCTGCAATTGCAAGCCATAATCCGGCTAGTATGAAGCTATAAAACAGAGTAAATAGGAAATTAGCAAATATTTGTTGGAAATTATTATCTTTAAGAAGAAGTAAGCCCACATTATAAAACGGCAATGCTACAATCACCATTAAAAATCCATAGAGAAAGGCTTTCCTGCGATAAGGCTTTTTACTATGTATAATTAGCTTTCCAAAAATTGCACCAAAGCAACTGGCAATTACCACGGCCAAAAAAATCGCTTTAAATAGAGGTAAAAAAGGACCTGCACCCAATAAATGAAGAATAACATCAATAATGCAGGTCACAATAACAGCCAGCAAAGCAAAATAAATTGCTGCAAGTAAACGTGGGTTAGAAATAGTAAGGGCTTTATCTTCATGACTCATGATAGAACTCCTCATAAACAAGTATTTAAACCAGCCCTATGATTGCTTTTATGGGTCCAATCAAACACGATCCTTCTTATAATTTTAGACCATATTTGTGGTTGAGAAATAAGCCTGGACGGTTGTGTTAGGTCATTCTTCACTAGGTTCGGAATAAAAGTCGTCATATTTTTCTGAACAACTCATCGATTTTTTTATAGTTATACTCTTTATATGTAGTGGCAAATTATTTATGTACAAAAAACTGACGATACCTCAGACTCGAATGACGAAAGGAACCGTTTTGAATTTTTTAAGGATTGTTTTTCCTATTAATTAACCTTAAAAAGCTGCAATTTGAAGACGTTGACTCTTATTGATTTGTTGTTAAAATTATGCACATTAAGTTTTTATTTTAAATGCAATGGGCGCGTACTATCAAGAAAATGAAATAGATAGAGGAGAAGAGAGTCATTCAGGCCATATTGTTTTTAAAAAAGCCAAAATCAAATCGACCAATAAAAAAGTTATTTTTAAGCTAAACAAATATAATGTGCCTTTTTTATCCTTATACGAAGTTGCCTTAAGTGATGTACTCGATCTATTTTTAGGATCTTACTTAACCCCAAAACAAACATTGGTTAGGAACGATAGGGGTGAGATTATTGGTTTAACCTCTGATCATTTTTGCTATTCCGTTGCTCTTCGTGAAACACTGGAGTCTAATTTTTATTCTCTTGCCTATGATGTTAAAACCGGACGGTTGTTAACAGACTCAAAAAAACGAGAAAAGGCGGAAGATATTCCCATCTATTTTTTTAATGAATTTGCTCCAGGTTTTTTTGCCGACTTATATAAAGCTTCTAAAGAAGGCCAATTTGATTTGGATATGGATTCTTTAGCGAACGTTTTATGTAGCTCTTATACATTAGAAGAGGATGATTTACACAAAGGGAACTGGGGATTTTATATAGTAGAAAAGTCGGGGCGTAAGTGTGTTGTATTTTTTAAAATCGATAATGATCTTTTGATGTCCGATAGCGTTATTTCACATTATGACTCTCGAATTTTAAATTGGGGGCATGGTGAACACGCATTTAAAATTACTGCGCGAGATTTAAGAGCATTTCCTAAACTACAAGACTCTAGTAACCATTATTGGCCAACTAGTAGACGTTACTTTGTCAACTATAGTGATCCTAAAGTTTATGCGAGCTCAGCTGAAATTGAAGCCTTTGTTGAGCTTGGTAAATCTCCTAAGTTTCAACAGGCAAAGTGGAAAGCATGGTATAAACATATTCTTATTCAGTCTTCAATGATCAATGCATGCTTAGCAAATTCTCTTAATGAGATGGACGCGAATGAAAGGGCACAAATTGCCTTAATTTCTCAAGCAACTATCGCTCGTCTTTCTTATTTGAAAGCTGTTCTTTTTTCATTACCTGAATTTCGCAACTATGTGAAAACAGCAAACCATCAAACGGTATTAGAAGAGATCCAATGCAGTTTTAAAGGATCACAGAGTGCAGATTTATTTGAAAATATTAATGAACAAATGAAACAGTATCAGGACTTATGTCGATTACCTGAAGGAGGTTTTGTAGAGGGGGATACACCACTTCATGCCGCTATTCGCCTAGGTGATTATCGTTATCATGAAACATGGGGGCATTTTAAAGAATTTGCCAATCAAACTAATGCAAACCATGAAAGTCCCCTTGATATTGCGATGAAATTAGCACAAAACAAAGTAAAGAGCGACCTTCAATTTAAAATAGAGGATGTCAGACAACATCCTCTATTCATTGCTAAACATTTATTGGCTGGTGGGGTGAATAAGACCGCGAGTTATAGAGAGTTTTTATCTCAGCATCCAAAAGTCAAGGTTATGTCTTATCGCTTTTGCACATCTTACTTAGATAAATCAAAAAAAGCGCAGACAGCTGAAGATTTAATTGAGATACTGCGTGATCTTGGTGAAGACTCAAGCTTTAGTCTTAAAATGAAAAAAGAGATTTCTGTTAGTTGTCTACGCTATTTTCTTAAAAATAAAAAGCACAACACTTCTTTGAGAGTACAACTCACCAAATTATATCAAGCTCTAAATGGAGATCATGGCAAAGAACCCAGACCGGAATTGCAGTTTATTAGGCAATTGCGAAGTACGCTTTGGATAGTACGAATTATTCGAGGATTATTAGGAGGAACAAGTACACAAGTTCAGCTGAATGAAATCATTGATAATACCAAAAAGAAAATCCCTCCATCTCCTGCAACTTCCTGCTGTTCCTGCTTTTTTGTAACAAATAAACGTAGTCGCGTTCCTGACTTATTTTCTTCAGAATCAGAAGTTGCCTTTAATCTTTAATCTATTAAAGATACTATCTGTGGGAGTCTTAACATTTTTTGGGAAATGATTAATGTTAATCTTGTCGAATGTAATTGCACGACTCCGGTTTTTATTTCTATTTATTGTTTTAGTATTATTTTGTTTTTCAAAAGCGGTTAGTGCGCAATTTGGATTAGGGCAATTAGATGAGTTTGTCCTTTTTGTTGTTATTATTTATAGCTTGGTTATCATTGGAGATAGGGCCAAAATATTTCTGCTTGTTTTATTCTTTCTTGCAGGGCTAGAACTACTCTTTTTATTTCTCAGTGTGCTGTTTGCTTTTCCCATTTTGCAGGTAATTAAAGCTTTTTTTATTATGCTTTATTTTGCATTGATGGTAGCAGCATGTTTACGTTATACCTTCGCTGATAAAACGATTGATATAACCACGTTATTTGGTTCATTATCAGCCTATTTGTTTATAGGATTAGCTTATGCTTATCTTTATTTATGGTTAAGTTTTCTTGATCCCAACGCCTTTACGAATATTAAATATGACGCTGATGCTATCTATTATTCATTTATTACATTAACAACGGTGGGTTTTGGAGATATTGTTCCTAAAAAACCTATCGCACAAACTTTTTCATGGATGGAGTCTTTTATTGGTCAAGCGTACCTTGCAATTATCATGGCGCAATTAGTAGGTCGTTATATGGCTGGCAAGTTAAACAGGTAGGATGAAAGTTAATGGCAAACCAAAGTGAAAAAAGCTGTATCATTGATTCAATCGTAAAAAAAGAAGAGAAGGCTTATATTGTCTTTGAAAATAAGCAGTTTATTGCTTTTTTAGATCATCGTCCTTTATTTCCTGGACATACTTTGTTAGCTCCTAAGGAGCATTTCCAAACCCTTTATGATTTGCCAACCGTCATGGTAGCGCCTTTTTTTCAGTTAGTGCAATCTATTGGCAGGGCTGTTGAGCTGGCGATGAAGGCGCAAGGAAGCTTCATTGCAATGAATAATATCGTTAGCCAAAGTATACCGCATTTACATGCGCATATTGTACCAAGAAATAAAGGAGATGGATTAAAAGGATTTTTTTGGCCACGAACAAAATACCAAAATGAGGAACATATGTTAGAAATACAAGAAAAAATAAGGTGTTATTTCGGGGAAAATATCTAAGTTAAAGTTTCGAACTGAACTTTGAATTGAAAAAATTGTTTAACCTTATTAAGCTATTGATCCCGCCGAACTTATTAAATAAGGAAGTTTTATGACAACAATGGCTAAGGGGCAAATTTGTTGGAATGAATTAGCAACATCTGATGTTAAGAAAGCTAAGGATTTCTACGGTAAAGTGTTTGGTTGGCAGTTTATAGACCATGATATGGGCGAAATGACTTATACCATTGCTAAAGCTCAGGATAAGGAATTTGCAGGGATA
Source organism: Legionella cardiaca (assembly GCF_029026145.1). Taxonomy (NCBI): domain Bacteria; kingdom Pseudomonadati; phylum Pseudomonadota; class Gammaproteobacteria; order Legionellales; family Legionellaceae; genus Legionella; species Legionella cardiaca. The sequence goes on along the minus strand of NZ_CP119078.1, from coordinate 2,224,530 downwards.
TGGACCATACCTGAAGAGCAACGTGCGCACATTCCTCCTCATTGGATGGCTTATATTTTAGTTTCAGATGTTGCTTCTGCATTAGAAAATGCCAAACGTCACGGCGCAAATGTAATTAAAGAGGTAACCCAAGCGGGAGACATGGGGCATTTTGCTATTATTACTGATCCCACAGGTGCGTACATTGCTCTTTGGGAACCCACAAAAAAATAATAAATTCCTGAGATAGATTGTCAATTCATTCCTCCTGGAGCAAAGGACGAATTGTCAATCTATAAAATACACTGAGGAAAGGGATGATTAAGCTGATAATGTTTTTGTGGATTCAGGTTCCTTCCTACTCAGCTCGCCTTTTTCACCACAATTAAATTCTTTTGGGTTTTTAAGATAGGCGTCAACATCGGCTTTTGTTCCTTGCACAAAAGTTCCCTTACCATCAGAATAAATTCTATGATCTATTGCTGCATTATAGGCGTCAAATCCTTGACCTTTTTTGGCTTGATCTTGAAAAAACGCCACGGCATCCTCTGGCGAGTCAAACTCAAACCTCATTGTACCTTCTGAGTCTACACTGGCATCTTTGCCTGTTTTTTTCTTATAATCATCAAGCATCATTTGGGCGTTTGGCGTCTTTTTCCCCACTTGATAAGTTTCTTGAGGTTTTGCTTCCTCTAAAATTTTAGGATTAGCAAGGATATTATCCTTATATGCATCCATAAGGGCTTTATAGCGTTTTTCTTCCTCTTCATTGCGTTTTTTTAAGTGGTGTAACTCTTTAAGCTCATTCAATTCTTTTGCCATTTGCTCTTTTAATTTATCTTGTGGTGTGCCCATTTTAAACTCCAGTGAGATCTCGAAACGACAAGAAGCAATTAGAAATTATTTATATCATACTTTTTTTTCTTCTTACTATTTTCGCATTTTATTTACTGTTTGTTTGCAATTTAAAAAGATACACTAAGTATAGGAAATCTTTATCTCTAGTCGCTCCGCCATGACAGTTTTCTTGTTTAGAACTTGAGCTTTAAACAACAGCCATTTTGCTTATTGACGGTTAGAACGGCAAAACACTTGTTCAGTACAAAAAAAAAATTTTCTATTTGTTAAAAATTAAGAATCCCTTAATTATTTGTATATACAATGAGCCATTTGTAATTTTATTTGGCTTTTATATGAAGATAAATAATGCTTCTTTTGATTTACTAAAGATTTTTGAAAAGGCGTTAAATAAAAAAGTTACGATTCATTATGTTCGAGCTTCTGATGTTGATGCTTATTCTCATGTGCGATTGCATCAGGATGAGCGTTTAGATTTTTACGCTGAAACACTTGCTTCGATCTTTATTAGCTATCCACGTGCCTATAATTATGAGCTATTGTTAAATTGGCAAATTTTAGAGACTTACCGCATCCTTAACACCGCATTGGCTTCTACTTTAGTTGACGAGACAGTAAAGCTTGAACTGTTAACATTTAAAAACAGGCTTGAGAAAACTCCTTATCTTAAGTCATTGCTATACTGCATTGAAATGAAAATTATTGTTCCGTCCTTAGTTTGTTCTGGTCATGGTACTTGGTATCAAAATGATGGTTTTATTGATCTTAAAGCAATTAATAGTACGGTGATGCTTGTATCGGGTTCTGGTGCCAGCCTTAGTGATTCTTTGGCTACTGATCTGGAAAATGACCAATTTAATCCGACAGAAGTGACGGTGGTGAAAAAAGAAGATGATGAGCAGCCTGTAGACAATATTAATCCATATCCAAGATTTTTCGGTGCATATACTACTGCACAACAAGTTCCTGATCTGTGTCTTATTCGAGGAAGTAATTTGCCAGTGCCTCGTGTGATAGAACCACTTACTGGTAGAACGGTATTGGATTTGAATACGTTGCAAACAAGTAAAAATTATTTCTCATTATCTACTGTATTAAAACACTTTGGTAATAGAGGCAGCCTCATTTCATGGGCTGGTTGTACTGGGGTGCGAGATGATGATGGTAATAAATCAGGAGAATTTTTAGGCTATCGTTGGGCTAAGAAGCAGGAAGTACTCGGTAAAAGAAAGCGTCAGCAGAAAAATCAGGATGGGGTGTTACCAGAAGAAAATCATACCGAACAAGAGCAAGAAAATAAAGAAAGTCCTGCAGTACAGACTAAAACAACGACTAGTGAACCTGGTATTAATGAGTTTGGTACCAGGTTCTATAATCCTTAGGAGTCAGGTGTTGTATTTTCGTCTTTATCACTAAGTCTAAGCTCAAGCCACATAGCGTTTAAAACTGCGAAGGTACAGGCCAATCCTGTACCTAATATCCACGAAAAATACCACATAAAATGTCTCCTAATACGCTGTATGCTCGTTAATTTGAATAGAGGATGCCGTAACCTTACCACGTAATACCCGATATACCCAGGAGGTATAAATTACAACAATTGGTAAAAAAATAGCTGTAGCTAACAACATAATAAATAAAGTAAATTGACTGGATGAGCTATCCCAAACAATCAAGCTGTGATTTGGATAAGATGAAGAGGGGAGGATAAAAGGAAATAAACTAAGACCTACAGTGGCAATAATTCCTGTGACTGAGAGTGCACTGCAGATAAAGGCTAGAAGTGCTCTTTTCGTCAGTAATATAGCTAATAAGGCCGCAATAATGCTTCCTATTGGTGCCAGTAAGGTTAGCGGGTAAATTTCATAATTCATAAACCACGCTTTGCTTTGAGAAACCACAATTTTGAAAAGAGGATTTGAAGGACCATTATGGGCAAGATTGCCAACAATGCTATAGCCATTTATTGCAGAATAAAGCCAAAATCCTGCCAGACAGAAAATCAGAATGCTTAAAAAAGCGCAAGTTTTTGCAGCAATAATTGCTCGTTTTTGAATGTAACCTTCCGTTTTTAGATTAATAAAAAAGGCTCCATGCATTGCTAACATAATGACTGATAGTAAACCGCAGAGCAGTGCGAAAGGATTCAATAACTGCAAAAAGGTCCCTGTATAGAATGGTCGTAAACTATCATCAAAATGAAAAGGAACCCCTTGCAAAACATTACCAACAGCAACCCCAAATATTAAAGCGGGAATAAAACCACTAATAAACAAGGCAAGATCCCAAAGTTGACGCCATCTGGCGTGAGGTAATTTGGAGCGATATTTAAAACCAACCGGGCGTAAAATTAAAGCAAGCAACACAACAAGCATTGCCAGGTAAAACCCGGAAAAAGAGAGCGCATACAGAGCAGGCCAAGCAGCAAAGATAGCACCTCCACCCAAAATAAACCAAACTTGATTACCTTCCCACACTGGACCGACTGTGTTGATTATAATACGTCTTTCAAGATCAGTTTTGGTGAGCCAGGGCAGCCACATTGCTACGCCTAAATCGAAGCCATCCATCACTGCAAAACCAATGAGCAAAACACCTAATAATGCCCACCAGATAATACGTAAGGTTTCATAATCTAAAGGCATAATATTTCCTCCTTAGTGGGCTAGGCCATCGGGGCCTAGACGAACGTATTTGACCATCAAATAAATTTCAACAATAGCTAAAATTGTGTAAAAGATGACGAAACCGGAAAGTGATGTTAAAACCTGTGAGGCATTTACTGAGGAGGTACCTAGCGCAGTTGGGAGTACTCCTTGGACTGCCCAAGGCTGACGTCCATATTCTGCAATAATCCATCCCAGTTCAGCTGCAAGCCAGGGTAGGGGGAGTGACCAAAAGGCAAGATGGAGATACCAATTTGTTGTATGTAGTTTTCTTCTTATGGATAAATAAAAGCCAATTGCAAATAATAAAATGAAGAAAAAGCCACAAGCGACCATAATACGGAATGAAAAGAATAGGGGTTTTACGTGAGGAGCCAAATCATTTGCAGCCTTATTAATTTGCTCTTCACTGGCGTCTACCACATTCTCGGTATATTTTTTTAATAACAGACCATACCCCAGATAATTACCATGGGCTGTAAAATCATTTTTAGCTTGAGCGTCCAAAGGATTTTGCTTAAGGCGTACTAATGCGTCATAGGCGAGCATTCCCTCACGAATTTTTTCCTTCCCTTGCTCTATAAGTTCTACAATACCTTCTAATTGTTCATCGAAAGAGCGTGTTGCAATTATTCCCAAGACCCAAGGAATTTCAATCGCAAAATCAGTTTTCATGGTTTTCTCATTGGGAATCCCAATCAGTGTTAAGCCTGCAGGAGCTTTTTCGGTATGCCACATGGCCTCAATGGCTGCCAATTTCATTTTTTGGTTAGTATTGGCTACATAGCCACTTTCATCGCCCAAGACTACAACAGATAAAGCTGAAGCTAAACCAAAAGAAACTGCTACAGTCATGGAGCGCTTGGCAAAAGCTTGATTACGCCCGCGTAAAAGGAAATAAGCACTAAGCGATAAAACAAAAATGGCTCCTGTAACATAGCCAGCACTAATTGTATGGACGAATTTTGCTTGGGCAACAGGATTAAACATAACATCTGCAAAGCTACTTACTTCCATACGCATCGTCTGATAATCAAACCTTGCGCCTACGGGATTTTGCATCCAGCCGTTTGCGATAAGAATCCATAGTGCCGATAAATTTGTCCCCAGGGCAAGAAGCCAGGTACAAGAAAGATGTTGTAACTTGGTGAGTTTATCCCAGCCGAAAAAGAACAAACCCACAAAAGTAGCCTCTAAAAAAAAGGCCATTAAGCCTTCAAGGGCTAAAGGTGCACCAAATACATCGCCCACATAGTGCGAATAGTAGGCCCAGTTAGTTCCAAATTGAAACTCCATTGTTAAACCTGTCGCAACGCCTAGCGCAAAATTAATCCCAAATAAAATTCCCCAGTATTTAACCATTTGACGCCAAATCTCACGGCCAGTCATGACGTAAACCGTTTCCATGATTGCCAGTAAAATAGATAAACCTAACGTTAAAGGGACAAATAGAAAATGATAAAGCGCGGTTAATGCAAACTGGAGACGGGATAAATCAACCACATCACTGCCTGGAATCATAGATCACCTCACATGGCTGGAGTAACAAATTGAAAATCAATTTTTAGTTCGAGTTGCTGTCATATCAGAGTGCAAACTAGAACCCAACAACCATTGTTGTGTATTTTTTACAGGTTTTTGTACATCCTTGAAACAAATGAACCATAGAAGAAAAAATAAGGTGAATTTGACGGATAATGTTAAAAGAATATCACGAGTCAGGGGTTTCATAGTTGCTGTCCGGTAAACATGCCATTGTATTTTAACGCAAATTCAGCGATTAAACTAGTAAATATCATCATTTAAGTACTATTTAAAATACGGCAAGTTTAGGCATGCTTTTATCATTTATTGCTCTTGATGGCGCTGAATTAAACAGCTTCTAAAATAGCAGCAACCCCCATACCTCCTGCTGTGCAGATTGAAATAAGACCTCTTCCTTTTCCATTTTGATGTAAAATTTTAGCAAGGTTGCTGACGATGCGAGTCCCTGTCGCCGCAAAAGGATGACCGAGGGCTAAACTACCCCCTTTAATATTCATTTGCTCTCTATTAATTGAACCTAATGCACCGTTACGTTTGAGAACTTTTTTGCAGTATTCCTCTGACTCCCAGGCTTTTAATGTGCAAAGAACTTGACCTGCAAATGCTTCGTGGATTTCATAGAAGTCAAAATCCTGAAGTTCTAATTTATTCCGTTTCAACAGCTCGTTGACTGCAAATGTTGGAGCCATTAGTAAACCTTCACCATGTACAAAATCTACAGCGGCTACTTGCGCATCGACAAAACGAGCAAGAAGGGGGTAACCATACTGACTTGCAATTTCTTCACTGACTAAATAAATAGCCGAGGAGCCATCTGTAAGCGGAGTACTATTGCCTGCTGTTAAACTACCTGCACCGCTGGTATCAAAAGCTGGTTTTAATTTTGCCAATTTTTCAATTGTTGTATCAGGACGTAATATTCCATCACGTTTCAAACCCATATATTCAAAAACAAGATCGTCATAAAATCCTTCTTCATAAGCCTTGGAGGCCGTTTGATGACTTGCCAAGGCTAATTTATCTTGCTCAAGTCGTGAAACATGCCATTCTTTGACCATTTTTTCTGTATGTTCTCCCATTGATAACCCTGTACGTGGCTCAACAACAGAGGGAACTTCTGGTTTTAAATCCTTCAGGCGAAAGGCGGCAATCGATTTTAATTTTTCTAAGAAATTTTTTGCCTGATTTAAGTTAATGAGTTTACGGGCGAAACTTCTACGAAACATGACAGGTACGTCGCTATTGGTATCTACACCAGCAGCAATACCATCATCAATTTGATAATTGGCAATTTTAAGGGCAATTTGCAAAGTAGTTTCCAAACTAGTACCGCAGGCTCGTTGTAAAGTATAAGCTGGCGTATGGGGATTAAGCTTAGTTCCCAAGATACTCTCACGGGCCAAGTTCCAGTTAAAAGAACTATTGATAACAGCCCCTAAACCCACATCACCTACAAGCCTGTCTTCAAGTTTCATTTTTTTTACCAATGCTTGCAGTGAAGCAGTCATTAACTCTTGGGTGGAAACTTGTTTATAAACGGTCATGGATTTAGCAAAGGGAGTACGCATACCCCCAGCCACATAAACTGGTCTTGTTTTCATCAAGATGTCCTTATCTTCCATTAGACAATAGTCAAATAATTCACACGGTATTTTAAGCTTTGACGAAAAGCAAGTCTTTTAGGAACGGTTTCTGCACGCAGAGGGTTTGGACCTCAATTCAAAACCGGACTGATGCTTAAAAAGTATTTTATTTGCTATAGGATAAAATCATGAAAAAATCGTCTAAATTCTCTTCAAAAAAGCAAACCAAAGAAAAAGTCAAAAAAGATGACTAGAAAATATTTCCGGTGGTCGCTTTACCCCGAGAGATAATCGTGGATTTGATGATCGCGATAATCACCCCATGATAAATCAATTGATTATTCGCCTACAAAAAAAATTTAGTAGTAAGATAGAGTTTGACTTGAGGTATTTTCTCTAACGGTCTGCTTGCCTATTTTTAAGTTTACCCTTAATAAAATTCACATTTAGGGATTGATCCAGAACAAACTACTTCCTCATAAGAAAGATTGGATTGGGGCGGTTGTATATCGCCTAAAATAAGATTGATACTTTCGGACGAATAAATGCGTCTAGGATTACTCGGAGCAAATAAACCATTAGCAAAAAAGATTTTATGATACTCTGGATCTTCAGGATTACCGTAATCAAAAACAATAGGTTGTTTGCCATAGGCTACCTGTAACTGAGCGGCTATATAAGCCTCTAAAATCTGTGTTTGTTCCTTATTCAAATCGCTACGATCAAAACGTCCAGAAACAAGATAAACCTGTAAAAATTTTTCTCGTTGACATAAGTAGCCTGCATAGAAAACGGAGCCATCGTAATCTTTTTCCACCAAAGCTAAAGATGGATGCCCTGATCTATCCTTCCAATTTAAGAAGGGATGCACAGATTTACTGAAACTATCTTCTAAGCCGTAATAGCCATACTCTTTTTGATAGGCATTTTTAACTCCCAATGCCAAAATAAAATCTGTTCTTAGAACCCAGATGCGTTTTTCCAAAGGTTGCAAAGGGAAATTGACCTGTTGAATATTTTGAAATCCTGGATTTATATTGCCTTCATCATCGTAGCTGTATTTAGGTTTAATGGGCGGAATATTCTTGGCAATATAGTGCTCAGCATCGGCATAATGTAAATGCTTTAAAGCATTTTGTCCTGCTTTTATAATTAATTTTTCATTGTAAATTCGACAAATCTTACTTTTAGGAAAGGGTGTATCTGAAAAAAAAAGTGCGGAATCGTCATCATCCTGCTTTCCTGGAAAGGTATCATAAAAATGAACCGCCTGCTTACCGTAGGTTTGTCTTAGTTTTAAAGAAAGATAGCTTTCAACAATTAATTGCTGTTCGGTTAATAAAGGAGCAGTGTTTTCGGCAGTTCTTTCATAACGATTAAAACGCCCCGAAGATAGAAATACTTCTAAATAAGTGAAACGCTGACAAATAAACCCGGCGTAAAGAACTCCTCCATCATATAGATGATGAGGGATTGCCAATGAAGGATGCCCATATCTATCATCCCAATTAATAAACTGATGATTTTTGTCATCAAAGGCATTTTTTAAACCTTGGTATCCATACTCCTGGTACGCATTTTTAATCCCAGTGACAAATAGGAGGTCACTTCTTAGGACAAATAAACGTTTTTCATGGATATCAAGAGGTGTTTTAATTTCTTCTATAGCTTGAAATGCAGGATTTACTCCCGTTTCATTAACATAAGTGTACTTTGAAGGAACCGCGTCGATATATTTTTGAATGTAAGACTTTAAAATAAACTCAAGATAGACGAAATCCACTTGGCCGTTAGGGTTTACTATTTTCATGGTTACAGCTCTTTTATCAGACACTCGCCCAAACTTTGCTTAGTTTTGTGTGGAGTGGATCAATAGCAGGCTGCCTTATAACTACAGGCGATTACTATTAAGATTGTTTAAAGCGCTTATTGGCAGGAAGCCAGTGTTTAATACACCTGGACACTGATGTTGGTGGCTGATAAGTAGATTAGCGCTGATTCCCTATCTTTTCTGCCCAACCTGGAGAACAGTGCCAGGTGACGCATCATAGAATATCTAAGGTTTTGTTGGTCCATAATTTATATTTTCCGCAACAAAAATGCTGCTTCAGGAGTAATTATGAACAGTATGTCTGTTTATTTAAGTCAAAGTCAATAGTATCTGAGATCTACAAAGAATATAACCAGGCGTCCTAAAGAGGGATCGAATATTATTCGATATTTGCAATTCTTTAATTGGTCTGGTTAATTATTTTGAATAATTTTTGCCTCAGCATCTTTTTTCATCACAATAATCGTAATACGACGATTGCCAGGATTTAAGGGATTTTTCTTATCAAGCAAGACCGTTGAAGCGTAACCAATCACTTGAACAACTTTATCTTCAGGTATCCCTGCCTTGACTAGCGCCCGCCTTGCTGTATTGGCACGCTGTGTTGATAATTCCCAATTGCTTTGGTTCAAATCTTCTGGATTATGGTAGGGGTGGGCATCCGTATGACCCTGGATACTAATTTTATTAGGGACATTGTTTAAAATTTTTGCTATTTTGTCGAGAGCCTGTAGCATCTCAGGATCAATTTCATCGCTCCCAATACCAAACATGGGCTTATTTTTATTATCAATTAATTGAATGCGCAGGCCCTCAGAAACCACATCCATCAGCAGACGATTCTTTAACTCAGCTAAGGCCGGATCGCTTGTAATGGTTGATAGTACCTTTTCTTTTAATTGTTCTAATTGCTGCACTTCTTTTTTTTCTGCGATACTTTGATCTCCCGCTCGAACTTGGCCATCTTTTTGTTTGAGATCAGTACCACCACCATTCACTGTTTTCTTTCTGGCTCCCATGCTATCACCGCCAATAAGAGCAATTCGTAATGGTTGCTTAAAATACTCAGCTAAACCATCTTTTTGTGCCTTATTAAGCGAAGCAATAAGCCACATTAATAAGAAAAAGGCCATCATGGCAGTTACAAAGTCGGCATAAGCAATCTTCCACGAACCCCCATGATGACCGTTATGATGTTTATTAGTTTTTTTAATAATTACCAAATTTTTGTCATTCATATTAATTCTCTAAGCAGCTTCAGGGGCTTCCTGTTTGACAGGCTTTATTTCGTCATTTAGTTCGTTAAAGGAGGGTCTTGCTGTGGAGAATAAAACTTTGCGCCCAAATTCAGTAGCAATAATTGGTGGATAATTATGAGCGCTGGCCAATAAGGTAACTTTTATGCAGTTTAACATTAAGATAGATTCATTGGCGCGTTGCTCTAAAGTGGTGGCAAGTGGACCAATAAAACCATACCCTAATAAAATACCTAAAAATGTTCCAACCAAGGCTTGAGCGATTAGCACACCTAATTCAGAGGGCGGTAAATTAATTGATTCCATTGAATGCACAACCCCAAGAACTGCTGCAACAATCCCGAATGCTGGCATGCTATCGGCCAATTTAGTGATCGCATTAATGGGGATGGCTTCCTCTTGATGATAGGTTTCAATTTCACTTTCCATTAGTGACTCAAGTTGGAAAGGTTGCATGTTAGAGGTAATCATTAAACGAAGATAATCACAAATAAATTCAACAAGATGAGGTTTGGCTAAGATGCGCGGATAATTGCTAAAAACAGGACTGGCCGCTGGGTCTTCAATATCGGCTTCTAGCGACATAAAACCCTCTTGACGTCCTTTATTAAGCAATGCGTAAGAAAGACCTAGTAAATCTTTATATAAAATTTTAGAAGATTTTGGACTAATAAATAGCCCGGGGATGGCTTTGCCAATTGCTTTTAAAACATTCAAACTATTACCTACAACCAACGAGCCAATAGCTGCACCAGCAATAATTAAAAATTCAACTGGTTGAATAATTGCTGCCAGATGACCTCCAGCTAAAGCAAATCCACCAAAAACTGAAGCTAGTATTATGAGATATCCTAACAAAATGAGCATTTACGTTCCTATAAGTAGAGCAAAATATAAAAAACAAAGCGTTCTTATATAAGAACGCTTAAACCTTTTATGTTTATTTCAAATAGTCATGAACAACTCGTCCATAAGGTAATGTTAAATCTGAAACGAAATGAACACCACTAATGACTTTTTTGACTGGTAGTTTGGCCACGGGTGCCAATGCGTGATGAAACAGTTCAATTTGGGCGGGTCCCGTCCAGGCACCTTTTATTGTTATATCTTGCAGATGATATTCAACTAACTCACAGATACGTGTTGTGCCATCAACATGAGGGATTATTTTTAATAGATAAGTTGGAGCACCCAAGGCTTCGGCCACTTTTTTAGAATCCAATGTTTTATATTTATACCCCATGGTGAGCGTAGCAATACGACTTTGACCATAATCCAGAGTACCTAAAAGCGTTTCTTTTTCTACCTTAAGAGAGGGTTGCGCAAGCTTTTTAGGAAACCCCCAAATTTCACGACCACCTGCTATTGGTGGATGATCATCAAGATACATTGCATGCGTATATCCACCTTCTTTGCCTTGATAACGAACGGGAATAACCTGGCCTGACTCTGTGTAATCACCAAAACCAGTAGAGTCTGGCATGCGAATCACTTCGAATTTTACTACGGGTTCAGTGACCTCTAGTGGGGCTGGTACTATTTCACGAAGCAAATCAATATCAGTTTCGTAGGTAATAATCAGATATTCACGATTTATAAACCGATAGGGACCATGCGGGTAAGAAGGACTACAAAAAGGCATAGCAAATGCATTTTCTTTAATTTCTGATTCCTTCATTATTTAAAACTCCTGTATTTGATATAAATTTATCAGATCATATAATTCTAAGTCATTAAATCTTAGATTAACTCATGCAAAAAAGTACTAGTTTTAAAAACTAGTACTTTAACTTTTCATGAGTTATTGCATGAACCAACCATGTGAAACAATTAGAGATTGTCCCGTCAATGCGTTTGATTCAAAGGAAGCAAAAAATAAGGCTGTTTCGGCTACATCATCTATAGTAGTGAATTCACCATCTACAGTTTCCTTAAGCATTATCTTTTTGATAACGTCTTCTTCACTCATGTGTAATTCTTGCGCTTGTTCTGGAATTTGCTTATCTACAAGGGGGGTGCGAACAAACCCCGGGCAAATCACATTGGCTCTTACGCCGTAAGCTGCTCCTTCTTTCGCAACAACTTTGCAAAGACCAATTAAACCGTGCTTAGCTGTCACATAAGGTGCCTTTAAGACAGACGCTTCTTTGGAGTGAACAGAGCCCATGTAAATAATACTGCCGCCTTTTTTGGCAGAATACATATGTTTGAGGCAGGCTTTTGTTGTGAGAAAGGCTCCATCCAGGTGAATGGCCAGCATTTTTTTCCAATCAGAAAAGGGTAATTTATCCACAGAGTTAATAATTTGAATCCCGGCATTACTAACTAAAGTATCAACACCACCGAAATTGCTGACTACTTTATCCACACCCGTATTGACTTGTTCTTCATCGGTGACATTCATTTCTACAGCCATGGCTTGACCACCCTTAGACTGGATTTCTTCAGCGGCTTCTTGAGCTTGAGAGAGATTAAGGTCCGCTATAGCTACCTTTGCGCCTTCGCGGGCATAAACCAGGGCAATTTCTTTGCCGATTCCACTGGCAGCACCAGTCACAATTGCTACTTTATTTTTTAATCGCATGGCTACATTCCTTGTATAGTTTTTTATTCAGTATAACAGTGAGTTTTCCATTTTGCCTCAATAACTTCATAGTAGTCCTATAATCAAGACAAAATGGAATGATGTGAATCTAGAGATGGTTATTTGAGGCATTAGTAATAATAGTAATAGCCATTTCGATAATACCAATTTCTCCTATCTTGTTCTCGACCTATTTGATTACCGATTAATGCACCAGCTCCTGCACCAATAGCAGTTCCTAATGCATCACCACCACTAACCGCATAACCAATACCTGCGCCTGCAGCAGCACCAGTTGCAGTACCAACTTGAGTAGCGGTACAAGAAACTAATCCGGTGGTCGATAACCCCAAGAAAAACATAACAGAAATGAATCTTTTCATGGTTAAGCTCCTCTTGATAGTTGTTCCTTCACTAGAGATATTAGTACAAAAAAAGATCATTTGCTTGAAAATTAATCAGTTGTAATAACCACTATCTATAGGAAAAATTTTATTTATATTGCAGCTGTCAGTGAGAGGCTCGAGATGACGTGAGATGCTCGGGATGACATAGCAAGCATAGTAATCTGCTTGCTATGCTTATTTACCCTGGTTTATCGATGTTATCTACATAGTCATTAGCATCTATTCCGGCCAATAGCCGCGGCATGTTATTTTGGGATTAAAGAAAATTAATTCTTTGGGATGGATTAAGCGCGATGATGTGCTGAGGTATGGCATTTAAAAATGCCTTGCGATCTTTCTGGATTAAAAAACACAAAAAATGTTTAGAGAGGTCTACTTGTATTGCAGATTTTCAGGAGGTGTTAGTCTCTTCCAGCTAAAAATAAATGGAATTATTTTCTTTCTTTTATTTCATTTTGGAATAAAACGAGAGAATTATTGAATAAAAGATAGTAAGCATCACTAGGATGCACAAATGTAGGTTGATCACCTACATTTGTGAAGCGAATAATCCTGATTAACGCACTACGTTTTTTACTCCAGTACCCACTGCTTTAACAGTTTTTGCTCCGGCATTAACCACATAACCTGTACCAGTTGCGACGCCTGTCCCCACTGTTTTGACTACCTTTGTTCCCGTTGTTGCTACATAGCCCACACTCGTGCCGACGGCTTCTCCTCCCGCTCTAAGTGCTCCGCAATTGGTTAAACCAAATGTTAGTATACTAAGAGTAAAAACCATCAATAGTTGTTTTCTCATTGCAGTTCCCTCCACATCGATCCATGTTGAACTATTTATTAAATATAGTACAAAATGTGTTCATTTTGGGGCTATAGACAATGATTAGGCATCATTCTCTCATTTTAAAGAAGCAACGAGAAGTTCATAATGTCGTATTATTTGATGAGGCGTTTTGATGTTATGAAAAAAAACCGATCACTAGCTTTCTGCTTTCAAGATAATAAAATGAATATCACATTTATTCAGTGTCTGAGTTTTTTTGAGAATTACAGCGTCCATAAAGATCATCAATTCGCACAATGTCATCTTCACCTAAATAGGAACCTGATTGTATTTCAATCAATTCCAATGGCAAAATTCCTGGATTTTCCAGAGAATGAATTGTACCCACAGGAATATAAGTGGATTCGTTTTCAGTTAACAAGAATGTTTTGTTACCTTTGGTAACCTTGGCAGAACCAGAAATTAAAACCCAGTGTTCTGCTCTATGATGATGAAGTTGGGTTGAGATTTTTTCTCCCGGTTTGATAGTTATATGTTTAACTTGGTAGCGTTTGCCCCGCTCAAGAGAATCAAATTTGCCCCAAGGTCGATATACTTCGCGATGCACAATCGCTTCACTGCGTTTATCCTCAGTTAATTTTTCCACAATTTGCTTCACTTTATGGACGGAAATTTTATCTGCTATTAATAGTGCGTCTTTTGTGTTCACAACAACTATATCCTTTAATCCTACTGCCACTACCAGTTTATCTTCAGAGTGAACATAAGTATCAGTCGTATCTACATTTACCACCTCACCCACATGCACATTTCCTTGTAGATCTTTTTCTGAGATAGACCAAAGGGAAGACCAATTGCCAATGTCACTCCAATCCACTTCCATCGGGACGACAACAGCATTGGTTGTTTTTTCCATTACAGCATAATCCACAGATTCAGATGGGCAGTTTAAAAAGCTTTCTTTATCAACATAGAGAAAGTCTCGGTTTTTCACAGCCCCATTAACTGCTTTGACACAGTTGATATAAATATCCTCTCGATATTTTTTTAACTCATGAAGATAGTCACGAGCAGTAAACATAAAAATTCCACTATTCCAATAGTAGTTCCCAGTTTCTAAAAATGTCTGCGCTGTTTTTAAATCAGGTTTTTCAGTAAAGCCCACTATTTTGATGATCTCATCATTATTTTTTTCTTTGGGTGCATGGATATATCCATAACCAATTTCTGGTTTATCAGGGGGTATACCAAAAGTTACTAATCTACCATTTTCAGCGTAAGGCAAACCTTTTTCTAGAGCCTGTTGAAATTGCTTTTCGTCCATAATGATATGATCGGCGGGGAGTACAAGCAGGGTAGGATTATCCTCTGATTGCAAAGATAGTAATGCTGCTAATGTAATTGATGGCGCCGTTCCTCGTCCCTCGGGTTCAAGAATAATTGTGCTCTCAGAAAGATTTATTTCCCTTAGCTGTTCTGCGGCGAGGAAACGATGTTCTTCATTACAAAGTACCATAGGGAGCTGATGACTTAATTCATTTAAGCGAGTAATGGTTGCTTGTAGCATAGTTTGGGAACCATAAAGCTTTAAGAATTGCTTAGGGTATAATTTACGAGATAATGGCCATAGACGGCTACCGCAACCACCCGCCAGGATTATAGGTAGTATCATTTCAAACCTCCATATTATACCTGTTTAGGATGTTGCTCGAAAATTACTCTTTAGGTTTGAAGATGCTGAGACACTTTAAAATCATCAGGGACTTTAAATTTTCAAGAATAAAACCAACGTGCAACATCAGTAATTATTATAGGCTATACTCAATAGAGCAAAAAATGACCAAAAAAATCCCACATGACGGAAAAATTAACCATTCTAATTTCTGCTGATACTTATCCTCCCGATATTAATGGGGCAGCACGGTTTGGAGGGCGTTTAGCTGAGGGTTTATTGAAATTAGGTCATAAAGTGCATGTCATTGCTCCTCGTAGCAGCCCAGGAGAGAGTTTTACAGGCAACAAAAATGGAATAATAGAACATCGTCTAAGATCGCATGCAATACCTACACATCTTTCATTTCGTATGTGTTTTCCCTGGCAAATTAAAAATGAAATACGCAAAATTTTTGATAAAGTGAAACCTGATGTGGTTCATGTCCAATGTCATTTCATGATTGGTCGATATGTAATCAATGAAGCAATTCGTCGTCGAATACCCATCGTAGCCACAAACCATGTCATGCCAGAAAATGTCACTCCTTACGTTCCTTTGCCTAATATTTTTATTAAATTACTGGTGAAGTATTTATGGCATGATGCGTATAAAGTCCTAAAGAAAGTAACCATTATTACCACACCTACCGATTTGGCAACAGAAACCTTCACTAAAAAATTAAAGTTACCAGGAATAGTAACTGTTTCAAATGGGATTAATTCAAGTATTTATGAGCTAAAACCTGATGAATGTATTGAAAAGCCTGCATATCCAATTGTTCTTTTCGTTGGAAGGTTAGCTAAAGAGAAACATATTGATGAACTTATTAAGGCTATCGCTAAAACTAAACCGTCACTGAACGTACATGCTGAAATAGTTGGAGAAGGTGAAATCCTTGAAAAATTGAAAAAACTGGCTGCTTCTTTAAATGTTTCTGGGCGTATTCATTTTTTAGGAGCGATTTCTGATGAGAAGTTACGAAAAGTTTACCTTAGAGCCACACTATTTTGTATGCCAGGAACAGCCGAATTACAATCTTTGGCTACTCTAGAGGCTATGTCAGCGTCATTACCTGTCATTTTGGCCGATGCCTTGGCGCTACCTCATTTAGTCATCGAAGGCAAAAATGGTTATCTTTTCCAGCCAGGAAATACTAATGAGCTGGCAAAAAAAATTAATAAAATATTAGTATTACCAGAGGATGAACGGTTAAAAATGGGAAGGGAGGGGCATGCAATGGCGAAAAAGCATGATATCCAAAAAACATTGTCAACTTTTGAGTTACTTTACGTAAAGGGCCTTAATACAAAAGCTAGTGAAAGCTAAAAACAAGTTTTAATGGTAATTGTTTATTTTTCAAGCCAACTATTTACCATTTTGATATCATCTATAGATAAAGTTCCTAGATTCTTTTTAAATTTTAGTATTTCTATAATGTAATTAAATCTATCTTTATTCAGTTCAATCTGGGAATGTATCAATCTATCTTGTTGATTGATAACTTGCATTAAATCAGTTGCTCCTAAGGCGTAGCGCTCTTTCAATCTATTCAACGAATTTTGATTCGATGCAATAGTTTGTTGATCACTCTTTATTTTGTGAATATCAGATAAAATTCTTAGGTAATTTTGCTTAACTGAATAGGTAGTTTTCCGGCAGGAGGCGTCTAGCTGCTGTTCTGCTATGCGAAAAAGGTATTGTGCTTTCTTGGTATTGGCAGCAACTAATCCTCCAGAATAAATAGGTACATTGATATTCACCGCGGCTGCCAGATTATTTACTCTACTTGAACCTGCTGCCACAAGCAGGCTACCGTTTTGAATATGAAAGGGTAACACATCATAGTAAACTTCTACATTCGCATTGGGGAGATGTCCTGCAAATGCCTGTTTAATTCGTTCTCTCGCGGCTTTAACCCGTAATTGGTTAGTTTTTATACTCCAGTTTTGTCTAACTGCTGCATCAACCCAATTCTGTAAATTGCCAGGTTTAAGATTTTCTCTAGGAAAATTATCTTTTAAGCGAGCTAAATAGGGATATTCTATAGCACTAATCTCTGCTAAATGTAATTTCTGCTCTGCCAGTTCTGATTGTGCAGTGATATAGTTTGATTCGGCAAGACTAAATGCAGACATTGCCATATCTAAATCATTCCGATTCGCTTTACCAATACGATATTTCTCCTTTACTTGTGACAGTTGTTTGGCCATAGTAATTTTATTGGATTTATAGTAATTAAGATTATTTTCATAATACAAAGTATTAAAATAAGCCTCCGCCACTCGTACGATGAGATCTTGAAATTTTGCATTTAAATTGGCACTGGCAATTTGATAGGATAATTTCGAAGCAGATAAACGCTTAAAATTTGCCCAATTAAAAACGGGTTGAGTAAGTGACAGGCGATTATCAAAGGCCTTTATTTTATTATTTCTAGGAAAAAGGCCGCTTGAAACCATGGCTCCCGAACTCGATTGTTTATCTCCCAGGACTTGTGACGTAAATCCAACATGAGGTAATAAAAGGGATTGATCAATACCGATATTTGCTTTAGATACTAAAGTTTTTAGGACTTCATTTTGATAAATAGGTTCATTAACAAGCGCTTGTTGAAATACTTCCATTAAATCTGCTGACCAACTTCCTCTACCGAATAAAAAAATTATAATTATTATAAATTTTTTTATGACTAATTTGGATAATTTGCTCAATACAATGTCCATTTTAAGCTAACAATATGATGAAGTGTCTTGCCATAGATTGAATTTAACGGGCAAATCGCCGCTGCATCTTGCCCTACCGAACGTAAATAATGAATGCTGATGACTATAACATATCTACTGAACTCTTCCATCCTCGAAATAAGAAAACCCTAATCCAAGGTTTTGCGGTAAAAATGATGACTAACAAAAATAACGATAAAGGTAAAGATGAGCAAAGGCCACAGATTGGGCCAGATATTGGTTAGACTTGCATCCTTCAGCATGATGTCGCTGGTTATTCGCAGAAAGTAAGTAGAAGGGAACAAATGGCCTATCCATTGAGCCCATTCTGGCATCGCTGCAAATGGAAACATAAATCCTGAAAGAAGAAGAGCCGGCAGGGCGTAAGTATTTGCAATATTTGCGGCCTGAAACTGTGATTTAGATATGCTTGAAGTCAGGATTCCAACTCCTAGATTAGCGATAAAGAATGGGAATGCGACTAGCGTTAATAGCCAAAAGCTACCATAAAATGGCACATGAAATAGCCATCGCGAAATAACCAAAATTAGGAAAAATAAAATATACCCTAAGACTATGTTGGGGATAATTTTACCAAAAATAACTTCCAATGGATGAATCGGTGTGATGAGTAGCATTTCCATTGTGCCTGTTTCATATTCCGTGGTAATGGAAATAGCAGTAAGCATGGTGAGCGATATAGTTATAACAGAAACTAGTAATCCCGGAAGAGTGTGGTACTGTGCTTTTGCGGCAGGATTATATTTGGCATGTGTATCAACAGTAAAAACAGGGTCTTTTGATTTTAGATACTGAATAGGACCTACCGCATCATGGCGAAGAGCTTCCTCAACAATTCGCTGAGTAGCATGAAATGCATTTCCGACCACCATAGGATCAGTTGCCTCACCTTCCAGCAAAAGATGCGGCTTCTTTTTCTTGATAAGATCGCGAGAAAAATTTTCAGGTATGTAAAGGATGAATTTTATTTTACCCACGTCCATTAATTTTTCTGCTTCATGCTCATCGGCAGTAATCGTTTTAATATCAAAGTACCCGGAATTTTTAAAGGACTGGATAATACTATTGGTAAATTGAGATGAATCCTTGGCTACAACAATAGAAGGAAGGTTCCTGGCGTCGGTGTTTATAATGTAACCAAATAAAATAACCTGAATTAAAGGAATTAAAATAAGAAAAAAATAGGTATTAGCATCTCGCATCATTGCGATGAATTCTTTCTTTTGTATGGCAAAAAGTCGTAATGTGATATCGCTTATATTAGACATGCAATCCCTTAGTCAGATATTCAGTTGAATTGATCAGTACCCATCCTATGACTTTTAGTCAACCATATAAAGGCATCGTCTAATACGGGTTCAATTTTTTTCCAAGAAAAATCGGGACTACTCCTAAAAGGTTCAATAGCATGTTCGAGAGCAACAGGATCTTTACCACTAACATGCAATGAATCGAAATGTATAATTACTTGATCCACACCTGGTATATTTTCTAACTGCTTCTCCAAAATAACAACATTGTCTCCTCTAACTTGCCAAGTGGATAAATTAACCCGATTTATAATTTCACTGATTTTACCATCCATAATCATTTCGCCATCGCACATATAAGCAATTCGATGACAACGCTCGACTTCATCCATGTTATGAGAGCTGAGTAATATTGTAATTCCTTCAGACGATAAACGGCGCATCAGCCGCAAAAATTTTTGCCTTGAGTCAGGGTCAACATTGGCTGTGGGTTCATCAAGTAATAATAGAAGGGGATTATGAATAATAGCGGCAGCAAGAGCGAGGCGTTGTTTCCATCCCCCTGACAGAGTTCCTGCTATTTGGTTTCTATGGGAATCTAGCTCGAGTTGATGCATTACTACTTCAATGCGTTCAGCGCGGTTTGCTACACCATATAATTCCGCTGCGAGTCGAATATTTTGATAGATAGTCAATTGTTTGTATAAACTAAAAAACTGAGGAATATAGCCCATGCGTTTTTTTATTCTGGCGGTTTCTGTGCGAATGTCGTAGCCGAGGCAAGTTCCAAAGCCTTCATCGGGTGTTAACAAACCGCATAGCATCCTTAAAACGGTAGTTTTTCCTGAGCCATTTGGGCCTAAAAATCCAAAAATTTCTCCTTTCCTAACTTTTAACGTGACATTTTTTACAGTGGGTATGCCGGAGAAACTTTTACATAAATTATTCGCATCAATGATTAAATTTGATTCTTCCATAGGCGATTTCCTAATTATTCAATGTAATGCTAACAGGCTGGCCGGGATGGATTATGGAAAATACTGCATCTAAATCGGGTTTTGCCTCCACGCGAAAAACCAGTTTTTGTCTTTCTTCAATACTGTATATGACAGGTGGTGTATATTCGACTCTATCAGCAATATAACTGATTTTAGCTTTAATGGGTGTTTTACTGGCATCAAAGCTAACATTCACTACTTGATTAATTTTTATGCGTCCAAGCAAATTTTGGGGCACAAAAAAGATAATTTTAACTTGTTTAGGATCAAGTAATGACAATACAGGGCTATCAGCCTGTAGGTTTTCACCTACCGTATAAAAAGTATTATGAACAAGGGCATCGACAGGAGCAGTAACTGTTTTTTGACTCATTTCCCACAGGATTTCTTTTTCATTGGCCTGTACTGAAATCAATCTTGCTTCAGCTACTTTTTTATCTTCGAGAGCTTGCTCGTAGGCAGATTTTCCATTTTCAAATTCTTCTTTTGAAATAATGTCTTTTTTTAATAACATTGTATTTCTAAGATTATTTTTTTTTTGTAATTCAAAATAGAGGTTCGCTTTTTGCAACTGATTAGTCGCTTCTTGAATCTTTGCCTTCGCAATCGCCAACTTTTGATTGGATGGAGACAATTCTAAAGTAAATAAAATTTGTCCTGCTTGTACTTTCATTCCTGGTATTACGTTTAAAGATTTAAGCGTTCCTGCAAATAAAGATGAGAGGTAAATGTACCGTCCCTCAACGTATCCAGGCATACTAATTATCGGTTGTTGATTACAACCACTTAATCCTAATGTTAATAACACAAAAAAAATCACAGAAAAGCTGAAGAGCAAATTTTTAAATGTTATTAAAATGTGTTGAGGTCTCGTCATATTCTCAAGGGTTCTCCATATAGATGGGTATACTTGACGCTGAGATACGTTTTAATTCTATGATAAATATAGCTTATCTTTATTAAATGCTCTCTCAACCACAGTGATTCTTGCTCAATAATGAGGCCAGCGCTGTATAGAATCAACTGTATTAAGAAAACTAGGGATCATGATCTTTTTCTGATTTATGGATGCAAAATTCATGACAAGGACAGAGTAAAAACGGTGTTTCTTCAGGAAAATTAAAATTAATGCACTATAATAATTCAGTAATAGGCAATTAATGGAACGCCTTTTCAATAAAATTTTTTGAATTTTCAAGTGATTGGATTTTTTTCTGCAATGTAGAGGATATTTACTTGAATAATCATAGTTTAAATAGCCCCATGTCATGCGTTAAATATAAAAATTTATGTGAAATTCTTGATTTTCGAAATACAAATCTCCCTGATGTAATCGCCTATCGCTTCTTAGAGGATGGTATTCATGCCAAGACACTGACCTCAAAAGAGCTCTACTTAGAAGTCAACAAGTTAGCCAATCTTATCAGTGGGTATATTAAACCCCAGGATCGAGTAATTTTGGCGGCAAAGCCTGGCTTGGAATACATCATCGGATTTTTTGCATGTTTACGAGCCGGTGCAATTGCGGTTCCTGTTTTCCCCCCAGCCAATACTCAGATGGCTTTTCGCTTATTCCATATTATTCAAGATGCAAATCCAAGTCTCATGCTATGTGATAAAACTACGACAGGAGCGTTAAAGAAGGGAATAATTGCGAATCGCTTTCTGCCATCGAAATTTAAAAGGATGGCAGGCTTGAATGAAACCTATATCAATTTATTTGATATGCTAAGAAAAGCGCATATCCCTCTTGTGTCAACAGAACAGCGTAAAAAATATCCTGCACAACTGGCTCGGGCCAATCATCGTTCTCCACAAGATATCGCCTTTCTGCAATATACCTCAGGTTCAACAGGAAACCCTAAAGGAGTCATTTTAACGCATGGTAATCTGCTCAATAATGTAGAAATTATAAAAACTGCAATGAGTCATACCGAAGACAGTCATGTTTTTTCATGGCTTCCTCCTTATCATGATTTAGGATTGATTGGCTGCATCATGGAGCCACTGTATGCCAATATTACGGCAACACATATGTCTCCAGTTGATTTTATTAAAAAACCATTTCTTTGGATGATTAATGTTTCTAAATATCAATGTACGACAATCGCAGCACCAAATTTTGCTTTCGATCTTTGTGCCCGCAAAACAGAGGATGCTGTCGTCAAGGAACTTGATTTGACTTGTCTTGATACCGTCGTTAATGGAGCTGAACCTATTTCTATACAAACCATGGATCTGTTTTATGAGAAATTTAAATCAGCAGGCTATAGAAAAAAGACGTTGCATCCTTGTTATGGATTGGCTGAGGCAACACTCATGGTATCTTCAAAACTGTTTCTATTAGAAGCCAAAGTTATCAATGTCGACCCTTACCATTTTGGTAAAAATAAGATTACCGTAACTGCCGATAGTTCTGCAGGAGTTTCTTTAGTAAGTTGCGGTATTCCCCGCACGAATGTCAAAATAATTCATCCTAAAGCTCATACTTTATGTCAGGAAGATGAAGTTGGTGAAATTTGGGTACAGGGGGCATCAATTGGTCAAGGCTATTACAATAATGAAGCGGAAACCAGGAAAACATTTAAAAACCAAATTAAAGATTATGAAGATAACCAATATTATTTAAAGACAGGAGATTTGGGTTTTATCCATCAAGGTGAGCTTTTCGTTTGTGGTCGCATAAAAGATTTAATTATTATCAATGGTCAAAATTATTATCCTCACGATTTTGAATTTGCAGCGATGTCTGCAAACCCTCATATTCAAAAAGGATGTGTAATTGCCTTTTCTGAAAAAACAGCGGTTACTGAGCAATTGGTTTTAGTTGCTGATTTGAAAAAGAATACACCGGCTGAGGCCTATCCCGAGATCGTGGCGGATATGCAAAAAGCTATCTCATCAGGCTTTAATTTGACTGCCAATGCCATTTACTTAACGCCACCTAAAACCATACCTAAAACAACCAGTGGTA
Source organism: Legionella cardiaca (assembly GCF_029026145.1). Classification (NCBI taxonomy): domain Bacteria; kingdom Pseudomonadati; phylum Pseudomonadota; class Gammaproteobacteria; order Legionellales; family Legionellaceae; genus Legionella; species Legionella cardiaca. The sequence continues at coordinate 2,201,357 of NZ_CP119078.1, read as the reverse complement.
AATTACAACGTAAAAAATGTGCAGAATTGATTGAAAATAATCAGATTAAATATCTTTATTGTCATCGCGCTCCAATAACGGAGGTAGGGGCTGCTGATCAAAAAGAAAACTGGTTACTCGAGGTGCTTAAAGAGCGCCCTGACAATAGAAAAACGCTACTTATCAGTCATGTAAAAGAATTAATCGCTAATGTACTGAATGTACCAGACTCGACGGTTATAAACGCTAATAGTAACTTTTTTGAATTAGGGTTGGATTCGTTAATGCTTACCGATTTGGTTAGTAGACTTAATGAGAGATTAGGACCTTCTGCAGAAATTAGTTTAAAAGTTCTTATGGAGTATCACACCCCAAATCTTTTAGGGAAGTATCTTAATAAAGAAATGGCTCCTTTGCAGGTAACTGAGATTCAAAGGATATCTTCACAAATCTTATCTAATAAGGTTTTTAATTTAGATAAAAAAATATATCCAATCACTCACCAACAATTAAATTTTTATTTGAGTGATAAATTAGCACCAAATAAAGGGGCTTATAATGTATCGCTGGCATTTAAATTAAATTTTTCTTTCGATGCTAAAAAAATCCAGAGAGCGTTATTAAACGTGGTAAATACTCATCCGATTCTTCAATCTCACTTTGAAATTAAAGAGTCGCAGATTCTAAGCTCGGAGTTTTCTGAGCTATTTCCTGAGGCATTTTATACCAAAATAAAAGCGCAAAATAAAAATCTCAATCACATACTAGATGAAAATGCATTGGTACCTTTCAATTTGGAGAAAGGACCACTATTTAGAGTTAATTTGATAGAGAGTAATGATGAATGGTTAATGCAGTTAATATTTCATCACACGATCTGTGATGGCATATCTCTAAAGATATTTATTGAACATTTTCTAGCCTTTTATCATGAAAAAAATATTCAACAATCATTGCCTTATTCAGAATACTCAAAATGGCTAGGTTCTTACAATCAGTCTGTTGAATACAAGACAGCTGTGGAATACTGGAAAAATTTAATTTCTACTGCAAATCTGAGAAGTTATTTAACCAAGAATGTTAATTTAGAGATAGCATGCACATCAGAAACGATCGAAGAAGATACAATAAATAACATTAAATCATTTTGCGGCATAAACTCCATTAGCCTGCAAAACTTTTTTCTGTTTATTTATTATCTCGTTTTAAGTAAAAAACTTGATACTTTAAAACTTAATATTGGTACGCTTTTTTCCGGTAGAAATTCCAGTGATTGGAATAAAACTTTAGGCGTATTCGTAAACTTATTACCCGTGGTTTTTAATTATGACAATTATCCCAATGTCCTAACCGGAATTAAAGCTCTGCAAAATCAAATCGTAGAGTCCATAGAGTTTTCTGATTACAACATTCATGATCTAGCACCACAATTAAGTAGTCAAAAAATTGAAGCATTTTTTGAGTTTATATTCGTTTATCAACTATTTTTAGATGAAAAAAATAAAGACCAAAAAATTGATATTATTTATAAAAATAATGGGTTGGGACTAGATCCATTTGTATTTGAGGTAAGACATGGTTCAAAGATAGAGTTACTAGTGAAATATAACACCAATTTATTTTCTTCTACTGATATAAAAAAATTTGTAAAAGAAGTAAAAAGTTTGAGTGAGGCAATTGTTAATAATAATTTATTGGATACTGAACAACTATCAGTAAGTAAATTTGAATATCTAATTTCAGAACCAGAAGAAAAAAGAATTAGTTTAGTATCCACATTTACCATCGAACCAATTATATCCTTTATGGAATATTGGTTTAAACAAATAAATACTACATATTGTTTAGAGGTTGGTGAGTATAATCAAGTGATTCAGTGTTTTTTGAATAACCAGAGTATTCTTTATAAAAATAAGAATAATTTTGTTTTTATCTCCTTATATGATTGGTTTAAAGATGAAAATAAAATTGATCAATCAATAATTAAGGATTTGATTAATGCTATTGAATACTATGTAAGTAGCAGCAGCAATTTAGTCTTTTTATTTTTTACACCACCACCACCCAATCGAGAAAAGTCGAATAATTTTATCAAAACTGAATCTCAGATTAAGCTGCATTTTTCTAATGTGCCATCGATCTATATTAAGACTCATAATGAATTATTGAACTGCTATCACATTCATAGTTATTTTGATGAAATTACCTACAGGCAAGGTGGTATCCCCTATAATGATGAGCTGTTTATGGCCTTGGCAACCTATGCGGTTAGGCAGCTTGATTCTCTACGCCGAAACCCCAAAAAAGTGATTATACTAGATTGCGATAATACGCTATGGAAAGGAGTGGTTGGTGAAGATGGGATTCAAGGTATTCAAATTAACCAAAATCATATTCAATTGCAATCAAAAGTTAAGGAATTAAAAGACCAGGGCTTCCTGCTGGCTTTATGTAGTAAAAATATACTCGAAGATGTGAAGGCTGTTTTTGAGCAAAGAGACGATATGATATTAAGTTGGGACGATATCCTCTCAACTAAAATTAATTGGGATAATAAGGCAAGTAACCTTCATCAATTAGCAAAAGAACTTAATTTAGGACTCGATTCTTTTATTTTTATCGATGATAACCTCTTAGAATGTGCTGAGATTGAAGCATTATGTCCTGGAATTGAAGTGATCCCTTTTCCCTATGAGGAAAATGATGTTGCTGTATTTTTGGATAATATTTGGAGTTTTGACAGACCAAAAACGACAAAAGAAGATGTGCATCGCGCTGATTTTTATAAGCAAAATGAACACAGAGAAAACTTGCAGCAGTCGACTAAATCTTTGGACGAATTTATTCAGCAGCTTAATTTGCAGGTTGATATTAAACCAGCTACCGAGATGGATGTTCCAAGAGTATCGCAGTTATCTATGCGAACAAATCAATTTAATACAACATCAATTCGTTACGACGAAAGTCAAATATTCGGTTTTATTAAAAAAGATTGTTTTGAAGTCTATACTGTAACGGTCTCGGATAAATTTGGAGATTATGGTTTAGTAGGAGTACTAATAGTTAATTTTGAGGATAAAAAACTTATTGTTGACAGTATGTTGTTGAGTTGTCGCGCCTTAGGACGAGGCGTAGAGAAGATAATGTATCAAAAATTAATAGATTTATGTTGGGCAAAAAAAATAGAGAAAATCGAATTTAAATTCAAAAAAACAGAGAGAAATATTCCAGCAGAGTTTTTTTTGAAATCTATCTATACCGAAATAAATCATGAGGGATATGTTGTATGTCTAAAGCAGGTGTAAATTATGGATAATAAAAAAATTCTTGAATTGCAGAAAATGACTCCTGCCGAGCTTTTAAAGGCAGTGCGAGAAAGTAAGATAAATCAAACAAAAAATATAGTCACTCACGATGAATACGAACACTATATTTCAAATTTGTGGCGTGAAATATTTCCTGATGCAGACATGGATGTTCACACGAACTTTTTCTCATTAGGCGGTACTTCACTGCAAGCTGTATTGATGTTGTCAAAATTTAAAGCTAAATATGATATTGAATTTGATTTGGTTGAATTATTTAAGGCTACAACAATTGAAGCACAAGCCCAATTAGTGAAGGGTAGATTAACTAATAATTCACAAAAAACTGCCGAATTTGATTATCAAAAAGATCTCCAATTGGTCGAGCAGCTTGTATTAAACAACCCAAAACCATTTACTAATGACATTCACTCTATTTTGCTGACCGGTGCTTCTGGCTTCTTGGGAGTGCATTTGCTGAAAGAATGTCTTGTTCAAACCCACGCCGAAATTTTTTGCATTATTCGCAGTTCGTCTAAAGATGAAGCAAAAGCCAGGTTAATGCATTGTGCAAAAGAGAAAAAAATTAATATTAGTACTGCGGAAGAAAAAAGAATTCATTGCCTTTGCGGTGATATATCAAGACAAAAATTAGGGTTATCTGATGATGATTATGCTTATGTAACTCACTCTATGGATTTAATTATTCATTCGGCGGCCGTAGTCAATTTTGTCTATCCTTATGAAAATTTGCGTGATGCTAATGTTCTAAGTCTGTATGAATTAATCAAAGTTGCCTCTGTTGGTAAAATTAAACCACTACATTTTGTCTCCACAATAGGTGTATTTAATAGTCAATTTGATAAACAGGTAGAAATTTATGAGAACATGGGGTTGCCTGCGGAGGCCCCTACAAATGGTTATTTTCAAACCAAGTGGGTTTGTGAAAAGATGTGCGAGATAGGTATACAAAAAGGATTGCCAATATCAGTATACAGACCAAGTGGCATTACGATAAATACCAAATCGCAAGTAATGAGTGATGATGATTTAACTTTTTTATTTATGAAGTTATCTATGAAAATTGGCGGATTTGTCAATTTAAATTCTATTGTCGATGTAGTCCCGGTGGATTTTGTTGCTCGCTCGATAGTTGATTTGTGCGTCAACCATCCTTCTGAAAGCAATAAATATCATCTTGTTTCTGGTGAAGAATTAAGCCCGAAAGATTTAATTAATAAATTGCCCAAGTCACAATCAATTAAACTACTTTCTGCTGAAGATTATATTAAGAAGGCAATGCAGATCATTGCTGAGACAAACGATATTCATCTTAAAAATTTAGCTCCTTTATTTATTAGTAATTTTTTATCAAAAAATATGATGGCAAATATTCCGGTTTTTAAATCTACAACAACCCAAAAGTTAACTAAGATTGAGATACCTCATATTAGAAATACATTGCTATTAATTATTTATAAATTAGCCCATATGAAGCAATAAATTAATCTTTAAAGAGGATTGGTATCTCCCATTGATTTGGTGGTAAAAAAATAGAAATGTTGCACTATAATCAGAATGGCTGATTTTGGATTTTAATTCAATTACTAGGCGCCAGGGAGTAGTGGCCTAGTCCGAAGTAGAGTGAGTTAATTATTTCATAGGGATATTCAAATTTAGCTCGCGGAGCCAGTGTGAGATTTGTATGGAGCTCGAGCGAAGAGCGAATCCATCACAAAGCGAATAATTTAAGCAAGGAATGTTTAAATATCCATGAGATAGGGATACACGCTTGTTAGGGGGTGTTAATCTTGAATACTCATCATTTTAATGAAAAAAGCTCATCTATTGAATATAAAAATTTATGTGAAATTCTTGATTTTCGAAATACAAATCTCCCTGATGTAATCGCCTATCGCTTCTTAGAGGATGGTATTCATGCCAAGACACTGACCTCAAAAGAGCTCTACCTAGAAGTCAACAAGTTAGCCAATCTTATCAGCGGGTATATTAAACCCCAGGATCGAGTAATTTTGGCGGCAAAGCCTGGCTTGGAATACATCATCGGATTTTTTGCATGTTTACGAGCCGGTGCAATTGCGGTTCCTGTTTTCCCCCCAGCCAATACTCAGATGGCTTTTCGCTTATTCCATATTATTCAAGATGCAAATCCAAGTCTCGTGCTATGTGATAAAACTACGACAGGAGCGTTAAAGAAGGGAATAATTGCGAATCGCTTTCTGCCATCGAAATTTAAAAAGATGGCAGGCTTGAATGAAACCTATATCAATTTATTTGATATGCTAAGAAAAGCGCATATCCCTCTTGTGTCGACAGAACAGCGTAAAAAATATCCTGCACAACTGGCTCGAGCCGATCAACGTTCTCCACAAGACATCGCCTTTCTGCAATACACCTCAGGTTCAACAGGAAACCCTAAAGGAGTGGTATTAACACACAACAACCTACTTGATAATTTGAAAACCATGAAAAAAGCGGTTAATCATCAGGAAGACGGTCATGTTTTTTCCTGGCTTCCTCCCTATCATGACATGGGATTGATTGGCTGTATTATTGAGCCGCTGTATGCCAATATCACGGCAACACATATGTCTCCAGTTGATTTTATTACAAAACCTTTCCTGTGGATGCTCAATGTTTCTAAATATAAATGTAACACCATAGCAGGTCCCAATTTTTCCTTTGATCTTTGCGCTCGCAAGACAGATAGTTCCATTCTTCACGAGCTTGATTTGAGTTGTCTAGAAGTAGCTGTAAATGGAGCCGAACCTATTTCAATGAAAACGATGGATTTTTTTTATGAAAAATTTAAATCAGCAGGCTTGAAAAGGAATGTGCTTCATCCCTGTTATGGCTTGGCTGAGGCAACACTCATGGTATCTTCTAAAATGTATTTATCAGAAGTCAAAGTAATTAATGCTAAACCCGATCCATTTAGCCAAAATAGAGTCGAGTTAATAGACGATGTGATCTCCGGAATGAAGTTGATTAGTTCGGGCGTGCCGCAAACAAATGTCAAAATAGTTGATCCAGAAGGGCATACACTCCGCCAGGAAGATGAAGTTGGTGAAATTTGGGTACAGGGGGCATCAATTGGCCAAGGCTATTACAATAATGAAGCGGAAACCAGGAAAACATTTAAAAACCAAATTAAAGATTATGAAGATAACCAATATTATTTAAAGACAGGAGATTTGGGTTTTATCCATCAAGGTGAGCTTTTCGTTTGTGGTCGCATAAAGGATTTAATTATTATCAATGGTCAAAACTATTATCCTCACGATTTTGAATTTGCAGCGATGTCTGCAAACCCCCATATTCAAAAAGGATGTGTAATTGCCTTTTCTGAAAAAACAGCGGTTACTGAGCAATTGGTTTTAGTTGCTGATTTGAAAAAGAATACACCGGCTGAGGCCTATCCCGAGATCGTGGCGGATATGCAAAAAGCTATCTCATCAGGCTTTAATTTGACTGCCAATGCCATTTACTTAACGCCACCTAAAACCATACCTAAAACAACCAGTGGTAAATTACAACGTAAAAAATGTGCAGAATTGATTGAAAATAATCAGATTAAATATCTTTATTGTCATCGCGCTCCAATAACGGAGGTAGGGGCTGCTGATCAAAACTGGCTACTTAATATTTTGGATGAGCCTGATAATCGAAAAATACTGCTTATCGAGAAAGTTAAAAATTTAGTTGCAGACATTTTAAATTTACCTGATTTAGCTACCATGGATGACCAGACTAGCCTATTTGAATTAGGAATAGATTCATTAAATGCAGCGCAGCTAGCCGATAAATTACAGAATAAATTGCAAATTATTATCACTATGGGGGAATTATATTCCAACCATAAGATTGATAAACTAGTCAACCTTTTATTAAAGAAAATTGAACTGACATCAATTCAAAAAAAATCTGCCAAGAATTACGATGATTTTTCTGAGGAAGAGAAGGAACATGAATGCTCTGTCTTGCAAGAGGCTATCTTAAACCATTACTCCATTAATGCTGAACTATCGAAGTATAATTTATTCTCTTCCGTATTGTTCGGAAGTGATATCAAACGCGAGGAAGTTTTAAAGAACATTATTAATTTTATTGATAATAATGACACATTGAGAATAAAATTTTTCAAAAAAAAGGATACTTTCAAGTTTGTTTATACAACGCTTTCAAATTATGATGAATATATTCGTTGGATTAAAGTAGATGCTAAAGATTCGAGAAATACATTAATAAGGAATGAAGTTTTAAAACCAATTGATTTAACGAAAGACTTATTATTCAAGGTGGTAATTTTTGAATATAAAACAGGAGAGCATGAAGTTCTCTATATAGCAAATCATATTATCTCAGATCTGAGCTCAATGCTAATGGCTCAACAAGAGCTCCAATATCCTGATAACAAAATAAAAGAAAATTATTGCCAAGTGATATTTAATAACGAACAAAAAATGGAGTATGGCGAAAACTTTAGCAAGAAAATAAAAGAAATATGGACAAAAAAACTGGAAGGTTTGAACTATCTTAAGCTTCAGCAAAAAGATGCTAAACGGACTGAAATTTTTGCTACTAAAAAAATATCATTATGTACTAAAGAGGCAATGATGGCTTTAACAAGTACTTATCATACGACGGGATTTATAATATGCATGGGATTAATGAGCTTAATATTAAATGCATTATCCGCCAATGAAAAGATTCAACTATTGATTCCTTTAAACAAGCGCCAAAAGCATTTAGGAGGTCGTGCTCAAGGATTGTTTGTAAACAACTTACTAATCTGTCCTTTAATAGACTGGAATTTACATTTTAAAGAGTTATGCCACTCTCTTCAGCAAGAGTTTATCGATGCTCAAGCTAACTATTTTCCTGTTGAAAAAGTGATAACTGAAATGGGCATAACTCATAATTATTTTAATCTACCCATTGTTATTGGTTACTTAGGAGAAGATTCATCGGCCCACTTGCAATTGAACAATATTGGCTCAACAAATATGGGGCTTGATTTAATGATTTATTACACTATAGATAAGGACTCACAGTGGAATATGTTCATTAATTATGTTGACGAAATGTTCGATCAAGAAGTTATTTCTCAAATCAGTTTCTGCTTCAGTAAGATGCTAAATAAACTATTAGCGAATCCTAGAATAATTAATCGTGATTTATATCTGATTTTTTCTGCTAATAAATTATTACATAACCACTCAAAATTAATGCAAGAAAAATCAATTGAAGTGAAAACGAATATTGAAAGTAGTATTATTGATGATTGCCTTAAACTATTAATTAATTTAAAGGATAATTTATTAAAAATAAGAAGAGTAAATAATGAAAATATCCTGCTTTCATTGGGGAATTTAGGGGGCAATAAATCAAATATTTCGATTATTAATATTAATGAAATTATTAAGGATAGTCCGGAGAAAAAAGAGAAAATTTTGTTGCGATTGAAATTGGCTATCGAGCGTATTGTTGACCATGATAATTCTCTATTTAAGATTGGTCTTATTGGAAGCAAAGAGTTAATGAACTCTGATTTAATCATTAACTTAAAAGAAAAAGTTATGAACTCAAACAAGGCTAAGACAATATTTTTCCAAACAACAGCGCTTGGTGAGGAATATGAGCTCGATTTAATTAATTTAATTAAAGATATGGTGCTCGAAATTTTGACCGAAGTTGAGGTCTGAGGCTCCTCTATGTTGTTTACCTTGCATAGTTGCCACTAAAACGACTCGCACTAAAGGGTAACGGGTTAGTTATTACGTTATCCCCAGTTATCATTTCCGCAAGCAGGCGACCGGTAACTGGACCTAAAGTTAAACCGTGATGAGCGTGACCCAACGCAAACCAAAGTCCATCATGACGAGGAGCCTGGCCTATAATAGGAAGCATATCTGGTGTACAAGGACGGCACCCCATCCAGGGAGTTTCTTCAAGGCGCTTTGTAATTGGAAAAAGTTTACGTGCCAGAGGTTCCACTGAATTAAGCTGTACAGGTGTTTTTCGTGAATCGCGATGGGCGAATTCAGCGCCTGTTGTTAAGCGGATTCCACGCACCATTGGTGCCAGGACGTAACCATTTTCAATATCGAGCACTGGATGAACAAGTCTTGCATTTGGCTTTGTATTATAGTGCATATGGTATCCGCGCTTAACCGCTAATGGAAAACGATAGCCAAGTTTTTTGCTTAGCACATCCGCCCAGGGACCTAAGGTAATAACCGCAGAATTCGCTTTAATGTCACCTTCCTCTGTCTTAAGCGTCCATCCTGTTGCTAAGGTATTTGCGTTACCAAAGAAAAAACGACCACCAAGGCGTTCAAAGTAGTTGGCATAGCCTCTAACGAGGGCACAAGGGTCACTGACAGATTCTGCTTCAGTATAACGAAGTGCACCTATAAGCGAATGATCAAGGTCAGGTTCAAGTTGACGAAGTGAAGTTATATCGAGGGCGTCAAATTTAATTCCATACTCGGCCTGGCATTTTTCTGCGAAGCGTGTCTCTATATCTTGTTTTTTTGTGGTTCTGAAAACTTTAAGCCATCCTCCTTGACGAAATAGATGTCTTACTTCTGCTGCATCAGCTAGTCGATGATGTTCACTAACACTATGTTCAATTAGTGTTGAATAAGAGGAGGCGATCGTTTCATGGCGCGATGGATGGGAATTGAACCAATATTTCCAGAGAAAAGGAGCAAGTTTGAAGATTGATTTTAGATGATATCTGGCGTCTGGTGAGCGATTGAAAGCATATTTGATTAGAGAGCTAACATCCCTGGGGAATGCGTAAGGATATACGCCCTCTCGCTGAATTAATCCAGCATTACCAAAAGAAGTTTCACTTCCAGGGGCTTTTAGATCGACGAGCGCAACCGAGTGTCCGCGCATTTGGAGATGCGTTGCAACTGAAACACCAATAATTCCGCCACCTAATACAAAAGTATCAAATTTCATAGACATAGAACTTGCTTAGGATAAATAAATATTAATTTGAGCTTACAGTTTTTTATAGGGTGAATAAAGTAAAGGGCAAATTTTTCATGATGAAGTGATTAAAAATAATGAAAGAGTTTGTCTATACTTAAAAAGAATGGAAGCAGATAAACTAGATAGGGAATTCGCATGAAAGGAACATATCATGGAATTGATTTTGAATGTTCTTCTCGTAAGCGTAATGGCAAGTATGCGGGAGAATATCAACTCATTGTCCATCATGATCAATATACCTATATAATAAAAAAATCAGTAGGAAAAACTTTTCCTACTCCCAGGGAAGCAGAAATAGAAGCCATGGAGCTTGCTAAGAATCAAATTGAAAAGGCACTCTTTTAATTGCTGATTACTTGGATAGTTGCTGAAAGATTCTGCTAAGAGTGATGGGTAGAGATTTGCTTTGATAAAAATAGGTTGGATACGTTGATTTAAAATTTTTAGGAATAGCATTAAGTTTCTTCCTTTGCGCTTGAGAAATTAGTAGTATTGGCAAATTAATTAAGAAAAAGAGGCCGCTATGTTTCGTGGTAGTATTGTAGCCTTAGCTACACCAATGAAGGATGATACGGTTGACCTTAAGTGCTTGCGCGAGTTAGTTGAATTTCATATTTCTGCCGGAACACACGCGATTGTTGCTGCTGGAACTACCGGTGAAGCAGGAACACTCTCTCATCAAGAAAAATTGTTAGTAATTAGAACAGTTATTGAACAAGCTCACGAACGAATTCCTGTGATTGCAGGAACTGCAGTAAATTCAACAAAAGAATGTATCGCTTTAACCCAGGAAGCAATGGAATGTGGTGCTCATGCAGCACTCATTATGACGCCAGCCTATATTAAACCGACTCAAGAAGGGCTTTATCAACACTATAGCCATATTGCCCAGTCAGTTGCGATCCCCATAATCTTGTATAATGTACCAAGTCGTACTGCCTGTGATTTAATGCCTGAAACTGTTGCCCGACTTGCGAAGATTTCAAATATCATTGGTATTAAAGAAGCCACAGGGCAAATGACTCGGTTGCAGCAAATTTTGCGTCTATGCGATGGTATTGATGTTTATAGTGGTGATGATTTAACAGCAGCTCAATGGCTTTTAGCTGGAGCGAAAGGAGTTATCTCTGTTACTGCAAACGTGGCGGCCAGACAAATGGCAAAGTTATCAGACGCTGCATTTGATGATGATCATGCGGGTTGCTTACGCATTAATGAGCAATTAATGCCACTACATGAATTATTATTCGTAGAGTCAAATCCTATTCCAGTAAAATGGGCTTTAAGTAAAATGGGTTTAATGCAGGATGAACTACGATTACCATTAACATCGTTATCTGCTGAACATCATCAGTCATTAGAGCAAGCCTTACGAAACTTGCAGCTTATTTAATGAGGTAAAATTGTTGTGAAAAAATTTGGTTTTATAATTCTTTCGATGTCTCTTCTATCTGCATGTTCAAATTATGCCAGTAATGGGGAGTCTCAATATTTACGAAGTAAAAATGGCCCAATGGTGATGGTGCCTCCTCCATTAACCGATAGTAATATTAGTCATTTTTATGATTTGCCTCCGCAAAATCAAAATGCACGAGTAAGCATTGCACCGCCTGCGGATCCTGCAATTAAAGAGCAAGCTACATAAAAAAATTAAAGGTTGATGTTATGGAAATCGAATCAGACGAGTTAATTGTTATCCAGGAATTGTCTACGCGCATGGTCGAAGCACAAAGGACAATACGTATTTTGGACAGCATTAAGTGGGATGATTCAATAAAGCAAGATTTTTTTGCTAAGAAAGCACAATCCTTACCCAAAATTGATAGAGATTATTATCTTAAAAAGCCTTTGCCTTTTGATGCAAATGAAAAACAGGATGAATTTCGTTTAATTTTGCGTGATGCTCAAAATCAGCTTGGGCAATACTCACCTGTTACTCGTTTAATTAAAAGGCAGTGTGAAGAATATACCCGGGCCGTGCAAATGCTGGATTCTCGTGGTACAGCGGCTTTTTGTGAACTGGCAATGGAGCTTTATGGTAGTCCTCATGATGCCTTTTATTCTGGTGGTCCTCGATTGTCCGAGTTAGGAACTTTGTTATTTGATGTATTAACGGCATTGGAAGTACAACTAAAATCAGATGCGGATATAAAACGTTATACCCCGCAGATGGCACAAGAGTTATTGCAAGAGCGTCTTAGCCAATTTTTTGATCAACATCCGGGTAAAGTTACCGTTATGGTGAGCGATGATATGGTGGCTGATGCTTCTGCAGGAGCTGATTCAATTAAGCTAAGCCAGCAAGCCATGTTTAGTGATCGTGATTTAAAATATCTCGAAGTCCATGAAGGTTGGGTTCATGTAGGTACTACATTAAATGGGGCCATGCAGCCTTATTGCTTTTTTCTATCAAAGGGCTCTCCTTCAAGCAGTGTGCTGCAAGAAGGGCTTGCAGTAATTACAGAGATAGTTACTTTCTCATCGTACCCCTCACGTGTGCGTAAAATTACCAATCGCGTTATTGCTCTCGATAAAGTCAGACAAGGAGCAAATTTTATCGATATTTATCGCTACTTCATCGAGTGTGGTTTAACAGAAGATGATAGCTATAATCATACCGTTCGCGTGTTTAGAGGGAGTACTCCCGAAGGAGGACCCTTCACGAAAGATTTATCCTATGCTAAGGGATTTTTGCTGATTTATAATTACATGCGCTTTGCAATTAGCCAGCGTCGTATTGATTCAATTCCTCTTCTATTTACTGGCAAGCTAGTTCTTGATGATTTGCCTTTACTGGGTGAATTAAAAGAGAGAGGGATTTTAGCACCACCGATTTATTTGCCACCTCCATTTCGTGATCTGGCAGCATTGAGCGCATGGATGAGCTTTTCTCTATTCTTGAATAAATTTAGTCTTACAGAGATTCAAAAAAATTTCCGCTTTTTGCTAGTATAAATGCATGATTGCGTGAATTTACCAGGTAAGCCCCTGTCATTTGGATGACTTAGTCTTGTTATCTGCAAAGGGAAGATTGCACCATAAACCAGGAGAAAGATAATGGGCTTGTTAATTGACGGTCATTGGCATGATCAATGGTATGATACCAGCAAAACAGGGGGGGCATTTAAAAGAGAGCCTACTCAATTTAGAAATACCATTACCAACGATGTAAATGCTTTATTCCCTGCTGAGAAGGGACGATATCACTTGTATGTCTCTCTCGCTTGTCCATGGGCTCATCGAACCCTCATCTTTAGAAAACTTAAAAAATTAGAACATTATATCGACATTTCAATTGTTCATCCGCATATGCTTGCTAATGGATGGGAGTTTAAAGTAGGTATGGGGGCAACCGGTGATAATCTCTATGGCTTAAATTATTTATATGAAATTTATACTAAGGCTAATAGCCAATATACAGGCAGAGTAACTGTTCCTGTCTTATGGGACAAAAAGAAAAAAACGATCGTTAATAATGAGTCTGCTGAAATTATTCGTCAATTTAATCAAGCTTTTAATGAATTAACAGGAGATAAACAAGATTTTTACCCAGAAGCTTTGCGTGCTGAAATTGATGAAGCGAATGATAAAATATATAACGCGGTAAATAATGGTGTTTATAAATGTGGTTTTGCCACCACGCAGGAGGCTTATGAAGTCGCTTATGGTGAGTTATTTGCCATGCTCGATAGCCTGGAGCTTCATTTGAGTCAGCATGAATATCTTGTTGGAGATGTATTGACGGAAGCTGATTGGCGCCTGTTTACGACACTCATTCGTTTTGATGCTGTGTATTACAGCCATTTCAAAGCAAATCAGCAAAGAATTGCTGATTATCAATCTCTACAGCGTTACCTAAAAAAGCTGTATCACCATCCTGGCGTTAGTGACACCGTAAATTTTCTACATATAAAAGAACATTATTATTTCAGTCATACAAGTATTAATCCAACACAAATTGTCCCTATTGGACCAAGGTTATCTTTTGATTAAAAAAATATTAGGGCGGCATAATACAGTAAACTCGCATAAAGCCAAAATGGCCTTGAAATTGCATAATATGTTTAATATTTGCCTATTTTGGGTCGGAAATATGCCACTATTTTTCAAGAAAAAGGCTTTGGTTAATCCTGTGCTAATTGAAAAATTAATGGTAGAGCATCCCGATAAATCCTTTGCAACTTTTATAAATTCTTACGGTGAAAATCCCGCTCAATCACCGGAATTACAATCTCATTCCGGATTTTTATTAGATGCTTTATTAAAACAGAAAAAAAATCCCTTTATAAAAATATTCCTGGAAAATTTGGAGATTAATAATCCTCATCAATTTATTACTGTTGAGGTTTATCGAAAAATGATTGCTACAGGAGATAGAGAACTAATCGCTTGTTGTAATAAAGTATTAAAAAACTGTTCCAGTGAAAAGCATAAGGCCTTGGTCTTGTATCCGCTGACGACAGATTTATTAAACCAGGCACTCAGTCAGTTTGATGCTGGCTTACATGAAAAAGTGATGAGGGCATGGAAAAATGTCAATCTCGATGAGCTGGTTTCTTTAAATCTTTTTCTTCAATTAAACCCCAATAACCGTGATATTGCCCATTATTTTAAAGGTGGGCTTTTTGCTGTACAAGACGGCGGAGCATTGAAAAAGTTTTTCCAAAATAATTTAGCTGTGCGCGATCGTTCACATAATTGTAGCCATGTTTCAATTACACCTGTTCATTCAACACAAGGTGAATTTATTCCCGAATTTCTTTTTGGTGATCGCAACATTACTTTTGTGGGAGAAAAGCAGCGCTATAATCGTGATGAACTAACTGTCGACTCCTTCTCATGGTTTCAAACTGAATATGCCTCGATATTTGGTGAATCAGTATGGAAAAAAATAATCAATTATATTGTTCATAATGTTTGTTTTGTCATTTATTGGCTCACCAATAAAAATGTGGGGCCTTATGGCATGTCTGAATATAGGGAAAAAAACATACGGATTCTTGATGGAGCGGCAACAAATAATTATGCAGTGGCAGTAGATGAAGTACACCTGCAACAGATTAATCCCGTTAAATAAAAGAAGCTAGAGTGATTTATTTAACTCTAAGAAGTTGACCAAATTTGTTACTTTTTGATAAAATAATGAAATTTTATAGATTCTCTAATAGGATATTCCCATGGCTTTTTATCTATTTCCATCACTAATGTATCACCGCTATAAACGAATGTTAGCC
This sequence comes from Legionella cardiaca, assembly GCF_029026145.1. Lineage (NCBI taxonomy): Bacteria > Pseudomonadati > Pseudomonadota > Gammaproteobacteria > Legionellales > Legionellaceae > Legionella > Legionella cardiaca. Next base: position 2,185,813 of record NZ_CP119078.1, on the reverse strand, counting down.
GTTGCTCCATATCAATACGGCGATGAAGCAAGAGAAGAGTTAAGCTTAAGCCTAAAAAATTCCTATAAGATTTATAACTTATGTATCAAACAGTATTTAGGTTTTGGAGCATTTTTACAATTCATTCCGGGGACAAACGCAGCGAAAGCACGTAAGCAATTGACTAATGAATTAGAGCCTAAACTTTCAAAGCTTAAAGAGCTATTTAAACTCGAGCCTAGTGCAGCGTTCGTAAAAGAACAGTTTCCAAATACCTATTTTGCAAGACGATTTATACGTGCAAGTTTGACTTCCTATTATAATTTTGACGCATCGATATCAAATTTTTTATTTGAAAGTGCTCTGGCATTTAAACATCCAATGATTTCCTATACAAGAAATCTACACCTACCATTTTTAAAAATTATGAATTCAACACCTATTTTAAAATATTGTATTCATCCTTTTAAAGATAAGTGGTTATCTCCGTGGAAAATTATACAAGTCATTATCTTAAATTTGCTAAATCCTTTTCACTTAGCAATAGATACCCTAAGATTTGTACACGCTCTTATCAATAGAGTGATAGAAATAGGAACCTGGCCTGGTTCGAGTTCCTCTGTTCCAAGGTTATTACTTAAAGGTCTGGTCGGTTTTGTATTTGGCCTTGTTCAACTACCACTGCAAGTATTACAATTTCCTTTTGAAGTTCTTAACATATTTGTTTTTAGTCCTATGCTAAAGTTAGCTTCACACTTGGGGAAAAGTGTTCAGAATGCCTATCGTGATGGCAGGGAGAATAAAGCAGTAATCATAGAAACCGCTGAAGCGTTTCGGGATATGAAAGAGTTAAGACAAGCAGCTAAAGACAAAGATGCAAGCTATTCTATTATTGGTAAACAGACCGGTTATTCAGCGGAATATATTGGCACGACAAAAGAAAAACTTTATACCGATGAAGAAGGCGAGCGATTAGTAGCCATTCGTTCGTCGAGAAAAAAAATAGCATCCACTACCTCATTGCTTTCAATTACAAGCCTGTTTAGCAAGGAAGGAACAAAGGCGAAAGAGAATGAGCTTGCCATTCACGAAGCAAAAAATGTCCTGGGTCTTAATTAACAGAAAAAATTTATTATTTGTTGCAGAAAGATTTCTTTACCTGGCATGGATCCCCCTAGCAGACAGAAGGGGATTTATGGTTTAATAAGACCATTATTTTAATAAATTAAATGGTTTTGTCATGACCTTTGTTGTTACTGAAAGTTGCATTAAATGTAAATATACGGATTGTGTAGAAGTTTGTCCGGTAGATTGCTTTTATGAAGGGCCTAATTTTTTAGTCATTCATCCGGATGAATGTATTGACTGTGCTTTATGCGAGCCAGAATGTCCAGTTCAGGCGATCGTTTCTGAAGATGACCTCACAGAGGATCAAAAGCAATTTCAAGAGCTTAATGCTGAGCTGGCAAAAACCTGGCCCAATATTACTGCTAAAAAAGATGCTCCCGAGGATGCAAAAACTTGGGAAGATGTTAAAGATAAACTGCAATATCTTGAAAAAGAGTGGAAGTAAATTCGCTTGCTGATGATGTTATTACGCATTGTCAGCGTGTATTAAGCGAAAAGGGAAGGTTAGCTACCGCTATTCCCGGGTTTATTGCTCGCGCGCCACAAATTGCATTATCAACCGCCATTGCCAAAGCAATTACTGAGCAGGCAATGCTAGTTGCCGAAGCAGGTACAGGAACTGGCAAAACCTTCGCCTACCTTATTCCTTGTCTATTAAGTAATAAAAAAACACTGATCTCGACTGCAACCAAAACTCTGCAAGATCAACTTTTTCAAAAAGATCTGCCCATGCTGGTTCGGGCTCTTGGCCTTTCAATCCGCATGCAAAATCTTAAGGGACGGGCTAATTATCTTTGTCGTTATCGAATTGAGTTGCATGCCCAGGAAGGTCGTTTTATGAATCCGCAATCTGTCCATGAACTTTTGCATATTCGTGAGAAACTGCCGCAACTTCATGAGGGAGAACGTTCAGAATTACCAGAAATTCAGGAAGATTCTCCTGTTTGGCCTTATGTTACGTCTACCACAGAAAATTGCCTTGGCAGCGAATGTGAATACCACGAGACGTGTTTTTTAATAAAAGCTCGAAAACGAGCTCATGATGCTGATATTGTGATTATTAATCACCATTTATTTTTTGCAGATTCGCGTTTAAAAGAGAATGGTTTTGGAGAGCTTCTACCCGATATTGATGCAGTTGTTTTTGATGAGGCACATCAATTGGCAGAGATTGCAGCAAATTTTCATGGTGAACGTGTAGGGACGCGCCAGATACGTGATTTAATAGATGATTTACTGCGCGAATGGCCTATTCTTGATTTGGCAAATCAGCCATTAAAAGAATTAAGTTTAAAAGCCGACCGTATTGTTGATCAATTATTATTAGCATTACCTGCATACGAAGAGCGCATTGCTTGGAATTTATTAGACAGGAATAAGAATTTTTGCAGTGCCTGGGAAGAGTTATTAGCTTTAATTGATACCTTGCTCGATTGCCTAAAAAATGCAGATTTTGAAAGAAGTGCCGGATTTACACGTTGTTTAAAGCGATTAGAAGATTTAAAGCAACGACTGTTGACCTTTACCAGCACTGATAAAGTGCAGATTAGATGGCTTGAGCGTTTTAAACATAGTCTGGTTTTTCAGGCTACTCCTTTTGATATTGCAGATTCTTTTAGTGCCTTACTTGCAAGGCAACAGTGTGCCTATATTTTTACCTCTGCAACCCTGACTATGGCTTCTTCATTTGATTGTTTCACCAAGCCCTTGGGAATATCGAATGCTCAAACCATGACGTTGGCAAGTCCATTTAATTATCAAGAGCAGGCATTACTTTATTTGCCGCGTGATTTACCTGATCCTAAGGACGGGCAATACTACGATGCCTTATTGGAAAAAGCACTGCCTATTATAAATGCCTTCGGAGGGCGTTGTTTTTTCCTGTTTACAAGCCATAAAGCATTAAAATTGGTTGCTCAGAAGCTAGCCAATACTTTAAACTACCCCCTTTTAGTTCAGGGTGAGGAAGCGAAGCCAATCTTACTGGCACGTTTTCGTCAATTAGGTAATGCGGTATTATTAGGCACGGCAACCTTTTGGGAAGGGGTGGATGTTAAAGGCGCCGCTTTATCTTGTGTCATTATTGATAAGCTACCTTTCGCAAGCCCTATGGATCCTGTTGTGCGTGGCAAAATGGCTTATCTTAAATCTCGTGGTTTATCAGGCTTTGATGAATTATCGTTGCCGAATGCCGTATTGGCTTTAAAGCAAGGTGTAGGACGACTTATCCGAGATATTACCGATCGAGGGGTATTAATGATTGGAGATCCCCGTTTAACTGGAAGGGAATATGGACGTCTTATTTTTGCGAGTTTACCGTCGTTGCGCAAAACTCGTGAAGAAAAGACTGTATTAACTTTTATTAATGAATTAGCTCTAGAAAATGAACCTGTTAGCCATTGATACATCAACCGAATGTGCATCTGTTGCTTTAAGCTTAAATGGTGAAGTGAGAAGCATGGAGCAGGGGGCTCAACGTCAGCATGCTCGTTTACTATTGCCTATGGTTGAGCAATTATTAGCTGATTCTGGCTGCAAATTAAACCAGCTTGACGCTCTTGTATATGGTAGAGGCCCAGGAAGTTTTACTGGTCTTCGTATTGCTTGTAGCATTGCCAAAGGTTTGGCTTATGCGAATGATTTACCCTTATATCCAGTAGGGAGTCTTGCGGCCATTGCAGCAGATGCTTTTGCTCAATGTCAGGATAAAATCTCGGATAGTAGCGTTTTAGCTATGATTGATGCCCGAATGAATCAGGTTTACTGGGCACATTATACTAAAAACCAACATGAAGCTGATGAATTTGTCACCGATGCTTCTACATTAAATTTTCTTGAAGATTGTCCGCTAGTTATCGCAGGAGTTGGCTTGGAACCTTATTTGGGGCAATTACCAAAATCGATTCAAACAAGGGTTGTGAAGCAGCTCGTTATCCATCCACACGCCCGAACCATGATTCGCTTAGCATTAAGTGGTAATATAAACGCCATTAGTGCGGATCAAGCGCTACCCGTCTATGTGCGCAATCAAATAACGCAAGGAGAGTTTCGTGGATAAGCGATTGCTTGAAATTTTGGTTTGTCCGTTATGTAAAGGCAAATTAATTTTTAAAGAAAATGAATTAATTTGCGCGTTTGATCGTTTGGCTTACCCCATCCGTGATGGTATACCCATTATGCTTGAACAAGAAGCACGCTTGATTCCTTTAGAGGAAAAAGAAAAATTATGAATCAAGAATTTCATGTAATTATTCCCGCACGTTATCAATCAACACGCTTGCCAGGTAAGCTGATGATGGAAATTGAGGGTCTTACTGTCATTCAGCGTGTTTATCAACAAGCGCTCAAGGCTAATCCGAAATCCATTATCATTGCCACGGATAGTTCGGTGATTGCCGAACATGCAACAAGCTTTGGCGCATCAGTTAAAATGACTGCAGCCAGTCATCAAACGGGAACAGATAGAATTGCAGAAGTTATTGTTAATGGCCAATTCGAAGCCCATGAAGTTATCGTAAATGTGCAAGGCGATGAACCTTTTATTGCTCCTGAATTAATCTCGCAGGTTGCAAAAAGTTTACATCACTCACAAACGTTTATTGCCACATTATGTTGGCCACTGGAGAATACTCAACAACTTCATAATCCTAATATTGTTAAGGTAGTGCGTGATCATGAGCAAAATGCGCTTTATTTTTCTAGAAGTGCTATTCCAGTCAATCGCGACAATCCTAAGAATATTCAACTGGCTTTTCGCCATATTGGTTTATATGCCTATCGTGCTGGTTTTTTACTTGATTTTGTAAAATGGCCCGTATGTGAGTTAGAACGTTGTGAAGCCTTGGAGCAGCTTCGCGTTCTATGGGCTGGCCATAAAATTAAAGTGGAAGAGGCTTGTACCGAGCCTTTGCAAGATATTAATACCCAAGAAGATCTGCTCTTGGCTCGAAAGTTAATTTCCCAGCTATCGCCAGTCTAGAGCACAGCAAATTACAAAATCTGTCATGCCCGTGCTATCTCTTTGCTTTCGGACTAACCGAAAAATGGTTACCCCCTTCGCAGGTATGACAGATTTTTATTCTTACAAGTGCTTTGACAAACAAAACCGGGTGCGCATTAAATAGTTAAAATAATCGGCTCTTTTCCTATGTCATACCCGCCAGCGGGACATGATAGGAAAGAGTAGATTTTAACTATTTGATGAACACTTTTGTTCCGGATAAAACGCACAAGCAAACAATTTCTAACCTATCGCCTGAGGATAGGAGCCTAATAAGGTCATCATGACGGACTTACTAGCTAATTCATTTAATGCAGCTTGAATATGAGGGTCAGATTGATGACCTTCGAAATCGATGAAAAAGAGATAGCTCCAGTTTCTATGACGATAGGGTCGTGATTCTATTGAGGTCATATTAATCTTGTAAGTGTCAAAAGGGGACAGCAACTGGATGAGGCTTCCTGGTTCATGAGGCGTTGAGATAACAAGAGAAGTTTTATCATAACCGCTGGGTGCAGGCAGTTGTTTGCCTAGAATAATAAAGCGCGTAGTATTGTTGGGATAATCTTCAATATGTTGATGTGATTTATGAAGTTTATAAATTTCTACTGCTTTATCACCACAAATTGCAGCTGATTTGGGGTCTTGCGCGGCAAGTTTTGCTGCTTGGCCATTACTACTCACTTCTTTCAAGATAATATGAGGATAATGTACTGCGAGCCAATGTTGACATTGTGCTAATGTTTGTTGGTGTGCATAAATAACCTCTAAAGTCTCGTCAGGAGCGATTCGAGCCAAGTGGTGACGAATGCGTAGGTTAATCTCACCACAAATCTGGACTTCACTATTGATAAGATTATCAAGGGTGGTATTGATCATTCCTTCGGTACTGTTTTCAATAGGTACAACACCATAATGAACATTACCACTTTCCACTTGTTTGAATACTTCTTTAATCGATAGCTCAGACACCATGTTAATACTTTCACCAAAGTGTTTTTCCACGGCTTGTTGGGTGAACGTGCCCTCTGGGCCAAGATACGCGATTGACAATGGTTGTTGTAAGGCAAGGCAGGCAGTCATAATATCTCTGAAAATGCGTGCTACTTCGCTATCTGGCAGAAGGCTATTGTTATTTGCAATAATCGAGCGCAAAATCTGTGCTTCGCGCTCAGGGCGATAGTAGACAGGGGATTGCTGCTGTTGTTTAATTTTTGCAACCTCTGCTGCTAAGACTGCCCGCTCTCGTAACAAATTAAAAAATTGCTTATCAATCTTATCGATTTGGTTCCGAATATTTGCAAGCTTGTCGTTATCATTCATGACCCTGTTCCAATCGGTGAGTTTTATCGAGTCTTTTTTTACGCAAATACAATAACAGCGCAGGAAAAACCATCAGCAAAATGCCGCTTGCAAACACCAGGCGGAAGTGACCGGCACCTCCCATATCCATGCTGCTTTCTGGCGGTATAAAGCCAACAAATAAAGTAATTAAACAGCCAGCTAATCCTAATAGGCAAGTTAAATAATAACCCAGTGTTTGGCCGGGAATCATAAAGGCACGAGGCAAATGGGCAAATTTCTTTTTTGAATGCCAGGCAGCCAGAAACATAAGAACATACATCATAATATACAGTTCAGTACTTAAATCAGTAAATAGCCAATAAATAGCGTTGACGCTAGGAAATAATAAAAATCCACTACAAAGTAAGGTCACTAGAATTGCCTGTAAAATTAAAATTCTTGAAGCAATGCCATGTTTATTTAAACGATAAAGCCAGTGGGGTAAGAATCCATTATCTGCCGCAAGTAATAAGCCTTTGGCAGGCGAAATAATCCAATTAACCATACTTCCCAAGCTGCCTAATAAGAGCAAAATAACAATTACGGGCATCAATGCTGTTAGATGGTAGGCTTGAAAAAAGTTAGTAAAGGCCTGCATAACACCATCAACTAAACTAATTTTTTCCTGAGGTAGAACAAAGGCAATGGCCAATGAACCTAAAATCATGGTAGTCAAAATTAATAAGACAGAAAAAAACATGGCTCGAGGAAAATTGCGTTGAGGATCGCGAACATTACGAACATGGACTGCCGCAAGTTCCATTCCCAGAAAAGAAGTCATAATAGCGGTTAGCGACACCCAAGATTGACTGTCTTGCCAATGAGGAATCAATGTATGGAAACTCAAATCAATGGCCAGGGGATGTCCTTTAACAAGCCAAATCACCGCAAGGGCAATAATAAAGCCCATGGGTAAGATCATACCAACTACAGCACAAAAACTGGCAAAAGCCGCCGAGGCACGAAGTCCTGCTAACCCTAGAAAAGTAAGAGACCAAAAGACAATGAGAATGACACTGATTAAGTAATATTTATTTTGTGCAAGGGCAGGATTAATCAAATAAGCTAAGGTTCCGGCAATAAATGATAAAATTGTCGGATACCAGACCATGGTATTAATCCATTGTAACCAGATTGTAATAAATGCCATGCCTTCACCAAAAGCGTGTTTAACCCAGCTATAAACACCCCCTTCCTCCTCAGGCCAGGTTGAGGAAAGTTCGGCAGAAACCAAGGCAACGGGAATAAGAAATACAAGGGCTGAAAAAGCAAAAAAGAAAATCAAAGAGGAGCCAAAAAGTGCCGTAGCAGGTAGATTACGGATACTGTCGATGGCTCCAGTAATTAATAAAACTAAAGCGAGTACTGAGATTTTTTCTGAAGACCATGCTTTCATAAAACAGTTCCGATGAGGTAATTGGCAAAAAGATAGACATTATAAGGGAATGAAGGAAACTATGGGAAGTACTTCGATCGTAATTTCCTAAATTTGCGAGATTTCTTTTTATTTAAATAGGATATTGAATTATTAGAGAATTTTAATTTGTTTGACAACGTGTTCATTCTTAACAACTTGTAAGTAGTATTATATTTCTGTTAAATAATAAATGGTCTAAAAATATATAAGGAAATATAAATGTATAGACTTTTTACAAGCTCATTTAATCGCAACAGCATTGTCAAAGGAAGTTTGCAAGTTGTAAATCTAATTGCCTTTGGAGCGGCCACTTATAACTTATTAACCAACCCCGATGCAGGTATAGCAGAATTTGGTCTGGATTTGTTTGTTCATGGAGCGAGTTATTTTGCATTAAGCGATTCTGTATCGCTTTTAGGTAAAACAAGCAATGGATTTATTAATGCTGTCAGATTAGGAGCAATATACACAGGTTTGACATCCGTGGGTTGTTCGGAGGTGCCATTGGCTGCGGCTGCTGCTGATTCGGTTGTTCATTTTGCAAATATGGTTGCCCCAATTCTTAATGCAAGACCCAAAGAAACTATGGAGCATATAGCACTACAACATTAAAATTTATATCCCATGCACGGTGATTACAATATGCCGTGCTGTTGCTTCATTGCGATGCTCACATAAATAAATCCCTTGCCATTGTCCTAGTGCCAATTTACCTTTTTTAATTGGGATGGTAAGGCTTGAGCCAAGCAAGACATTTTTAATATGCGCCGGCATATCATCTTCGCCTTCCAACGTATGGGTATAGAGGCGGTTATCATCCGGGATTGCGTTGTTGAAATAAGATTCCAGATCCTGGCGTACGTCTGGACAGGTATTTTCACTAATAGCTAAAGAAGCCGATGTGTGTTGCAGAAAAAAATGAGCTAAACCTACCTGTATCATGGGCATTGAGCTTAAAGCTGGGGATAGTTCTTGGGTAATAAGATGAAAGCCTCTTGATTTTTTAGGCAAGACATATTCGATTTGCCAGTAAATGGGGTACTGTTTATCCATGGTGGTAACCATCGCGACAAGCAGGAGAGGTTTGCGTTTTATGCTGACGGCGCTCCCATTCTGCTTCAGTGTAAAGGTGTAAAGTTAAGGCATGTAAGTCAGATGCTAATTCATCGGCTAATAAAGCATTCAGCTTGCGATGACGGTTAATCAATGACATTCCATTAAACTCCTCCGAGACAATTAGCAGTTTAAAATGTGTTTCGGAGCCTTTAGGTACATGGTGATGATGCGATTCATTTTCCACTGACAAATGCGTGGTAACCATATTCGCAGCTATTAACTGCATAATTCTTTCTTCTCGGGACATTTAAACTCTCATTCTTTCCTGCCAGTGTATGTCCTAAAGTATATCTAATAAATGTGGTGAGTTGTTATTTTTCTCACATTTATCTCAAGTAAGTTGATTGATTTATTTTTGCAAACTAATTTTGTTGCTCCAATCGTTACAATTTCAATGAATTCTCTTCGAAGCTATGCTATCTTTTTTAAATTTTCTGGGCGACATGCCCTAGCAGCCAACCTAAGGAGAATAAATGAAGGAGAGAGGTTTTACATTGATTGAACTAATGATTGTTATCGCTATTTTAGGAGTTTTAATTTCCCTTGCTGTACCAGCTTATAGAGATCATATCGTCAGAGCAAAAGTTGTTGAAGGATTAAGTTTGGCATCCCCTGCAAAAGTTGCGGTGAGTGAATCAGCTATTGCGACTCACACCTTACCGCCAAATCAAGCGGCAACGGGATATACTAGTCCAGAACCTACCGCAAATGTGAAATCTATCACCATTGGTGACAAAGGGGTTATCACCATTACCTATACGCCTGAAGCAGGTGATGGCACTCTGCTGTTAACACCCACAATGAGAACGAATGGGCAATTAAACTGGAGTTGTGTTGGAGGATCCTTAGAGGCAAAATATCGTCCAGCAGGTTGTAAATAGTTTAGATTGTTGTAATTAGATAAATTAAAAAAACTTTGATTTATTGTCATTCCTGATCGTGGAATGACAATAAGAGTAAATTACCGATTCTTAAAGTTTCTGTTCTACAAGTTGATTCTTAAGACGGACGTAATCTGGTAAGCCATTTTTATAAGGAGGGTAGGCTTCACCCTCAATTAAAGGAGCCAGATAGCGACGACAGTCATCCGTAATACCCATACCATCATCACTGATGAAATTAGTCGGCATGGTTTTTTCCTGGTTAGCTACTTCAGATAACGGTACGTGACTGATAGACCAACGATAAGGAGAGTCTTGTTCTCGTTTGATAATTGGCATAATAGCATTATGGCCACTTAACGCTAATTCAACAGCGGCTTTACCCAAGGCATAGGCTTGCTCGAGATCAACTTGAGAAGCAATATGTCTTGCGGCACGTTGTAGATAATCGGCTACTGCCCAATGGTATTTATAACCCAACTCGCTTTTAATTAATTGCGCAATGACTGGGGCTACACCGCCTAATTGTGCATGACCAAAGGCATCTCTTAATCCTGCGTCACTTAAAAATTTACCTTCTTCATTGCGAATGCCTTCAGAAACAACGACAACACAATAGCCATATTTTTTAACACATTCGTCAACTTTGCTTAGGAAGTTTTGCTGTCTAAAAGGCACTTCCGGAAATAAAATGACATGAGGGGGTTCTTCTGCTGTTTTCCCAGCCAAACCACTGGCCGCAGCAATCCAGCCGGCATGACGACCCATAACCTCGAGGATAAAAACCTTCGTTGAGGAGGCTGCCATGGAGGCGACATCAAAACCTGCTTCCAATGTAGAGATTGCTACGTATTTAGCAACAGAACCAAAACCTGGACAAGTATCGGTAAAAGGTAAATCGTTATCTACGGTTTTAGGAATACCAATACAGGTGATTGGATAGCCCATTTCACTACCTAGTTTTGATATTTTATGAGCAGTATCTTGAGAATCACCGCCACCATTATAAAAGAAATAGCCAATATTATGAGCCTTAAAAACTTCAATTAAACGCTCATATTCAGGTCCACTGTCTTTTAACTTGTAGCGACATGAACCAAAAGCTCCTGAAGGTGTATGCAAAAGCCTGGCAATATCTTCACTTGTTTCTATTGAGGTATCGATTAATTGTTCATTTAATGCACCGATAATGCCGTTTTTTGCAGCATAGACTTTGCCGATTTTTTCTGGGTGCAGGCGCGCTGTTTGAATTACTCCACAAGCCGAAGCATTAATTACAGCGGTGACTCCACCAGACTGGGCATAGATTGCATTTTTAAGGGACATGATTTCTCCGTGATTTAAACTCAGTCAGAAGGGCTGGTTTGGTATAAATTGTCAAACTCATCAATTACTTCGTCAATACTTTGAATCAGTTCAGCAAAAGTATCTTTCAGTTCATCAACCTGCTTTGCTGTTTTTGCTTGTTTCTCTAAGCGTATTACTTGTGTTTGAAGATGAGGGACGCCACAGAAACAACAAGCTCCATGTAATTTATGGGCGGCATTTTCCAATCCTTTAATATCTTTGTCATGCAAGAGCTGAATAAATTCTTCACGATTTTTTCGTAATTCCTGCACAAAACGATTAAGAAACTCTTCCGCTAACGCCTGATTTCCGGATACTTTTTGTACACATAGTTGCCAGTCAATGGCTGCGGATTTGCTTCTTTTAACAATACGTAACAAATAGCTAAGTAATTGTTTTTCATCAATGGGTTTTTGTAAGCAAAAATCAACACCGGCTTTTTTTAATTTATCTTTACTTAAGTTACTACTGTCAGCACTTATCACTATAATGGGCGTTTGCTTGTTTAACATGGATTCTTTACGAATAAGACTGGCTGCATCAAGACCATTAAGCTTTGGCATTTGTAGATCAAGCAGGATTGCACTATAGCGTTTGCTTTGACAGATTTTGACAGCTTCCTCACCGTTATCTACGGCTTCGATATTAGAGTTTTCCTGTAATAGAGAGGTCAGAAGCATGCGATTTACAGGATTATCTTCAGCAATTAATACATCGGGATGAGATATTCTAAGTTGGGCTCTTAAATTATCTAATTCTTGATCGGTTGTGACTGCTTGAGATGCTTCATTCAAAACAGATTCAATAATTTCATGGAGTTTCTGAATACTAATTGGTTTAAATAAGAAAGCTTTGGCTCCCAGAATCTGAGGGTTGTGGATTATCCATTTAGAGACCAGAATACAGGGAATCGTGTTTTTACGTAAAACCTGCGCAACTTGTTTTTCACAACCTTCATTAACGTTAATAAATGCTAAAGAGCAATCACTGTGCTCTTTGAACGCTTGTTCAAGCTGATTAAATGCAGAAATACGTATGCATTGCATTCCCCAATAACCTAAGCCATTACACATCGCTTCCATATACAGGGGGTTATCGTCATAACAAAGAACCTTAAGTCCTTCAAAACGCTGACTTTGTTCTTTTTCCACCTCATAAGCAGCTAATTTTTCAAGCTTTATACGTACTGAAAAAGTAGAACCCTTATTAATTTCGCTGGTAAAAGAAATCCGACCCTGCATTTGTTCAGTTAGTTTTTTACAAATTACTAAACCTAATCCGGATCCTCCAAAGCGACGGGTAATCGTAGTATCAGCCTGGTTAAAGGCATTAAATAATTTAGGTTGATCTTCTGTTGAAATACCAATGCCTGTATCTGTAACTGATAAACAAACGGTATAGTCCTTTTCTGACTCTTGCTCGATAGTGGTGCGGATGAGAACATAGCCGTGATCAGTAAATTTAATCGCATTACTCACTAAGTTGGTAATGATCTGTTTGATACGAATAGGATCACCTAGTACTTTTCTTGGAACGTTTATTTCAGTAGCAGGAATAAGATCGAGCCTTTTTTATGGGCATTTGGTGCTGCTAAAGCCAGCACTTCATCAATACAGGCGCGGATGTCTAAAGGAATACAGTCCAAGTGTAATTTTCCTGCATCCATTTTGGAATAATCAAGGATGTCATTAATAATAGTGAGCAAGTCTTGAGCAGATGATTTAATCGTTTTTACGTAGTCGAGTTGTAAGCTATCAAGTTTGGATTCTAACAATACATTGGTGAAACCAATGACTCCGTTCATAGGATTACGAATTTCATGACTCATATTGGCAATGAACTCTGATTTCTGCCGACTCTTCTCTTCACATTTTTTCTTTTCTAATGATAATTCAATATTTTTTTCTTCCAATAACTCCAAACTTTGTTGTAAATCGGCAGTAGCTACTTCGATATGTGTATTTAAATCTCTTATTGTATTGAGATAAGCTTTTTGCAGATGGGAACAACCTTTTTCAATAATTCCTAATTCGCCAGGACTTGTTTTACTGATATGGGTTTCAAATTCATTACTTAGAATTTGCTTCATACTTCGACGAAGACGTGAGATGGGAAGATAAATTCGTCTGGATAAAAAGAAATGAATGGTTAGACTGATTAATAAACCTAATAAAGTGATAAAAATTGTTACAATATACATTTGGTAACGTTTAATAAGGATGGATTGCGTATCGATATCAAGAGAGAGCCAACCCAGAATGTCGTCTGCCTGTATAGCAACGTCAGAAGATTTTTTTAAAGAGCTTGAGGAGTAGAGGTTAAATTTGGGAATAGTAATTGGGGCGGTAAAATTAATAGTATATGGTTCTATTTGTTTACTCTCAATATAATCACCGGTAAATTCTGGTGGTCTAAACGGCTTGTGGATGGAGTGTTTTCCACCACGATATGCCAATAGCTGTCCTTTTGCATCATAGAAAGCTAGTGCTTTGACTTCGGGGTTAATTGTCGAAGCATTAATTAATCCTTGCAAGGTTCTACTATCGTTACGCATCATTGCAAATTGCACTGCAGGTAAGAGTTGGCGAATATAAGCCTCACCTAATCTTGACATATGTTGGTTTAGATCTTTATTAAATTGGCCGTTATAAAATACCGCAAACAGAAGGGCGACCAAAAAAACTGGAATTAAAGTTGTAATGCGAAGCTGATATTTGATGCCAAGTCTTTTCATAGAGGGCACCTGCTGTAAGTCCTTGTAAACTTAACTATTATTGGCACGTTGTTTCCCTATGAAATGACTCTGCGTTGCATTGTATTAATATTGGGCTGTTTCTTATTATTGATGTATGCATTGGTTTGCAATCTTCAAAGACATTTTGGTTAAGCTTAGCAAGTGGCAAAGTAAGCTTTATAAAATGCATAGAAAAGGCCCTCATGGGTTTATTAAACTTCTTGCAAACTTTTACTGCAAAAAAGCCATTGGGTCGTCTGTGCTGCAGGAGGCTATTTTGCGTTACCTATAAAGTCGGCTATTATAGCTCGATTATTTACCCGCTTACAACGGAGCTTTTTGATGGTTGTTAGAACACGTTTTGCCCCTAGTCCTACTGGTTTTTTACACGTTGGTGGTGTCCGTACTGCTTTATTTTCATGGCTGTATGCAAAACATCACCAGGGTGAGTTTATATTGCGTATTGAGGATACGGATCAAGAGCGTTCGACCCAAGAGTCCGTGCAGGCAATTTTAGATGGGATGGCATGGCTGGGATTAGAGTATGACGAAGGACCTTTTTATCAGACTAAACGTTATGATCGTTATCGGGAAATTGCTCAAAAGTTATTAGATGAAGGCAAGGCCTATCGCTGTGAATGCAGCAAAGAGCGCTTGGAGGCACTGCGAGAAGCACAATTAGCGGCGAAAGAAAAACCTCGCTATGACGGTCATTGTCGTGATAAAAATTTGCCACTAAGCGGTTCACCCCATGTCATACGATTTAAAAATCCGCAACATGGTACAGTCTCATTTACCGACCACGTCTATGGCGACATTCATATTGATAATAGCGAATTAGATGATTTGATATTGGTGCGCTCTGATGGCCATCCAACTTATAATTTTGCCGTAGTAATTGATGATTGGGATATGAATATCACGCATGTAATTCGTGGGGATGATCATATCAATAACACACCAAGACAAATTAATTTATTTAAAGCCCTTAATGCACCTATTCCAGAATTTGCTCATTTACCTATGATACTTGGTGATGATGGTAAACGTCTTTCTAAACGTCATGGTGCAGTCAGTGTTTTACAATTTAAAGAGCTGGGATTTTTGCCACATGCGCTGCTTAATTATTTAGTACGCTTAGGGTGGTCTTACGGGGATCAAGAGATTTTTAGTGTCGCTGAGATGATTGACTGTTTTGATTTGAAAAATGTCAGTCGCGGGGTGTCGAGTTTTAATTATGAAAAGTTAAATTGGTTAAATCAGCATTATCAAAAAAGCGATTCCCCCGAAGAGGTAGCAAAGGCATTACAGTGGCATTTTGAGCAGCAAGGAATTGACTTTAAGCGTGGCCCCAAATTAGCAGACTTGGTAATTATTCAAGCGGAACGTTGTAAAACTCTAGCGGAAATTTGCGAGAAAAGTCTTTATTTCTACCAGGATGAGTTGAGCTATGATGAAGATGCGGTAAAAAAACATCTGCGACCCGTGATTTTAGAACCTCTTGAGGCGCTTTATCAACGATTAACTCAGGTACAGAATTGGGATAAAGATGTCTTACAAACCTGTATTAATGATGTTAGCGCAGAATTCGATATGAACATGGGGAAAATAGCCCAACCATTACGAGTTGCTGTAACAGGAAGCAGTATGTCACCGGCCATTGATATGACTTTAACTTTATTAGGTAAAGAGCGGACCTTGACTCGATTACAACAAGGACTGGAGCGTATTCGAGAGCGCGCTGCGAATAATGTCCAATAGGGTAAAGAATGAGTCATTTTTAATTTGATCATTTTTGCAGACCGCAAGCAAGTGGCGACATTCACAATTAATCCTTCAAACGGCTAAGCCGGTTGAAGGATTTTTTAATGTAGATAATAACCGCTTACATGCCGCGACATCTTAACGATCTTAATTCGTTATAACAAATCCTGACAGCCTATGCACACTTTTATCCACAGATTTTGTGGATAAAATAAAAGATGGAATTAACAGTGTAGGTGGTTTTTAACCTTAGTTCACAAGAGTTTCGTTAAGAAGAATTGGAAGGATATTGAATAAAATACAAGAAGAAAGAAACTTACCCACAGGAGAAAGGAATACTCCCTAGGATTTAGCATAATAGCAAAAGAAAAAATAAAAAACACTCCTGATTTCTAAATTTTCTTATTAAAGATTAAGCCAATATTATTGAGGACCAATGTGAGAGGCTTCGGTTTCAACTTCTGGGTGCGTTTTTTCAGTAATAGACTTTTTTGTTTCCTCTGTTCTATTTGCTTTACTGTAGAAGAAACAGCTTTCAGTTTTTGCATAGTTAACAGGTTTAGCAACTGTATTGTTTGTAATACCTTCGCGAATAGCCATAGAGAGATTGTTTATGATCGATTTAAGTCCATAAAAACGACGATCATCAAAGGCGTCATCGTGCTGATGAAGAATTTGCAACAATTGTTTTTGGACTTTACTATTAGATTTGTCAGAGAGATTAATTTGTTGTTCTAATTCTTTTGCTAAAGAAATGGCTAATTGCCCATTATTTCGCCCTGCTTCAGAATTTGATTTGGATAATATTTTTCCATAGGTACTAAGCTGATTAAGATAATCAATCGCCTTTTCTTTCTTTGCTTGTGCCCTGGAGGTAGTTAACTGCATTTTACTGACATCAGCTGGCTGTTGAGGTATTTCTTTTGATGATTTGGGAACGGTGGCGAGAGGCGTTGTTAGTACCGAGGACGACTTCCTGGTTCCCTTGGTTTGCGTAGTAATTCTGTGGTTTGCAAAGTGCTCATAAAGCGTGTTGAATTTTTTAGTCATACAGATTCCAAAAAATCAAACTTGTAAA
Organism: Legionella cardiaca; assembly: GCF_029026145.1. Taxonomy (NCBI): domain Bacteria; kingdom Pseudomonadati; phylum Pseudomonadota; class Gammaproteobacteria; order Legionellales; family Legionellaceae; genus Legionella; species Legionella cardiaca. The sequence continues at coordinate 2,169,025 of NZ_CP119078.1, read as the reverse complement.
AATATAACACATTTTGGTTGTCATATACAACCTTTCATAAAGTTTACACAGGAGAAAATGGTGTTTTTATAATCATTTTGCTGTATTTTAGTGAAATTTAATTGAGATTTATTAAGCGATTAAAAACAAGTCAAATTTAATAAAGTAGTAAAAAATTCAAAAAGTTACCTCTTAATATTACGTTAATGCGCATAGGGTAAAATAAGGGCAATTTGTTAAATATGTGAAAATTTATGTTTAGAGCATCTTTTATTGGTTCTCCGACCGTTGCGGACGTCAAAAAAAATGAAAAAAAGTATCATCGCTGCGATATTAATATGGAAATTATGTTAGCGGACTTATTGGATTTAACCGATGATATTTATGACGGGTTACTTCGTACAATTAAAAAACCTGCTAGTGTCTCTGCTGAACGCTTTAAGAAAATCCTTTACGTCAAAGCAACCATTTTTAACTTATTCATTGGTGGAAAAATAATAATCGATAAGCTATTTGACGATTTAGAAAAAGAATGTGCTGCCAACATGCTTAGTATCCCTGTGTCCCAAGATGAATTGTTAAAGCTTGGTTTATGTCCTCAATTCTATAAAAGTGTTGTTGGTAAACATAAAGTTGATGAGGAAGATGAAGTTGAAGAAGTATACTATTCACCCATCATTTCAAAAGAAATCCTTGAGATAAAATATCCAGATGAAATTTTGGCTCAAGTGTTGAAACAGCAATTGCAAAAGCATGATGTTAATATTGCTTCTGAAAAGAGAGCAACGTTCCTTAAAACTCAGGGGTGGTTATCATTTTTTGGTGTGGTTCCGCCAGAAACTGCAATTAAAATTTTAAAAAAGGGCATGATTTTTATTGATGCCCCTGATTATCCTGATTCTGACTCTCGTTTGCATGGTGCCTACAGTCATGCCATACAGGAATATTTAATTTCCAAACTTTTGGAAGGGGGATATCTCGGTGATCTTTCCGTTAAGGGGGAGCCTGATATAACTGAACTTGAACTGGTTCAAGCTGATGCTTGGCTAGTTAAACACGGTGGAGTAGAGGGTGTCCATTGTTTGTTTGACATTATGCGTGAAAGAAGACCCAATAAACTGTCATTATTAAATGTTTACCCTGATGAGGTTTACGGGTTTACCAGTCCTGATTTTGTTAATCAATATTTGATGCTCAATCCCTTTCGTTTCCCATGTCTATCGACCCTTCTATATAATCAATATGCCCACGCAACGCAAAATTATTTTAATCTGTTGCCTGGTTTTAATACATTGAGTAAAGAAGAACAACTACACATCATGAATATTCACGATAGACATAATGTTTTGAAAAATGATATTGAGAAATTTGTTAATAACTCCAACTACATTGAGTATCAACAAACAGACCGCAGCCGTATTATGTTAAAACGTCATGAGAAACCGCTATTTCGATTTCCATACACTCAAGATGATAGCAAGTCTTATATTAGAGCAAGAAAAATAACCGAGACTAATACTGCGACATTAAGCAAAAAATTCCATGCTGCAGAAGTTTTGTTAGATGATTATATACCACGAGAAAAAGATGACAGTGAGAATGATCAGGAAAAATTATCATTATAAATGCTTTTTTCTATCGTTGAATAGTGAGAGTTCTCAGGGTGATAGCTTGCTCTAACCGTAAAGCGTGATTTAAGGAGCCGGATAGCGTACATCTCGCAGAGTTTAAAGTTTCTCCATTGAGGTAAACCACCAGAGTCACTGTCTCCTTTGTATTGAAAGCAGTGCAATTGCTCATCACCGCCTAAATTTCCATAGTGATAAGGTTCAATAAATCTTTTTTTGCCATGATAGAGGCATTCTATCGGACGTTTAGTAGTGATAGCGTGAGATAATTTCTTTTTAATATCCATAAATTCCGATTAATTAATTGCTTAAATATATTGTAGCTAATGGAATGAGATCGTAAGCTCAACAAGATTGCTATAATGTTGAATAATTGCCTATTCACTAAATCGATATTTATCGAGAAAATTTGAGATATCTATGGCCAAAAATTTGAATCAAAGTATTGAATCGTTTAATCAGGAAGCACTGAGATTAGAATTGACTGCGGCACTAATTATTGAGCATCAGATAAAAGCAATAACAAATGATCTCATCGATAAAAATTCTTCTGCAGAAACAAAACAATTGCAGCAAAAAATTCTTATAGCGGTTCAAGAGTCGATCAAGGGTATGCTGCATGCCGATTCTAAAGAAATATTTCTTCTGCAGCAGCAACGATTTAATCAATTAATGACAAATTTAAAAGCAAAATTAGCTCTGGAAGGTGATTTGGAGAAACCATTGGAGGATTTTCGTTTCTTCCATTACCTTCACGGTTTATTGCTGGAGGTAACGACTAACGAGGTTAAATCCTTACAAGATTTGCCTGCATGGTTCGTAGAACATCCTTACTTTGAGCAGTGGAGGAAACAATTAGATTCTTTAAAGAATGAAACGGATCCAAAACAATTTGAAGCGCAGAGAACGTTATTAATTGAGGATTTATTAATTAGGGAGTCTTATCAAGATTTAGCAAATCTTGCTTCAGTGACTCTTATAGAACAAAATGCTCAATTGTTGGCTGATACTCGTTTGTCTTATCTGAAAGAAACCGATAGGCGTAAAAAACTCTTGACTGATGTGTTATGGATGGGATTGGGAACATTGCTTGTAGTTGGTGCAGCAGTGCTAAGTATTGCTTTCCCACCATTGATTATTCCAGGCTTGGTTTTGGGAGCAGCAGTCTTAGGGTATGGCGCTATTGATTTTGCCAAACAAAGCGCCGGCCTTTACGAAGAGTTTCATGCAAAGTCTTTGGGGGAGCGTCAGGTTTCTCCAGCCACTATGGAAGAAGTTGAGCAACTAGAAAGCATTCTCAATGATCCGGCAAAAAGTGATTTTGTTGGGCGCCAGCAGTTGGATAAAAAATATTGGTCTACTGAAGAAAAATGGGTAAAAGGCGCAGGCTATGTTGCTTCTTTAACTGGTTTTGCTTTAGCAATTGCAGCTTTTGCTTTAATAGTGCCAGGCGTTGGTGTTCCTATTGCAGCGGTTATTGCTGTCGCTGCTCTATCGTTAGCTGTAGCTGCATTTGCAGGCGGTCTTTTGGGGTTTAAGATTTTTCGTGAACAACAGCATCAGCAAAAAATGCAGTCACAGATTGAAGAAAAAATGACAAATGATGAAGAAATGGTGGCTCAAATCGCTAAGGTATATAGTGACCGCGTTGCCAGTGTTAATATCCCTGGTCTTGTTGAACAACACGAGCAAGATATTCATGCACAAACATTAAATAAAACTGCTGCTATTAAGCGTGAACAACAAGTTAAAGAACCAGAAGAGAGCGTTGATAAAAAGGGCAAAGTTAAAAAGATTGAAAACATACCCGTTGAGATGTTGGATCTTAATGCTGCCCCCACATTATTTGCTAATAAAATGGAGAAAACTAATTCTCTAGATTGGAAAAAGCGCTTACAACAAGAAGAACATAGTGATGATGAAGAAGACGAAGGAATTAGGACTACTGAGGAAGGGGAAGATGATGAAGGACAAACCCCAGATAATCGCTAGTAATAATGAATGCCATCAAAAAGTTAGATAGTTAATAGGGCACGTAGACGATGGGATGACAACACGCCCCAGAGAAAAAATGGAATGACAGGGACTCTAAAGGCCTGTTGTTTTCTAGATTTTCTTAAGTGAACACCAATCCAGTTTTGTTTCATTGCCGTGCCTGATTAATATACAATGTCGCTCTAATTTGTTATTGCAGGACTTCGGTATGACTTTCCAGCAGCTCCTCGATTTAATACGGTGGCTTACGACAAGTGGCGGTGTATTTCCCTTGTCCTCAGAGATGCAATGTTTCTCAGAAATCCTCGCTGAACTGCAAAAAGAGTGTCTGAAGCAATTGGACAATAGTTCCCAGCAGTCTGTATTGGACGAGGCTGTAAAATTTTTAGCATTCTGTGCAAAACATCAAGATTTATCGCAAAATATCTACAAAGCGATTATTTTGTGGCTCGCCGAAAAGCACCAGGAGAAAGGCAAATCGAAGGCAGAACAATTTGTATTTCAGCAGAAAATTGGCACAGTATTTACTGTTTTTCTTGATAAAGAAGAGAGCAATGCAATTTCTTTTTATGGACAAGAGGAAAAATTGCGCTCTATCTATACAAAGGGTGCTGCGTTAATTGAACTTAGAAAATCTCAATCAGCGTCTCAGCAGCAACCTACATTAGAAACTTTAGTAGAAGAGATCTCCGTAAAATTAAAAAAAATCAAAAAACCAGCAATTATACTTACCTTGTTAAAAGATTATTTTGATAAACCCCATCAACTTGCTGCTTTCGTTATCTGGCTATGTCAGCAGAATATAACCCATGAAGCAATTCTTAAATCGGGTTTATTACATGCATTTTTGGGATTTAATCTACATATTCTTGATGATGAAAATAATCCAGTAAACGTATTTTATAATTTATTAGCTTCTCATGAGAATACCAAAGACTTAGCTAAGGCAGCTGTTAAATGTCGAGCTCAACATGAGGCGTTTCAAAATTTTAATCTGCAAGGCAAAATCTCTAAAGAGGATCTTAAGTCTGTTGATATTGTTGAAATCGAATTATCGGGTGCTAGCTTGGATGCTGAAACATTTAAAGCGTTATATGAATTATTTGGAGCAGAATTTCTGTTTCAAGTTTTTTTATGGTACTACGATGAATATTATTATGATGAAAGCTCAGATGAAGAACCAGATGAAGAAGAGCAAATTTACACCACGCTTTTACAAAAAGTCTTGAATAGAGATGGTATTGCATCCTCTGGGTTACCTCTTTTAATTAATCAGTTACTCACTTCTTATGAAGATATTAAACTTATTAAAAGATTAAGATATTTATCGAGTTTTATTTCTTCACGATCGCTTTTACAACAGTTGCTAGATAAAGATGAAGCAATCGCGATGTATTTGCTTTTAGAACGTGACGATATGGAGGAGTTTTTTAGTCAGAATGTTTTCGTTGGTTATATCGAGAAGTTGCTTGCAGATAATAAAATAGATTTACACAGGAAATTTCATCTTCTATACCACGTGCAAGTGTGGTGCAGGGAGGAGGGCAGATTTATTTTGGCCCATTATCTTTATAAGCAGTTGATTAATCTGTTGTTATTACCACCTTATGATTTACTCACAGAAGAAAATGAAGCCATCGTAAGGCAAGAGTATCAATTTTTACAATTTCCTGACGAAAGTGATGAAGATAAGAGCAGCAGCGAGGATGAGAGTAGTGAGTCAGCGGATGAGAGTGCACAAGAGGAACTGGTGGAGCAGGCTATTGTTCGCTTTCAAACACTTGATTATTTAGACAAGCTACAACTTCAAGTTGAGCAAGAGTTGGAACAATTATACCAATTGAGTCTCAGTAAACCAGATTTTGATCATGCCGATTTTCATGAATTGCAAGAAAATTGGCCAATTTTTGATCGCAAATTAAGATTCATTCATTACATTCGTAAAGGTGAAAAAGATAATTTAAATACTCGAGATACTTATTTCAAAGAAACATTAATCAAAAAACGTTTTTCCTTATTGAAGGAACAGTTCAATTTGAAAGCTATGTTAGCAATCTTGTTCGATTTATCTCAGGAAAAGGGTATTTTTGAATGCCAGCAAACTTTGGTTAATTTGTTAATTGAACATGATGGATGGTTAGCTAGGCAAATTATTGAAATTCTAAGTCAGAATAATCGTCATTGGTATCTGATTCAATGGAACCCTGAGATAGATTCACTTCTTGAAGAAGCTGTAGATTATAGCAATAAAGAACTGGTTACTTATCTTCTTAGTCAACATAGTTATCTCCGACTTATTAATGGTGATATCTTTTATATGGCTTTTGTTACTGCAATAGAGGAAGGTGATTCTGCTATTGTGAAACTATTTTTAGTCCCTGAGATTATCGCAAAATTCAGAAGCATAGAGATAGAAGCGATTATCGTGACGGTTATTGACACTGGAGACAGGACTCTATTTCGTTTGCTTATCGAGCATCGAGAACTCTTAACTATACCAAACAGCCTGTGTTCCTCTTTAATTTACAAAGCCGCAGAAATTGGTTTTTCTGAAGGGATTAGTTTGCTTTGTGGATTAAGGTTTACTCCGGAAAGGGAGCATATTAATAAGGCCTTTAAAACAGCTGTTGAAGCGCAACACTGGGATTGTGTTAAAGTTTTATGTGATGTACCTAAAGACAGGGTGCCTGTTGAGCAAGTCTGTCTCTCTACCTGGCGCAATGTTCTAGCAACCTCGTCTTGGGAAATACAACAAAATTTTATTAATTCCACCGGCAAATGTTTCACCTATGCACTGGCTCGTTATGGCGCGGATTATTTTTTCCGGAACGAAAATTACGAAGGCTTATCTTTATTAATTAATTTAACCGGAGAGAGTCAACTCAAAAAATCAGATCTTAGAATTTTGTTTCATAGAGCATTGATAAGTCCCTCGTGGTTTATGGTTGCACATTGTATCGCACAATTGTCAGGAGACCGCGCATTAGAGCAGGCGGATGTAGCAAACGTAATTCTTGAGACGATTGTACCAGAAGGTAGTAGTATGCTACTTAGGAAAATTTATGAATCGTTTGATCAACGCTTACATCCTGATGCTGAAACGGTAAGAAAAATTTTTCAAAATGCCTTCCAAAAGAAAGATTCTACTATGATTGCTGAGATATGTAACAAGGGTTTAATCCATCTTGATGAAGAAGCATTATTACTTAGTTTGGCAGAAGTATGGGGAAGCACTCAATACAAAGATATTGCAACCTGTCTTCACGAAACTTGTAAGTTAAAAAATCTTGGGTCGGCGAATGTTGATTCTTTATTTGCAGATTTTTTACAGAAAAATAACTGTAAAGCGGTCGAACAACTTGTTCACCTTGAGGGGGAGTTTGCTCCTCAGAATGAAAAAATAAAGGAGGGTGTTTTTGCCGCGGTTCGAAGTGGCAATTTAGCGATGGCTTCAGCGCTATTAAGTACTCCAGGCCTTAGAAATAATTCTGATATTATCGATAGTGCTGCATCATTAGCATTCACTACTAATCAAACAGCCCTGTTTCCCTTGTTTGATAAACCAGAATATTCCCCATTTGTATCATCCGATAATAAGAAAAAAATGGCTCCTTTTGTAGAGAAAAAACACTCTTTGCAATTGGATGCTGCAGGGAACGAGGAATTGTCATCGGAGATGCCGTCAAAACAATCAGATAAAAGACCTACGTTGACTGCGTCTAAAAACCTAATGGTTGCAAGATCAGAGCGATTAAAGAAAGCAGTACATCAAGGAAATGTTTCACTGGTCAAAACAATCGTTTGTTCTATGGTTCATGAAAAAAATCCTCCAGATATTTCAGTTTTAACTGAAATTGCTAAAGAAAAAGGGCATAGCGAGTTAATTGACTGGTTTGCAAAAATTCATACACTGTCAGCTTATAGACGTATTGCTACTGTCAGTTCCGATAAAGCTATGCGAAATGAAGAAATCTCAAGTGAAACAGTTTTGCATGATGCTTTGGCCTTACTTTATGATTATACAAAATCGAATCGATTGATAAGATTTTTTACAGGTCATTGGAATCGTCATCACATTGCTGAGGTAAAAAATATACTTAACTCGTCGCCTCAAACAATGAGTGATTTATTAAATGAATTACGTAAAATTCCGCTAATTAACTTGCAAGGCTCATTGGCAAGACGCATTACCTATATGTCTGATTTTTTAATGCCACTGCTTAATGATGAAGAAATGGTATCGAGTTACGCAAGCAATTTAGAAGAAAAAAATGTAAGTCACGTATTTTAAATGTCGAAATCAGCAAGCTAAATTTGATTCTTAATAAATTATTAAGAAAAAAATAGTAAGCTTGTCGCACAATCTTTTTGTTAATTTTGTAAATGATAATTCTATATATTCCTTTTCTAAAGGATAAGGCGGGTGATTTATCCAATCTTGCCCAAATTTGGGTTAATAATCATAAAAATAATTCCCAAGAAGAAATTTTAGTTATCTATTTTGGCGACAGGTATTCTCAAAAGTTTGTAAAGGCTAAAAGCAATATCTACATTCTTGGCCATGGATACGAAAATAAACCAGGGCAAATAGCCAATCATAGTCAAGAAGAATTGGCTACTTTTATCGATATGGCAACGCTTAGTATGCGTTTTAATTACGATATGCTAAGTATTGCTCATCTATTTGGTTCTATTCATATATATTGCTGTGGCTCCAACGAAATCAATCAGCAAAGAGCATGGGTTTTTTCTAAGAATTATCTGCGATCAGATGGGCTCCCAATTTTTTACTATTCTGCTTCAGTGTTTTCTCCTGATGAGCACAACGTGCGTTGGGCTTGCAAAGATAATAGATGGTTCAACATTGAGGAACATAAATGGCAACTTCCCATAAAAGAGAGTATTGAGTCAGTCGAGCCTCGCCTCTCGGTCAAATTGCAATCGAAGTTAGGAATGTTTAATGGAACAGAAAAAAGAAGGGAAAATTATTTTAAAATAAATAAAGAAAAAAGATTGGGTTTGTTTATGAAAATTCGGAATACTCCAAAGAAAAAACAAGAAGTTCAAAATATTGAAGTCCCTGAGGCGAGTATAACCTACCGAGATTAGATCTTGCCTATTGATTGACTCGCCTCTTGAATTTTTATTTAAAGACGCTATTCTGTAAGAAGCTGTGGGCCGTTAGCTCAGTTGGTAGAGCAGGAGGCTCTTAACCTCTGTGTCATAGGTTCGACCCCTATACGGCCCACCATTTGTTTTACCTCAACTTTTCACCTACGTGTACCTTTGAAGTAAAATTTGGAATGTAACTATCTTATTGTTCTGACAAAATGTAAATTATGAACGAAACTGCTGTTAATAATAAAATGAAAAAACTTCCCTATCTCATTAGTCAATTAATTTTTATGGGGCGTTGGTTACAAGCTCCTTTATATATAGGTTTACTCGTAATTTTAACGGCCTATGCTTATCGATTCATTACAGAATTATTCCATTTGGTGCTACATATCAACAGCGCTGATAACACACAAATTATGCTCGGTGTTTTGGATTTAATTGATGTTGTTATGATCGCCAATTTATTAATTATGGTCATTATGGGCGGTTATGAAACATTTGTTTCCCGACTTAATCTACGGGATCATCCAGATCAACCTGAATGGTTAGATCATATTGATGCTGGAGCAATGAAAATTAAGCTGGCACTTGCTCTAATCGGTATCTCCTCAATTCATTTGCTACGAACCTTTATCGATCCGAGTAAGCAATCATTTGATACTGTAATGTGGCAAGTTGTTATTCATATTACTTTACTAACCTCTGCTTTAGCGATTGCATACACTAATAAATTACTTGCCCAAACAGATTGAAATTTCTCGATTGGAGTAGATAGGCTTTTCTTCATCTACTCCAACATAATTGATTATTTTGGCTTGTCTAAAGGTCCTAATTGTCCGGTACATACTCGTGAACCATTTGGATAAACAGTACAGGAGGTTTGAGTTTGTGGGCCGTTACCGCCATTTACTTTTTCTAATTCTTCCTGGTGAATTTGCTTTGCTTCTTTCTTGGTGCTTATCTTTTTTACTCGTTTCATTGAACTCTCCACAGCTTATAGTATGTTTTAAGCATAGATTCTTATTTAACTGAGCGCCAATTTTTGAATAGCAATTTGACCAATGGAAAAATGACTTATTCGCTAATTCTGGTTATCATCGTTACTCACAAAAACTATTTATCAAATAGGCATATAATTTTTGATAAAGATAAAATTCACTAAATTTAAATTTTTAAAGAATAAAAATATAACTATCTTTTAAGGTTTTTCATCAAGGGATTTGAAATGAGCCAAGTTAAAATTTTATTGTTATTCTTTTGTCTTTTTACTTCTTTTTCTGGATATAGCAATATTAAAATCGGTACTCTCACTTATGATCCGCCATTTATTATATCCGCAACACAAGGGTTCGATATTGAATTGTCGGGCTTACTTTGCAAATACTTACAAGAAGAGTGTCAGTTAATCCCAAAGAAAAATTCCACCCGACTCTATAAAGCATTACAAAATCAAGAGGTCGATCTTGCGATTGCTGGAATTACTATTTCCCAAAGTCGGAAGAGCGATTTTATTTTTAGTTTGCCTTATCTGTTGACCAAGAGTCAGTTTTTAACATTGAAAAACAGCAATATTGATTCGATAGAGGATTTAAAAAACACCACCGTAGGTGTTATACGCGACGAACTGAGTGGTGGTGTTTTGTATCATTATCTCGTGAATAATTACCAGGGACAATTTAAAATCAATCAATATGATGATGTTGAGGATTTGCTGGACGCTTTAAATAATAAAACCCTCTCTGCTGTATTTCTATATCGCTCTGATGTGGTTTATTGGCATGAAAATGGTGGAAATTCATTTAAGCCTATGGCACCTGTCGTTATGCTTGGCGAAGGAATAGCTATCATGGCTTTGCCTCAAAAAATAAAATTAATTGAACGTATTAATAAAGTACTATTACAAATGGAAAAAGATGATATTTATTTGAGGTTATATAAAACCTATTTTTCTAATAATTAATGGAGCCATTAGTTTGAGCAGCAATTCTTAAATTTTTTCTGACTTCCACAAGGACAAGGTGCATTGCGTGAAACTTTCTGTTGAGGTTTCGCATTTTGTTTTTCAGGTGCATGACCTGCAATATAAAACCATGTTCCATTATCACATTCAAATTCACTTAATTCATGAAGTGTTAATAGTTGATTATTCTCTTTAAAACGTGCAATAAATTCCACATACCCTTTGACTTGATTAGTACTATCAAGATAGGCCTTTACAATGCGTAAATTAAGCCAAACGACGCGTTTAGCCCAGGCTACTGCGTCAATTTCATTGAAGCCTGTCAAGGGTTTGCCACGCATTGTTTTTTTAATGTAATCAATATTGGCTTGGCTGTAGGCTGTATAACGGGAGCGCATTAAAGCTTCCGGTGTCGGCGCGGTAGTAATGTCATTAATGTATAAACCACAGCAGGTTGCATAATCGCTGGATGAACCACAAGGGCATTTATTCATAGTTAATTCCTGCCTATTTATATCTTATTACTTTCGAAGAAAAGAGTACCTGAGTATAATCTCGCCCCAAAAATAATAGATAAAAGAGATAGTAACGATGATTATATTGTACCAATTTCCTGGTGTTTGGGGATTACCGAATGCGAGTCCTTTTTGCTTAAAAATAGAAACCTATTTGCGTATGGCGGAAATCCCTTATGAAATTAGATTTGTTATGAACCCTAAAAAAGCACCAAAAGGGAAGTTGCCATTTATTAAGATTGATGACAAAGTAATCCCAGACAGTGAATTTATTATTGATTATCTTGTTAGCAAATTTGGTGATCCTCTGGATAGGAATTTAACGAAAGAAGAAAAAGCTTTAACAATATTATTAGACAATACTTTTGCAGAGCGCTTGTATTGGATTATGCTTTATTTGCGCTGGCAAGATGAGTTTGGCTGGTCGCATTTGCGAGAACCATTTTTTACTAAATTACCTAAGTTTGCAAAATTATTCGTTCCTAATGCTGTCCGTAAAGCGACAAAAAAAGCACTCTATTTGCAAGGCATAGGACGTCATAATTTGGATGAGGTCAAACAAATGGGGTATAAAACTTTGGATGCACTTGCTGTTACTCTTGGCGAAAAAAAATATTTTCATGGTGATGAGCTAACTAGTATTGACGCAACAGCTTTTGGTTTCTTAGCAAATATCGCTTGGTTACCTTTCGCAGACCCATTAAAAGTTTGTTTGCAAACACACATTAATTTGCTTAATTATTGCGATAGAATATGGAGTAGTTTTTACCCTGAAATTCCTAAACCATTTGGTATTACTTCGACTTAAAAGGAGTAAACTAGTTCTTATTTGGACTATAAAGAATCTCGATCGGAACTGGCTTTGCAATCATAGTTTTATTTGTTAAGATTTATTCGTTTAAATAACATTTGAGGTCAGATATGCCAATTATTAACAGTACTCGTGTACAAAAAAAAGAAAAAATCAAAGCTGAAATTAGCAGTGAAACCTTTGAAATGATTAATGAGTATTGCGCTTGGGCAAATATTGATGATATCGGATTTTTTATTGAAGAAGCTGCAAGTTTTGTTTTTGCTAAAGATCGCGATTGGAAACAGCATAAAAAAGCAGCAAAAAAGCGCACTGAAACTACCGCCTAAAAATAATAAAGGCGCCTAAGTCTTTAGCCGCCTTTTACTTTCTTTAAAACATATTCAATTAAGTAATATCTCCCATTAATCTTGAGTCATGTGCATGAATTTCACGGTAAGAAGCAGGATTACCAAAATTAATTTTTGCAAAATTTAGCCAAAATATTCCGGGCACTTGAGTAGATTTAAAATAATAGTTGTGATTTTTGAAATCAATATAAGTACGCCACCATGTCGCTTCTGTTTGTGACATTCCATAGGCCACAGAAACATTTTCAGCAATGGATGCTAGTAAGGCTACTGCGTGTCTACTATCGCTAATGGTTGGTAGTGAACGGAGGTAGCAGGAAGCGCGAACAAAACGTGATTGCGATTTATCATCGAGAGGAAGTTCTTTGCGCATACAATTTTTTTGTTCATAGCGCCATAAATTTTCTAATTGCTGCTCATAGGTTGGTTCGTTGGTCATTACGCGATAAGCGCTATTGTGATGAATGCTTAGGTTTCCGGCGATAAATTCAATAATTGCTGAATCGCCCGAGCTGTCTTCAATGGCTACATGCAAAGAAAGATTATCAAATTTGGCAAAACCAGCAGGAACAATTTGAATATTATCTATATTATTAATAACTTCATTTACTGAGGCAAAATTATCTAGATAGTATTGCAACCATTGACGAATGCTAACTCCGGGTCTTTTTATGTCGCGTGATTGATATTGCCCATCTTCAAACACTAGTAAATGGGCGGCTAAACCAGCTTCGTTGACCCCATCGGTAATTGCTCGTTGCGTCATATAGTTTTCTTGAACAACGATACTACCAAATTTTGAATGCCAGACTGCTTCATTAATGGTCGTATCCCCAGTATGTAATCTATTGCGCGGTAAGATAAGAAGCGTTTCATTATAATCATTATCCCAATCAAATGTTCTAGCCACAGTCACAACATTTTTTTCATTCCAAAAGATACGAGTGCAAGCGACTGTAACCTGCGTACTAAAGAAAGTAATCAAAACGAAAATTAGCTTATTCATTGCTACTCTGAAGAATAGTTTTGAAAATTAATTTATACTTAGAGGTTGAGTTTGTGCAAGATGCTTGCAGGGGTGGGAGCATCACTAAATTCAGCGTCCATACCCTAATGATTTTAATGGAATTAATATCATTGCTAGAAGGAATAACAGGCTGAACACGGTATAAAATAATTTGGAATTTAGATGCAAAATAGAAGGCGGAATTAGGCTAACTATTAAAACGAGGCCAATACCTAAAAGTCCCAGTGAAGCCCAAATTAGAATGGTCCAGGTTATTTTTTTATCATTAAAAACAATTTTTATAGCACTTACAAAAAGCATGATGTACATCAATAAGTACACCTGGGTTGCACAATTAAGCATTATTGAATAAGAGCCATTGATTGTTGGAAAGGCTAAAAATAAAGTGCTAATTATCGACACGATAATGGCTTGGGTAATTAAAAGCCTGTTAGGATTAATTTTAGCCTTTGCTTTAATCAGTCTTGTAGGTAGAAATCCTTCATCAATGGCAAAACTTAATCCCTTAATTGGCGCTATAACCCAATTATTCGCTGTACCAATACAGCCAATTGCAATGAGACCATTTATTAAAAAAGCGAATTGGCCACAATGAAGTTCATTAAAAAATAAATCAATTAATTGGGGGATACTACTAATAAAATTTAATTGTTGTAATGGAATAATCATAGCTAAAGTAATCGCACCAAAGAGCATGGTACAAAAGATAACGCCAACCGAAATAAAAATTGCTCTGGCAAAAGAACCAGGTTGACTCTCTTTAGCATGAACAGCAGCAATTTCAATTCCACAAAATGATAGCATGATGGCAACTAGTGACGTCCACGAATAGGATGTGGCAATTGGAAGTAGAGAGCTACCAGGAGCTCTATGGGTAAAAGACCAGATCCCACCCATAATAAGAATCAGCAAAAAAGGCAATAGTAGACCGAAAACAGTACAAAAACTATTAAAGCAACTTGATAAATGAATTCCTTTTAAATTAATCCAGGTCAATGTCCAGATAAGACAGAGAATAGTAATAAAAATAAAATGCTTGTTGGTTGCTAATTGCGGGGAACAGCTATACAACAATGCCCCCGCAATAAAGCTTAAAAAAGTAGGGTAGATCAAAATATTTTGAATACATTGAAACCATATGGCAGCAAAGGCTGATTGCTTCCCTAATCCTTGTTTAACCCAGCCATACACACCTTGTTGAGACTGCTCTGAAAACCAGGCAGCAATCATTGCAGAAGGTAGCAGGAAAAACAGTAAAGCCAAGAAAAAATAGTTCAATAGTTGGCTTCCGGCTAATGCTGCAACAGGTAAGTTACGGATGCTGTCTACTGAACAAATGGTGATTAAACTGAGGCTCCCTATTGATAATTGCTTCTTCATTAAAATCTCAATGACAGGCAACTTAGACCGCCATCGAGTTTTTTAAATTCACTCAGGTCTACAGTAAGGGTTTGAAAGCCATGATCTTCAATGGCTTTTTTAGTCTTGGGAAATCCTTGGGGTATTAATACCGTACCATTCACCATGATGCAGTTAGCGGCATAAGCTTCCTCAACCGCAAGAGGAATTTGTTTGAATGATTGAAATTGCGGATGATTGATTAATTCGCCACTTACTAATAAATAGCCTCTGCCTAAGTAACTGACGCCTGTTTTAAGATGAAGGAATTCTTTTAGTTGAATACAGGATGCCGTATAGCCGTTTGTCGTTAAGCTTTGTATCATTTGCTCAGCACCCGCAAGATTAGTTCTTTTCGACAAACCAATATAAAAATGATTGTCAACTTTGAGAATATCACCGGCTTCTAAAGTAGCAGGGGGGCTGATATGCGTTAAATTATTGGGAAAAAATTTTTGAATTGTCGCCTGTATTTCCGTGACCTCACCTTGTCTTGGCTTTGCACCGGGGCGAGTAAGTACCGCAATGGTTTCTGTTAATAGGGCAACATCCTCAACAAAGCATGAATCCGGATAATCTTCAAGAGGAGGTAATTGGGTCACTTCAACTCCGCAACTAATTAACGCTTTAATATAGTTCTGATGTTGGATGTGCGCTAACCTATAATCTGGCTTATCTGGATTGGGGGAGGATGTTAAACCATGAATAATGGAGAGCCCGGGGATTCTGACAATCGCATTTTTAAAAAACATACCAATCCTTCAGTAATAAATCCTTGAAAAATGTTTAGGCAGTTTCTCTTTTGATGAACTTGAAGTCAATATGGAACAGCGAATAAAGAGGATTTGTATTGGGAAAGAAATGAGACAGGATAAATGCTTTCCTGCCTCATTAGCAAAACCAGGTAATTAACTCATGTTTGCGTTCTGTTTTTGCGTCAGGCGACGGGTTGCAGCCGTAAGCGTGTTATAAAAAGCACCTTTAATCAGGTCATAATCAGTTGTAGTGCATTGAGATGCTAAAACAGAAAACGTGTCTCTGATTATTGCATTAACATCTTGTCTTGTACTTATAAGACTAGGTAGTCGCTCTTTAATAATCTGGCGATTAAGATGCTGCAGGTAAGCATGCGGCTCCAAGTTTCTACCTAAAGAATGATTGATAAAAGGTGCTAATAATTCGGCGTATGCTTGGGATAGCTCTTCCATTTTGGGTGCTGGATTCGATGTAGTGACTAACTCTGTTGATTTCATAAAAAATTGAACTGCCAATCGAAGTGCAGGATTCATTTTTTGTCCTCTAAAAAGAGTACTGTCTCTTTGTAGTTGGATTGCAGCGAATAGCAGGGCATGTGCCAATTTTTCGAGGATTAAGGATTTCTCTTCTTGTCCAGAAACAGTATGTCTTAATCTGCTAAAATAAACTGATTTCCACTCATTTAATAAGCGGTAACCTTCTTCACTGTCTCTCTCATGATTGGGAAGAGGTGTCCAAAAGGTTGAGCGAGCGAGAGTACTAGTCTCTGACAATACAGTTGGTTCACTTGACGGGATACTCGGTTGAGAGATAGGTTGCGGTGAGAATGTACTTGCGATAAAACTTAAGTACACTAGCTCTTCTGGACGATTAGGAGAACTACTCAATTCCATACGTGTTGGTGTTATTGTTTTCGTAGAAATTTCCATGTCTGTTGGAATGACTTCTTCCTCTTCTTCAGTTTGAAGTCCAAATCCAGTGGCCGTATAGTCTATGCTTGATAAGTCTCTTTCCATGCTGATGGATTGCTCTTTTTGACTCGTAATGACTGGTGTTTCTTCCTTTTTCTCTTTTTCTGCAATGCCAATTTCCGGAACGCTGTCCAGTTCTGCTGTTGGAGGAAGTGCTCTATGTTTCTTAAGTCTGCGAGTTTTTTCTTTTGTACCGTTTCTATCGTCGTTTCTATTTATCGTAGAATTGATTCCAGACAGTTCACGTTGATCGATTTGTGATAAGAGCGCTTTTGCTTGCTCAAGGCCTTCGGCGATGGAAGACTGCAGCCTTTCATCAAGGTTAAATTTTTGTTGATAAACTTGGTCTTTATAACTTCTTGCAAGCACTTGTCTAAAGGTAGAATAAGCTCTAGTTACATTCTGCAAGGCTTGGCGCATTTCTCTTGCATCATAAGGCGTTTGCATTTGCTCTTTAATAAAATGTAGCTGCATCTGCGCTTGTTGGAATTTAATTTTATGTTTATAAAGTTCGGCTTCTGTATTTTGCCAAACTAGCTCACGGCTTACACTAAAGGGAGGAAGCATACCTGTATACTGGGTTACATAGTGATAGCATTGTTCAGCTTTAGACAAATATTCTTGGGCTTTATCAGATGAAAGGGCTTGAATGTGTGCAAATGCATAATTTGTATAGCTTTGAGCAACCAACAATAATACTTCATTACATTCCGTCATTTCGAAACTAGTCGCTGTTTTTAGAATTCCTTTTAGTGCGCGCTCTGAAATTTTTTCAAATTTTTCAATATTGGCTAATAAAGCTTCAACCTTACCTGAGGTATGATAGATTTCCCAGTTGCGACGAGTAGACTCTAATAAGTTGGTTAATTTAGACATAAAAATCTCGTAGTTATAAAAAATTTTAGCAATTATAGTTAGGTTATATTAACGTAAGATTAACGCAATGGGTAAAAATTAATCATTACTTAAGTTTTGATGCATTTTCTTTTATTTAGCTGGTAGGAGTAATAATATTTATTAAAATTTGCTTGACAGCTTTAAGGTCGATCATTAAACTGCGATTCTTAATTTCGGGGCTATAGCTCAGCTGGGAGAGCGCTTGCATGGCATGCAAGAGGTCGGCGGTTCGATCCCGCCTAGCTCCACCATCATCAACCTCGGTTGTTGATGGGAAAATGTTTTAGGGTCCCCATCGTCTAGAGGCCTAGGACATCGCCCTTTCACGGCGGTAACAGGGGTTCGAATCCCCTTGGGGACGCCATTTGGTGTTAGTGTTTTATTGTTGTAATTTAAGTTCCAGGTCCCCATCGTCTAGAGGCCTAGGACATCGCCCTTTCACGGCGGTAACGGGGGTTCGAATCCCCCTGGGGACGCCATATTTCGATATGGTTTTTCAGTTGTTTTTTTAAGTTTCAGCCAAAAGCCAGTCAATAATAGCAGTCTTTGTTTGTGTTAGAACAGCATCCAGCTGATGATAAAGTTTTTCCCGATAATGAGAATGTCCTGCTTTTAAATAGCGTTCCAGATATTGGCAAGCATACTGTAATTTTATAGTTCCACAATACAGCGCTCCGCTTTTCATTTTATGCGCAATTTTTTCAATTTTATCCCAATTTTTTTCTTTATAGGCTTGCTTGATTTCATATTCCTCTTGAGGTAAGTCAGTGTTTACCATCAAATTGAGTAATTCTTTAACAGTGTCTTGCGAGCCGAGATTGGTTAATGCAGTATGGAGATTGAAGAGAGGAAATTTATCGAGCCGAAACAACTCTTCTTCTGTGTCGGGTAAATCAGCGCCCAAAGGAGTCTGAATCGCAGAACTGTTTTTATCGCTCGTTGTTAAGTAAGTGGTTAATGTCTCCTGCAAAATTCTAAATGAAAGCGGTTTGGTAAGTACTTTATTCATTCCTGCTTGAATACATGTTTCTTCAACTTTTGCAACAGCATGAGCAGTTAAGCCAATAATGGGAATAGAAGGAAGATTGTTATTTTTTTCTAAAATACGAATTGATTCGGTTAATTCTTGCCCTGAAATGCCAGGTAAACCTATATCTGTTAGAATTAAATCAAATTTTTTCCTTTTAAGAAGTTTCAAAGCTTCTTCGCCATTGGCTGCTGATACGCAACGACTGCCAATTTGTCTAAGCATCGATTCGGCGATACGAAGGGCAATAGGATTATCTTCAACCAACAAAACGGCAGGCGTTTCTTCAAATATTTTAAAAGATCCAATGATATTATCCTCTGCTTTAACCGGATGTGTTTCTGTAAGGATAGATTGATGACCGCGTTTGACGTTTAAGTTAAATATAACTTTTGTACCTACTTGGGGTTCGCTTTCTAATTTGAGTTCACTTTTTAAAACGGTTAAATAATTTTGGACAATGTGTAAACCCACACCATGACCTTCATATTGTCCCTTGTAAGAGGGCGTAATGCGATAAAATCTATCGAAAACTTTGGGCTGCAATTCAGAGGGAATACCAATGCCGGTATCAGCAATGGTAAACTCAAGCAATTGCTGGTCAGGCTCTTCTTTAAGATTGAGCACTTTGATAGTAATTGCTCCTTTATCCGTAAATTTAATAGCATTACCCACAAGGTTAAGCAGTATACGTACTAATTTTGTGCGGTCAGTAATGATGGTGTTGGCAATGGTTTTATCAAAGTCAATTTTTAATTCCAGCTGCTTAAGTTTTACTGTTGGTAATTCAAGAGTAACGAGGTTTTTCAAGGTTTGGTATAAATCAAACTCTTCTTCGATTAATTGATTTTCAATGCTATGACTGGCAGAAATAATGTCTAAAACACTGTTTAATAAACCCAATAATTGCTCCCCACTCTCATTAATCCATTGAGCATATTGTTTTTCTTCAGAGTCAACAACGCGTTCTTCTAATAATTTTGAAATACCAATAATTCCACTTACTGGCGTACGAATATCATGACTCATATTAGTAATAAATTCAGTTTTTGCTCTATTGGAAATCTCCGCTTCTTCCTTAGCTTTCGCTAAAATGCGCTCCATTTTAATGCGCTCGGTAATGTCAATATAAATACCCAAGACACCATAGACTTCACCTTGTTCATTGATAAGGGGAACTTTGCTTGTACTTAATATTCGCTCTGTACCATCAGTTAAAATTTGACACTCTTCGATATTAAGTTTGGGTTTTTTTGATTCGATAATTTTGCGATCATCAGCACGATAAGTAATACTACTTTTTTCTGATACCGGTAAGTCAAAATCAGATTTCCCGATAATGTCTTTTTTTGACTGTAAACCCAGCGATTTAACGAACGCCATATTACAACCTACATATAACAGGTTTTTATCTTTCCAAAAGATTTGTGCTGGAAGATGGTCAATAATCGTGTTCGTCAGTTGTTCTTCCATCGGCAGAGATTGTCCATTTTTTGCAGAGGAGGTCATTACTGTCCTTAGGTCAAATTTCCGCTATTGACAACAAGAAGGCATCCTCATATCACTTGGAGCCTGTGCCTTTGACTTGTTAAAAAATGCATAAGAATAAATGTCAGACGCATTCGGGTTTTCCGTTAACTCCACCGTAGTCGTTTTTTGCGAATCAGATGGGTCTTGAGTCGAAAGCAAAGACACTTTTTTGGTCGAGCCGTCTTTTGTTAACAGAGTCTTTTTAATACTAAAAAAAGTAGTTGGTGGCGTCAAAGCTGTTTTTTTCAAATCACTGCGGGTTAAATCAGCGTAAGTATTTAAAGTACAAGTATTTGGTTCACCGATGGCTGGTTTTGTTGCAATTTCACTACGTGCTTGATCAAGCACACCATTTTGCATAAAACGAACCCCCTTTTCCTGTAGACAATTTACGTCGTTTAATAATGCCATCACTTCATCTCCAACCGTCATGACATTGCTGATTTTCCCTGGGATAACATGAATAACCTTATCGGAGGCAAATGTAACCGCACTTCTGAATTCAGTTTTAGTTTTAATTTTAGCAAGGACAGTTGATTTCCACCCCTGATATTTAAAGCGTTTTTCAAATTCCGGCCAAAAACGAATCATTTCGCTTGCTGAACGGGCTCGTATTTCTTTATCAACAAACTCATCTTTTAACTCGCTAAGGACTTTAGAAGCTTCTTCAGGAGTTTTGCAAGATGCCAGGATGGTGTAGGCACCGTGCGTTAAAATATATTGATGCTTAAAAGGGTTGTCTTTAACACAAGGCATTATACAAGGATACCAGCCATCCATTACGATAAAGGAGAAAGGAGCCTCCTGAGGTTTGGTATCTTGATATTCTAAAGCGAGACAAGGTTGATAGACGACCTCCATTTCAACGGGAAAATTTTTCTCAATGTCAGGGGGGAAGAAGGATTGATAGCCCGTAGCATTAATTGCGTAGTCAACAGAAATACTATGGCCCTTTTTATCAACCAGAATACATTTATCGTTCTGGGAGGAGTAAATGTTATCAATGGTGCAATTAGTAACAATGTTAACGCCGGCAGATTCTAATTTTTCTCTAAACCCCTTCCTTAATCTTTCTCCAATGACAGCACTTGGTTCATCAAGATTCATTGCCGCATCTAATTGCTGATAAGGTGATTTACTTAAATCAACGGGTTTAGCGTCGGGAGTCTCTTCACAAACGGTTATAAAATGTTCTTTATTAACTTTAGAGGGATTGCCAAATGCATCCGTTTTTCCTAATCCATAGATAGACTCTCGGTGTGGAACTACAAATTCTGGGTAAGCAGTACAGAATCTTTCAAAGTCTGCCTGACAGCTCGCTCGTGTCTTTGGGGAACTCTGATAATGAGGACCTTTGTGAATGCGAATACCAAAATTACCAGAAACACCACTTAAAATATCACTATTTTTTTCATAAATTGTTACATCATAGCCGGCTTTTCGTAATTCTAATGCTAAATGGCAGCCATACCAGCCAGCGCCAATGATTGCAATTTTCATATTCATATACTTTTTTTATAGCTGAGTTAGTTATCCAACAAGGTGTAGATATATTATACAGCAATTAGCGCGAATTGTATGCACTAAAATTGATAAAAATACAAAGAGTATTAAAATAAAAAGATCAATAAGATAGACAAAAGGAGTTGATAGCAATTTACAATTTTCTCATTATATAAGAAGTATGCTGAATATAGCTACTGAGAACATTGGCGAAGTCACGATTGGTAGTAATCTACACGTGAATAAATTGATTGAGAGGAAGTAAAAATTTATAGTGGGGTTTCCCCACATTAATTTTTGGCTTAATACCGCTTAGGATGACAATGAACAATAATATTACCCCCGGTACGTATTTCTTATATTAACAAAGCAATGTCTTTTCATTAGGCTCAATTTTTTCTTCACAAAATTGTACCAAACCGTTAAGGTTATATTGGTCAAACAAGCGAGAAAATGAAGGGTCAAGGACATTAATGTTCTGTTCTATTATAAAATCGTGTACTGCTTGTCCAAGTTGCTTCATTTTACGTTCAATACGCATATTCCAATCACGTGTGATATTTGAGTTAGAGGTTGAAGGATGTTGTTGTATATCGTTGCGAATCGCTTTTTCTGCGGTTTCCCCTTTTTTATTTACAATAGTAGCTTTTTCCGGCGAATTAAAAATTAATGAATTTAGTCCTCTAAAAGGGAGATCATCATCAATATAATGCAATCCTCTGGTTAATCTTGTTGGCAATGTAGGCGATCGCTTGTATTTAACATTTTCTTCCTTAAATGGATGAGGCAATTCTTTACCATGTTTGTTCATATGTTCCATAACGCTTGAAACGTAGTCTCGCTCGCTTGGAGTGGATAATGTCATGGCACCATCAACAGAAAAGAAAGTGCAACTGGCTCCTTTTTGCATCATTAAATCAGATTCCAAAATTTCAATATTAGCCAATGGGGAAATTTTTCTTACAAAATCATTGGTAATTAAAACGTTATATTTAATTAGTTGTGGGAAGGGATCAATATGAGCATACCTGACGGTTGGTGGATTATTGGTTTTATCAATTTCAAATTCACCAAAACAGCCGTGTCCCTGATAGTAGATGACTTGGAATTTAATGATGTCCTCAGAAGTTTCAGATTCCAAAATTTTCTTGATCTGGTCCGCTATTATACCTAAATTGTCCCCTTTTTTAATGACAAAAATAGAGTTTGGATAAGGTTTTTTACTCATCTTCGCGGCTAATATTAATGCCATATCCTCGCTTTCGATCAATCCTAATTGAGTAAATAAATAATCTATTCTTTCTTCAGCAATTTGCTTTAAAAGCAAATAGTTTTCACTATTTTCAAAATTCGGAAAAGTCTTAATTATACTTTCATAATATTTATTGAATTTGTCAGTACGTATTTTAGAAAGAAGAGTAGGAGCATTTTTTAATATCCAAGAGAGTATCTCTTCGTTTTTTTTATCTAAAGCAACATCAAGTAAACTTTTTCCTGAGTAGGCATTATAAAAAGAGCCATAAACATTCTTTGCTTCTCTTAAGAGAAGATAAGTTGCTTCATAATTTTTTTCCTGAAGTGCGATATCGATTAATTCATCATATTTGTTAGGAGTTTTCTCCATTGTTGAGCCGATTTTATTAACTTTAGCCCCCTTAGTGATCAAATAGGAGGCTAGCCTTACTTTAGTATATGAGCTGATTTCATCATGAGTCATTGCTGCATAGAAAAGAGTTTGATCGTTGAATTTACTATTGGGGTTATCATAAGGAGCATCAACATTATTCTCATGAGCCGCTATATAGTGAGCAATTTCTTCCTCATTAATGCTGCCATCAGGTTTGACAAGAATATCTTTAATATCTTTAAACATTTTATATGGATAGTTTTTATTCAAATTGAATTATATTATATGACTTTGAGTAAAATTATTCCAATTGGGGCCGTGAATTTTCAGAAAATAAGTCAATAAATGACTTTCATAATTAATTGTCTTATAAGAAAGGATAGGAATGCGCTGGATATGCAAGCTTCCCTGTTGCGATAAAATGGGTATAAAATCAAAGCCTTTCAAAAATAGTTCGCGTATTAAAACCGAATAATCGCTCGTGCATGCGATAAGCATATTCGTCGGTCATATTGGCAATATAGTCACAAACTATGCGAAAAGCGGCTATTTCACTTTCTGCTTGATGAAAGCGCTCTCGATTTTTACTATCTAGTAAGCTGCCTGGATTAGAACTAATCGCTTCAAAAAGACGAAGAACAACGGTTTGCCCGCCATATTCAAAAGTCCGAGCCTCTTGTGAATCGATAACGTAGCGATAAATGCGATCTTTGAAGTATTCAAGTAAAGCGGCTGCTTCTGGCAAGAGCACAATATTATGCTTAAGTAGGCTGTTTTCAAAATTTTCATTGGTAATGGTAATTTGCGTGGCGGTTATAAAATAGTTAACCATTTCACCGATGGTTTGCTTACGTTGACATAATTCTTGACTAAATAAAGAATCAATCAGCTGTTCTTGATTTTTGGCTAACGGTGTAGCAGAAAGAAGTGAGCGAAAAAATTCATTATCAAGTTGTTCACGATTTATTAATCGCAAATGAATGGCATCTTCCAGATCATGAACACCATAGGCAATATCATCAGCAACGTCCATGATTGAACAATCAAAATTATGGTAAGCTGATTTTCCATGTTGTTTTTCCGCAGGAAATTTGATTAATGATTGGAATAAACACCTGTCATCTTCGTTAAATGGTGATAAGAGCCAGTCAACTTCAGCTTGTTCGCTTGCAAAATAAGCTTTTGGAGGTAGCCAGTCATTAACGCGAATGGTTTTATGAAGCGACTCAAGTGTTTTAGGCAGGGCAGTTGCAACAACTTGTTCTCGATTAACGGGATACTTGAGTATTCCTAATAAAGAGCGTCTGGTCAAATCCATCCCATAAGTGCCATAGCTGTCTTCTATTTTTGTTAAAAGCCTTAGCGTTTGTCCATTACCTTCAAAGCCACCATGCTCTCTCATCATATAATTTAGAGCAACTTCTCCTCCATGCCCAAAAGGGGGATGGCCTATGTCGTGTAACAAACAAATAACAGAAATTAAATCATCATTAGGTAACAAGCCAGGGAGAATACTTTGCTGATGATTCGTAGCCAGATTGCGGACAATACTGCGACCAATGGACGCTACTTCAAGAGAATGGGTTAGGCGAGTCCGATGAAAATCTCCTTCATCTGTCCCTAAAATTTGTGTTTTACGCTGTAATCGACGAAAAGCGGGGCAATGAATCACCCGGGTTCTATCTCTTTCATAAGGATTACGGTGATCCTGATGGCCTCGTTGATGAGTTTGTCCAGAGCGTCTATGAGTCCACATTTCAACTTACAAGATGCAAATCCCATACTTTATGCGATTGTTTAAATTGAAACAACATAAAT
Organism: Legionella cardiaca; assembly: GCF_029026145.1. Lineage (NCBI taxonomy): Bacteria > Pseudomonadati > Pseudomonadota > Gammaproteobacteria > Legionellales > Legionellaceae > Legionella > Legionella cardiaca. The sequence continues at coordinate 2,144,115 of NZ_CP119078.1, read as the reverse complement.
AGCTAAAGTTTTTCAGCATTTTGAAGATAACAAGGTCAGAGGGTAAATTATTAAGTGGATAAAATTACATCCCATATAAGAATAAGAGGTTATCAACGCAGAAAGGTCTGCATAAAGATAATTCTCGGCAAAAGGGAGAAAGTCATGAAAAAGGTAAAATTTCTAACGCTTTGTTTTTCTGCAGGCTGTCTCTCGGCTTGTGCGACCTATCAGGAAACCAGTTATACAACTTACTCAAATTATCAACCTTATGTTTACGAGAATGCCTATTACCAAACCTATGATGGCGGGGTTGATTATCGCTATTCGAATCGAGAGGTGAATGTGCCGAATTCATACCATGTAGGTTATGACCATTCGCCAGCTTCACATAAAGATGTGGATAAAAATTGGGTGAACAGTCAAAACCCTCAAGGATACACCATTGAGGTCGCTGAGGGTGACAAAGCTTCACAAGTAGCAGGAAAACTTTATAAAGTTCCTAAAAATAATCGAACTGCCCAAATTAAATCCTATCGTGGAGACGGTTCAGCGTATTATAAAGGAGTGTATGGAAGCTACAATTCTTATGAAGAGGCACAAAAAGCATATAATGATCTACCAGAAAATATCAAACAAGGTGCTGATATTAAAAATTGGAGTAAAATTCAGGAAAATTCCGGGAATTAACGGGAGTTGTACTATTTGAGACGTCGGGTTTATTTAGGGGCAATGATTATGGTCACTTTAACCACGCCTGGTATGTCAGTACGTTCGACACTGAGTTGTTTCAGAATGACAGTGTAATCATTGCTTAATGCCCATAGCCAAGATAGAAATGGTTGCATTGGTACTTGCTCAAACGAGAGTTGAATGTCTCCTGAGCCAGTTTGTTGTAATTGATAAACAAATTTCCGCAAAGCGCCACTATTTAACTGACTTCCTATTAACGCAAGCAGTTTTGCATTCGTTATTGATTGAGGTACTCTTTTATTTTTGGGTTGTTGGCGAACTTGCTGCATCCAGGTGAGGGTTTCTTTCTTTTCCTGTAGTTGGGCTGCTTTGCTACTTACTGCAGTTACTAAAGGTGAGTAAACCAAAAGATAAAATAAATAGGCACCGATGCAAACTGCTGCAATGCTAACCATCCAACGTTCTCGTTCATTAAGATTATTCCAGTAATTAATCACAAACTTAGCTCCAAAGTACCTAGGACTTTTTTATTCTCGGTTGAGGCTTGGGTTTGTCGAACTTTGATATTCATTTTTTGTAAATGAGTTTGTAAACTCTCCAACTCCTCAAAATTTTTAGTGGTTAAAGTGACTAAGAGAGTTTGATTTTGGAATCGAACTTGCTCCACATTCATAGGACTATTTTTCGAAGCTTTTGCCAATATATTTAATAATGTCCAAAAGCTCATATCCGAGTTATTTTGATTTGCTTTAAGTAATTGAGTAATGCGAAATTTAGGACTAATAACTTGTTGAGCTTGTGGAAAAAATTCATGATAAATCGCCGCAATTTGGGTTTCAACTGTGGCTGCCTCTTTATTAAGGTAATAAAGCCTGATGGCATTAGTGCCAAGCAATGCAATAACCCATAGGAGGCTCATTAGTATGGCTGCCTGGTACCAACGTTTTGTGCTACTTTGCGAACCGCCATGCTCTAACTCACCCTGACAAAGATTAATTAGCTTAGTTGCTTTCAGTCGTTGAGCTAGCCATACATGAGAGTCATCGCTGATTTCTTTTATCAAGCCCTGTTGCGGAGGGAGGAAGGTTTGGTTACTGTCGGGGAAAACATAAAAGGAATATTCTTCCGAAGTAGTGCCTGGTTGATTTAAAAAAAAGTCAGCCAAATCGCTACTTACCGCACCTTGGAAATCGCTCTTATTTACCAGTAAACAGGAATTAAGAACAGCAATTTCCTGCTGATTAAGAGCAAACCAATCGAGTGTGATGCTATCAAAATTAATTTCCAGCGCATCAAATCTGGCAATTAGCTCTTCGAGATAAGTTTTGTCCCCTACAACAACCAGGTATTGCCCATCCTGATAGTGGTTACGATCAAAGGCAAAGTGAAGTGAGTTGACATTTTGTGCCAGTTTATCTTCCAAAGCAAAAGGGAGTGCAGCACGTGCTTTTTTTTCGGCAAGCCAGGGTAAGGTGATGCGATGCAGACTAAAACGTTGTGTCGGTAGTACAAGAATTGTTTGGCAATTTTTTTGTAGTGTTTTAATTTCATTAAAATCGCGTTCTAAAAGTGGGGCTGCTACTTTCCCTTGCTGGTCCAGGCTTAAGCTTAGACAGCTAGTTTCTGTGAGATGCTGAACATATAGAAAGCATGTGGCCACCTGGCGTCCCTTAATGATATCACTTTCTGCTTTTACAGCTCCGAACTAGGTTAAGTTCGGAGCAAACAAAATTGTTATTGCTAAACAGCTTACACGTATGCGTATTTTTTGCCAACATTTGCGGCAGCCGCCCATTGCATTTTTAATTGTTGAGATAGTAAATAAACAACCATTGCATATTGTGGGCTAGAGTTGTAGCGAGTAATCACATAAAAATTTGGATAGGCTAACCAGTACTCTGCGCCAGTTTGTGTGGTTAACTCGATTAAGCCTACTTTTGCTGGAGTGTGCAGTGAAGCAGTTAATGGTTTAACTCCTGCTGCAGCCATTTGATTCCAATGGTAAGCTGCTGTTTTGTAATTGGTATTAATTTTTTTATAACGATTGCCCTGAACTTTCGCGGGTTGAGCTATTCCTTGATTGGTTTTCCAGCCATGTTTGTGGAAATAATTAGCAACACTGGCAATAACGGCCTGATCGTCATTCATTAAATCTTTTTTGGCATTCCCAGTAAAGTCTGCTGCGTAATAGCGATAACTGCTGGGCATGAATTGTGGTTTACCCATTGCACCTGCGTAAGAACCTAAGTTTTGCGTCGGTGAAATTTTTTGTTCACGACAAAGTAAAAGATATTCACCTAATTCTTTAGTAAAAAAGGCGGAACGTTTAGGGTAATTAAACGCTAAAGTAGACAGTGCATCAATAACGCGATAGTTACCTTGATTTTTACCATAAATGGTTTCAACGCCAAGAATTGCCACAATAATATTGGCAGGAACACCGTATTTTTTTTCAGCTTTGGCGAGGGTTTCCCGGTTAGCAGACCAAAACGCAAGTCCTCCTTGTACTCTCTCTGGTGTTAAAAATAACTGTTTATAAACATCCCAGGTTTTTTTTTCGTAAGGCTTCTCCATTGACTCAATAATCTGCGGTTGCAGCTGAACATTATCCATAATAAGAGTCAGTTCTTTTTTGTTAAAGCCGTGTTGTTGAACCATATTATTAATAAAACGCTGTACGTCTTTGCGTTGTGTAAATGCTGTATCGGCTTGAGTAATTCCACAAATTAAAAATGTTACTAGGGCGAAACAAAACGTGGTTAATCGTCGCATTGGCCATCCTTTATCATCGAAAAATTGAGTTTAGTATAAAAAAAAATCGAAATTGTCATTAAATTGGGTAAAAATCAATTAACAATTTCATTGTAAGAAAAAAATTTCAATATCTTTAGGGTTTGCCCTAAGCTATGAACTGAAGCTTATGATCCTAATTTTCATTGTAATTTGCAAATGCAATTTAGCGCTTGATTATTCACAGAAAGATTGCGATGGATTATATAAATATCAATTTGTTTTAAATGTGGACGATTTGGGTGCTGCTACATAAGGATTCGTAACATCTGTAAAAGCAAGAGGACAGCAATTAGAGTCTTATTGTTATCCCCTTATTTCAAAGGCTATTTATCCCTTATATCTCAACAGTAATCTGTTTTTTTGTAGACTGAGCATTCGTGATTTCATCATTTAACTCAGCAATACTGGTAATAACGTTTACCCCAGACTTCTCCTGGATAAAATTGATCCTTTTAGCTAAGCTGCCATCTTTCTCTAACGTGTTTCCTTTCTCTATTAATTGCTTCTTTAACTCTTCAAGAAGCGTTGTAGGATCATAAGATTTGGTATTTTTAAGAGCTTGCCTTACAGCAGACACATGGTGGCGATTCCAATGACCTGTAAGAATTCTTTTCAAAGTTGAAAAAAAACGATGCTCATGAACTGTATCTGCTTTACAATAATCCCGCAAGAGTTCACTTGCTCCGTCTTTCATCCACATCCGTGTATAACTATCAGGATATGATCCCATAGTTTTAATGTCTTTATTATCTTCATCATCCTTAGGAGTATGAGCGGAAGTAACATTTAATCCTAACATTTCATTAGGAAACTTAAATAATCCCTCTTTCAATACATCGATATTTGTATTTTCTTTTGCAGAAGTCACAATAGCACCATTCACCTGCTGTAATTGGGCTTTTATTGCTTCTAATTTATCATCAGCTTGTTCGACGCTATCACTTTTTGTGCCGACTAAAACCACGCAAGAATCTATACTTGCTTGCTTGCAAAGATCAATATCCTCTTGATAAGACTTAATTAAGTCTGGAGTCTGCTCTTTAGATAGGTCAATACAATAGATTAAAATCTTATTATTTTTCATATAACTTGGTACAATTGAACGATACTTGGGATCTCCTGTAATATCCCAAAATTGGAGCTTTTCTACGCTGTCCTCATTGTCAGAGTCTGGTGCTCGCAGCACTCCAAAATCAATACCTATGGTGGGTTCATAACTACCTTGGTATGTGTTGTTTACCAGTCGATCCATAAGCGCAGACTTACCAGAACCCTTCATACCCCATAAGGCTATTTTTACGACGTGTCCCATGTTGATCCTTTTACTTAATTTATAACTATTATAAATGTGAATTATTAACAGCCGATTAAGGATTGAAATCTCTGATTGCATTTCTAAGTGTCTCTTTGTTTTGGCCATTGAATCTCAGAGCTTATTCTTCTTTAAAACCTCCATCTTGGGTTAATAGCCGTAAGTCAGTCTTTATACAAAATTTGCCGGGTGATAGATAGTTGAACATATTTTTCATTATATGGACAAAATTAGATTTTTCCCTGCTGCCATCATACTGAGTACTTTCTGGATGCTAATAATTCAGCTAGAATAGCCCAATTTATTACTAGGTTTTTTCAGTTGAGCGATTTAACGCGAATTCGTAATTTTTCTATTATTGCCCATATTGATCATGGTAAATCTACTTTGGCTGATCGGTTCATCCAGCTGTGTGGAGGATTATCTGATCGAGAAATGGCTGATCAAGTGCTTGATTCCATGGATATTGAGCGCGAACGTGGTATTACTATTAAGGCTCAAAGTGTTTCTTTGAATTATAAAGCCCGTGATGGTAAAACCTATTTACTCAATTTTATTGATACCCCTGGTCATGTTGATTTCAGTTATGAGGTATCACGTTCTCTTGCTGCGTGTGAGGGGGCGATTCTTGTGGTTGATGCCGCTCAAGGAGTAGAGGCACAGACAGTTGCTGTATGTTACACAGCCATTGATCAATCTTTGGAAATTTTACCCGTCTTAAATAAAATTGATTTACCGCAAGCTGAACCCGAACGGGTTATTGCTGAAATTGAAGATATTATTGGCCTTGAAGCGCATAATGCTATTCGTGTTAGTGCCAAAAGCGGTTTGGGGGTTGAAGATGTACTGGAGGCCTTGGTTGCACGAATTCCTCCACCTCAAGGCGACATTGAAGCACCTTTACAAGCCCTGATCATTGATTCTTGGTTTGATAGTTATCTTGGAGTTGTGTCCTTGGTTCGTATCGCTAATGGTTCCCTTAAAAAAGGCGATAAAATGCGAGTGATGTCTACTGGCAGAACTTATGAAGTGGATCAGGTTGGTATTTTTACACCCAAACGAACAAAACTTGATACGCTTCAAGCCGGTGAAGTGGGGTATGTAGTTGCAGGCATTAAAGAGATTCAGGGCGCTCCAGTAGGGGATACGTTGACTCTTGAAAAACATCAGGCGTCTTCACCTCTACCCGGTTTCCAAAAAGTTAAACCACAGGTTTATGCAGGTCTTTTTCCTATTAGTGCGGATGATTTTGAAGCATTTCGTGAGGCATTGGCAAAATTAAGTTTAAACGATGCCTCCTTATTTTATGAGCCTGAGTCTTCTGAGGCATTAGGTTTTGGTTTTCGTTGTGGCTTTCTTGGTATGCTCCACATGGAGATTATCCAGGAGAGGCTTGAGCGCGAATACAATTTGGATTTAATCTCAACAGCGCCTACGGTTGTCTATCAAGTTGTCTCGACTAAAGGAGACACCATGATGATTGATAACCCATCACAATTGCCGCCTCCACAGCAAATTAAGCAAATGTTTGAACCTATTGTGCGTGCAAATATTCTTGTGCCTCAGGATTATTTGGGACAAATCATCACTCTGTGTGTTGAGCGTCGCGGCATACAAGTCAATATGACTTATAGTGGTCGCCAGGTTTCCGTGACTTACGATTTACCGATGAGTGAAGTAGTATCCGATTTTTTTGATCGTTTAAAGTCTGTCAGTCGTGGCTATGCCTCACTTGATTATAACTTTTTGCGGTTTGAGGAAGCTGATTTAGTAAAAATGGACGTATTAATTAACAGCGAACGCGTTGATGCACTTGCAGTGATTGTCCATAAAAGCGATGCTTTCAGTCGTGGAAAAGCTTTGGTTGATAAAATGCGCGAATTAATACCACGCCAGATGTTTGATGTAGCCATTCAAGCAGCATTAGGAAACCACATCATTGCGCGCCAAACAGTAAAAGCTCTACGCAAGAATGTTACCGCAAAATGCTATGGCGGTGACGTTACACGTAAACGAAAATTGCTGGAAAAGCAGAAAGCAGGTAAAAAACGCATGAAACAAGTAGGGCATGTTGAAATTCCACAAGAAGCATTCATGGCAGTTTTTCAAACTGAGAGAAAAAAATAATCTATTACTATTTTTCAAATTCAATTGTTGTTATTCCCTTGTAAGTAACCGGGTGAATAACAACTGAATTGCACAGCCCTGGGCAATGTGATTCTTCTATTTGAGGATTTCTGATTGTTCCTTTATTTGCAAATAGGACCACAAAACGGAATTAATAAGACATTGAACTGGATTTTTTATAATAAGTTAGTGGGAAGTGTGAAACTATGAATTTTGCTCTGTTATTGGTCATTCTTTCTTTAGTGAGTGGAGTAATCTATTTACTTGATGTTCTTTTCTTTGCGAAAAAAAGAAAAGCTGATCAAAAACCTGGTCGTATTATTGAGTATTCTCGTTCTTTTTTCCCTGTATTTATTCTTGTTTTGCTCCTACGCTCATTTTTGGTAGAGCCATTTCGTATTCCTTCTGGTTCGCTTGAGCCCACATTACATGTCGGTGATTTTGTAGCGGTCAATAAGTTTGCCTATGGATTAAGACTTCCTGTTTTGGAAACAAAGATATTAAAAATAGCAAACCCTAAAACAGGGGATGTGGCAGTATTTCGTTGGCCACCTGATCCTAGTTATGATTACATTAAACGCGTTATTGGCGTTCCTGGAGATAAAATCAGTTATCACAACAAGGTTCTGACCATTAATGGCAAGGAAATGAAACAAACCTTTATTGAGTACACCACCGATGAAAGTTCTGGCCATGCCGTTGCCAAATATCGTGAAAATTTAAACGGTGTTGAGCATGAGATCTATATCCGTCCAGATGTTCATGCCGATGATTTTGATGTTGTCGTTCCTCAAGGTCAATATTTTATGATGGGAGATAACAGGGATGATAGCGCTGATAGTCGTTTTTGGGGCTTTACGCCAGACGAGTATTTGCGTGGGAAGGCATTTCTGGTATGGATGAGCTGGAATGGGAAAACTGACAGTGTCCGCTGGGGACGAATAGGTCGTTTAATTCGTTAACCAAGATCGGGCTAAATTCAAGGCAAACAAATTGCTGGAAGGTCCTATAATATAAGTATTTAAATTAATCATTATAGAATGATTTATTAAATTGAGGTTAAGATTGGTTTCTTATGATTTACAGCGTCTATACAGACGATTAGGGTATGAGTTTAAAAACCCTGCTTTTCTAAAACAGGCTCTTACTCATTGTAGTGCTGGTAGTGTCAATAATGAGCGCTATGAGTTTCTAGGTGATTCTATCTTAAGTTTTGTTATTGCCAATGCATTGTTTCTAACTTTTCCTGAGCAAACTGAAGGGCAATTAAGTCGACTTCGTGCCTTTTTAGTTAAAGGTGAAATGCTTGCTGAGATTGCTGCGGAAATTGAGTTAGGTGATTATCTTTTCCTTGGTCAAGGGGAATTGAAAAGTGGTGGATTTCGCCGCGCCTCTATTCTGGCTGATGCTCTGGAAGCGGTTATTGCCGCGGTTTTTCTGGATGGCGGGATTGAGGCTAGCAAAGAGCTGGTTCTTCGACTGTATCGTTCACGTCTGGAAGATGAAACATTGCACGATAATTTAAAAGATGCAAAAACCCAGTTACAAGAATACCTGCAAGCCCACAAGAAACCTCTTCCTGAATATTCATTAATTAAGGTTGAAGGGGAGGAGCATGAGCAAACATTTTATATTAATTGCAAAGTAAGTGGTATTAAAACTCCTACGGTGGGGCATGGTCCCAATCGACGCAAAGCTGAACAGGATGCTGCCAAACAATTGCTGCAAGCACTCCAACTTCGGGGAAATTCTCAATAAAGCTCACAGATTATTATAAACTATCATTAATATTGAATATTCTTTGATTCCCATTCGAATGCTGGCTTGCTGTATGTCATTAATATGTACAATAACTATCCATAACTTAAACAGCGATGTTTAGGGATATGTTTATCCATAGACGATTCCAGATACTCCGACCAGCATGCTTAGCAAACAGAAGAAGGGAGAGTATCGCAAAACAAAAATAAGTGATTAACTAGGATAAACGTCTATAGCAAACTCAAGTTATGAAAAAAGTTAAAGTGACTTTATTGGCAGTAATCATTGTAATAATTGTTGCTGTCATTCTTGGATGGTGGGAATTTTTAGGTAAGCGAATAGATGCTTTACCAATGACAACTCCAGAAAATTCAAAAAAAGAAAATTCATTGCTCTCTGCCAATAAACCTCTTGTTTCAGTACTGGCCAAGCAATTAGAAATTCCTTGGGCAATCGATTTTTTACCGGATCAGCAATTGCTGGTTACGGAAAGACCGGGAAGAATACGTTTAATTGATTTGAAAAAAGTAAATCCCAGTGCGCAGTTGCTTTTAGAGGTTAATGATGTGGCTGCCTTCGGTGAGGGAGGATTGTTAGGAATTGCTGTACATCCTAATTTCCAACTCAATCATTATGTGTATATTTATTACACTTATCAGGCCGAGGGTCATTATTTTAATAAAGTTGTTCGTTTTCAATTGGAAAATAATAAATTAGGAAAGGCCACGACTATCATTGATAAAATACCGGGGGCTTCAATACATGATGGCGGCAGAGTTCGTTTTGGTCCTGATGGTTATCTTTACATCACAACAGGCGATGCACAGATACCAGAAGAGGCGCAAAATCTAAATTCGCTTGCAGGAAAAATCTTAAGAATTTCCGATAATGGAGCAATTCCCCCAGATAATCCATTTACCAATTCAGCAATTTATTCCTATGGTCACCGAAATCCTCAAGGGATAGCCTGGGATGAACACGGGAATCTTTGGGCGACCGAACATGGACAGTCACAGCATGATGAAATTAATTTAATCAAGCCAGGGAAAAACTATGGCTGGCCAATGGTGACTGGTAAAGAAAAGAAAGAGGGAACACAAGCTCCTATACTGGAAAGTGGCAATACCACCTGGGCTCCTTCAGGTGCTGAGATATTTCAGGGAAAATTATATTTTTGTGGCTTACGTGGGCGAACACTGTATGGTTTTAATTTGCAAACAAGGGAACTTAAAGAGTATTTTGCCGGTAAATTGGGACGATTGCGTGAGATTAAGTTAGGGCCTAATAAATTCTTCTATCTAACGACCAGCAACAGAGATGGAAGAGGTGTCCCCAGTAACGACGATGATATGATTATCGTCGTTAATCCTGAAAAAATGACCGCAGATAATCATTAAGTCGAGTTTGAATTACTGCAGGAACTGGTAGTTTGTAATGCCATTTCTTTCTTGGTGAATATCGTTATTTTTTTCTGTATCTTTGTTCAGGATGGGTATATCAGCTTTTCTGGGTGGAAGCTTGATTGGAGCTGGAAAATTTGCACCTGTTCCAGAGCCAATATCTGTATTTACGGTAGCATCGAATCCTGTATTGGTAGTATTCGTATTTGCGCTGGCTGATATATTTAACAGTAAACCTATGCTTGCAATGAATAAGCCAGCAAATAATTTTCTCATGAAAGGCTACCCTGTTTAGTTACTATAAAGTATAGCTAACCCAGCCTTAAGTAATATTGTTTTCGATTCGCTTAATCATATAAGGAAAGAATGGGTTGGATGAAATACGGAGTATGGCATCGAGGCTAATAATAAGAACGTTGCGTTCTCCACGGGTAGCTGTTGCTCCCAATTGAATGCCATAGTTTTCTGTTGGATCCGGTTGCAAACCATATAAACCATCAGTGATTGGGAAGGGTATGGCAACATGGGATAAAGAATAGACATCACTGGGATATGACAATCCCAAGGGATGAGAGCTTTCGCTAATAGTATTGGCTTCAACAATTCGTTCTACAACATCATTATTATTAGTATTGACGTTTGTAATCACTGTGCTGCGAAATTTCCTGGGAGGGGCATCGAGAAGCTGTGTCACTGCGGTGTTAGCGCTAGGGCGTAATAAAAGGCCAAATTTGGCTGCTCTATTAATATCAAATAATACCAATTCGCTACCATTTGCGGGAAGGTAAGCATAAAAGGCAGAAATAATAGCTCGTGTACTCACGGTAAAATCAACCACAGATTGGAAGGTCAGCACTGGAGGAAGTGCTGTCAAACGATTCTCTTTGGCCAGACGTGAGATTTGTTGTTGCAAGGCTCTCGTTAAGCGATAGGATTGTCGTGCGCCATTAACCGGGAAAGAGTTGTATTTAAAAGGATTGAATTCAGGAAGTATACTGAGCCAGGCTGCCTTTGCAAATGGAGGTAATATTGCAGGTAAACCTGCAAATCCTGCAAACCGGGCAAAACGGGTAATGCCAACCATTGGCGAAATCAAAATAATTTTATCGGCTCGGGTTAATTGATTATTTTCAATGGCGTCGAGTGCATATTTTATTGCTAGTGCACCACCATTAGAAAATCCCACCAGATGTAAAGGCTTTGAGGGACCTATGCGTTTTCGTGCTTCCCTGATAGCTAATCGCGTGGCCGCCAACCAATCTTCCCATTCAATATCCGTCAGGGCAGCAGGTACTGTGCCATGAGCAGGTAAGCGTATAGCAATTGCTATGTATCCTTTGGCTACATAGCGTCTGGCAATGTGACGAAGACTATAGGGGGAATCAGTTAATCCATGCAACAAGACAACCGCTCCTCTAGGATTCCCCTGCGGTTCCATCATGTACGAACGGTTCCAATCGTGTGAAAGATTGCCAGGATAAACGGGACTTCCGGCGAAATAGCGATTAAATGGGACTTGCTCCTTTCGATTTAACTTTTCTGTGACCTCAATCTGCATCGTCACAAAAATTGCATTTTCAGCGTCTAAATATTGTTTCCAATTTAGTTTATCAAGTTCTTTTGCATGGAGCTCTTTGGGGACATAGATATGCCATCTTTCGAGGGGAGGACGACGTTGAGAATCGTATATCCTTATTCCAAGTAAAGTCACAGCCGCAATACAAAAAAAGATAGTTAGTGATTTTAATATCTTAAAAAGTCTGGTTTTCATTGCTTTTGCTATATAAGAAATTGACAATCCATTGAGCAAATAAGTTATCATCCACTTTTAAGTGCAATGATTCTATCCCTTGTTCTGACAGCTTTTCGCCTAAAATATCTTTACGATCTTCCATAAGCGCTTGCGAATAAGCCTTACTAAACTCTGGATGACCTTGAACAGTCAATAAATGATTACTGATTTGTAGCATATAAAAAGGACAAAATTCACTGTGAGCAAGCACTTCGGCACCAATGGGTAGTTCGACCACTTGTTCCTGGTGGCTTACCAGCAGATTGAGATCATTTTGCTGTGGGAACATCCAAGGTTTTTGTTGGGTTATCTTATTAATTGACATTCCTATTCCCCACCCCTTAGCTGCCACAACGACCTTGCCTCCTAAGGCTTTAGCGATGAGTTGATGACCGAAACAAATCCCAATTACTTTTTTTTGTGCATTGTGAAGACGTAATATGAAGTGCTCCAAATTGCTAATCCATGGCAATCCATCATTCACACCATGACGACTGCCGGAAATTAAGTAGGCGTCTGCTTCATCGATATCACTTGGAAATTTATCTTGTTTTACCTCATAGACTGAAAATGTCAACGTGGGATCGGCTTGGTGTAACAATTTTGCAACCATGTCTGGATACTGGCCATGTTCAGCAATGAATTTTTCTCCCACATGGTCACAGAGTAATATTCCAATGTGCATAGTAATTCCTGGTCAGGTTTCTAACTGTGCAGCAAAGAGTTTGATGTTCCATCTAATTGAGCATTAATCTCACCATCGATAGCAGCTTTTAAAATGGCTTGATACTGTAATTCATTAAAAATAATAGGATTTCCTTGAGATGATGGATCTTCAGTAGCCATTTTTGCAATGCGAGTTATTTGACTATCATCAATCCCAATCTCAGTTAAAGAATGCTCAATATCTAATTCATAGCGAAGTTTTAAAACCCAGTCAAGAAAGCCATCAAACCCATGATTAATTTGTAGATGCGCTGCAAGTCGTGAAATTTTATGTTCGATTGCCAAGCGATTAGCTTCGAGGACATAAGGCATCAAAATCGCATTCAAGCGCCCATGGTGAGAATCATAGACAGCACCCAGTGGATGAGCCAGAGCATGCATGGCACCTAAACCGCGCTGAAATGCTGTTGCTCCCATGGCAGAAGCTACAAGCATTTGTGTTCGTGCAGTTAAATCGTTTCCGTTTTGTACTGCGCGTGGTAAATATTCTTTTATTAACCTTATCCCTTCTAGTGCAATACTTTCTGCCATGGGGTGATAGTTTAAAGCACAATAGGCCTCAAGATTGTGAGATAGGGCATCCATACCGGTCGCAGCAGTAATAGAAGCTGGTAAAGCAACGGTCAGTTCAGGATCTAATATAACAAGGGCAGGTAGCATTTTAGGATGAAAGATAATTTTTTTGATTTGCTGCGTTGTATCGGTAATGACCGAGGCACGTCCAACCTCCGAACCAGTGCCAGCTGTAGTAGGTAAAGCGATAATAGGTGCAATACCTGAAGCATTCACACGACTCCAATTATCACCAATATCTTCAAAATCCCAGAGTGGGCGGTTTTGTCCCACCATTAAAGCAATTGCTTTAGCTGCATCTAGAGCAGAACCGCCACCAAAAGCAATTACACCATCATGATTACCGGCAAAATAGGCAGATACGCCTGCCATAACATTTTCCCCAGTGGGGTTGGCTTTGATTTGGCAAAATACCGCAATACCTAATCCAGCTGTTCGGCATTGTTGCAATGCTTTATCGATCATCGGTAACGTTGCCAAGGCCGTATCAGTGACCAAGAGGGGGGATTTCATGCCCAAGGTAGTACAGGCTGTGGCAAGTTCACTTGCGCGCCCGGCGCCAACCCTGATAGAGGTCGGATAATTCCAATTGGCCTTCAATGACGTACTCATGGGATTTCCTTAATCAATAATCGTTTTTATGTGAAAAGACTTAGGTCTGGTTAGAAATTCGTAACCGATGGATGATAACGTGCAGCCGCGCCCAGAATTTTTTACACCAGTCCAAGCCAGGGCTGGGTCAAGATAATCGCAGCGATTTATAAAAAATGTACCGGTATGTAGTTGTTCACCAATAGCTATGCCCGCATCAATATCTTTGGTAAAAACAGCCGCAGTTAATCCGTAGGCACTATCGTTCATTAAGGCAATTGCTTCATCATCACTGGCCACAGGCATGATTCCTACGACTGGTCCAAAAGATTCTTCTGTCATAATGCGCATTTGGTGATTTACCTGCGTTAAAATTTGCGGTGCCATATACGCTGAACCTGGTTTATCCATTGCAAAATCTTTACTGTCAATGTGAGGAATTGCTCCTTGGGCTATCGCTTCTTTTATTTGCTCACGAACAAATTCCGCTGCAGAGGCACGTACAAGTGGCCCTAGTGTTGTTTCAGGATTATCGGGACGTCCCAATTTATATTGTTTAACCAGGGCAATGGCTTTTAAGATAAAAGCGTCATAAATATCATGATGGACGTAGATGCGTTCAATGCCGCAACAAGATTGCCCCGAGTTAAAAAAAGCCCCATCGATAGTGGTTGCAACCGCATGGGAAAGGTCAGCATCCGCTCTGACATAAGCTGGATCTTTGCCACCTAGTTCTAGTCCAACATTGATAAAACGCCCCGCGGCAATTCGCTCAACCATTTCACCGCCGGCAACGGAACCGGTAAAAGCGACATGGTTAATTTGTGGTAAGCGGATGACTTTTTCTGTATCCGCGTGCGTTAAATGGAGATATTGAAATACCCCATCTGGTAATTCAGCTTGCATAAAAGCCTGCGCAAAACGTTCAGCGACTAAAGGCGTTTGAGCGGAATGTTTAAGTAATACCACATTCCCTGCCATAAGGGCGGGAATAATAGCATTAACAGCAGTAAGATAAGGATAATTCCAGGGAGCGATCACCAATGTTACGCCTATTGGTTCTCGCTTGATATAGCGTATAAACCCAGCTTTTTCAGATAATTGAATAGGTGCTAGCGCTGTGCTTGCTGCACTAATCATATAACGCGCACGTTCTTCCAAGCCTGAAAGTTCTCCTTCAGCATAACGAATAGGTCGTCCCATTTGCCAACAAATCTCATTGGCAATAGCGTTTTTATTCGCTATTAAGGCGTCAATAGCGGCCGTACAATAGTTTTCTCGCTCTGCAATGGTCGTGTTTCGCCAGTATTTTTGCGCAGCTTGCGCTCTGGCAAGCGCATCTTGAATATCAGTGTGACTGGCAAAAGAGCGTTCAACGTAAATTGAACCATCAATGGGAGAATATGTTTTTAATGAGTCATGCATTTTAAGCCCAGGTTAGATTATTTCAAAATAACGATCCAATTCCCAATCGGTGATATGACGACGGAATTCACGTTCTTCCCATTCGCGAGAAGCAGCAAAATGCTCAACAAATTCATTGCCAAATAAGGAGTAAGCAGCGTTTGAATTTTTCAGACGTTGGGCAGCTTCCCATAATGTATGCGGAAGAGCCAATTCGTCATTGTGAGGTTGTGTATAGGAGTTTCCTTTAATTTGAGACTCAGGTTCCATCTCATGTTCTATACCGTATAAGCCTGAACCGAGGGCTGCGGCCAGTGCCAGGTAAGGATTTGCGTCGGCAGATCCTAAACGATACTCAATACGTTGGGATTTCTCATTACCAGGAATGACCCGCAAAGCGGTAGTCCGATTTTCAACACCCCAAGTAGCATCCGTAGGCGCCCAAAACCCTGGAATCAAACGCGTATAGCTATTTACTGTAGGTGCTACCATGGCCAATAATTCCGGCATTAGCCTTTGTTGTCCTGCAAGAAAATGACGTTGGATCTTACTCATATTATTGGGCATTGACGGATCATAAAAAGCAGACCCTTGTCCGTCTCGATGTTGTAAGGAAAGATGAATATGTCCGCTTTGTCCTGGATAATTGGGTGACCATTTGGCCATAAAAGTTGCCATGATATTGTTTCGTTGCGCTAAAATTTTCATGAAGGTTTTAAATAAAGCTGCCTTATCGCCAGCCGCTTCAATTTGATCAACAGCAATGGCAGCCTCGATAACGCCAGGGCCAGTTTCTGTATGTAAACCTTCAATCGGAAAATCCATAACCTCACTCATATTGAGGATTTGATGATACAAATCAGCATGAACAGTATTACGAATAATTGAATAACCAAAAAAATCGGGTGTCAGGGTTTTTAAATTGCGAAAACCTTTAGCACGGACGCTGTCGGGGGTTTCATCAAACATGAAAAATTCATATTCTAAAGCTGCATAAGCATCAAACCCCATTGAGGCCGCTTTTTCCACTACTCGACGCAAAACAGCGCGGGGACATAACGCTTCAGCGGCACCGGCAAATTCCGCCATAAATAAGAGTTGATTATCTTCGAAAACCAGTTCTCGACAACTTTGCGGCAAAATGCGTACAGAAGCATCTGGGTAACCTGTATGCCAACCGGTGTATTTTCCATTGTCATAAAGTTTGTCTTTGGAATCCCAACCCAAAATGACATCACAAAATGCGAAACCACTTTCTAATGCAGAAAAGAATTTCCGTTTGCTCATGTACTTACCGAGCATGACACCGTCAATATCAAAAATTCCAACCTTAACGTGAGTGAGGTTACGTTCTTCTACGATTCGCTTCGCATCGTCGATTGTGGAGACATCTCTTGGATTTAACATCGCCTTTCCTTTTGCGTGAATATTCATACTGCATCATTGCAGAATGTCCCAACGGACAGAGTTTTTCCAACAACAAGAGTATCATTTTTCATTAATACCACAAGACTTATTGTAAACTCACAAATAAAGTAGCTCCCTGTCTGGTATCCTGAAAGACTATGTGTTTCAGGATAACGGGAGAAGGGAGTGAAAATTAATAGGGGAATTAATAAATTCAAACGGTACATGCTCTCAAAGTTATCCACATTTTTAGTGGATAACTTTGTTAACATCCTGTCGTAATGAAATAAATTTTCTGAAGGGCTGATCGATTTATTTGGGCTGCAGTTTGTTAGCGTGCTCTGCTTCTTCTTGTTCTGGTTGATTATAAGCTTTTGTTTCCAGAAAAGTGTCTTTGGGTCCAGGATTACGAAGTTGGGCATCAAGCTCTTCTACTGTATCAACTGGGCTACCCTTTTGTGTATTAAGATAAAGCTTTTGAATTCTTTCTGCATTGTTAACAGGAGCATTGTCATTGTCAGCTTCGGCTTGCTTTTTAAATTCATGCCATTTGGACATCGTATTTCTCTCCAAAAAAAGCCACATAGTACAATTATACAGCATTTTATTGAATTGCCCTATACCTGTTGCGCATTTTTTTTATCAGATAACACTCAATTAAGTATTATCTGATATGTTATTTTAACCTTCCAGACTTGCATCCATGGTAATGGTAGCTTTCATCAATTTTGAAACGGGGCAGCCTTCTTTGGCTTTCGTGGCAGCCCGTTGGAATGCTTCATTATTCATGTTGGGTATCTTGGCATTCACCTGTAAATGAATGGCCGGAATCGAAAAACCGTCCGCAGATTTCTCTAAAGAAACTGTCGCTGTAGTTTGAATTTTTTCGGCTTTCACACCCTCGCCCTCTAAGATGAGAGAAAAAGCCATGGAAAAACATCCAGCATGAGCTGCTGCAATGAGTTCTTCGGGGTTTGTGCCTTGCCCTTCTTCAAAGCGAGTTTTAAAAGAATACGGTGTCTTATTGAGCACACCACTTTCTGTAGAGACAACACCACTACCGTCTCTTAAACCTCCTCGCCATTCTGCAGATCCCTTACGTTGCATGATTTCTCCTGTGAATTAGACGCCTATATATTGCCTTAATTTTATAGCTTATTGGAATAAAAAAATTAATGCTGATGTTGCTTACACAATAGATGTTGGACATTGTTGTAAGATTTTATTAAGGGCATTGGGTTATAAAAGAATGATTTTTTGCTTTTTTGAGGCTTATATTTACAATTTATTGATAATTATATAATCATATTGTGTTATTATTTAATTATTAGTGTTTCAAGATTGTACTAAAGTCGGCAATACAAGTGTAAATATTCTTTACCTAAATAGAGGGCCATCCCATGCCTCAAAAACCTTATCAGCAAATGCTGTCATACAATTCTTTTTTAAAAAGAAAATTTGGACTTCATGGGAAAGATGGCGAAAAATTAATATTGTATGAGCCTACTCGAGCAATTGCCGTTCCAAAAGGAGGTATTTTTCCTTCATTTAATGGCCTTGGGAAAACTGTAACACCCACGGTGTTGGAAAAGAAAACACTTTATTCAAATAGTACTACTCATGCAAAACTTTCTGTAATCAACCAAGATAAGCAATATCAAACGTTAGTCTACGTCACTACCCCTCAAAAACTAAAAGAAGCATTGCGAAATGGCGTATTTGATGCCCATAGCATTCAAGATCCTCTGGCAAAAATGATTGCTGAGATTGGTTCTTATAAACGTATCGTTTTTGAGCGTTCCACAGAACTACAAGTAGCAGTAACAAAAAATCAAGAAAGACTTGCCGTTGCAGACCTAACTCAAACTTTGATAGAAATTTTGCAGCCACTCAATCAATGCATAAATAATTACGCTGCTGGAAAGACACCGGAAGAAAACCTCCGGAATATCTTGGACAAAACCAAGCAGTTGGATAAAGAAATAGAAAATATTATTAATGCAAATAAGGCACACAACGAAGAACCGTACCTTACGTTAATGTCTTGTGCTGCTACCTTGCGAAAGCAAACCCAACAATATCGTCAATTGTTAACAGCAATGAAAAATCCTTCAGAAGAACAAGTAAAAGCGATATTGGGTAGTTATGGTACCAGGGATAATCTACTGAAATACTTTCTCCAACAACAAATTAATGTCATTACTCAAAGCGCAATCGATGCCAATTATGCTGTGACAGGCTTATATCAAGATGCCAGTGGACTTTCTCAAGCCTTACTTAATGCTCAATTTACAGGGGAAGCATTTTCCAGCCAACGGGTGGATTATCACAATGCGATTAGTAAGGAGCATGGTCTTGATTTTTCTGCTAAAGAAAAAAATGGCTTGGTAGCGGTTGATTTGGCTGAATATGGATTTCAACCAAAGAGCAGCGTGGAATTGGCAAAACGCGTTGCCCTGATTCAGCAAATTGAAGAGGGAAAAAAACTATACAATGATACTGATGATACAGTAAGGTTAGTTAACTTCAGTGGAAAAAAGGGAACAATTCCAGGTTCCACTGCCGCAAAAAAAGTAGGATTTATTGCTGTTAATTTTATGCTTGACATTGGCACGACCGTCCTTGATCTAGCTTATTCTGTTTATGCCGCATCAGTGTGGCTAATTAATTTAGGCCTGCGCATAGCTGATCGTACCCCCTTTAAAATACCACCATTCCCAAGTGAACGATCAGTCTTCCAGAAATGGGATATAGCTGAGGATGCTTATAGTAAATTAGATGCTACTCAAGCGCTTTTTGGAAACAATGCCCTTACCCAAATTAATAATTCAGGTATTTTTGTTAAAGCATTTCAATTCATCGGCACCCAACTAATTAATCTTACTATAAAGCCATTGGTTGAAGTGGTAAAAGGCCTTACGGTCAATATCTGGGATGGTATAAAAAATATTTATTACGATGTAACAATAGGAAGAAAACCAATCAGTGATAACGAGATAGGCCGGTTGCTTCACTCGCGCTTACAAATAAACGCAGAAATAACCGAGCAGGATCAACAAGCAGTAGAGATGTTACTGCAAAAAAATAATATCTCTTATGATAGTGTAAAATTTGAGGAGGTTGGAGAAGCGGGGGTGGATTATCAGCTAAATCCAGATAAACCCGAAGATTTGGTTTCCTGGGCGAGCAATGATTTTATTAAAGGCATGGTGGAAGTATTCTCACAGGAAATTTATCGGGCACATCCTTTAGGTGGATTAGCCTTTACTTTAGCAGCAACTACAGCCACACCCATGCTAATGCCCTTTGCGGCAAAGTATGCTTTCTTGCATTTCATTTATACCAAGTTGAATATTCCCATTGCCAAATCGTTAGTAGGCGAAACCCATGGATTCATGTCGGCATTTTCTACCGCAATGATTGAGGGAAAAGCTGCCTTTTTCTTAACAGATCTTACAAATGGCAAGGAAAGCATTTTAGTCCGTGGTGTTGAATTACTCTTTGAAAATCCTGTATTAGCAGGCTTGATAGGTACCGCAGCAATTGGACTTGGTTATGAGATTGCATTTAAAGCAAATATTCCCTGGTTAAGTGAAGAAATTGCTTCAGAAGCTGGACATGCCTCCTTTCCATATCTTGAGCTCGGTTTATCAGGAGCAAAATTAGCAGCAATTGTTATTGAAAGTGGTATTCGCTACGAGGAGGGAGAAGAAGAGGCGGCACATATCCTTGGTATCGAAGCGAAGATGGAAGAGCTACGCCCTGAAATTAAAGAAGCCATGACTGTTGCTTATAAGAGACGCAATAACATAGAAAAAATCTCAGTCGAAGAAGAACAACAGATTGAGAGTCAGGTAACTCAATATTTAGATACATTTAAAAAAGCTTTGGAATCGGATTACAGCGATGTCATGGTAAACTCTGTTGCAGGTGTCATAGCAGAATACGCATCAAGATATACGGGCGCCCCATCCTCCTATGAAACGAATGCCCCAGTAACAAATAAGTTACAGGAAAATTTTAAACGCGCACATATTCGCGAGCAAATTTTGCAACTTGATACGAGCAATTTGCCTCAAGATGAAAAATACAAAATTATGCATTATGTTAATACACATTATGCTAATGATCCGGAATATGTTGCTGCTGTTAAATACAGATTTATGGATGGCCGTGAAAAAATAGGCGGTTTGGCTGGATCCATAAAAATGGTTCTTTCCTATATTCCTGCTGTAGCTCGTGCTGTTACATCGCTTATCACCAGTGCAATATTAGGGATTGGCTCCTTAAGAAATCCAAATCTAAAATCACAAGCTTTAATGGCATTGCAGCCTGC
Organism: Legionella cardiaca; assembly: GCF_029026145.1. Taxonomy (NCBI): domain Bacteria; kingdom Pseudomonadati; phylum Pseudomonadota; class Gammaproteobacteria; order Legionellales; family Legionellaceae; genus Legionella; species Legionella cardiaca. Next base: position 2,123,221 of record NZ_CP119078.1, on the reverse strand, counting down.
GAAGGATCTGCTTTCTAAAGTAAGAGCCGATGTGGGATTAATAGTAAAAGCGGGCTCAACTCTTGCCAGAGTGAGCTGGGGGCTAGTTGGCAGTATTCTACGGGTTCCCATAGTAGCTCTTTATTCTTTGTTTGCAAGCCCAGTGTTAGTTGGTCAGTATTTCGCTTCACGTCATTATCTTCCTACGCCTTTGGAAATGAATTCCAAGTTATCAGATTTCTTCTTTGCTCCAGGTAAGGTCAGTCAGTTTTTTAACGCTTTGAATGGATTTTTTCGCGAGGCAGCTTCTGCTAAAAATCTAGAATTGGCAACAAAAAATATCTCCGCCCAAGAAACTGCCGAAAATATTGTAGTTCTTGAGCCATTATTGACAAAAAAAATGGCGATTAAAAAAGAATCCGATACTATTTTGGCAGCGTTGGTTGCCTCTAATGAAGAAGAGGATTTCGGCGAAGAGAGTACTAAGCGGATGTTTCACGTTTTCAATTCTCAACTCGATAAATCGGCTAAAAAAGCAGAAGTAGTAAGCTTGTCCGCTGTGGATGTGACGCATGCGGATCATCCTCTTGCTTTCAATAAACCAAAGCCTCTGGACGATGACGGAGAGGAGATAGTCAATACGCCTCAGAATTAAATGCGGCGGAATTCTTTCATAGTCTACACTGTGGTGTATTGCCATCATATCAGCAGCCAGTTGTGAGATAGAGGTACCATTTTTATAGCGTCACCTATAATTATCATAAGTGAGTAAAATGGAAGCGTCTCATGAGATTGGATTTATATCACCAAAAAAGAAACTTTAAGAAAACACCGGAACCGAAGGGTGAAATTCATCACGATGAAAATTATTCTTTTGTTATTCAAAAACATGCTGCAAGCCATCTTCATTATGATTTTCGCCTTGAACTTGGTGGTGTACTTAAAAGTTGGGCTATTCCTAAAGGACCATGTTTAGATCCAAAAGTAAAACGATTGGCAATGCATGTTGAAGATCATCCTGTTGAATATGGGGCTTTTGAAGGCATTATCCCTAAAGGAGAATATGGGGGTGGTACTGTCATGCTGTGGGATGAAGGAACGTGGGAATCCTTGGACGATGATCCAGAAAAAGCTTATGAAAAAGGGCACTTGCGCTTTCAACTTCGAGCTAAAAAATTGCAGGGACGGTGGGATCTGATTCGTTTTCATAAAGAAGAAAAATCGTGGTTTTTGATTAAATATAAGGATGAATTTGCCAAATCTTTAAGTGATTATGATATTACTGTTGAAAAACCAAATAGTGTTGTGTCAAAGCAATCTCTGGATGAGATAGCTGAAAATTATGAAACTGTTTGGAGTAGTAAAAAAGGATTGAAAAAAATTGCCAGCCCGACACAAAAGAAAAAAACACTTAATAAATTGCTACCTGCAGATCTTGAAGAAAGCCCTTTCCCACAACGTGTTTCACCGCAGTTGGCTACACTCGTTGATAAACCACCAGTAGGTGCTGACTGGCTGCACGAAGTTAAATTTGATGGTTATCGGATCGTTGCATTCAAAAACGGTAAGTCAATACGCTTAATGTCGCGCAATCATATTGAATGGACAGAAAAATTTAAAAATATTGTCAATGCGCTTGAAGGACTACCCATTGAACGAGCAGTATTTGACGGCGAAGTGGTTCTATTGGATGAAAATCATCGATCTAATTTTCAACTACTGCAAAATGCTATGAAAGGAGATAAGGAATATCCCTTTATTTATTATATTTTTGATCTTATTTATTATGATAAATTTAGTCTGAAAACCTTACCTTTAAAACAGCGTAAAGAAATCCTGAAAGCACTATTCCCAATGACACATTTAAGTCTTAAGTACAGTGATCATATCCTTGGTAAAGGGAAGGATGTTTTTGAACAATCCTGTGAACTAGGGCTAGAGGGCATTATCTCTAAAAACATTCATAGCAAGTATGAATCAAGGCGCTCAAAATCCTGGGTTAAAGTAAAATGCATTAAACGTCAGGAATTCGTTATTGGTGGCTATTCAAAACCTAAAAAATCCCGGCAATATTTCGGATCGCTGTTCCTGGGTGTCTTTAATGAGAACAAAGAGCTGGTTTATTGCGGTAATGTAGGAACGGGTTTTACAGAGGCTTCATTAAAAGAGGTTTTTGCAGAACTAGAAAAGCATGTTCTTAAAGAAAATCCTTTTAATTCTCTTCCTCCGGATAGCAAAAATGCAACCTGGGTAAAACCGAAATTAGTTGCTGAAATTGAGTTTAGTGAATGGACATCAGATGGGAGATTAAGGCATCCAAGCTTTAAAGGTTTAAGAAAAGATAAAAAATCGACTTTAATTACCAGAGAAGAACAACTGCCCATAAAAAAAATTGTGACAGAGACTGCAAAATCTCAGAAACCTTCCATTTCAAATCCTGATAAAATTTTTTATAAGCAAGATAAGATTACCAAGCAGGATTTGTTCAATTACTATGATGAAATCAGTTCTTTTATTTTACCCTTTATTATAAATCGTCCTCTAACATTAGTGCGTTGTCCTAATGGTTATGAAAAGTGTTTTTATCAAAAACATTATTATAAGGCTACTCCAAAGTCTTTATGCGCCTTGCCAATTAAAAATGTGTCTGATGGAAAGGTGGAAGAATATATTTATTTAAAGGATAAGGAGGGGTTACTAAGTCTTGTGCAAATGGGGGTGTTGGAAATTCATCCGTGGGGAAGTCGAATTGAAAAAATTGAATACCCTGACATAATTACCTTCGATTTAGATCCCGCGCCTGATGTTTTGTGGAAAGAGGTTGTTAAGGCGGCTTTTGAAATTAAAAAACATTTAGAGGCATTTCATCTAACCTGTTTTGTAAAAACAACAGGAGGCAAGGGGTTGCACATTGTGATACCCATACAACCAGAATATGATTGGCCAGAGGTAAAAAATTTTACCGAAGTATTTGTCCACTTTTTAGAGAAAACAGATCCCAAGACTTATGTAAGCAATATGGCTAAATCCAAAAGAAAGGGTAAAATATTTGTCGATTATTTGCGAAATCAACGTGGAGCTACGGCCATTAGCGCCTATTCAACGCGGGCAAGATTACATGCACCGGTCGCAACCCCTCTTGATTGGGATGAGTTAACAGAAGATATTCAAGACACGTTTTATACTATTAACACCCTGCCTGAAAGACTAAATAAAGTAAGTGATCCCTGGAAAGAATTCTGGACAATTAAACAATCATTGCATTTAAATGAATTGGATTAAGTCATCTATTCTTTAGAGGTTGAGAGAGAACGTGAGGTGAGTGCCTCTTGTAGATAAACAAGTTGCTGACATAAAAAAAAGCCATCGCTGCCAAATCAATCATGTAATTATTAAACGCTAAATGGGCTATAGTCAGTATTAAAAAACTGCGAAAAAATTCTGTATATTTTATATTAATGATAACACCGCGATTTAAAAGCATGCCGATTAAATAAAGCGTAGTCAGAATGAAAAGAACGAGTATCCAGCTCAATGGTGAATGCAAATCAAAAAATGCTAAATAAATAACAAAGAAGAAGATAGCAATAAAAAGATTCACTAAAATATAAGCAACAGGGTATTGAAACTTCTTTTCCGTGGTATCACTTTTTCTGGAGGAAAAACGTGTACCTAAGCGGTGAACAATCCATTCGGGAGGCATAAAAAATGCTAAAAAACGCTCCCGTATTGAGGATAAATTTTTTCCATAAAAAAAGGTATCGTACAGTACTTTAATATTGGCATAAAAGGGATTCCATGAAGCAAGTGGTTCTGTTGTGCCATAATCGGCAGGAATTGTTTCTTTTTCAAAAGTTCCGAATAATTTATCCCAAATGATCAAACTTCCCGCATAATTTTTATCAATATATTGTTTGTTTTTGCCATGGTGGACACGATGATGGGACGGTGTGTTAAAAATAAGCTCAAACCCACCCAGTCGCTTAATGAGCTTGGTATGGATCCAAAATTGATAAAGGGTATTTAGTGAGGAAACGATTAGAAACATCCAGGTTGGAAAGCCAAGCATCGCTAAGGGTAAATAAACAATCCAGGAGAATAAGGTTTGTATCATTCCCTGTCGTAAGGCAACTGATAAATTATACTGTTCACTTTGATGGTGTACTGCATGCCCCGCCCATAAAAAATTGTTACGATGGCTTGCTCGATGAAACCAATAATAAAGAAAATCAACGCCGAGCCATAAGAAAATCCAGGCGAAGATAGATTGCGGGTTAATCGAAAAAAATCCATAGTGATGATAAAGGTAGTTGTAACTAAAAATAAGCAAACCCTGTAAGGGTAACATGGTGGCTTGCTCGATGACTCCGCAACTAAGGTTGTTTGTGAAATCATTTAAGTAATAAAGTTGTTCGTGACGAATAACGGATATCCAGTATTCAATTGCCATTGATATTAAAAAAATGGGGATTGCTAAGGCAATTAAATTAATTTCCATATTCATTAACTGAAGTAGAAGATAAAGGAAAACAATAATTCATAAAGGCAGCCAAGGCAACTAGCAAATTATTGTGCGATAATTAAGTATAGACTAGGAAGGGAAAATCCTAACAAAAGGAAAAAATAATGAATAAAATCAAAGCCATTGTGCCTGCAATGATACTATTATTTTTTTGGATAACTTCCACCTATGCGGTAACCACCTGTTTTAATGAAAAAAAACTGGAAGTTATTGCCAAAGAACTTCATACAAATTTTCAAAAGGACTTTTGTACAACGGGAATTAAACCTAATCATTTGGAATGGATTTCCAAAACCGCTTTACCACAGATTATGAATAAATCCTTTTTGGGTGTAGAACCGCCTCCGAATTGGCAATTGTTAGCTGACGAAATCGTTCAGGATTGTTTCAAGGAGGGGGATTTATGTCATTATGAGACACAGAAACAGTTTGCTGCTTGTATGCAGGTTAAAATACCTGCCATTCTGTTGCAGCTAGGTCCTTGGCTTGCTGAAAACTGTGAAAAAATTAATAGCACAGTGATTGAGCATTGGTCTGACAGGAAAGGACAAGTGTTAGAGTTAATTAAGCAGTTTGAAATTGAATCTAAAAAATAAGTGGCGTTGAAGTTATCCCCGTTAAAAAGGGATAACGACAAGTCAAAATACTGCAGAGGTAGTGTTCGGATCAAAAGAAAGAGCTTTTTCTGCTACATTGTTAACCTGAGCCATGACCGACGATTCTTTTGAACCCTTAAAAAACGTGTAGATGCCAACACCTACTCCTAACGTACTACTAAGTGTTGCTACCGAAACTGCTGCTGCTTCACCAGCAATTAATCCTGTGATAAAAGCACCTGGTCCAGACCATAATCCTAAAGCAAAACCTATAGCAAATCCCAAGGCTCCTGCAACCAAGGTCACCAATGCTGTTGCAGCGACTGCGAGTAATGCTTTAATTACGTGAGGATATTCCCCTTCTAAGTGAAGACTACATTCATCAGCAAATTGCTGAATGACGGCAGTTTTATCCATATACTCATCCTTTAGAAGTGTTTTAACCAGCTTCAAAGTTTCCTCTTGAATAGCTTGATATTTTTGCGGAGGTAAATCTTTAGCCTGTTCATATAAATTATGAATAGCTTCATACAAAGGACAGGTGCAAGGTAGTAAGTCTCTTGCTTGCAGTAATTTATCGTTTGCTTCTTTCGTGTATTTTTCTAATAAAATCTCAAGTTCTGATATATTGGTATTATCTTTTGCTGAAGTCGCTAAACGTGTACAAAAAGTCCCTGGGATTCTTGCGAGAAGTTGCTCTGCTTTGCGTTGTTGCTCATTAAGGGTATCGGCCAAAAGATCAGCTTTGGTACCAATTAAAATGATTTTTTTACCTGGATTTTGGTTATGAAATGATTGTAAAATTTCATCGTCAATTTTCTTATCTGGATTATCCATTAATTTTTTCAAATCCACGCAGAAAACACCAAGGATGGCGCCACGATTAAACGCATTAGCTATGTAGGAGATACCCCCCGATTCCCCCTTGGTATCCCATAATTGCATCGTTTCGTCATCGATTTTTAGAATATCAAAATCTGGTGCTTTTGTTGGCTTATATTCTGAGTTAAAAGGAATGTTAAGAATACGCTTGAGTAATTGTGTTTTTCCTGTATTCGCTTCCCCAAAAAAGACAATTTTGTTAAGAGACATAAAAAATTCCCTAAAAAATTGGCAATTGTAACATATTAATTAATCAATAAAACATGCAAATGAAGAGGCAAATTTAGCATAATGAGATTAGATAAGTTATTAAAAAATTTGCAATTATTTTTAGAAAATCTACCTTAATAATATAAGTTAATTGCGAAGGGGTGTGATTATGAAAACAATTTTGATTACAGGAAGTAATCGAGGATTGGGATTGGAATTTGTTAAACAACTTGCTGAAAAAAATAATCATATTATTGCTACCTGTCGAACACCTGAAAATGCACATGAACTGTGGCAATACAGTCAAAACCGAAAAAATATCACTATTTATCAACTTGATGTAACTGACGATAATCAGATACTGTTTTTAGTCGGGAAACTTCAACATCATGCTCTTGATTGGATTATCAACAACGCTGGGATTGCTGGGCAATCGGGTGTAACTGTTGGCAACATTGCACGCGACAATTTTTTAAATGTGCTGAATGTTAACTGCATAGGCGCCTTGAAGGTTAGTGATGCCTTTCTGTCGTTATTATTAAAGAGCAAGGACAAACTCATTGTTAATATCAGTTCAAGCATGGGGAGTATTAGCAATAATCAATGGGGACGAAGCTATGCTTATCGTGCAAGCAAAGCGGCCCTTAATTGTGTAATGCGTTCTTTTGCATTGGATGTAATGAAAGATGGCGTCAAGGTAATGCTATTAAATCCGGGATGGGTAAAGACAGACCTTGGCGGTGCTGATGCGGAGCTTGATGTGAAAAAAAGTGTTAGCTTAATGCTCAAAGTAATCGAACAACATAAAAATGAAAGTCACGCAGAGGCATTGCGTAACTATAATGATGAGATTATTGATTGGTAGTGCAATGGATTTTTAAGTTTTCTTTTATCGGTTATACCATTAATATTGCGAGTATTGAATTTTATCCCTAAGCTTGGGCATGACTGCAATAAGAACGCTATTATCTTAAAACCTGTCAAGATTACACTACCAATTACGCCAATGGATAATGCAACCTATCACCATCAATAGTGCATAGATTTTGAGGAAAAAGAATGAATCATAAAGTTTTTGTAAATCGTATTTTAAATATGAAAAAGATCAAATACATTGGCTTAGATATGGATCATACCTTAATACGGTATAACACCAGGAATTTCGAATCATTGGTTTATAAGCTTGTGGTTGAAAAATTAATAAACGATAAAAATTATCCCGTAGATATTCGAAAATTCAAATTTAATTTTGACAGCTCTATTCGTGGTTTAATTATCGATAGTAAAAATGGAAACATTCTAAAACTGAGCCGTTATGCAGCTATCCGCCAAAGTTATCACGGCACCAAAGAAATTAGCTTTGCTGAACAGAAAAAAATATATCGCAGTATTTATGTGGATTTAAAAGATCCAAACTACATTGCAATCGATACGTCATTCTCAATCGCATTTTGTGTATTATATAGCCAACTTATTGATCTAAAAGATGAACGTCCGCAAGAATTGCCAACTTACTCTGGAATTGCCTTGGATGTTTTAAGCTCTGTAGATAAAGCTCATGCGGATGGTAGTCTAAAGGAATATATTGCCCAAAATATGGATGACTATGTTTTAAGAGAGAAAGAGGTAGTAGAGGGGCTTAAACGTTATATTCGCTATGGTAAGAAATTTTTCCTGCTGACTAATTCAGACTATTATTATACTAATCTTCTGTTGGAGTATGCCCTTACTCCCTTTTTAAAAGAAGGTGAGAGTTGGCGAGATCTTTTTGAGTTCGTCATTACTTTAGCGCACAAGCCACGATTCTTTTATGACAATTTAAGATTTCTGGCAATCAACCCCAAAGATGGCTCAATGTCCAATACTTATGGCCCCATTACTCCAGGTGTTTACCAGGGAGGAAATGCCCGAAAATTTACTGAAGATCTAGATATCAATGGCGATGAAATTTTATATCTCGGCGATCATATCTACGGTGATATTTTGCGTTTGAAGAAAGACTGTAATTGGCGCACGGCGCTGGTTGTTGAAGAGTTGGGTGAAGAAATTGAGTCACAAAGAAAGGCACTGCCTGTTGAGAAAAGAATTGTTGAGGCAATGAATGTTAAAAAAATATTAGAGCAAAAAAATATTGATCTTTACACCCGCAGTATTGAAGAAGATTCAACACAATATGATAGCCAAATTGCAGAGATACAGAAGCAGATCTCTGCCTTGGATATTGATATAGCCAAATTGTTACAAGAAGAGCAGACCTTCTACAATGCTCACTGGGGACGAGTGTTTCGTGCTGGTGCAGAAGAAACTTATTTCGCTTACCAGGTTGATCGCTATGCCTGTATTTACATGGAAAAGTTTTCAGATTTATTGGAGCATTCACCAATGACGTATTTTCGCGCTAATAGAAGATTGCTGGCTCATGATATGGAAATTTTAACTCAACCTCTATTGTTCTAGTTCCAAAAATAAAATCATGTGGGTTGGACTGCAAAGTTCCTGAGTAACCGCCACAACCCACGTCATCCCATCATCCAGAGCGAAGGATCTCCTGAATGTGAGATATTTACGCCACATTTAGGAGATCCTTCGTCGTAAACTCCTCAGGATGACGTGAGTCGTAAACTCCTCAGGATGACGTGAGTCGTAAACTCCTCTGAATGAATGTGGGTTGTGCACGGTTACTTTTGGATGCCTCGGACAAGCCGAGGTGGGGTAATGCTCACTAATAAAAATTTATCTTCGAAATCCTTTTAATAGGGAATCCTTCACGAGTGCTACGCCACGACGAAATTTTTGCTCGGGACGTGGTCTATATAGCGGGTTAAAAAGAGAATTCATATTTAAATATTCCTTACCCTCAGGAGAGTGTTCCGAGAAAAAATAATTAAACACACAACATCGAGGCATGTCAGTTACCACTCGATTAACAGAATGCCAGGATGTGCGATTAGTCTCCATTACTAATAGTCGATTAAAAAGACACGGAACAACAATGCGATTTTCTACAGATTCATCCCATAACTCGTAATTGCCGCCATTCGTTTCTTGCCAATTCGGGGAAACATAATAAAGTACGTTTACAGCTCGATAGAATTTTCTATCGACGTCGTGTGAATTATCGACGTGCGGATTGATATAATATCCCTTGAGTAACATGCTAATGCCACCGGCAAATCGGGAAGGATCGGGAATTTGATTTTTTATCTGTGTTATTTCCTCAACAATCGCAACTACTCGAGGATCTTGAATGGCAAAATTGATGTCTTGTATCAGACTTGAGGTATCCCTCAAATGGCTATATTTTAACTTTAATTCACCATGATGACTTAATAAATGCATTTTGCCGGGTTTAGGAAAATCGGCATAAATTTTTTCAGCTATCTCAGTAGGGAGAAAGTTGTCAAGTACGAAATGTCGTGCCACCTTGATAGGATGTGCACGAGAAAAATCCTTTTTTAATTGTTCTTTTGCCTCGCTTAATCTTTGGATGACTAAATCAGTCAATTGAGCTTTCATGGATAGATCGCGTGAATTTATCATTAAATTACATCCTGTTCTAAAAAATTACATAGCAACTTATACAGTATAGGCATTAATTAGCTTAATAAATATTCTATTCGTCTATTTATAATGAATTTTTTTAACAAAAATACTTCTTTTCTCAGAATATAAATTCACTGTAATAGTCTTAGCGTAACTCACCCCTGGGATAATCTTCTCACTTCATGGGTAATCTTACCCATATAGGCAACCAAGTGATTAAGATAAAATTCCAACAGTAAACCACAAAGAACAAAATAAATACACTTATTGAGTCTATTATGCCAATTCCTGACACTGAAATTATTACTTTATTAGATGAGGCTTTATCTGGACAAACCGAAGCTTTAATAAAATGGATTGACTATACGAATAGCCGTTCCTTCAATGAAGAACAAATTAGTCAGGTATTAAAAACTATCGATGGGATAGTAGCGAATAGCTCTACTAAAAATAGTAATGCTTTATTTTTAAGAGGATTATGGCTTCAGGAGGGTATAGGTGGCAAGATAAATACGGACAAAGCAATTAAGTTTTATCATCAAGCTATCGAACTAGGACATTCCTACGCAATGAATAATCGCGCCCTAATGCACCAGTATGGGATAGGGGGCAATATAAATATTCCTGAAGCAGTCAGTCTTTTTGAGGACGCTATCAAACTGAATAATGCCAGCGCAATGGATAATCTTGCCCATATGCATCAGTATGGTCATGTGACAGGTGAAAGGAATTATCCTGAGGCCATAAGATTATATGATGATGCAATTAAGCTTGGAAATGCCAGAGCAATGCAAAGTCGTGCTTACATGTATCAACATGGTATAGGGGGTGATAAAAATTACCCTGCAGCAATTAAACTGTATGAGGATGCTATCAAGTTGGGGAATGTTCAGGCAATGCGCGCTCGTGCTTTTATGCATCGTTCTGGTCAAGGTGGTAATAAAAATTATAGACAGGCTCTTGTTCTATATAAACAATATGAAAAGGCAACCGGGCAAAAGCTTAATTTGCAGGATTTATATAAGAAAATTATTGCTGATATAAAGAAGAATAATAAAGAACTAACTATCCTATATGAGCGAATTGATGATATGTATTACTATGGGCAAAAAATTGGCTTTAATAAAGGGGAAATAATTAGAGACCATACTCAAGCCTTAAAAAATAAACTGGAACAATTCCTGATAGATGCTTATTACCAAGAAACACCAAACTTAGAACAAGAGCTGGTATTTAAAGACGAATTTAAGCAGCTACTTAATAGCCAAGAGAAGAGATTAGAGATAGAGACGCATCGAGAAGCATGGAGACCAATAATTGCAAATATACTTCTTGCTTTAACTGGTATTGGGTTGCTAGCGATTATTGCAAAAGTAGTAGCACATGCAGTTGAAAGTCATGGGAATAAAACGGATTTCTCTATGAATAAAGCGTTTTTCTTTGCTAAAACACATTCTCAAATTTTGGCTGAAGAAATTGAGAAAGCAAATGATTGGTCTATACAACCATCATAGCTCCGGTCGTGACTACACTGCCAATTATGAACCGCAGTCTACTATTGGGGTGGGGTATGTCGAATTAGAAGATTCTATTAGCTTGTTGGGCTATAAGTGAAAGAGCTCGATGGTCCCTTCTTTACCCGCTTTATTATGGAAATGCTCAGGCCTTGATTGCAGTTGCTACTTTCATAATTTTTTGCCTGTTAAGTTTTTTACAAGCTCTTCATTCGCATCCCTAATTGTTTTCTCTGTAGGCGGAGAAACATTGATAGTAGTTCGCATCAGGCTAAGGAGATTATTAGGATGTCTGTATCCTGATAAGGCTGCGCGCTCCTCGGAGGTGAGCGTAATTATCTCTTGTACATTTTCAAAAAGTTGTTTTAAATTTTTCCTTAATAGACGATGAAAATCGCGAAAATCCATGTCCTCTTCAGTGTCTGGGATTGTAGTTCTTAGTGCTTCGACCATGGAAAGAACTGTGGTTGCGTAACCTATTTTTTGTCCAATAACTTGATATTTTTCATCTTCACTGCCATATTTTTTCAACAATTTTTCACTACGAGTTTCTAATTTAGTTTTATGATTCTTAAGAGTCCATTCCATCAAATTTAACTCATTGATATAGTTTTCTTTAAGAGTTGATTTATTAAGATGGCTTTTTAGTTGATGAATATCTAATATGACTTTTAAGCTATGTACGGCAGCATCGTAGCCCGTAACACAATTAGTTATCGTCCCGTTTTTATTGTATGTTCGATAAAATGTTTTTAACTTATCTTTCCATTCCGATGCACAGTACACCTGGTTTGACCAAGGGTCACAGATTACAGCATCAGTACCCCAGGAGTTAATATCATTAACGTTACTTTCAGGACTTCTTCCGATAACTAGAAAGATATGATCGCCTTTTTCTCCATCAATAGATAAAACCTCTACATTACTTGATGGAATTTGATTTGTTGTTGTTAAGAAATAATCCATCGCTTGTAATGCAAGCTCATAGCAATTCCCTAAGGAATATTTGCTGGTAAGTGAAATAGTTTTTTCATAATCATAAACGTCATCATCAGTGAGGAGCCGATAAGGATCCACGCGAGTCTGATTAATTAATGCTCTTACCTGTTTGAGTACGGCATTATTTAATGCTTCGAAATATTCGACAGGAAGATCATTATTTTCAAGTTGTGTGCAGCCATGGACAATCCGAGAGCGAGCGTAATCGTTTGCTTCGTTTGCCAGCTGCAAATGTAATTCTAGAGCGCTCATGCATTTATTATAGTAAGATTCTTAAAGTTTTATCTCATGTTTAAAATTTGCAAGCCTAATTGAGTAGGGTGGGCTTAAAAGCCCAACAACTTCTGGCTAGATCGTTTGAAGAAAGGGTTGGGCTTTTAGCCCAACCTACATGAGTTTATTTGGATGGTTTCAATATTAATCCTATGCAGTAGATTATTTGTTTAAGTCCGCAATGTTCCAAGCAATTTATCTTCTGGTGCCACCTCTTCTGCAGAAGTTTTTCTAATGATAGGTTTATCAAAAAAGGCATAGCTTCCAGTTACTGCTTTAGTAAGAAGGGATATAACAGCGGGTATAGTGCCAATTATCGTTACGAGCATTAGCATATTTTTCAAAAAAGGAGTCCAACTCTCATTACTTTCGTTTTTAACTTCATACCCACGAATTAATTGACCTGCTTTAATTTGAAACTCAAGAGATGCATTTTGAATAACTTCTATACTCTGATTTTCATCAACAACTTTTTTGAATTTCTCGAAAAGTATTGTTAAATCTTGTCTCATTGAGTTAATTTTTTCTAGATCATCTGGTTTTACTGAACCTTGTACTTTTTCAAATTTGCTAAATTCAGAATTGATATTTTTAGAGATTTCTTCATATAAGAAATTCATGAGGGACTTCAAGGTTACTCTAGCGGATGGATCGTTTATTATAAATTTATTTCTTAGTTCATTAAGATCTTGGTCTAATGAAAGAAATTGGCGATATAGTTCAACACGTAATGCGGCATCAAAGGCCGTTTTAAACTTTTCTTTATATTCTTCACCATCGTGAATATCTTTTACTTTATCACTCGCAATATTAAATGCGGCAAGTGAGGCTGCCATAATTTTAGCATCGGTATTAACGTCAGCAAAATCAGCACATTCGCCAGATGCACAGGTCGGAGCAGTGTCAGTAGCAAGTGTCTTTAATTTTTCTTTTATTTCGTGGAGATTATTCTCTTCCGTATTAATTAGAAGTATTGGTAATAATTTATTATATTCCGTCATAATTAATTCATAGATTTTGAATACATTCTCTGGCTTCATGAAAGGTTCCTATCGCACAAATATTGTACACATTATATCCAATATAAATTAAGATTTTATTAAGAATATTGCCTGAAATTTCTTTCACTTTTGTCATTTTTTTAAAGATTGCTATTCGATGTAGATTGAGCTGCCAGGGCACCCAATTCTAGCTAGATTGCTTGAGGGATCATCATTAATTTATCGAGATTTAGTGTCATTCCTGCGCAGGCAAGAATCTCTCTATGCTATTAACTCTTCTCTTCGTTTGAGAGATGGATTCCCGCCTACCCACGCAGAACATGAATTACTATACTTCAGGTTTTAAGGTTATCTTCATCATGTTTGTTTAACCAGTCTGACTGCGGATTGGCAACAATTGAGTTTTCTTATCTGTATTTTTTGCAATACAATCAGATAGAATTTATTGTTTTTAACATTCGCTGTAGAAATAATTGCGCCTCCTCCGAGTTAAAAAAGCGCGAATTGAACGCAAGTCCTATCATGTCACCCAGATTGCTGCTTCGTACAAGAAGATTTATTTTTTCAGGATTAAGGTAATTCCATAATGTAACTTTTTTTCCTCCTTGTTCAAGGAGGTTGTCGATTAGATAATCTGCAGGTTGAAATAATTTGCTTTCATTATCTGCTTTGTATTGATTAAAAATAAACTGAGGTTGTCTATAATTAATTTTTTTCATATCCCGGTCTAAAAATGAATACTGGTATTGTTCGATTAGTCCAATAATGTGGATTTGGATTTGTTTTATTTGTCCTATCAAGTCATCCGATGAACTTATTTGTACAAGGATAGGGATATTATCGGCATAATAACCTATCATATTCTGAGGAGTCAGTGAGACTCTGTTTGATTTAACAATACTAAGGTAAATTTTATCTTCCTGAACCAAGGTTTTTAATGTGTTACAAAACATATAAAGATAGAAAGCATAAAGAGAAAACTGATTTTTTTGACAAAAATATAGTATTTTTTCTGTGAGCTCTCTGGATAGTTGCTGGTAAACGACTTCTCCCATAAAATCAGGTTTTTGACAGTCCGCAGGCAGCCAACTATTTTCTGAAAGAAGTGAATTGATGTTAGCGATATAATTTGCATAGTGATGCAGATTTTGAGTATAGGCTGATTGCTCCAATTGGTATCTGCTTAAATAATGCTTGTCTTCGCTTGGTATATCGTCTTTTCTATCTTCCTGGTAATACCACCGCTCCAGCTCTTTAAGAAATTGTTCGGCAGAAAGCCCATCACATACAAGATGATGCAACCTAAGTAATAAAATTCTATTTTCTTTGTCTTGATTGTCCACCACGAGATAGGCTTTTAGTAAGGGCGGTTGCCATGGAGCGATTGGTTCTACTAATAGGTTATTCAGTGTTGCATAAAGATGATCAGTTTCGATGTGTTTAATTGCGGTTTGTACCTCAGAATGAATGCACCATTGGATACTTTTATCCTGTTCTATAAAGGATGTGCGCAAGGAAGGATTGTGTTGAATGGTTTTTTGCAAAGCAATATTCAATTGTTGTAAATCAACATCTTTATTCAGGATCTTAAATAGCGGAACATAGTAAGGTAGGCCATTGGGGTGTTTTTTTAACAATTGCCATAAGTTTGCTTGTAACGCTGAAGCTTCGTAATAGGATATATTTTTTTGATTGGCAAACTCTGTCGCATCCTCGGTGTTTTCATTGGCAAGCAGACGAGATAACCAGTTATCTAATAAGGTTTGTGCTGTTTCTTTTTTTATTTTATCAGTCCGGTATTTCAGCGCAAATTTCAGATGATCTTCAGACAAATGAACTTTGAACGACAATAATCTGGGTTCATCTCCCCATAAGTAGTTTTGCACATTGGTTGCTTTTACCATGGTCATCTGCAGCGTGGTTTTCAGATTCAATTCAATGCCTCGTTGGAAATCAAACGAGATCATTGGTTTGTTTAAACCCAGTTCTTTTAAAATAGGCAGACGGAAATACTGTTTGTCTCCTAGAGATAAGATCTGATCTTGTAGCAATTTGCTGTGCGTAAAAATATTAGGTTCGATTTTTGAAGTAATTACCACATCATTCGATGTATCACCGAAGACTGTAGCAAATTCACCGTTTTCTCTGCCTGAGAAAAGGACCACTATTCCGAGCTGTTCCTGTTGAAAGGTAGCAAATAAGACGTCAAACAGGTTTGCCAGCATGAAATTGCTCATCGATAAATTATTTTTTTCAAGAACATTTAAACTGCGTTTTATTTTTTCTAAAGCTAATACTTCAGAGACTACATGCGCTTCCATTGGTTGTTTCGTTTCCATTGCAAGAGGTACAGTGACGGGCATATTTTCCAGCCTTTGCTGCCAGTAAGATTTCAAATCATCATTCAAAGCGTAATAAACATTATCCCATTGCCATGAAATGAAATCGCCATACTGTGAGAGTGGGTCTTTCAAAGGCTCATCATCATAAGCCTGAACTACTTCATGAACGAATGAAGTAACGGTATAACCATCACAAATAAGGTGATGAAAATTGAGTAACCATAAATACTGTGTTTCATTTTGTTTAATGAGCTTTGTCTTGATTAATGGGGCTTTGGTCAAATCAAAAGGCGAGTTGAAAAAATCAACGACATCCTTTTCATTATGGTTGTCCAAAAATTCAAGATTAAGCAAACAGTCTTCATGAACATGTTGATTTACTTGTCCCAAGACCTCATAAAAACTACAACGTAAAATGTCATGGCGTGCCATTACTCTGGAAATCGCTTCTTGTAATCTATCTCTTGATAAAGCACTATCGATACGTATTGTAATTGGAAGCTGGTAGGCTTCTTTTTCGGGCGTCTGTTTCAAGAAATTCCAAATTTCCTGTTGTTGTAATGAGAGAGGGAAGGTTGTTGCACGAACTCTAACTTGTTCAGAAAGAGAGGCATAATTTTCCGGTGAAGTCTGATTGATTTTTTTTGCCAGCAACTCTGCTGAGGCATAGGTAAAAATGTCTTTGGCAACAATGCATTTTCTCTTATATTTTCGATTGATTTGATGAGCTAATTGAGCGGCCATAATTGAATCCATCCCCACATCAAACCAATTATCCTGCATTGAAAGATCACCTGACGAGATTCCCAGAATTTCTTGCGATATTTTGAGAATATCCTCTGCTTTTACCGTGGTTGCATCGAATTCATTGTTCTCTTCATTTTCTTCTTGAGGTTCTGTTAATGACGCTATTTCATCCAAGGGTTTAAGAAAATGTCCCAAAATAAGTTGTGGAAACTGTATTTGCTTTTTAAAAATATATTTGAGTTCTTCGATGGTTAAGGGAGTAATTCCTTTGGCAGATAAATAGGCTGTCAGCGCTTTTTCATTTTTCTTAAATAAACCAGTGTTTTTTACCGGACCCAAAATTAAAGATTGGGCCGCCTGATTTTGGTTGCGGCGTAAAGAGACCAATGCATTCAGGAATGAATTCGCTGCGGCATATATTGCCTGTCCCTGATTACCAAATATTGCACTTAATGAAGAAATACAAATAAATACTTTAAGTGAGTAACTACCTGTAGCTTGATGGAGATACCAGGCCCCCAAAGCTTTTGCCTTAAGGATGGTGTTCATCTCCACTTCTGTGGTTTCTAACCATGGTTGGTCAATGGTTGTGCCGGCAGCATGAATTATCATTGTCAATGGAGGAAAATGAGCAGGTAGGCTTTTCATGAGTTTTTCTACTTCATCAGCGTCAGATACATCGCAGCAACAATAGTGTAATTGCAGCCCTTTTGCTTTTTGATCAGTGATTACAGTGGACCAGGATGGTTCATTTTTTCGGCGTCCAACGGCAATAATATAGTTCAGGCCAAGTTCTGATAGTACTTCAATTAACGCTTGGCCAATATCACCATAAGCACCCGTAATCAAACATACATCCTGGGCTGTAATTTTAAAATCGCTATTGGCTAGGTGGGCATCGAGAGGGATAATTGTTTGTTGCTCATAGTGTCCTGTTGGTCCATAGCGTAATATTCCTTGTCTCTCAGGTTGAGCAAAAATAAAATCAAGCCACTTTTGATCGGTTTCTTTTGTTATCTGCAAACAACTGAGGGGCCATGCGGGATATTCCTGTTGTACTGATTTTAGTAAAGCCAATAAGGCTGTGCCTGTAAGTGAATCAGCATGAGTGAGGAAAATAAATGGTTTTTCCGATGCATTCTTTATTAATGCTTGTGAAAGCAACATCATGAAAGCCATTTCATTTTGTAATTGTTCATTATCAGCAAGACAAAGATAAATAAAATGATCTGCCTGTTGTAGAACCGTAGCCAATTGTTCTTTCTGCTGGTTGGAGGAAAGATATATAACGACTTGCACTGCGGGAAATTTTTGTTTTAAAAGTGAAATGTATTCATTAAGTTGATTGTCTTCCTCCCTGCTTATCAAGACAACCGTTCCTTCTCTAATAGCAAGTTCTGGCTGCCAATCAAGTTTTTCCCATTGCGGCTGATAAAGGCAGGATTTCCATGTGTTCTCTATTGAAACAACATCAGGTGTGGGGTCAAATTTTGGCAACCAATAATTTTTGCCTTTAAAGGGGTATTTAAGCAGGGGTTCTTCCACAAAAAGATGATGTTTATCAAATTCCTGCCAGTTGAGATCAATTCCTCGCAAATATAAATTTCCCAAAGTTTGCAATAATCCTGGCCAGGGTTGATTACAGTCAGAAACGGTTGGTAAGGCAAGTACATCATCATAGGTTTCCTGTATTTGTGAAGTAAGCAGGGGTTTAGGGCCAATTTCCAGACAGATATCAGTGCCTTTTTCAATTATAGTTTCTAATCCCTGATGAAATTGTACTGTTGCCAACATGTGGTTGCGCCAATAGGCTGCATTGATTTGACCGTTTTGAATTTCTTTTCCAGTAACATTGGATATAACAGCTATTTTTCCGGGCTTGTAATTTATTGTACTTGCTATTTTTTCAAATTCTTCAGCAATGGGCTTAATCAATGGTGAATGGAAGGCATGTGACGTGGCAACTTTTTTACAGCGTATATTCATTTCCTGACAAGAAAATTGGCATGCTGCGATGTCTTCGTGAGTGCCCGAAACGACGATTTGAGTTGGTCCATTTTTTAAAGCAATGACCAGGCTGTTAAAATTTTTAATTAGAGGCTCTACCGTTGAGGAAGGGGCGGTAATTGCCAACATGGAGCCATTGTCCGGAAGTTTCGAAAAAAGCATGGCTCGTTTACAGACAAGCATAAGCGCATCTTCAAGAGAAACAATTTCGGCAATGCATGCGGCAACATATTCACCTAAACTGTGGCCTAATAAACATTGAGGCTGCAAACCTAATTTCAATAACCATTGAGCCAGCGCATATTCATAGACAAAAAGAGCTGGTTGTGCGTACGTTGTATTATTGATATCTATAGATTCCGGCGTGTTTAATAAAATTTCCCGCAAATCATAGGGTAACCACTTTTTGCTCAAGGCACAGCAGTGTTCGATAATGGCGGCAAAGGGGGGTAGGGTGGCATACAATTGGGCAGCAACATTCGCCTGTAAACAGCCTTGGCCTGTAAATAGCCATGCCATTTGATTTTCGTCAGTAATACAGCCTTTCTGCCAGTTTTTATCTACTAACTTCTCTATCCATTCAGTTCTGCTTTGTGCTACTACAAAGGCACGATACGGTAAGTGGGTTCGTTTTGTTAACAAATGATGACATAATGAGGCAAAATGAATGCTTTCAGACTGTTGTTCGCCATACGCAAGATAGTTTTGTATGTAAGCACTCAATGTTTCTTTATCCTGAGCACTCACAACCCAAAGATGGTTTGGGCGGTTAACTTTTTCTTGAATTATTGCTGGTTCTGGTGCTTCTCCTAAAATAATGTGGGCATTGGTACCACTAAAACCAAAAGAACTGACGCCGGCGTAACGCTTGTTGTCATTCCAATTTGTAAGTTTTCCTGGCACTAACATAGTCTCTTGTTGATGTAGTTTTGGATTGAATTGGTGCAGATGAAGATGTGCCGGTATTTGACCATGTTTGATTGCTAAAACGGTTTTAATCAGTCCTGCTACCCCGGCAGCTGCTTCAAGATGACCAATTCGAGTTTTTAAAGAGGTGATATAAAGAGGAGTTTGGCGTTCAACGCCATAGGTACGACGAATTCCTTCCCACTCGATTGGATCACCAAGCTCCGTGCCCGTACCATGTGCCTCAACGTGGGTAATCTGCGTTGCCTGTAAATTCGCCCGACGTAAAGCGGTTTCAATGACATCAACTTGCGCATTTAAATTGGGAGCTGTCAAACCATTGCTTGCGCCATCCTGATTGACGGCACTGCCATGAATAACAGCATAAATTTTATTACCATCCTGCACAGCGTCGCGTAGTTTTTTCAAAATGACAACACCGCATCCTTCACCTCGAACATAACCATCTGCGCTGATGTCAAAGGTACTGCAACGATTTTTGGGAGATAACATATGGCTTTTACAAAATATAATATTTCCTTCCGGTGATAAAATGAGATTGACCCCTCCAGCAATAGCCATGTGGCAATCACCATCCTGTAAACTACGACTAGCCTGATGAATACTGACTAAAGAAGAGGAACAGGCAGTATCAATGGACATACAGGGTCCCTGAGTTCCGAGGAAGTAAGCCAGTCGACCGGCAGCAGTCGAGAAGCTGGTACCAGTAGCTTGATAAGTATTTAATTCTTCAAGAGGCACATTTTTTTGTATTAATGCATCATAATCATGCGTACTAATGCCTAAATAAATACCCGTTTTTGAATTTTTTATACTCTCAACGGCAATACCAGCATCTTCTAATGCATGCCATGTTACCGTAAGAAGCAATCGTTGCTGCGGATCGAGGTAAGTGGCTTCGCGAGGAGAAATATTAAAGAATTTGGCATCAAAAAATTTGATATTGTTAAGAAAGCCACCTTCAGAACAGTACATATGCCCTTTCTTTTCCCAATCAGAGTCGTAATACAGGCGGTTATCCCAACGATCAGACGGAATAGGAATGATATTGTCATTATTCTCTTTTAGATTTTCCCACAGCTCCTCGATGCCGTTAATATTTTTATAGTTTTGCCCTGGAAAGAGACAATCTATTCCTATGATCGCAATAGGTTCATAAGGCATGGTTTCTTCAATTACCTGGGGTCTTACTTCTGCTCTAAGCCGTTGGCTTAGGCTGCCAATAGTGGGAAACTCCCAAACCAGCCATGGATCCAGCGGTTGTCGTAACAGCTTTTCAAGATCGCCAATCATCGCAACGAGTTCAACGGAACTCATGCCGTATTCAGCAAAAGCCTTGTTTATATCAATCTTGGTGACAGGTGTTTGTGTATGATCAGAAACCCATTGTTTTATCCAAGGGATAATATCTGTAGTTTGTTGCGCCTGCTGCATCAAAGGTTCGTGTACCATGCTTTCTTGCAGTTGCTGCAAACGTGCAATCACTTCAAACTCTTCTTGAAGATAGGCATTTTTGCAAGTACTCCGTTGTATTTTTCCGCTGCTAGTTTTGAATATTTTTCTAGGAGGGATAAGTACAATATCGCGGGGAACAATGTCAGCGCTTTCAAAAACAGATTTTCTTATTTGTCCCAGAATACGTTGATATTCTGTTTTATCCAGGTCGGGATTTACCTCTGCAATAATAATACATTCTTCTGAACTGTCATTCTCCAGAGAAAAGGCAGCTGCACTGTTTTTTATTAATGCAGGATCACTTTCATAGCAGACTCTTTCTATGTCCTGCGGATAAATATTACGTCCATTGATAATTATTAAGTCTTTTAATCTGCCGCAAACAATCAGAGCACCATTCTGGTTAATAAGACCTAAATCGCCCGTTCTTAAAAAGGGACCTTCCTGAGTATCACTGGTAAATGCGTTAAATATTTCTTTGGTCTTTTCTGGAGCGTTATAATAACCTGCAGAAACTGATTCGCTCTGAACCCAGATTTCTCCAACCTGACTCATTGGAAGTACTTGCAGACTATTTGGATCCACTATTCTTAGCAGGCCCTTATCTACTGTTCCGCAAGAGACTAATTCTATTTGCGACTCAGGCGTTTTACTCGGAACAAGTAAACCTTGTTCCCATGACTTTTTATCTATTGAGATAAAACGAGAATTGCTTTTCTCAAAAGAGATACAAAGCGTTGTTTCTGCCATGCCATAACCGGTTCTTACTGTGTTTTTTGCTAAACCGTAAGGTGCCAGTAACTGTTCAAAATTTCTTACTGTTTGAGGTTTAACAGGCTCAGCTCCATTAACCAGAAAAAGAATATGAGAAAAATCGAGTTTTAGTTTAGATACATCTGTTTTTTTGAATGCTTCAGTAACCAAATCGTAAGCAAAATTTGGAGCCATGCTGAAAGTCCCTTTTTCCTGACTAAAAACTTGAAACCAAAACAGAGGATTTTTCAGAAAAGTAAGAGGCGCCATAAAAACACAGGTTCCACCATGAGATAAAGGCAGTAGCGTATTCCCGACTAACCCCATGTCGTGAAAAATGGGAAGCCATGAGACGCATTTTTCAAAAGCTCTTTCTTCTAAGTAGTGAGTCATTAAGTCAAGATTGGCAATTATATTTTGATGAGTTACTACAACCCCTTTTGGGGCACCTGTGGAACCCGAAGTGTATTGTAAAAAAGCGATATAATCTGGTTTTACGGTAGGTTTTATTCCTTCGAAAATATAACGCTTTTTCTGTAACTCCTCTATGCATATCAGATGACTGGTTTGGGGAAATTCAAATTGGTTTTCCTGACAGAAATTTTTAATTGCTTCAGTCGTCAGAACAAGCGAAGCATTGGAATTTTCGATGATTTTCAACAGGCGATGCAAATGTCGTACTTGTCGTGGCGGATAAGCTGTTATTGCAATATTTCCAGAGTTAAGTATGGCTAAAAAGGAAATAATGTATTCAATACTGGAATCAAAGATTAATAATATCGGTTGCTGTGTCAAAGGAAGGTTTTGTCGTAATTGAGTCTGTAATATGGCATCGGTCAGCAATAACATTTGTTCTTTTAATTGTCTGTAGGTGAGTGTCTGATAACTTTTATAATCTTCTTTGAGGAATTTCAGAGCTATTTTTTCAGGTTGAGTTTCAGCAAGATGAATAATTTTAAGGGGGAGTATATTTTCAAATTGATCTACCATAGCCTAATCCTTAAGAACAACAAAAAGTTAATACGTAAAGGTCAGTATGTAAAAATATAGAACAATGTCGCGCAAAAATCAGGTTTAAGAGAGCCGCTTATAAAAGTAATGGACTATACTAAATTAATTGGATATCAGAAAAATCAAGCGTGTTGCCATGGCATGGGGGTATTGATGTCTGGAAAATTAGAAGAAGCTCAACCGGTTGCAATTTTTGATTTTGATGGAACAATAACACGAAAAAGTACTACGGTACCGTTTCTTCGTTTTGTTTTCGGTGTTTCATTCCTTGCCAGGCTAAGCTGTCAGTTACATTCTTTACTTTTATATTATTGTCGAATTATAGATATCGATGAGTTAAATCAAATCATAGTTCAATCTTTTTTTAAGAACCTCTCCCGCGACTACCTTTTTCATCAGGGGCAAAATTTCTCTGAGAAAATTCTGCCTTCGCTGATAAGAGAAAGTGCGTTTCAGCGGATAAAATGGCATAAAAGTCAGGGGCATTATTGTATTTTGGCAACCTCCGCTTATGATCTTTATACCGAGCATTGGTCAAAGACTAATTGTTTCAATGATTTGGTATCTACCAAAATTGCTTTTGATGAGCGATGGCAGGCGACTGGTACTTTAGATGGGAAAAGTTGTTATGGTAAAGAGAAATTGCAACGGGTTCTCGAGTTAATTGGCGATAAACCAAGAATAGTTTACGCCTATGGTGATAGCGCTGGAGATAAAGCAATTCTTGATTATGCTACTTATCCTTACTATAAGTACTTCAAGTAAAAATTTCATCCACTATCAGAGGTTCTATGCTGAAAACAGAGGAGTTGAAGTATATCTCGGATGAGTTTGGTTTGATGGAAAGACTTCAAGTTATAAAGCCATTGGCCAGTGGCGATGTCAATTCTGCCTATCAGGTAGCCTGCGGTTCGCAAAAATATGTAATTAAAAAGATTAATAAAGAAAGATACGTTAAGGATTACTCTGTTGAACTCGACAAACTGACGCAGTCTTTGTTATTCAGTGAGCAAATTGCTGCACAATTATCCGAAACTAATCACGTTAGGTCTGCCTTTTTTACTGGTACTGACTGTATTGTACAAACAAAGAATGAACTGATTTTACTCTATCCGTATTTAGATGCTATTGCACTTGAAAATCATTCCCTATCTACAGATCATGTAAAGGACATAGCTGAATTTCTATATCAATTACATCACTGCCAATTAAGTTTTGATCATGATTTTGCCAAGAAAAAATTTGAAATTTACAAACAGCTTGGTGAGAAAATTATAAATCTTTCAGTGTGGAATCGAATGTCTTCCTTAACCCATCCTGGTTATTTTTTCCCCACAATTAATGCTATAGCAAATTATTTATTAGCTAATAAAGGCAATCTGCTTCATGCACTTGAGAATATGGAAGGTACGGTACTGTGTCATAACGATTTAAAACCTAAAAATGTACTTTGGAAAGAGAATTATTTTTGGGTGGTGGATTGGGAAACGGTGGGATTATTTGACCAAGCCGCTGATTATCTGGATAGTTTGTTGGCATGGTGCACTCTTTATAATAAAGATGGCGTTTCCATGGATCAAGGTAAATTACGTGTTTTTATGGAAGCTTATCCACTTCCAGAACAAGCTAATTTGGCAGAAAGTCTCAATATTGTTCTGATAAAATGGTATTTTTGGCTTGCCTTTTGTCTAAATAAATTAGTCAAGAATCCTAAAAAATTTAAAAGCAATTTTTGGCATATCCGTTATTCAATTAACTTTATAGTTTTTTTGATTAATGGCAAGATTATTTCTCAGATAGAAAATACACATTCAGGTTGAATTTAAAATATCTCATGAAAGGACTTTTGAGCATTATTTTTTTTATTACTATGGGATCAAGTATTATTAATCCCTTGGTAGGGCCTTTGATTTTTTCCGCGCAAGGTTTTTTGCCGGATGCAGAAACAAGTCAAAAAATACATGCCTATAGTTTAATCATGGGATTTTATGCTTTGGGGATGGTAATTGGGAACCCAATTTGGGGTATTATTGCTGATAAAACCCAAGGAAAGAAAGCTTTAATTTGGGCCTTGATAGGGACTCTCCTAAGTTACTTGCTTAGCATTGGTAGTATTGTTTTTACCTTCTTTAGTTTGTTTGTATTAAGTCGTTTTCTGGACGGCTTAATGGCCGGCCGACGAGTTATCGCTATTTCTATGTTGCTCGGTAAGGTTGAAGATAAAATAAAATCCTTTCAATTATCAGAAATGGCAAATGCTGCCGGACTTTTTTTAGGCCCACTTTGCAGTGGTTTCTTAATTACTTTTTTTAATGAAAAAACGTCTTTTTATGGTTATTCCCTGCCATTTATAGTTATGTTTATGGCGATTGTCATTAATTTAGGCTGGGTAGGCTTTTTTCTTGATAATACTAAAAGAACAGTAAAAACAGTTGTAAAAAAAATAGATACATCGAGAGGAACCTTTTTAATTTACGGACGTTTTTTTATTTTTCAATTCGCGTGGTATCTTTATTTTCTGGCAATAACGCCTTATGTAATTACTCATTGGCAATTTAATTCGTTGGCTGTAGGTATTTTTTTCTCAGCTATGGTTATTTTGTATTTTCTTTTTTTGTCTTTGCTTCTTTTATTAAAAAGCGTTATCCGACAGGAACTTTTGGCAGCAGGATCACTGTATCTTCTTATACTTACAATGTCCTTCTTAAGTTATTTTCATTATAACTTTTATCTTTTTTTAATGGGTAATGTGTTGATAGCCTTCGGTGTGGCATGTAGCTTACCTGTGTTTATGGCAAAAATACTAACTCAGAAGCAGGAAGATGAGCATAGTACTGCAATTGGTATTCAAAATGGTTTAATAGGGCTGGCATGGTTACTCGCCACCTTGGTCTTAAGCTTTTTTTCCTTTGTCCCTTTAAATTTATTTTTCTTATTCGCTGCAGTTAGCCTATCTCTTCTGCCAATTTTATCCTGGTATACAAAGAGATAATCCAATAACTTTATAAAACTATCTATAATTTTATAAAGTTAAGCTTTTATTATTACTGCGGAATTAGAAAAGGGATTTTAATATGGCCAAAAGAGTTAGTAAACCAGTTGTTATCATAACAGGTGCAGCTGGAAAAATTGGGATGGCTCTAACTCGCGCCTTACGAAACACTTACAAAGTTATCGGATTCGATATAGATAATTGCGAAATTCCTTGTGATATTACTTCAGCTAACTCCGTCGCTTTAGCATTTAAATTATTTAAGGAAAAATACGGTAGTAAAATTACAGCAGTAATTCATCTTGCGGCTTATTTTGATTTTACAGGCAATGAATCCCCATTATATAAATCTGTTAATGTGGATGGGACAAAAAAACTACTAGTAGCATTGCAAGATTTCGACGTAGAGCGATTTATCTATTCCAGTACTATTTTAGTTCATAAGCCATGCCCTCTTGGAGAAACCATTCATGAGGATTATCCACTTAAACCCAAATGGGCATATCCAAAATCCAAAGCTAAAGCTGAGGAAACAATTGCAAGTTATCATGGAAAAGTCCCCTATCTTATCCTGCGCTTGGCTGGGCTATATGATGATGTTACCTGTGTGCCAACACTTGCTAATCAAATAGCACGAGTCTACGAACGTGATATGAAAAGTCATTTATACGCTGGCAATGTCAAGGCAGGGCAATCGTTTATTCATCAGAAGGATCTTATAAAGGTATTTAAAAAAGCACTTTTGTACCGTAATAAATTAGCTGAAGAAGAAATAATCATTGCAGGTGAACCAAAAACCATCAGTTATGAAAAATTACAACACCAGATAACTCAATTAATTCATAGCGAAAAATCAACTTTATACACCGTTCCGTCTCCAATTGCCAAGGCTGGAGCCTGGGTCGAACAACATGCAGAACCGCTAATCCCCGATGATTTTGATCAAGGAGAAAAACCTTTTATTCGCTCTTTCATGGTTGATCTTGCCTCGGATCACTATGCATTAGATGTCTCAAAAGCAAAAAAAATACTTCATTGGGAGCCTAAGCATACAATTGAGGAAACTCTACCTAAAATAATTGAAGCGCTTAAGGCTGATCCTGAAAATTGGTATGAAAAAAATGGGATAATCAAGCCTGATTGGATGGTTGCAGCTAAGGAAAGTCCCGAGAAAATTCGTCTGCTTTATGAGTCTAACTTTCGCAAGCAGCATCAACAAAATCTATGGGCTCATTTTTTAAATATTGCTTTTGGTTTTTGGCTTATAACTTCCCCAGTAACTTTGGGGTACTTGTCTTATCCCCTTATGCTAAGTGATATCCTTAGTGGGACTGTCCTTATTTTTCTGGCATTCCTAAGCTTATCCTGGCGTTTAGCGCCGGCCCGTTGGGGATGTGCGGTAGTAGGCTTGTGGCTATTATTTGCTCCTCTTATTTTTTGGGCTCCAACTGCGGCCGCTTATTTAAATGATACGCTTATTGGTTCACTTGTTATTGGTTTCTCCGTCCTTGTTCGACCTGACATAGGCGTAGCACCCAATGCTCTTGAGGGACCAAGCATTCCACCTGGGTGGGAGTATTCGCCTTCTAGCTGGATTCAACGACTGCCCATTATCATCTTGGCATTCATTGGTTTTTATATTTCACGCTATATGGCTGCCTATCAATTAGGCCATATTGAGCATGTGTGGGACCCTTTTTTTATTGGTTATTTACCAGATGCAAAAAATGGCACAGAAGAAATAATAACGTCTTATGTATCCAAAGCCTTTCCCGTTCCTGATGCAGGGCTTGGAGCGGCAGTTTACATTTTAGAGATACTAACGGGTATCATTGGTGGTTCAAATCGCTGGCGGACAATGCCATGGTTGGTGCTGTTGTTTGGAATTATGATTGTACCTCTTGGTGTTGTATCTATTGCCTTTATAATAATTCAACCAATTCTTTTAAATACATGGTGTACTTTATGTCTGATAGCCGCCGTTGCCATGCTAATTCAAGTGCCATACTCATTTGATGAATTAATAGCCACAAGTGTTTTTCTTTGGCGAAGATGGAAAGCTGGCAGACCAATATTACGGATTTTATTTGTTGGTGATAGCGATAATATAACTAAAGCCACAAAAGAGGAAGAAACGTATCCCTTTGAACAATCACCGCGAATAATTCTAAGAGATATGTTGAGTGGTGGTATTACACTACCTTGGAATCTAATGTTTTGCTTACTCATTGGCTTATGGTTAATGTTTACTCGTATTACTTTAGGCACGGAAGGTTCGATGGCTAATGCTGATCATCTGATAGGCTCTCTTATAGTTACCA
The DNA here is from genome assembly GCF_029026145.1 of Legionella cardiaca. Classification (NCBI taxonomy): domain Bacteria; kingdom Pseudomonadati; phylum Pseudomonadota; class Gammaproteobacteria; order Legionellales; family Legionellaceae; genus Legionella; species Legionella cardiaca. The sequence continues at coordinate 2,095,147 of NZ_CP119078.1, read as the reverse complement.
TCACTATAACTGCATTGGCTGAAACGGTTCGTGTGTTACGTCTCCTGAATTTGTTTTTTGCCTTGGCTTTAATAATCACTCCTTTTATTTATGAGGCAACAACTTTGGCAACTATTATGAGTATAATTTGTGGGGGGGGGCTATTTATTCTATCACTTCCTCGCGGGACCATTCGCTCATCTTATGGTGCTTGGGACAAAATCATTCTTTAATTCATGTAACTATTTAAAAATAAATACTATTTTTTACAGAATGGGAATTGCAAATAACTCTTAATTCCAATAAATTAAAAATTTGAAATGTGTTTCATCACTTAGGTGTCATTTAAGTTTTATTTTTTTGCAGGTTCTTCGCTGCTTTTTTTATGCTTTTTTACTTTCTCACAAATATCCTTCGTATGTTTTGTTTCGGACGAAATATCACAAATATTTTTAACCTCTGTGACCTCAGGGTGATCCTTTTGCTTGTCATTGTGTTTCATAGAAACTCCCTAAATGCATTTTATTTAACATATAGTAAAGTTATAGCCATTTGGCCACATTAGATTTTCTTAGTAACCGCTATTTCGATAGTTGTGTTAGATAACTGCCGGTTATAAGATAAAATTAAGACAGGAATTTGAAAGATAATCTAAAAAAAGAAGTGGCCATGAACGCTCTCTATAAACAACTAATTCGATCCTCAGTTTTAGGGATGCTTGTTATGCTCGCGCTTCTTTTTGTTCCCGCAGGTACTTTAAACTACTGGCAAGGCTGGGTTTATATGGCTGTTTTTATGATTGTATGCGCCCTATACAGCGTCTATCTGGCAAAACATGATCCGGCTCTTCTCAAGCGTCGGACTGAAGCAGGCATATCCTATGAAAAGGAGCCTGCTCAGAAAATCATCATCTTTTTTCTTTTTGTTATGTGTATTGTACTAGTAGTTCTGCCGCCGCTTGATGTACGTTTCGGTTGGTCGTTAGTACCATGGTATGTCTCACTTATAGGGAATGCGCTCGTCGCTTTCTCATTCTATATTTTTTATCTTGTTTCGAAAGTAAATACTTATGCTGCCGCCAATATTCGGGTTGAAGAAGGACAAAAAGTAATTACGACTGGCTTATACAGCTTCGTGCGTCACCCGATGTACTTTGGTGCCATCTTTCTTTTGATCGGTACGCCACTTGCGCTTGGATCATGGTGGGCATTGCTTTTGGCTCCCATTTTCCTGGTAATCCTGGTAGCCCGCATCCTAAATGAGGAAAAAATACTCGCTCGAGATTTGCCCGGCTATACGGAGTATCAGAAACAAGTCACAACTCGGCTTATACCTTTTATTTGGTAATTAATCAGGAACTCCTAAGTTGAAATTTCTAACGAGAATTTGTAAAACACATGGCCTCCGATAGTGCAAACCGGTTTTTTAGAAATAACCGGTAACACTTAAAACAGTTACAAATTGCTCTAAGGAATTTATACTGCCCTCTAGCTTGCGCAAACTAATAAGTTGCATCATTCCTAAACTCATCAATGTTCACGTCACTACGGTCTTCAAAATCACCATAATTCCTTTTTCGTAGGCTTAGCAAATCCGCCAAAATGGTTGGTGCGGCAGTATTCAGCAAATCCAAAAGACAATTCTGAATCTTCGTTTTGTCGTTTTTTAGTACATAGAAGACTGATTAATTCTTTCCCTGATTTGGCTGAGTAGAGAGGCTAATCAAGGCAGCTGCTGCATTATTTTTATCGCGATTAGCGGAAAGAGTACTCTCTGGCTCTATTTGTGCCCACAGAGGAGTATGGTAATGAATGATGTTTGTTATGTTATGTTCTAAGCGAAAAATAATAAAAATCATCTTTATGATTAAAAATTAATCAGGATTATAGGAAGGATTGAGGTCTATGCATGGGTGAATTACACAATATCATCAGGTTAAGAGACTCGCCCTTAAATTAGGGTGAAAATTTTTTTAACTCTGGAGATTGAGCGGCAAAAGAGAAGTACATAAACTAGTCAGCCATTAAGATTGAATGGAAACATTCAACCTTAATGGAGGTAGAATCAGATAGTTTACCAAATTATACAACGGTTTTTATTGACCATAGGACTATTTTCATGGATAGCAAATGCTTGCTGAAATTGCGGCATATTGGCCAAAGTACCATTAACACGGTAAATCATAGGTGGATGAGGATCAGTTGTTACTAAATGTCGCGCTTTCTCCGGACGAATATTACTAGCCCATACATGAGCAGAACCTAAAAAGAATTGCTGTTCAGGAGTGAAGCCTGCAATTGTTTTTGCATTTTTATAATCTTTTGAAGCTTGAAATGCTTTAAAGGCTAACGTCAGTCCACCCAAATCAGCCGTTGCTTCACCAACAACGAGATTGCCTTGAACCGCTAAGTCACCATTTACCTTGTACTGAGAAAATTGCCTAGCAATACAATTTGTCGCAGCCTGGAATTTTTTCAAATCCTCAGGCGTCCACCAATTTTTTAAATTACCATGACCATCAAATAAGGCCCCTTTATCATCAAAACCATGAGTAATTTCATGACCAATAATGAAGCCAATAGCGCCATAATTAATGGCAGCGGGGGCTGTAGGATCAAAGAACGGTGGCTGAAGAATACCGGCTGGCAGATTAATATTATTCATCGAGGGATCATAATAAGCATTAATCGTTTGTGGAGTCATTGCCCATTCTGTTTTATCAACAGGTTTGCCAATTTTATCCAAGTCACGTTTGACTAAAAATTCATTAGCCCGGATTACATTAAGCACATAAGGCCCACGATCAATAATCAAACTGGAGTAATCCCACCATTTCTCAGGGTAACCTACACGCTCTTCCATTAGATCTAGTTTTTTTAGTGCTGCTTTACGTGTTTCTGGAGTCATCCAGTTTAAGGTTTGCAAATCTTCGCGCAAAACAGTACGGATATTCTGCAAGATTTCTAGTACTTGTTGTTTGGAAGTAGACGAAAAATATTTTTCAACATACATTTTACCAATGGCAAAGCCCAGCGCACCATTTTCGGTATTCACCACACGCTTCCAGCGTGGCAATAGTTTTTCAGCGCCACCAATTGCCGCAGTCATGCGGAAATCTTCGTCCACAAACGGTTGTGATAAGTAAGAAGCATAGGAATCGATCAGTCGCCAACGCAGATAAACCTTCCAATCTTCTAAAGAAACAGTCTTAAGTTGCTCATTTGCTTTCTTAAAAAAATCGGGTGTTGCCAAATTAATGGATTTAAGATTAGTTTGCCCTATGGCTTTTAGATAGCGTGGCCAGGAAAAATTGGGTGTTGTGGCTTCTAATTGTTTGCTATCCATGATGTGATAAATTGCGTAGGGATCACGTAATTCTGTCTGTGATAGGGACGCCTTCGCCAAAGTCGTTTCAATTGCCATTACAGTTTTGGCTTCTTTAGTAGCTTGATCAGGAGAATCACCCAATAACTCAAACATTTTCGCTAAATGTTTAAGATAAGCGGCACGAATTTTGGCAAATTTTCCATCCTCTTTTAAGTAATAATCCCTGTCGGGTAAGCCTAACCCCCCCTGTATGGCAGCACCTATCATTTCCTGACTGTTTTTAAAGTCTTGCATACTGCCAAAACCAAAAAGAGCATCAACACCTATCATTTGTAAATGAGCAATTACATCCTGTAGATCATTTAAATTGCTGATGCCTTCAATTCGAGCGAATTCAGATTGTAAAGGCACTGCCCCCACTTTGTTGATTAATGCTTCATCCATCCCGCTGAAGTAAAAATCGCCTACCTTTTGTTCAATGCTGCCTGGTTTGGCATTTTTATTATTAGCTGCGGTAATAAGCATTTGATGGATTACATCCTGAAGCTTATCCTGCAAAACGTAAAAAGTACCCCAACTTTCATATTCAGGAGGAATAGGATTCTGTTTTTGCCAGGTGCCATTCGCATAGGCAAAAAAATTTTCACTTGGATTAATCTTCTTATCAAGCCAGTCTATATGCAGGGCTGCCGCGTTTACATTCGATGCCGAAGTGGCTAGAAAAGGAACCCATAAACCGAGTAATGCAGTAAAAATTTTTCGTAGACGCATAAACTATCTCCTTTCAGGGGCAAGGTCATATTAATCTAAGTTGATTATAAGCTGTAATAGTTTGATTAATTTTGTCATTCTCACACATGGTAATCCTTTCTGTAAAAAGTCTGTCGTACCTGCCGGATAGATTTCCGCCTGCGCAGAAATGACTAAAAAGTATAATTTTGCCCTGTCCTTAATATTTATTCTAGTATGCAAATTTAGTTAAAATTGCTCAAGTTCGCTAACAACATTTAACCATTCCTCCTCAGCATCCATAAGTTCTTTTTGCAAGTTTTTTTGCTGATTGAGTAACATTTGTAAATTGTGTCGTTGGCCGTCTTCGTAAAGGGATAAATCAGTTAATTTAACCTCAACTTGTGATAAGCGTTCATGAAATTGCTCAACCATTTGTTCTAATTTTTTCATGCGATTTTGTAACGATTTTTTTTCGCGATATTGATTGCCATTATCTAAGTCTGAGGCGGTTTCTTTACCAGATTCTCTGGTTTGTAGCCATTGATGATAATCATCCAGGTCACCTTTAAAACTCTGCACTTGTTTTTGATAGACGAGATAAAAATCATTTACCGTGGTGCGTAATAAATGACGATCATGAGAAATTAAGATCAAGGCACCTTCATAACTTTGCAAGGCAATTTCTATTGCAGCGCGCATACCTAAATCGAGATGGTTTGTCGGTTCATCAAGAAGTAACAAATTTGGCTTCAACCAAACAAGTTTTGCTAAAGCTAGTCTTGCTTTTTCACCGCCCGAAAAATGATGAATAGGCTTCATTGCCATGTCACCAATAAAATTAAAACCACCTAAATAATCACGGATAGTTTGTTCTCTTGCATCCGGGGATAAGGCTTGAATAGTCGCAACAGGGCTTAAATTATTATCTAACTCATCCAATTGGTGTTGCGCATAATAGCCAATCTGTAAGTGAGGGGAGCGATGAATCGTGCCTGATATAGGAGGAAGAGAACCTGTCAGCGTTTTAATAAGTGTTGATTTTCCTTCGCCATTTGGTCCAAGCAACGCAATGCGATCGCCGGGATTAAGAACTAAGTTAATCTTTTTCAATATTGCCGTATTGCTATCATAGCCAGCCACGACATGTTCACAATAAATTAAGGGATTACCTGCGCGTGGACATGGATAAAAATTAAAAGAAAAAGGAGAATCAATCTGGGCCTGAGCAACAATATCCATTTTGGCAATTGCATTAAGTCGACTTTGTGCCTGCTTGGCTTTTGAAGCTTTGGCACGAAAGCGATTAACATAATCCATCATATGACTAATTTTTTGCTGTTGTTTCTCATAAGTCATTTGTTGCAAAGCAAGTTGCTGTGCTCTTGTTTGCTCAAAGCGGCTATAATCGCCGCTGTACAAATTCATTGTTTGTTGTTCAATATGCAGAATATGCGTGACAAATGCATCTAAAAATTCCCGATCGTGAGAAATAAGTAGAATACTACTTGGGCATTGCTTCAACCATTTTTCAAGCCAGAAAATGGCTTCCATATCAAGGTGGTTGGTTGGCTCATCCAGTAACAATAAATCGGCAGGTTTCATCAGGCAACGCGCGAGACTTAATCTCATGCGCCAGCCCCCAGAAAAACTATTCACTGCTCTTTTTTGTTCTTCTGCTTTAAATCCAAGGCCTGCCATGATAGATGCCGCTTTGGCTGGTTTGCTATATCCTGCTGTTTGCGTTAGAAGTTCATGGCAAAGAAGAACCTCAGCATGATCTTCCTTCTTTTCAGCAGAAGCCAAACGCTTTTGCAAGTCTAAATAGTCAGAATCTCCTGCAAGCACAAAATCAAGTGCGGGCTCATCGCTATCAGGCAATTGCTGGGATAGGTGACTAATCCGCAATTGGGGATTGATAAGACAATCACCTGTATCGGTTTGTAAATCTCCCAAAATCAGGGCAAATAAACTTGATTTACCACAGCCGTTATGACCGACTAGACCAATTTTCTGCTTTTCATGCAAGGTTACACTTGCATTTTCCAAAAGGATTTTATTGCCACGAGAAAGAGTAATTTGACGCAAAGTTAACATGACACTAACAACAAATAATCAAAATGATAGTATAGTATCATGATAGTAGGGCGAAGTATCCAGAAGATCCTTCGCGGTATTCGGAATAGTGAAGGCTTTACAGTAGCTAACTTATTTCCACATTACATTACATTGCTGTTTGCTTGCTGCTTTGAGCATATTAATTAATGGTAGGGCTCGATGAGCTAAACTGACTTCTGGTTCATCATCGTCGCTGTTTCGTATTTTTTGCGCGGGATGCTGCTGCGATTTCTCTTGTTCAATACCGCCTTGTAAACGTGACAAGGCTTGCGGCACCTCTTCTGCAACAATAGCACCAGGAACAGTGCCACTATGTCCCATAAGTTTTAATAAATGTTGGGCTATATGGCCAAACATGACAATGTTTTCATAGGCATCGCTGTAGAAAGTAACTAACATTTCATTTCCTTATCTTAGTAACACTCATAAAATGATTACACTTAGATATCATACTTCAATAGAAATGAGTATATAATAGGGCAGTTAGTTGTAAGGTGAGAAATGAAAAAGCAAGATTTTTACTTCGATTTACCGCAAGAGTTAATTGCGCAATATCCTCTTCCCAATCGTAGCGATTCCAGGCTATTAGTTTACAATCGTCAAAACGGTACTCATATTCATCACCAGTTTAAGGGGGTGGCTCAATTTCTGGAAGCTGGTGATTTATTAGTTATGAACAATAGTAAGGTAATTCCAGCACGTCTATACGGGAGAAAGGAAAGTGGTGGCAAGGTCGAGCTTTTGGTTGAGCGCTTGCTGGATGAAAATTCATTTTTAGCCCACATTAAAGCCAGTAAAGCTCCTAAGGCAGGGAGTATCATTAATCTTGATAAGAATTGGTCTATTGAAGTTATTGTTAAACAAGATGATTTATATCATTGCCGAGCTTTGGGCAATGTTGAAATCATGCTCAATGACATAGGACATATTCCTCTGCCGCTTTACATCACGCGTCCTGATGAATTAATGGATTTAGACCGCTATCAAACAGTCTATGCCTTGCATAGCGGATCTGTGGCAGCTCCGACGGCTGGTTTGCATTTTGATGAAAGTATTTTGCAAGAAGTAAAGGCAAAAGGGGTTAATCTTGCCTATTCAACCTTACATATTGGTGCAGGTACTTTTCGACCTGTTCGCTGTGAGGATATAAAAGACCACAAAATGCATAAAGAGCAATTTATTATTAGTGAAGAATTGGCTCATGCAGTCAATAGCACACGTGCGGCAGGCAAGCGGGTTATCGCTGTAGGAACCACCGCCTTACGAAGTTTGGAAAGTGCTGCTCATGAGGGTATTTTACAACCCTGTCAACGCGACACGGATATTTTTATTTACCCCGGTTACCAATTTCAAATCTGTGATGGCTTAATTACCAATTTTCATTTGCCAGAATCCACGTTATTGATGTTGGTTGCGGCCTTTATTGGGCATGAACAAGCAATGACACTTTATAAAGAAGCCATTGCCGAAAAATATCGCTTTTTTAGCTATGGCGATGCTAGTTTATTGTTGTAGCGAGAGGAATCTAAAATGAATAACAAACCAGCTCCTGCGCCAATTTATACGCCAATGCTAACGACAGAAGCAGGGAGTTGTTTGACACTTGCAAATTGGCAAGAAACAGGAACTACGACCGTTTCTTATCAGCTGGAAAGTTTGCTTTTAAAACCTGGCTTTTCTCTCCTTAAGGAGCTTAAGACCTTAAAGTCCTATGTCGGTTGGCAGAATAAGATTGTGTTGAATGCGTCGCTACCTCCAAATAAGCAAGGCATTTATTCGATACGTTCGCCCTATGATGGTAGCGTACTACGGATTGCACAAGAAGAGATTTGTTCTTTAATTAATCAATTGCAGCCTGATATGGTTATTTTGCCTGCAGATATTGATTTAGCATTATCGACCACCCTATTTTCATTGATGAATACCTTTATTGTGCCTAACGAGAAGTCAAGTGCTTCAGGGCAAAATTATGGTTGGTATTTGTCTTATGAATTGTCATCCTCATTTGAATCTTTGCAAAAAAAAATTGAGACATATCAGGATAAACCTATTTATTTGAGCGGTAATTTTGACTTGTCTCAATGGTCTGTCCTGACCAAATATAATTCTTTATATGTTGAATCGGATTTACCAGCTCAGAATGCCATGTTAGGGAAGGTATATAGCGAGGGAAAAATAATTGATTTGCATAATGATGCAATGACTCATCAGCAAATAGTCATTGATAAAAATTGTAGTTGTCCTGTTTGCCAACAAATGTTTACGCGTGCTTATTTTCATCATCTCATTAGCCAAACGCCATTATTGTGTCAGCGTTTTCTTATTCAACATAATGTCTATTATTATCAAAATTATGGCCAGTTCCTTTAAGCTTGATGAAATACTTGGGACATTTCATTTACGAGCGAGGGAAATCTAGATATGATGTCACGCACCTTGCTCTGCCCCTTTAAGTAGTGCAATGACTTAACAGCGAATTTGAGGAGAAATGGTATGAGTTTTTTTATAAGTGATGCGATGGCTGCAGCCCCTACTCAAGCAGCACAAGCTGATGGAACTTTTTCGCTGATCATGATTGTCGCCATTTTTGTGTTGTTTTATTTTATGTTAATAAGACCACAAAACAAACGGGCGAAAGAACATCGCGAACTGATTAGTAATCTAAAGAAAGGTGATGAAATAGTTACTTCTGGCGGTATGTTAGGGAAGGTTGTTAATCTAGATGAACAATATATTAAAGTAGCTCTTTCTGAAACAGTTGAAATTAACATCCAAAGAAGTGCAGTAAGCGCTGTTTTGCCTAAAGGCACGATTAAATCCCTTTAAGTTGGGCTTGGGACACGATATGCAGAATAAATATCCTCTGTGGAAAAATCTTATGCTGGTCATTATTGCAGTGGTCGGCTTAATTTATGCGATACCTAATCTCTATAGCGAAGATCCTGCTGTACAAATTTCTTCGCAGAATCCGGTTGATATGGATCAACTAAGTCAACAAATCAGTACGTTATTGAATAATTCAAAAATAAAATATAATTCAATAACCACCACTAATGATCGCTTGGAGATAAGGTTTAACTCAACTGACGTTCAGTTGCTGGCACGTGATGCGATTAAAAATGCTCTGGGCTCTCAGTATACTGTTGCTTTGAATCTTGCACCAACCACTCCTCGTTGGCTAAGTATGATTGGTGCCGAGCCAATGAAACAAGGGTTAGACCTCCGCGGAGGGGTGCATTTTCTGCTCGAAGTAGATGTCGATAGTGTTATTAGCCGTCGTAATGAAGGGTTAATGAAAAGTATTGGTCAGGACCTGCGCGAAGCTGGTATTCGCTATATAGGTATTCGTTATATTGCAGATAAAGGGATCGATATTCGCTTTCGTGATGAACAATCAAGGGATGCTGGTTTAGAAGAAGTTAAAGACAAATTTCCTAATTTAATGATTAGTCAATCTAATGCCACCTACTCGATTTTGGCTGCCTTATCACCCACCGAATTAAATTCGATTCGTCAAAATACAATTGATCAAACAATGAGTATTTTACGTAACCGTGTTAATGAGTTGGGAGTAGGTGAAGCTATTGTGCAACAGCAAGGCGCAACTCGGGTTGGTGTGGACCTGCCAGGCATACAGGATGCTGCTCGTGCTAAACAGATCCTGGGCGGTACGGCAACGTTACAGTTTTATTTAGTTGATCAAGATAATGATGCACAACTAGCTAAACAAACTGGTGTTATCCCGGTTAATAGCAAACTGTATATGATGGATGGTCATCCTATTCTCTTGAGGCGCCAAGTGGTGTTAAGTGGTGATTCAATTACCAGTGCTGTTTCAAGTTTTGATCAGCAAACAGGAACACCCGCCGTACAAGTCCAATTAGGTGGCGGTGGCGAAAGCTTATTTACCAAGGTTACTCGTGAAAATATTGGCAAACGTATGGCTATTGTATTTGTTGAAACTAAAACAAATACCTATACCATTGATGGTGTTGAAAAACGTGTTACTCAGCGTGAGGAACGAGTGATCAGTGCTCCAGTTATTCAAAATGCACTGGGGAATAACTTCCAAATTACAGGATTAACAGACAGCAAAGAAGCCAGTAATTTAGCATTATTATTACGTGCCGGTGCTTTGCCTGCTGTAATATACCCGGTGGAAGAGCGGACGGTTGGCCCATCTTTGGGTAAAGAAAATATTCATCGTGGATTAGTTTCTCTTGAAGTAGGAATGGGCTTAATCCTGGTGCTTATGTTAGTTTACTATCGTTTTTTTGGATTTGTGGCAAATATAGCACTCTTTTTAAATCTGATTTTACTGGCTGCATTAATGTCCTTGATTGGTAATACTTTAACATTACCCGGTATCGCGGCGTTTGTATTAACAGTGGGTATGGCCGTAGACGCCAACGTACTTATTTATGAAAGGATTCGTGAGGAGCTTCGCAATGGTTTGTCACCTCAAGCTGCAATACATGCCGGCTATGATCGGGCATTCGCAACCATTGTGGATGCAAACGTTACAACATTGATTGTAGGTATTGTCCTTTTCGCGATAGGTAGCGGTCCTATACGTGGTTTTGCTGTTATTTTATCGCTAGGTTTGCTGACTTCCATGCTGACCAGCATCACTTACACTCGTGCTATCGTCAATTGGTACTATGGCGGCCGTAATGTAAAAAAACTTTCAATTGGTATTTGAGAACGAGGCTCAGATGGAATTTTTTAATCCAAATTCAAAAATAGACTTCATGGGGGCACGTAAGTGGACCGCTTTGCTGTCTGCGCTTATTTTTATAGTGTCTATTGGTGCTTTGTTTACTCATGGTTTGAAATGGGGATTGGATTTTACCGGTGGAACACAAATTGAGGTTTCATACCCACAAGCTGCCGATTTAGAAACTATTCGTGAAAAATTATATAGTGTTGGTTTCAAGGAGGCACAGGTTATAAGCTATGGAACATCGAAAGATGTTTTAATTAGTATTGCTCCAAGAGCCGATCTTGATCAGACTGTGCTCGTTGATAAAGTAATGGCTCAGTTGCCTGGAGCAGCAAAGCAACGTGTTGATTTTGTAGGTCCGCAGGTTGGTCAAGAATTAGCAACAAAAGGAGCTCTGGCCATTATTGTTTCTTTACTGGCCACTATGATTTACATCGGCATGCGCTTTGAATATCGTTTGGCCGTAAGTTCCGCAGTCGCTCTAATTCATGACCCTGTGTTAATTCTTGGTGTGTTCGCATTATTTGGTATCGAATTTGATTTGAAGGCCTTAGCGGGACTGCTCGCAGTTATTGGTTATTCGTTAAACGATACTATTGTTGTGTTTGATCGTGTCCGCGAAAATTTTGTTAAAATTCGTCGTGCCACTCCTTTAGAGATTATGAATATTTCTATTAACCAGACATTGTCACGTACCATCATGACATCTCTGTTAACTCTTTTCGTCGTGGTAGCATTATTTGTCTATGGTGGAGAAACAATCCGCGGATTTTCTCTTGCATTGATTATTGGAATTATCGTTGGAACCTATTCCTCAATCTATGTTGCCGGGGCATTGGCTGTGGCAATGGGATTAGATAGAAAGGATTTTTTACCTTCGCAACGCAAAGAAATTGATGATAGACCTTAATTTATCATTGTAAATTCGAGCATCGTGATGTCTTTTAATCTAGGCAATTGATGCTATTACTTGCCGCGGTCTATCCGCGGCATCCAAAGTCAGGCGCATATTTCAGATACCGCTAATAAACCACAATACGAAGGGCGGGAGATAATAAGAAAAAAAGAGTAGTCAAAAATAAATTATGTTATTGTATTCATCGATTTAAAAATTTTTGAATTAAAATTGATATGTCCATTATAAGGCCATTTTTTGAGGGAATAGGAACTGGCGCAGGAGTGGCTTGGCCCCTATTTGGTATTATTTCCTCCAGCTTAAGCTTAGGGATAGGTAGTGCTTTTGCTTTGACATTGGGGTTAATATGCAGCAGTATATTTCTACTTGTCAGTATCCCGGTATTTTATCTAGCTTACCAACGTTTCCAGGAAGAAGAAAAAAAGTTAAATGACAAATTTTTAGGACTTCTTAAGAAACTGACTTTGAAATCAAAGCAATTTCTCGACGAGTGCAGTCAAGAGGATTTGCTGCGAATCATTGGAGAGAAAAGTGAGCAGAATATTCATTACGATCATGAATTAAAAGACGATCAAAGCTTCTCTAATTTTATTGCCTGTTTAGCTGCAACCTGCAACAAAAATAATTTTACTAATTTACCGGATAAAGAAAAAAATAATATTATATTTCAAGCATTGTATGTATGGATGCATTCTGCTGAAGTAAAAAAAAGTCTAAAATCAGTTAGTAACATGAACTTGCTTTATGCTGGTTTTCTCGGCTTTGTTGGGGTATTTGGTTCCATAGCTGGGTGCAGTGCTGGTTTAATGGGATTATTGGGAGGACTTGGTCTTCTCACAGGTTTTAGTGCGTTCCCTCTTGTGGGTCTAATCGTTTTAACCTTAGCGAGTGGGTTTGGTATCTATACGGCAATAAGCGCGACAAGCTCCACAATTGAAAAGGATAATAAAAACCAGTTATGCAAAAAAATGAAGGGTTTGATTACTTCTTTAGGTACTTATCAATTATCAAAGGAAGATAAGGTACACACTGTCGAGACGACAGATGATGTATTTTCTTATAACCTCGAGAGTACTCCGAAAAATCGTTCGCAATTTGTTAATCCTGGAATATCAATGAATTGCTTATTTTGCAAAGATAAAGAAAACATTCGCACCGAAGAAGATTTATTATTGAATAACGAGTCAACCTCTTTTTTGCTGAATGCCTGATTAAACAATATTCCTCATTAGAATGAAGTTGGATGGATCTATTGTAGAAAAGAACATAAATTGCTATTTATAGTTAAATTAAGCGATTTTCTTTCTATGAAAACATTTATTTATCAATGGTCACCGACACTACTCGAATCAATTCGACAAGATATTAATTCCTATCTTGAGGCGCGCCCTTATTCAGCTCATTCATCTACTGTTGATTTTGCGCGGGAAAATTTTATTGCAGAAGTAGACACAGAAGGTTGTCAAGAAGAAGAGATTTATGAAAAAGTAACTCGTTATACCCAAAATAAATTATTAACAGAAACTATCTTGTCTCCCGCTGGAGGACAAGCTCTTTTTAGTATTCCTCATCTTATCATGAATGATTTGACGATAAGGGAAGAAAGCACGCTAAATCAATATTATAAAACCGGTAATTTCCGTCAATTAGTCTATACAAAAGACGCCAAGGGTGATCATTTTGCTAGTCTCTTTCTATGTTTTTATGGTTTGCGAAATAGCAAAGAAAATCTTCTTCTGGATAGAAAAACAGGTGAAGTAAAACAGGTTGATTTTGTAACATATCAGTCAATATTTAATCCAATCTTATCTCAATTGGATAAAACTGTTTTAGAAAAAACAGCAAGAAAAACGCTAAAATTTGATATCGCTCCTTTTGCTGCTGTTCATATTCGTCTAAGGTTAAAGGCAACTGCAACAAAAGCAGAATTTATACCGATTACCACGAAAGTAGCTGTAAACTACACTCGTTTTGAACCTAAAAATAGCGATGAAATGTATTCGTTTAAAACATTAGGTTGCTCGGCGGATGTTTCTGTTTATAAAGAATTTATTAATGGCATTACTAACGATTTAGCCGCAATTCCTACTGTTCACGCAAATATCTCAACGATGCAATTTGCAAGAAAATTAAAGCACTGTTTTTCTTGTCTTAGAATGCACAATCATAATCAATTTTTATGTTTGCTGGAGGATTTTTATTTTCAGGTAAAAGAATATTTGGCGTGTGACGCTGTTAACAGAAAAATAAAGGCAGTTACTGCAGACGATATTATCGAAGTGGTTATTGAATGTTTGCAAATCACAAAACCTGAACTAAGTGATTTGGTATTGGTATGCCAACTTATGACTGCGCTTTACAATCATAAAATATCAGCATTCGCCAGCATGAGATACTCCCTAGGCCAACTTTATTATGCTTTAAGTCACTACATTGGAAGTCGTAATGATTCAGAACGTATACGTGATGAAACGGATGAGAAAACATTTAGTCCGGAATTATTAGAAAAAATCATTAATAACATACACGTCGATTATCTTCTGGCAGAATTTAGAAAAATGGAGACCTTCCACATTCTAAAAATTAAATCTTGTGAAGTATTATATGCTTATACTATTCCGACTTTAGCTTTTGAAGGAGAATATGATGAAGTCGAATATGCTTTCTACAGTCAAATTAGCTATATACAACAATTAGAATATTCCCCTCTTCTAACTCGTCAAGATTATCGTTTATTGTTACTTGAACGCCTGCATCTGCTAAGCAATGTGATTGATAAACTTGATAAATCTGACTACTATAACAAAGAACGACAGGCATTTGTTATTAGTAAATTGTCGGAACTATTGGGTTTAATTCAAAATTTTTTATATTTAAGTCACAATTCAGCCTTAGCCGACAAAATACTTACTAAACCATTAGAAAAACAATTTGATTCAATTATTTTAGGAAAAAAAAATTCGGAGCTTAAAGAAGGGGCATTTTTCCAGACGCTATTTACTGAAAGTGATACAGATAATTATTTTTTCATAGAAAAAGTGACTAAACTGTGGCTAGCTTATTTGGATTCAATTGCAAAACTTCTAACATCACCACCTGCAAGCTCAACGACAGATGGCGATCGTTTGCAACTAATTCGCCAATTGGAACAAGTTAAAAAGCAATTAAACTCCCAGAATCAGACGCTTATTGCAAACAGTGTGGTAATTGCTGAGTTTAGAGATTTACTGGAGATTTTTTGCACTTTAAATCGCCCGGGTTTTTCCAGCTACTTTAGAGCTGAGTCCGCTGAATGGTACGACAAATTATATAAGCTTGCGATGGGGGCATTAGAAAATATTTATTTATTGCAAATAATATCTAAATTCTATATGGGTGATTATTATCTGCCTAATTTGCAGGATGAACTAGGACAGGTTTTGAAACCCGTACAAACATACTGGTCTCGTTTAAACTTTTTTCAAGGCACCAGTTTTGGACAGTCCTATCTAGAGCAATTTTTGAAAAATATAACTAATCAAGCAGCCGATGATTATCTTCTTTGCATGCAATATGGTGTTATTGAGGCATCCCAATCAGAGGTTGAAGTGAAAGATGAATTAATTGTTGCACAAGTTTAGTCATTTGGTCGGGAGGAGGGACTATTCCTGTAATATTTTTAATAAACCATTCCATGTATTACCGTCCATTTTAAACTTCTTTAAGTTATTATAAGCGTATTCTAGTTTGTATTTTCGCCCCAACGACCCATCTTAGCTACCCAATACAGTAAACTGAAATGCAAATTTTACGTAGAAGCATTAAATATCCACTAATATGACCAAGCCTACAATAGAGGAATCATTTATCTAGTTATTGGAGTTAGGATAATGGGATTAGAACTATTTAAATTTAGCGGTACTAAAAATACTCGAGAAAAAGAATCCTCCAATATAATAATGCAACCAGACGGTTTGGGTGATCACTGGATTGAGTGCAGTAGAAAAAAAACAGGGGTAATAACAAAGGAGCTATTGGAAGAAGCCTTTACTATGATGGAGGAGCTGGAGCGAAAAAACGACGATATCATCATTGTTACTCAGGAGATGGCTGAAAAAATAAATCTGCTTCCCAAGAGATTCACTTCAATTGTTTTTTGGTATCGACTATTTGAGTATCCTGCTTCAATATCAAAGCCAGCTGAGCAATCGAAAGCGGATTGCATTAAGTATTTAAAACACCTCCCTGATTGTGTTACAAAGGTTAATTTTAACATCCACGTTAAATGGAAAAATCCCGAGGACCTAATAAAGACTCTCCCAAAACATGTGACTCATTTCACTATTAATGCGGATATTATTGAAAATTGTACTTATGCGGAACTAATCCCATTTTTTAGTAGCTTTTCAGAGAATATAAAAGAAATCTCTCTTTTAGGTCACGATAATAAAAAATTGGCAATTGATAATAAAGTATTACGTGATTTGATAATTAAATTACCTCTTTCTGTTAAGACACTTACCGTTCCAAGGGATGATTTAAGTGTTTGCAATCTCGCGACAGAAAGAAAAATAAATCTGGATGTATACAGAAAGAAAGAGTACTTTCCTGAAAGCTACAGTAAACTTACCCACTCATCAAAAGATATATTTCAGAAGGCAAAAAATCTTTTAAATGATTATACAAAAAATAGCAGTTGGAGTCCTGGATTTACTCTTTTTGCTAGTTTTCACTGGAATCGGCATCATGTGGATAAAGTGAATAAAATATTGAAAGAAAGTACCCATATAGAAGACTTATTGGCAAGACTTAAAGATATCGAAACGCAAAAAGATTTTAATCCCACCGGTTCTCTGGCGCGTCGAATTTACTACATTAAAAATATGCAACATCTGTCTCAAGAGTTGAGTAATGAGGTTGAGGAGCCCAGCTATAGTGAGTTAAAAATTTAAAAAAGAAAGGGTCATTATTGATAGCCTTAATAATTATTATTTGATAACAAAGCATTAATAATAATTTAATTTCTCTTCATCCAATTCAGACTCTGGTACATACATCTTTCTTGCATTTTGTATTATTTGCTGCAGTTTAGCGATTTCTCTAGTCTGAAAAAAACTCAAGTCTTGCATATGCACTTCGAATAATCCTTTCGCCAAGGTGCCGAAATAATCATCACCCTCCTCAATGACACCAAGATAGGAAAATATACTTATGAATGCAAAATCATAACCTAAGCCCTCGTTGGGCTTATAAGGAAGCAAAAAAACTTCTTTTCGAGTATTTGCATTAAGTACCTGACGTTGCGTGGAGAGGGTGTGCATAGGTGGGCGTGGATTATTCCCCCACCATGGCTGCGGGTGACACATTAATTGTATTAAATAGATAGGCAAGTGCTCACGCTGGCTAAGCCCTAATCTGGCGTAAGCTGCTTTAAGAGCATCTTCTGATAAGCCATCGCTTCTATAAGCATCAAATATCTTAAAAAATTCCTCGTATTCTGCAAAAAGAGCGGGAAAATTGATGTATTCTTTTTGTTCTTCTGCTTGCTGTAAAAACTGTGATAAGTACTGATTATTATCTTTGATTGCATTAAAGAATACATTTAAGAGGTCAGTATCCAGGATTTTTATGACATATTTCAGGGGACTAATTTTCTTAGGATACTCATCAGAATGAACATGGGTGAACATTAGTGAAGGATCTTGGGTTATAACTCGTACAATTTCCTGGTAATTTGCATGATGAATGAGCTTAATTAATCCCGCCGCATGGACATGAGGTTGAAAAAAGGAGGCCCCTATTTTTGAGCTTAAGAATACATCCCGTAGTTTATTGTTGTTAAGATAATTGTCGCCAACTAGCCATAAAGCTAAATCGGGAATTTTTGTTTGGTTGGGCATTTAAATCTCACACTGCCAAATTTTAAATAAGTTAACAAATTTAATAAAAAATTGTAATTAGTTAGCAATTATCCGGTATTTATTTTAATCACATAATGTAAAAATTAATTGATTTGTTTTTTATTCATTACGTGCGGTAAACTATTTTCGTTTAGGAATAATGGTTATAAAAGATGGGTCAAGTGAAAAATTACGAGTGGATTTTATTTGATGCTGATGAAACGCTATTTTCGTTCGATGCATTTAGTGGTTTGCAACGTTTATTTTTGGATTTTGGAATAAACTTCACCCAGCAAGATTTTCAAGAATATCAACTCGTTAATAAATCGTTGTGGGTAGATTACCAAAATGGAGCTATTACTGCACAGCAACTGCAACATCTGCGATTTAACAAGTGGGCTAATAAATTAGAAATTTCATCTAAAGAATTAAGCCGTGCATTTTTAGCAACTATGGCCGAGATTTGCACTCCGCTAGAAGGAGCTGTTAATTTACTTGCGACTCTGCAGGGAAGAGTCAAACTTGGTATTATCACCAATGGATTTATTGAACTCCAGCAGGTTCGTCTGGAACGCACAAAACTTGGTGGTTATTTTGATTTGTTAGTGATATCCGAAGAAGTAGGGGTAGCTAAACCCGATCCTGCGATTTTTAACTATGCGCTTTCTAAAATGGGAAATCCTGCACCAGAGCGTGTATTAATGGTTGGTGATAATCCGGATTCCGATATTCTGGGAGGAATGAATGCCGGATTAGATACTTGTTGGTTTAATGCTGACAAGAAACCTATCCCTTCAGGACTAAATCCTCAATACCAAATTTCTTCTCTGCTAGAACTTGAGGGTTTACTGCTGAATAAAACCACTGTAAAGCCCTCTTATTCGTAGTGCTTTAAACTAGCAATGCATCTATTTTAGCCGCACAGATAAAATCGTTATGGGATAGGCCTTTTAGGGCATGAGTCATAAAACGAACATGGCAATAATTGTAGCCTACTTCAAGATCAGGATGGTGATTCTCGACATTGGCTATCCAGGCAATTGCATTAACAAAAGCCATTGTTTCATAAAAATTGGCAAAATTGAAAGAACGTTTAATTTCTTTATTATCATTTTGTACTTGCCAATGGCTATCAAGTTGTGGCATCAAATGATGAATCTGCTCAGCAGTTAAGGCTTTACCAATCCCTTCACAAGACTCGCAATGTTTTTGACTTAAATCAGTTTTCATCGTTTTAACTCCTCTAATTCGTATGATGAGATAAGCAAAGCGCTAGTTTATCAAGAAATCGAGCATTCTGAACGCTATTACCGATGGTCACTCGTAAATGATTTGATAACTTATAAGGTTGTAATGGTCGAACAATCACACCATGCTTTAATAGTTCCTCATAAATCGGTAATGCATTCACTCCACAGTCGAAGGTGATGAAATTACAACGAGAAGGTAAATAACTTAAATTTAAAGTATCAAAACCTTGCTGCAGTTGCTGCATGCCTTGTTGATTAAGCTTCAAGGTTTCAGTGACGAATTCATGATCATCTAAAGCAGCGTTGGCAGCTTCAAGAGCAGCTTGATTGACGCCAAATGGGGGCTCAACGCGTAACAATAATTCCGTGATTTCAGGACTGGCAATTGCATATCCCAGCCGTAATCCTGCAAGCCCATAAGCCTTCGAAAAAGTGCGTGTAATAATTAAATTTGGATAATCTCGTAAGAGATTAATGCTGGTCTTGTCTCCCGGACTATAGGCATATTCATAATAGGCTTCATCTAAAACAATAATCGCTGTAGCCGGGACATTGGCTATAAGTCGTCTAATCTCTTCTGGATTAATAAAAATGCCTGTTGGGTTATTAGGATTAGCTAAAAAAATAACCGCTACATTCTGCTGACTCATGCTAATCATTGTATCAATATCCACGTGCCAATTGGGTTGCAAAGGGATTTTTTGTACAGTTATGCCTAAAGTCTGTGCCTGAATTCCGTAGGAAATAAAAGAATGCTCATGAGTTAACATGTGCTTGCCGGTATGGAGGGCAAACGTGGTTAAGATTAACGAAAACAATGAATCTGAGCCGTTACCTAGCGTTAGCATGGTTTCACTAACTCCTAATTTTTGGCTAAGTTTGTGTCGTAATGGATGATTCATTGGAGAAGGGTAGGTTGCTAGTTGGTGTGGTGTGAGTCTGGCTATCGCCTCTTTAGCTTTATAACTGCAACCAAGGGGGTTTTCATTGCTAGCAAGTTTAATAATATCAGTTATGCCTTGCTCGCGTGCCAATTCCTCAACCGCTTTACCTGGAATATAAGGCTTTAATGATTGGATACCTGCATGAGGTAAATGATGATAGTCACAAGACAATGGACTCTCTCCTTAGATCCTAACGAGGTTTGATATTACCTAAGAGCTATTAAAAAGTGAATGTATCTATTTATATAAAAAAGCAATTTTAAAAACTTCTTGCTTTCTCCTGCTACTCCTAGGTAATCTAAGCCTGCAAAACGACCTCAGGAATGGATTTATGAAAACCTCTCATGGCTTTTCTGTAATGGAGCTATTGGTAACTTTATTATTAGTAACAAGTATCTCGCTTACGGTTCTCCAACAACAATTGCAAATTAAACAGTTATTGCACCGTGCTTTACAACGCTCGTTGGCGGCAACACTGCTTGATAATAACTCCGAACGTGCCTTAGGACGACAACCATTACTTCTTACCCACGACCCTTTTCAATTTAAGCAGACACCGATTGCAAAAGGGAGCTTCCTTGAGATTTCCTGGGGATTTGAATTACCTGATTCTTCTTGCTGCAAATTGCAACGGGAAATTATGGTTCATGAGTAAACAAGGTGGTTTAAGTTTAGTCGAGATAATGCTAAGCCTTTTCTTGAGTACTCTCTTGTTAACGGTGTTGATTGAATATTACCTATCGGCAAAGAAGCAATATCATGAGACGCAAAAACTATTAGAAGATGCTTTTGAATTAGAGTGGGTACAGGATTTAATTCGTGATAGCGTTCGTCGAGCAGGTTTTACCCCGTGCATGAATCTTCATTGGTTAACTACTGAAAAACTTCAGGCAATTCAATTAAACGTTGATAAAGCGCAGAGTCTGCGTATTAATCACATGAGTGAACACTATTCGTCAGTATTAACGTTTAATGTTGATGAATTAACTCTTGCAGAGGGTTCTTTTAAAACGGGTGATATTGTTCTTATTGCTGATTGTTATCATGCAGAAGTGGCGGAGGTTCTTTCCAGTCGACGTATCAACGACCACCCGGTCGTTAGGCTGAAAAATTCCTTGATCTATGACTATGTAAGGCCAATTTATTTGGGTAAATGGTTACAGGAAGTGTTTTTTATTAAAAATAATCAACAAGCAAAGAAGGCCTTGTATTACCAACAAAATCATGCTGAGGAATTGACGCCTCTAGTGAATAGCTTGATTACTCATCTCCAATCCAGTGATGGTTTAACAATGCTGCAGGTCTCACTTGGGTTAGCTAACCAAGAGACCATCATGATTGAGACAACGGTGCGGGCTTTATGATGAATCAAGAGGGCATAGTGTTATTGATGACAATTCTTATCCTATCTTTATTATCACTTTTGGTTTTATTTGAAATGCAACATATTTTTTTATATTACAAAGGGTTAAATCAAATTATTGAAAAAAGACAAAACTTCTACACATTGGAATTAGGGGCGCAAAAATTAGCGCTACAATCCTGGCAATATGGTCAATCATGTATTAGGCCAGAAAAAGATTCTAAGGAAATAATGCATTTATTAACCACAGAGGCCTGCAGTTTTAAAGAGAAGAACCAGGTATTTTTATATCTTGTCGAAGACTTGGGAGAATTTCCATGCTTACAATCCCTGCTCAATAAACGGCACTATAGTACCCACCATTGGCGAATTAATGTACTGATGCAAAAAACGGGTGCCAGGTTGTTACAATGGCGTATTGCGCGTCCTATTGCATTGCTGCCTTGTTTAAATAAGCCGAATAATATACCTCTGGGACTTCTTAGCTGGCGTTATTTAGAAAATAATTAACATGTTAAGTATTTGTTAATTTCAATAGGATAAAATTACTATAATTATAGTACTTCTTGGTAACTGTAAATGGGAAGAAGATTTAAATGCTTGGGTGGTCTTACTCTTGTTGAGGCAAAACTTACCGATCACGAACCTATTCTTGATGGGGGAGTGTGCGTATTAAATTTAATGTGCCTTGGCAATGGCAAAAATAATTCTTTTGGTTTCACCGAGACTCCTGATCAATACCGAATTAGATTGGCAAAATTAGTCGAAGCTATTAAAGAACTTAAGGAGTCAGATGGTATTGATGTCTTCATGTTTCAAGAGGCACCGAAGTATAATAGCGCAGAGGATCCCACGAATCTTTTTTATAGAGAACTCCAAAAAATTCCTGGCTTTGAAAAGCTTAATCCAGCAAATATTACACCAACACAGAACACGCGCTCAGCAATGTTTACCATTGCCGATTATGATCGCTTTCCGATACAGAGTAATACCACTATAAATTCACCGTTAGGTATTCATGGGAGATTTCAGGAGTTACAACTGACTTCGGCGGATGGTAGAACAATTTCTACAATAAATGTTCATGGTGATTGGACCCAGCAACAGGCAACCAAAAAGGCAATAATGGACAGCACCAATTTGCCTTACCCTACTATTATCGGCGGTGATTTCAATGTGACTTCAGGGATTGATGATGTTATGTTTGGCCAGAAAGGAATTTATCAAAAGGCGGACTTATTTCAAACGTGTGATGGTTTATTAAGTAGTACTACACCCGTAGCCGCTTTAGTCCCTATTGGGTCTAGAGACCCTGTAGAAAAACTAATAGTGGATGGGAAAATGGCAACTCAATTGCTCAATAAGTTTAAAGCCACTCCTTTGTTCTTGCAGTTGGGCATTCCTTTGAATCATAAAGGATTTATTCCAGGGATAAATTTGTCTTCACCCCCTGGTTTAATAGAAAAAAATCAAGCGCTTATTACAATTTCTGGCCCTAATTCACATCGTTTGAAGATAGCACTGGAATCATTTCTCAAGCAAGAAAATAGCAAGGCTCATACTAAGGGGACAGAGGTTACATCCACTAATCAAACAGTTGAGTCTGCAAAAGAAGACTTTTATAGCAAGCATAATGAACTTTACAAAGAGCAGAGGGCTCATTGTTTGTGGGGTTTCTTTAGAAACACAAAAATAAAACCATCAATGAGTCTGCAAGAGATTATTTCCCATGCTCAATCAAGTAATAATAGAAGTCGGGAAGTATGTGTTAGTTTAGGATGGATGAATAATAAAGGAAAGCTTACCCCACAAATTGAGGCTTTGATTGAAGAAGAGAACAAACAAGTTTTTGGTTATTAATTAATACCTCTATTAGCTAGATAAAAATGTCATGCCCGCGTAGGCGGGTAACCATCTACCAAAAAATCCAATATATCCAAATTAGCTACCCGTTATCTGCTCAGAGAAAAATCTACCCCTATACATAGAGCGAATACCTATACTTATAAGTATTAACTATTCAAGATTAGGAAATAGAAATGGATTTTTTATCACAAACATTAAATGCTTTTAGCCATTCTAAGAAAAGTTGATGACTACTGTTGAAGAATGGCTCGTTTTAAGACCGCAAGGGCTTTATTGTATCCCAGGTGATTTTTATATTGATCCTATCGATAAAGTGGACGCAGCCATTATTACTCATGGTCATCGTGATCATGCAATAGCTGGGCATAAAAAGGTATTGGCTACTCCCGAAACGATTGCCATTATGCAGCTTCGCTATGGTTTGGATTCAACGCAGTTTTGGCAAAAACTCGCCTTTGGCACACGTGTAACCATTAATCAGATTAAAGTTTTATTGTTACCTGCAGGACATGTTTTAGGAAGTGCACAAATAGTTCTTGAATATAAACATAAAAGGGTCATTATTTCTGGGGATTATAAGCGGCGAGGGGATCCTACCTGTGCAGCTTTTGAGGTGATGCCTTGTGATATTTTTATTACGGAGGCAACGTTTGGTTTACCCATTTTTAGGCATCCCGCAATCCAGGAAGAAATTGGGAAACTCCTTCAATCCCTGAAAAAACTTTCCTTATGTCATCTGGTTGGGGTTTATCCACTAGGTAAATGTCAGAGACTAATAAAAGCGTTGCGAGAAGCCAATTACCATGAGCCAATTTATTTACATGGCGCTTTATTTAAACTCTGCCATTTCTATGAATCATTGAATATTCATCTTGGTGATTTAAGGCAAGCCAATACCTTAAATGAAAAAAATGCAGTAGGAAAAATTGTACTATGTCCTCCGAGTTCACTTCATGATAGATGGACGCGGCGTTTTGGTGAAATTGTTAGGGCAAATGCTTCTGGGTGGATGCAGATTCGTGCTCGTGCCAAGCAAAAAGGCATTGATTTACCTCTGATCATTTCTGATCATGCTGATTGGCTGGAGCTTCTGCAAACCATTGATGAGGTACGTCCCGGAGAAATTTGGGTAACTCATGGCCAAGAAGAGGCTTTGGTATATTCTTTATTAAAGAAAGGATATAAGGCTCAGGCGCTTCATTTGCTAGGTTATGAAGATAGTGAGGAATGAGATGGAAAAATTTGCTCAATTACTCAATAGTCTCTATTTTGCTTATAGCCACTTAAAAAAAGTAAGTTTACTTAACGAGTTTTTTGCTACAACGCCTGATCCAGATCGTGGTTACGCTTTGGCTATTTTGGCGGATACTTTAGAGTTTCCAACCTTTGGTCGGGCTTTAATTAAAGAGTTAATGCAAGAACGAATCGACCCCTATTTGTTTGCTCTTTCTAACGATTATGTAGGAGATGTCTCAGAGACACTTGCTCTATTGTGGCCTGAATCGTCAGTTAAACGAACTTCTTTACCAAATCTGAGTGAAATTATCACTGCTCTTAAAGAGTTACCCAAACAATCAATCGCTTCCTACCTGGCAGAATTACTAAGTAAAAGTAATGTGGTAGAACGTTGGGCTTTATTAAAATTAGGAACAGGAAGTTTAAGAGTTGGGGTATCAGCACGTTTTGTTAAAAAAGCATTGGCACAATATGGCAATGTGGATATTCAAGAGATTGAACATCTTTGGCATGGTTTACTACCTCCCTATATTGAATTATTTGCCTGGCTTGAAGGAAGACGGTCGCTTCCTGATATTTCTGAGAATATTTTCTTTCATCCGGTTATGTTGTCTCATCCCCTTAAAGAGAAAGATTTACCTTCTATTACAGCAGAGGTATTTTTTGCTGAACATAAATACGATGGAATTCGAGTACAAGTGGTGTGTACCTCACAAAATAAGGCACTATATTCACGCACTGGAGATAATATCAGTGGTTCATTTCCTGATGCTCTTGCCTCTATAAATACACCTGTTGTTTTAGATGGTGAATTAGTTATTCAAAGTCAACAAACAATTGGTAGCTTTAATGAGTTGCAGCAACGTTTAAATAGAAAAAAAGTAAGTGAAAAAATTCTTAAAGAACAACCCGCAGCTGTAATCTTATATGACATTCTTGAGGAGCAGTCGATTGATTTACGACCTTTGCCACTTAAGGAAAGGCGCAAAAAATTGGAAGCTTGGTTTGCAAACTATCGTCCTCATAATATGTGGTTATCAGAACTATTGCCCTTTTCTTCACCAGATAGTCTTTTGAAATTAAAAGAAAAGGTTCTTGCTAAGCAACATGTGGCGGTTGAAGGATTAATGTTGAAGCGCAAAGATGGTCCTTATATTGCCGGAAGACCGGTTGGGTATTGGTATAAATGGAAAAGAGACCCTCATTTAATCGACGCTGTACTCATGTATGCACAAAGGGGGCATGGAAAACGCTCTTCCTTTTATTCAGATTATACGTTTGGATTATGGCATGAAGAAAAGCTACTACCTATTGGTAAAGCCTATTTTGGCTTTACTGATGAGGAGTTGTATCAATTGGATAAATGGATTCGCCACCATATTGAACATCACTTCGGACCCGTTAGAGAAGTAGAGAAATCCCTTGTATTTGAGGTTGCATTCGATGCCGTTAACCTTTCATCTCGCCACAAATCAGGTGTTGCCCTACGTTTTCCGCGAATTCATCGCATTCGCTGGGATAAGCCTGCAAGTGAAGCTGATAATTTGGAAACGCTTTTAGCACTCATTAAGTAATCATTTGTTGTCTTACTTCCCCTTATTTTTCCCTATAGATAATCAGGAATATGGCGAAATAAGAATTATAATTAATTATAAAATAAATGAGGAAAAGGGATGATCGGCTATACGTTTCTTGATTTGTTGGAGGATATTTCTGACTTTCTTTGGTATCAGAAAAACAAACTATGGGTAACATCATTATCTCCTCTATTGTTTTTTGGTATAACAATTACTTTTTAACTTTTTCAACATTACAAGAACTGACAAAAGAACGAAATTTAGTTATTACTCAAAGTGATTTTAATAAACTTGAGCGTTATTGTTATAAAAAAAATTTGCAAAAATCCTTTTTAAATAAGACAGATTTAATCTCTGATTTAATTATAAAAAAAGTTGAAAAGAAGATAAAAGATACCTGGTTATATTTATATATTGATTCTAATAAAAAAGTGCATGATTTTTACTTTAATAAAAATGATGACTTGGACAAGATACGTGAGTTCTTCAATAACTCGCTGGCATCAAATGGCTTACCTCATAAAATAAATTCCTACATGGCAGAGAAAGAAAAAATTATAAAAAGTAAATTTGATATAATTAAAAATAACCGTGATATAGATTTTTTTTAATAAAAACTGCTATTCAATTCCTCTATATTATTTTGAAATATTCTAATTTAATAGGTTAATATTGGCGCCTATTTAGCATGTACAAAATTCAAAATGTCAAAAGAGCGTTATGAAGACAATGAATATGAGCAATTATCAATAGCCAATCCATTAGAAGTTTTTGAAATTTTAGGCGAAATTGCGGGATCTCTTTCTAATCGGGAGATAACAAACAAGGACAAAGAGAGCAACGAACAAGAGCTACTCAATATTATCAATGCACGCGAAGCTTATACTGCATCGTCGCGGCTGTTTTATCATGTCAGTGCTAAAGTACCACGCTCTCATATTGTAACCCAGTTGTTGTTACGCACGGCTCAAGGTAAAGAAGATTCGGTTAAACAGTTATTTGAGTTAGCCCCGGCCTGTATTCGCTATTTAATAGCTAAAAGTGATGTAGAAGATTACTCTGGGAGACGGTTTAAAAATATTTCTGCATTTCAATATGCTTTATGGTCCTGGGATTGGCACATGTGGGAGATGATGTTAGCGGCATTAGAAAAGGCTGAGATCTACGCGCTTGATAATAATCCAGACAAGAGAATAGATATTCTCACGAAACAAGAAATCATTGAGATACGAACAACCTTATTAGATCAATATCATGAAGTAGTGGATAAAGGACTTGATTATACCGTTAGCCGTGTACGTGGAGAGGGGGACAATGATACTTCTTATACGGTGGAGGTTAAAGGTGAAAATCATTTCGATCTCACAGGACCTGAATTTTGTTTCATCCCGGAAGATGACAATTTTATTCCGGAAAAAGGCAAAATCTATGTCAAGATTGTGGATAATTTACTGCATTATACAGTGATTAGTTTATCAGGTGAGCGGGTTAATGCGAATATACCTTTAGCAAACCTAAATCTTCCACAGTTAGATACCCTTGCAGACCTAAAACCTTTTGTAATTTCTATCCTGAACGTTATGGCCGAATCTGGTCATACCCACCCACAATCACTTATCAGTAGCTTAACAACCTATTGTGAGCAATATGGCGGTTGGCATATGTCTGAGTGGACAAAGCATTGGTGTCAGGTAGTGGGTGCAGCACAGCGAGAACTCCCTGCCAATATTGCGCAAGAGTATTGTCGCACCGATGTATTACTTAATAACACACGCTCATTTAAAGAGTCGAATTTTCCAAGAACCCTAGAGTATTCCTGTTCCCTAATCTACAAAAATAATGGTTGGTTTCCCCTTAATAAATTTTGGTTCCCTCTGACAGCAGATAACAAACTTGGGACCGACTATGGGATATTTGGCTGTACACGGGATTGGCCTGGTGGGGCGGCATCAGGAGGGACGGAGAGGAGAGCTCGCGATAATTTGGAGGGATTGCTCACACTATGTCAGGTAAGGGCTGAGCAGGTTAGCGAGCTTGGTAATCGTTTGTCAAAGCAGGTTCAAGAAGCGTTAAATGCGCGGGAGCAATCAAGCGAATTGAGTAATTTTAGTGTACAGTGATTAACGGTCAGGGTTAGTGGAATCTAAAAACAGGAGCCAACCTTTAAAGCCCTTCTTCTTTTAAAGAGGAAGGGAGATCAATGTCTAACCAAAATGTGCGCTTTTCGTCTCTTCCGGCTCCGTTTCAGTCAAGTGATTCAGAGCATTAACTACTAGTTTAGCTGATTCCGGAGAATAATGGCCATTAGACGGAACAGGGCTAGGATAATCATTAATCTTTAGCACTTTAGAGAATTCATCCAACAAATAAGAAGAAAATGAATGCCGGTGGTAACGCGTTTCTTTGGCAGTTAAAAAATTATTTAAATTACCAATAATCTTATTTGCCGAATCACAGGAATCTATATCAGTTTTAAAATTTTCTGCTCTTACTTGTCCATATTTTCCATGCCTTAGCCAGCTGAAAAAGCCATTTGCAAATCCTCGATTATTTTTATTATTATCCTCATAATGTGCTTTATATTTTTGTTGAGCGTCCTCAACCGCTTTTTTAAGCTGTTCTGCTAACGGTTTTTTAGCAATACCACTTAAGAATAATTCTCCGTCAGTGGGAACATTCGTTGTGTCTTTATTGTCTCTTTCATAAACAGAATTATTGTTATCAGCACTTAATTCTTGTTCTTTATAACTTTCGGGGGAAAGAGCGCATTGGTTAAGAAAAATTTTTCCTACATTTTCGGCCACATGATGCGAAGTTGAATGCCCACCGTGACCATCATAAACACCTATAAGAACTGGTTGCCCCAGCGTAATAGTTT
The DNA here is from genome assembly GCF_029026145.1 of Legionella cardiaca. Taxonomy (NCBI): domain Bacteria; kingdom Pseudomonadati; phylum Pseudomonadota; class Gammaproteobacteria; order Legionellales; family Legionellaceae; genus Legionella; species Legionella cardiaca. The sequence continues at coordinate 2,066,362 of NZ_CP119078.1, read as the reverse complement.
GTACACCTACGGAGATATTATCGTCTGAGGAAGGTTTAGCTGCTGCAACTAAATGCTGCGCAATTTCTTTTTCAGATTTCTGCCCTGGTTTACCTCCATTAAATTCTGATAATACCCGAGCTAAATATTCTTCCTGTGCAGTTTTATCATCTATACCTGCAGCATCAGTAAAGCCATCACAAGTCGTAATGATTTGAATGCTGCCCACTGAACTTTGTGGTATTTTTTTTTGATTTAAAAGAGTTGGCAGGTTGGTTATATCAATGGTTGCTTCCGAAGTAACGAGTTTTGCTTGGTTGTCGCCCAGTAAACGCTCATCAAAATCCCCAATTGCTCGAGATACTGCTAAAAGGCCGTTTACTCTACCAAAGATGATGCTACCACCTAAACTTTTTATTCGATCCATTTCTGTGGCATTTTTGGGTTTATGAGTGACTGAATTTAATCGTGTTACGCCTAAGAGCTGTCCTTCTGTTCCATAAATGACTGCAAAGGAGGCTGCATCAGCTAGAGTGGCTGTCACCAGGTTGACACCGCCGTCATAAACAGTCGTGGAGGCAGTAGTACCAGGTCTATTATTCGAGAGTCCTTTGACATTCTTATCAAGTTGCCTATAAGTTGTCCATAAACGTTTTCCTATATCCTGGGCACTGAGATTGGCTAATGCTCCTTTATCAATAACATGCCAGGCCATGGCATCTTCCTGAGTTTTTCGTGTATGCGTTGCTTCTACACAGGCAAATTTGTATTCTTTATTCTCATGCTCTATATCCCCTTTAAAAGCAGGATCGGGTGTAGAGATAATTTCAACCATTTTTAGAGATCTCCAGTATTCTTTTTTGGTATTATAGAACCTAAAACTGAAAGAAATATTAAGGCGCGAATTGGCTCAAAAAACCTAAAGGGAGCCATTATTTTTCTTTTCTGACTATGCTTATTTTTACAAGAGAAATTAAATTTTAGTAATATTTTCTGACGGTTAAATATTAATGTCTTGTGAGACAATTTTAATTTCATTTGTTTCGTGACGGGCAATAATCAAGGTATATTCAGGGACCTCAAGCCAGGTGGTGGTGTCTTCAGTTAAGGGTTCGGAAGCAATAATAATACTTGATTTGATTTGGCTTCCCTTCATCTTATATTCATTATCATAAAAGCCATAGCTTTCCCCGTAGGTATACCATAAGGAATGATAGCCAGAGTGTGTGGTGGAAGGCGAATCGGGCGCATGCCAGCCATAATCGAGAACAAAGCGGGTGGCCGCGATAAATTCACCATTAGTAATAAATAAATTAACAGGTGAATTAATTTTAATGTTTCTTTTAGCGCGAACGCGTTGCAAAATCTTTAATGTCTCTATAAGTGCTTTGGCAATTTCTTCCGTTTCATAATTCCCTACAGGTTTTGCAAGCTGAGATAAGAAAACGGCATAGATCCACTCACTATCAGTTGTACCTGTAATATCTTTTCTATAATCTGCAGTGACATACTCCAAAAGATCATAGCGCATCAACGCAAAATTACTTAATGAACCATTATGTGCCAGAGCCACATTCGAATGAGAAAAGACGAACGGGTGTACATTTTGATTCGAAATAATTTGCTTATCGTGATAAGAAACACCGCGTAAATGAGCAAGAAGACAATGAGGTGAAATTTTTGACGCGAGATTTTTTAAATTTTCATCGTAAAATGGAAGCTGTGGTGTTTTATAAAGATGAGGAAAGCTGGGATTATGAGAAGTATTGTCCCAAGCAGCAATGCCAAATCCTGCCAAATTTAATAAATGTGACATGTACTTAGGGTGATAACTTTGTTTGATAAACGAGTTATCAGGCTTATAAAGCAGCTCTTCAACTAAAATTGGTTTACCCAGATAAGATAATATTCTGCACATAGTATTTACCTGTTATAAGCTTCAATTTGAAGTCGGATATCTAACTTATCAATGGATTTTTCCAGGGCAACTAAGGATGCACAAATTAGGCTATATAACTTATACCAGAGTTGTGGTTTATTTTCTTGAAAATAGGTTAATGCGGTATCCGATATTTTCAACAAAATAGCCTGTTCACAAGTTGAAAACGTAATCGTGTAGGAAGAATCATTATCCACACAAGCAACGCCGGCAAAGAATGTTCCAGGCCCAATAACTGATAATTTGGCAAGCTTATTATCATGAACAATACTTGATTGGACCGCCCCACAAATCACAATATAGCATGAGGAGCGCTTCTCTCCTTCATAGATTAATTTGCAATTTTTAGAAGCCTCTATTAATTCCATGCGTTCGAATAAATCATCCAATTCTGCTTTATTAAAAAATTTAAATAATGGTTTCTCCGATAAGTGATCCTTATCAATATGAGCCTCTGCAAAAGTAATTGTTTTCGGTTGATTAAAGGTATGAACTACCTTGCCAAAGAAGGATAGGCTAACCATGTCAGAATTTGTAATGTAACTGGTTACTTTATCGTGCATGCGTTTTAAGCGCCCACAGGCTTGCCGAGAAAGAGCATCCAGGAGCTTATAGGTTATTTCAGGATAATGAGCGGATAATAGTTCAAAATAGGTACTATCAATCAGCAAACATTTAACCTGTAATCCTGCAATAACTGAAGTAGGGCATGGTCTTTTTTCGATAAAAAATATTTCTCCAAGAAAACAGCCCGGACCTAACGTTTCAATGGTTGTTATACCTTGGCCCATAGCGCGTGCGGTAACCGTCACATGGCCTTCAATGATAATATAGATTCCTTCGGTTTCCTTGCCCTGCTTTAAGATAATTTGACCGGGTAAAAAGTCCGTGATTTTGCTATGTTTAATTAAAATATCTAATTCCTGCTGATTTAGGTATTTTCCTAATGCACCACTTTCCAAATTATCAAGCAAAGTTCGGTATTGATTGCTGTTATTCATTCCTAATACGCTACCCATCACTATGCTCTCTCCGTACTACGGATCATTCCCAATTTTAATTGATAATGAATGCCTTAAATTATTAGTCCTAATAAAAAACATAGTACATTTTTGCAGGTTAAGTAATGGAAATTTCGCTACAAAAGAGATAAAAGTTTCTTTTGTTATGTAATTATTAAATTTTTTATACTAAGTAGAGTGATTGAGACTGGCATGTTCCGTTCTAGGTAAAACACAATAAAGTTCGCGCAATTGAGCAAGGGGGATATGGGCTACATCCCAGAGGCTCCATCCATGGGAAAACAAATTCATTTGCATTTGTGAACCTCTATACCATGCTTCCCAAAATTCATAAGGATTGATGGCAACCTTATAAGCCCCAGCGAGATCATTAATTTTTATCCCTAAATAAAAGGAGTACATCACTGGAATAACATGGCCCTCAATTGAATTTTTTTCTAACATAGTAGAGGTAAAAACCGACACCAGAAGTTCTCCATAGGGGGTAGTATCATATTCACTTAAAACATGAATGGAGTCATGAGGCATTACAAAAGCGAAATTAACCCCTTCTTCTTCTCCGGGAAATTTGTAGTTGTTGTTTTTAAACTGTAACCAAATATGATAACCGAAACTATCTTTTGGTAGCTGGCTTAAATTTTCATAGCGTTGTGCTAACAAAGGATCTTTGTTATTTCCGCGATAGGGAAAAAGCCAATTATCAATATCTTTATCATTCTGAAGATTCGGGAAGATATCAAAACTTTCAAGATTTTTACGCGAAATATCTTTGATAAGCCAAGGAAAATCCCCTTCTAAAGTTTTTTTTAGTTGCTTAAGATAATGAGGATTAATATTAGCCGCTTTTGCATAATCAAAAACTACCTGAATCTGTGCTGGATTGATTTTTCCATCCATTAATGCTGTGACAACTAAAAAGCGCAATATATATTCCGCCTTAGTTGGATTAGGGAAATTTTTAGCAAAATCATTGGCGGTTATATGGGGTAAATTGGCCAATTGAAGCTCATCTTGATGCGTAAAAACATGACGGTATACAGCTTTGAGGGAGGCATGTTGTAGTGGAGATAATGCTTGTTTTCCCTCTGCAGTAGCAACATTATGCATGGCAGACAGAAGATAAAAAATTTCAATAAGTTGTAGTCTCACAATAGGTTCCAGGATATATACTTTTATGAGCTTAAGTATAGTTAAGAAATATAACAGAGCCCAATAAGTGGTGGGGATGTGGTTTATATTGCACTATTAATATTAAGTTAAGCTTAATATGGTTAGATCAGCTCCAAAATTTTTAGGAGTTGTGATGCCTGTTTATCAAGTTAACTCGCCGGTTATAATTTTTAATCATCCTGAATATGGAGAGCGCCTTTTATTTAAACAAGGTCTTACAAATCCACGTAATGAATTGGGAAAAAATGGAGTTAGTTTACATAGTGGGTTAGGCTCATTATTTTATAGAACGATTAAAATCAGAGCGACTTTAATTAATGAAAAGGGGCAACATGAGAATCGTGAGTTTAGTCTTAATCGCAATAGCTTAATTAAATATCTGGGAGAGAATGCAAGTACAAATGATAGTGATGACATCCTCATACAAAAGCTTAATCAAGGATTATTAACTTCTGATTTAAATAATTCTAATCAGGAAGATAAGCAGAAACAGAGTATAGCCGGAGAACGTTTACGTCATGCAGGACAGCATAACCGAAGGTTAATTAGCCATTGGACAAATGCCTTTATAGACTATTTAAAAGGCTCATTTCTTGGTTGGTTGTACCAAAAAACAATTGGTGGTTTAAACCGTATTAAAATACGCTTTCTTTTTGTTAGAAAAGAGAAAGATATTTTTGAAGCAGGTGAGGTTTTAGCAAAAAAACGTTTTCATGATGCTTATAAGGATGTCCCTGCTTATAAACAGCATATTATTCGCTTTAATGGCATACCTGTTTCCACGACCACATTCCAGGATATCCCCTTAACAACTAAAGAAAATTATATTAAATATCAACAATTTGATTCCGACACTCATTTTTATGGAAAATATCCAGCTTATGCAAAAACAGACACATCAACAGGAACTACTGGTAAACCGACAGCTTGGGTGCGTGGAGATTGGGAATTAGAGATTGTCAAAAAATCTTTGCAGTTAGCTGCAAAAATCCAATTCGGTAATCGGCAGTTAAGCTATATTAATGCATTCGCTCTTGGCCCTTGGGCAACGGGTTTAACTACTTATGAATTAATGAGAAACACGGGAAGTGTCTTTGCAACAGGGCCCGATAAGGAAAAAATTCTTGATGAAATATTACGTATCGCGAAGTATGAAGAGCATCAGCTTAATTTGGCTGTAGATAAATTATTGTCACAAAACCCACGCATTCTTCCGGCTAATAAGCAACTTATCAGCGATTGCATTAACAATACCCTTAAAGCATTGTTGGCAGATAGAGAATTGACCGTAGCCAGTGCTTTAAATAAACAAATGGAGCTTCTTCCCCAGCAAGTACATTCGTTTATTCTAAAACATAAAACCCAAATCTCAAGCATAGTTCAAACGTTAAATACAGAGAAAAAGCAAACCATTATTGCTGGTTATCCTCCTTTTCTATTAGATTTGGCAACGTACATTAAAGAGAAAGGCCATGATTTAAAAGATTTTTCAATTGTTGGGATCGTCGGGGGGCAGGCGATTTCCGAGGCAATGAGGGACCGTTTAGTAGAAGATGGCTTTAGCAGCATTTACTCTTCCTATGGCGCATCTGATTTAGATATAAATCTTGGTGTGGAAGCAGAGGATGAGATTTTTGTGCGTAAAGCAATTGAGCAAAATCCTGGCCTTGCACGGGAGTTTTATGGTGCAAATAAAGGATTGCCTATGGTTTTCCATTACGATCCGATGAACTGCCATGTTGAATGTTTAGATGGCAAGGATGAGAAAGATGAAGAAAGAAATTCCTTGGTTTTTACAACCACCAGAGAAGATCGCTCCTCGCCTCGTATCCGCTATAATTTAGGGGATAAGGGGCGAGTTTACGCTTCAAGTGATGTCCAAGCATTATTAGCAAAATATGGAATTTTTTATAAACCCAAAACAAACTTACCCTTAATGTTTGTTTGGGGACGTGACTCAACGGTGGTTTATAATGGCGCTAATTTGGCATTTACGGAACTAGAGCGCGCCATTACGGACACGGATACCGAGAATAAAATCCTTAAAAAAGCATTCTATAGTTATCAAGATCATTTAGGTGCTGAAAAATTAGAAATTTGGTTAGAACTCAATGAGGGAATCGAATTAACAAACGATTTGAGAGAATACGCCCAAACGTTGATGTCTCGATTGGCACTTTTAAACCAAGATTTCCGTTATCAATTAGAAAGTCTCAATGAGGGTACACCACTCCCAACAGTACGCTTCTTTAAACGTAGTCAAAGTCCTATCGGTGAAGCGGGTGGGCATCGCAAGCAAGTACTTGTTTTCCAAAAGGAAAACTTACCGAACGGCTATCAATTGCCCAAAGAGGATCAATGTCAAGAAGTAACGGTTCCGATGAGTCAAGATATTTTGAATTTTGGCGCGCGAGCTCAGTTATAAGTAGCAGGGTTTAATCATATAGATCAATTAATGGCTACGATAGACACGGTACACGCTACGATAAAAATAACCGCAGCATTCCCTGGGCATGAACATAATGCGGGAAGGGGGATAACCGAGTTTGTGGATGATTGGAAATGCGTAAGGGCAGCATGGATGCCAATCTGCTTAGGAAAGGAGCTACGGCTTAAAATGTGCAATTAGCTTATTAATTTAGGCGGTTATTTAATAAATTTCCTTCGTCAGAATGCTAATTAAAGGCAATCTTCAACATAATAAACTTCGGGATCCCGGCCAGCATATATTCGCGTAATTTGTTTGCCATTACTTTCAAAACGAATAGCCAATTTCTTTGGATTTTCGACAAAGGTAAGGTAGTGTCCTTTTTCTTCATAGCGATGAGGTTCAATTTTTAATTGAGAACCATATAAGGATTGAACTTTCTCTTCTGAATCGCCGACGTGAATACCTTTTGAGGTCTGAATGGTTGGGGAGCTCACAGAAATACGTACAATCTTACCATCAGAAACCATGAAAGAGACCTGTTTAATGCCTTTTATGGTTTCTGAATAACAGCTTTCATCTTCATAGACATCAGGCTTGTTACCAGAGAATTGAACGCCTTGAATTTTTGCTGCTTCATCCAGCGTCATACCAATTTTAATAGGACCAAAGCCTTGAGGTGATAACTGCCATTGATTAACGGTAAGCGCCAAAGCAGTATTGACTATACCGATAATTAATAATGATAAACTGAGCTTAATTTTAAGATTCATGATACTCGACAAATTGAGGCACTTTTAACATTTTGCCTATTACATCATCAATTTGTCGAGGTAGCAAATTTTTACAATGTTCTGGCCTTATATTGATAAGGCACATACTCAGGTGTCCAGATGTGTTGACGAATGCGTTTTTCTATATCTTCATCTGTGAGGTATTCGGCTAAATTTGAATTCACTGCTTCTTTTGCCACAGCAAAAGCGACCTGATAGGAAACTTCACGTACCTCAGTTAACGGCGGGAGCAGATTTCCTTTGGGATTGTGCTTGGCAGGTGAACAGGCGGCGAGCGCTTTTGCTGCAGCCATAAACATTTTATCGCTCACGTTTTTTGCTTTAATGGAGATGAGACCTAATCCCATTCCAGGAAAGATATAAACGTTATTAGTTTGGTCTACGCGAAACATTTGCCCATCTTTTACAATTGTTCCAAAAGGACTGCCAGTTCCAATAACCGCTCGATTATTCGTCCATAGCATGAGATCAGTAGGAACAGCCTCGCTGTGAGTAATTGGATTGGATAAGGGCATAATAATCGGTTGTTTTACATGCGCTGCCATTTCGCGTACAAGGTCTTCAGTAAATAAACCTGCTTGCCCAGATACGCCGACTAAGGCATTAGGGTGAAGATTTTTAATAACGTCTTTAAGACTAATAATGCCTTCATGTTCACACTGCCAGTTGGCTACTATCTGTTTTGATTTTAATAATTTTTGCTGAAAAGGTAATAAACCGTCCATCCCTTCGACGAGTAAGCCATTCCTGTCAACCATATAGATATTATCGCGTGCCTCTTTTTCGGAAAGACCATCATCAACCATCGCATGCACAATAAGCTCAGCAATACCGCAGCCGGCTGAACCTGCGCCCACAATAACAATGCGTTGTTCTTTGAGATGAATACCAGTCACTTGAACAGCAGACAAAAGTGTGCCTGTGGCTATGGCAGCAGTACCTTGAACATCATCGTTAAATGTACATAATTGGTTGCGATATCGATCCAAAAGGCGAGTCGCATTTTGTAGCGCAAAATCTTCCCATTGCAATAACACGTGAGGAAAACGTTTTTTTAACGCCTGAATAAATGCTTCAATAAAATCATCATAATCCTGTCCGCGAATGCGCTCATGACGCCAACCGACGTAGAGAGGATCTTTGCGTAGTTCATCATTATTTGTTCCAGTATCAAGTAAAATAGGAAGTGTTGCGGAAGGATGAATACCCGAACAGGCACAATAGAGAGCGAGTTTACCAATAGGAATACCCATTCCCCCAGCACCTTGGTCTCCTAAACCCAAAATGCGTTCACCATCTGAAACGACGATGGCTTTCACTTTATCGAAGCGGCGATTTTCCAAAATTTTATCAATGCGGTCACGATAAGGGTAGGCAATAAAAACACCACGAGGACGACGGTAGATGTGACTAAAATTTATACATGCATCTCCCACTACCGGTGTATATACAATGGGCATAATTTCGGTGATATGCTCACAGAGCAAACTGTAATACAAGGTTTCATTTGAATCCTGAAGATCGCGTAAATAAATGTATTTTTCCAAATCAGTCGTTTTACTTTTAAAGGCGGCGTAAGAGCGATTTCGCTGTTCGACAATATTGCTTTCTTCGGGAGGTAAGAGGCCAAACAACCCAAATTCTTCTCTTTCTTTATTGGTGAAACTGGTTCCTTTGTTGAGAATCGCATTGGAAATAAGTGCATAATCCTTTACATTAACCTCAAGATAGTCTTGTCCTTTTTCATCTACCTTACGGGTATAATCCATCATTCTCTCCTTAAATTTTATTACCAGTATAGTATGGCCTTGCAAATTTTTTAATGCTTTTTCATTATCTTAAATACAAGATAGACTCTATGAACCAAGTTTATAAGTTTAAGCTAATGAAGCATCAATGTCTTAATTAACAATAAGATAGCCCTTAGCTAATAGATTAGCTATAGTTGATATAAAAGCCTTTAGCCTAGGACCGTTGTAAATGATTCGAGAACGTCTAGCCGCGTTTCAATATTGGCCGCATGTTATTACGATAGCAATTATTATTTTTGCATACGCTGGCTATCGTTATTTTGCCTATTATTTTACTTGGTCGGACGATGCTTACGTTTCTGCAAATATAGTTAATATGGCATCTATTGTTGAGGGACCTATCACAAAACTTTATGTTGTTGAAAATCAGAATGTGAAAAAGGGACAGAAGCTGATTGAGATAGATCCTCGACCTTATAAATACGCCATGGATAAAGCTTTGGCAGAACTTAATATAGCCAAACTTAATTATGAGAACGATAAGCTTGCTATCTCAGTTGCCAAAGAAAAATTAGAACAAAATAAATCGATGATTGCCCTCAGTCAGGATCACTATCGACGATATCAAAAATTGCTAAGCGAAGGGGCTTTGCCTGAAATTCAAGTCATTAACATTGAATCTAAAATAAAGGAACAAGAAGCACAGGTTTTGGCTGCAACGGAAGAGCTAAGGATTGCAGAAAAAAACTTCGATAATAACGAAATTCTGGCCGCGCAGGCGAAATATAACAAAGCCCGCTATATGTATGAAAACACAACGGTTTTTGCCCCTGCAGATGGCTACATTACCAATTTTAATTTACGCCGGGGACAATATATTAGAATTGGTGATGGTTTATTTGCTCTAGTGGAAACGAAACAGTGGTGGGTTGTTACACGTTATCGTGAAACGGCTATTCGCTTAATCAAACCAGGTGATAAAGTAAAAATTAAACTTGATATGTATCCTGGAAAAGTCTTTTATGGACATGTAAATAGTATCGGTTGGGGAATTAATCGCGTCCAGTCCGGGGCAGTTGCTCCCTCAACGCTGGCTTATCTTGAAGCAACCGAGGATTGGATTAAAATCGCGCAACGTTTCCCTGTCCGTATTTACTTTGATGAAGTTACTCCAGAGTATCCTTTAAGAATCGGTGCAAGCGCTACTACAATAACTTATCCTACGAGGGATTGAGAATTTTTACAGCAATTACATCCAATACTATCGAAAATCGCGCCGCATTACGGACTGCTATTGCCGCCGTTACTGCGGTACTTCTTGCTTTTGCTCTTCATTTAGATAAACCTTACTGGTCAGGAATGACAGTGGTTATTGTTGCTAACCTGTATGTAGGTAGCATTATTGATAAAGCAATATTGCGAATTATTGGTACAGTTATTGGTGTATGGGTTGGTGTCATTTTAGCAAGTATGATTGCTAATAGTCTTTTTCTCTATCTTCTTATTAATTTACTACTAATTTCTGTTGCTGTTTATTATTACAATTTTAGTTCTTATGCCTATGCTTTTCTTTTGGGGGCTTTGGGAGCGTTTATTGTTATTGCCCAATTAGCAATTAATGCGGATCAAGTATTTTATGTGGCTGTTTGGCGACCCATTGAAATTGGTCTTGGTGTTATTGTTTCAGCCGCGGCGGCTTTATGTCTTTTTCCTAACAATATTCATGAAAATGTCAGGAAAAATGTTGCCGTTATCTTCGATTCCTTAAGTAAACTTCTTGAACAAGTAAGACAAGCTTTGTTAACAGGAAACCCTACATGGGTGGAAATATCGAACAGTAATTTAGCTCTAAAGGAAAAATTAAAAAAATCCATTGGCATGATAGGAGTTATGCGGCGTGAGTTAGGAGTAACAAGAGAGAAAGTGGATGAGTTTCGTGTGTTACTCGATTTGTTCTTTGAATTAAGTCGGGCCGTTACTTATTTTGAGACGTCTTATGAGGCGCAAGATGAGGTATTGGCATTTGAGACAGAAATCAATCTGGTCTTTGCTGCGATTCAAGGAGATTTAACTGTCTTAAAAGATGTATTTCTAACCGGTAAATCTTCATCGCAATCGCTGCAAGCAAAATTGGCAATAGAAAGATTTTACGCAACAATAGATAATATAAAAGATATCTCTTTTGAACAAAGAAGATCTTATTTTGATATTCGCTCTCTATTAAGTCGAATTCATACGATCATCACTAGCCTGGAAGAGACGTTGATTTTGCATCAGCGTTCTAAAGCACCAGGAAATAAATTAATTAACAAGCAACAACAGTTAAGTAGTGATCCCGATATTATCAAGCACAGCATTAAAGCTGGACTCTCTGCAATTCTTGCTCTTGTCTTTTGGCTGATTAGCAATTGGCCAGGAGGCTTGAATGGTATTATCAGCAGTATCGTTATTTCAATTAGGAAAGACTTATTTGAGATGAAAAATGTCAGCATACATCGTATGCTGGGTTGCTTTCTGGGCGGGGGAATAGCATTGTTTCCCCTCGCTTTTTTTATACTCAATTTATATGCATTTATTTTAATCTTATTTTTCTCGGTTTGGGCTTTTAGCTATTTTTCTTTCAAATACACAAAATATGCTTATATTGGTTTACAGGCGAATATCGCTTTAGTCATTTGCCTGGCTCAGGAAGGGGGACCGCCGATGGCCTTAGGACCTCCTTTGGAACGCTTTGGCGGTATTATTATTGGGATCGTTGCCAGTTTTATTGTTGGCAATATATTGTGGCGTGCACACCCACTGACTCTTTTGAGGAAAAATATAAAAAAAATTTACAGTTATCTTGTTGTGAATATGGAAGTTTTATTTGCCGGTGAAGGCAGTTTATATGACTTAATTCATTTATTTTGGCTGACGCGAAGTTTAATGGAGTCACTTGATGAATATCGATTAAATCCTAAAAAGAAGGTGACATTAGATGAGGCAAAAAGAAATTTCACGCAATTAACTCTCATTCAGGCAACGTTAAGTCATATTTATCGTGGAATAAACGTCAACGATGCTCATCGAACTGCACAAAATGTTGCAATTGATGTTCAGTCAATAGAACAAGGATTAATTGCCCTCTATAAAGAAAAAATACCTGCAACCAGAGAATTAATTAAGGAGCAGGTTGAGAAGCATTTAGCGCAAATAGATCTGGATATTTTTTATCAAACTAATTCCAGTGAAGCAGTTAATTTTGGAGAATATCTAAGGGCCTTAAAAAGGTTGTTAGCTCTGCGGGCTGATTTGATATGCTAGCGCAAGCATGAGTCTGCAAAACTTGAAGAACCATTATTTTAACAAAAGCGTTTTAACAACCAATATTAATGATACATATCGCTCTAAATTCACGTTATTCACGCGTAGACGGGAATTCATCTCACGCAGTAAGGAATTAATAGGATAGATAGATCCCGCCTGCACTGGAATGACATTACATATATACAATAGGTTGTGAAGGTACGTTGGGCTTAATAGCAAAACCTTCGGCTTGCTATAAACCAAAAAAATTGATGCCCGCGCAGACGGGCAAATCGCAAGTATAGATAGTCATTAGCTGGGTTTGCCTTGGAACTCAAGCGTTCACCAAACCTGTTTGCGTAGTTGCAAGCTTAAATGAATCAACCACCAGGTCATCCAGTGTATTAATGTCGATGCTTAAAATACGGGTATATAAGTTTCTGACTTCTTCATCACGTTTTGTGAATAAGGGTGGGTGAGCAAGACGATAATCAGCAATGGATTTCAATTTATTCAGAGTAGAGACAGGATCAAGTTTTTCGTTAAAAACAACTCTCATATCTTCAATTCCTTTGGGTGTCTTCCTAAAGTCAAAGAAAGGTAAGCAATAACCTTTTTTATCCCAACTTTCGGCAGTTATATTAGTTGAAAGATTCTCAAGTAAATCACTCAGCAACTCGAGATTTTTTCCCTGTCCAACCTTAGTTAAAGGCAAATCATGAAGCTCTTTTGCAAAAGGTGTGTAGTTGTCGTTTCCATACCCGGCTGAAAAAATAGCAAATACAACATTATCAAAATAATCAGGACGTTTCTCTAGCTCTTCGCGAAAAAGCCTTGCTACGTTTTGAGGAGGATTCTTAAATGCTCCACAACCAAAAGCACTCAAGACCACATCTCGAATTCCTTTTTCATGTAATGTTTCTAGTTGAGCTGCAATTTTTTTACGCATGCTAGATTCATTAAAGGGATGGCCACCACGCAAATCATCTGCAGCTGATTTTAATTCATAAAATAAAAAGTAATCATTATCGTCTAAATCACGGTAACTGGATTCGTCTTTAGTTTCTTGACCTTTAATACACACTCTTGGTTTATCGGTGTCTAAATAAACTCTGTCATTTTTGCCATTGATGAAGTCTGTCATTTCTTGAGTGTATCTATTTTTCTCAGGATTCATTTCATCATCTGTGACATGAAAATGACAATCGGTGCGTCGATACATATTTTCTTCTTGGGCTACCATCCCCTCCAGATAACCACCACCAGGACTAAACGCATTTGCCATGTTTAACACAGCATAAATTTTTCCTTCCTCTTTAGAGAGTTCCTGCGTAACTTCACCCCAGTCACCTTGTATAACGCGAACGCGATTTGTTGTTGATGCTGAAGCATTTGATTTCCAGCGCTGATGGTTTGCTTGCGCTTTTTGAAAATAGTTTTGACGTTTTGCGTCACTGTCGAGTTTTTCTACAGTATCCTTTAAAACAGCGCGTCGCTTTTTAAAATCTGCCCCTTGCAAATTTGAATGGATTTGTTCTTCATTGAGTAATGTTCTTGGCATTATGTGTCTACAAGCAGTGGTTGATGTAAAAATTATACATTTATTTTATTTTGTGAACAAATAAATACGTTTGTTTTTGGTAACTCGTCTTGTTTTGTAGTCCAATAAGGATATTGATTATGAAATTGCATTGGATTATCTGATAAGTTAGCATTAGTGCGACATATTTTTGTGATATTCGTTAATATACGAGTTTTTTACCTGATAAAATTTAAAATTATCAAAACCATCACGCATGCTCGCTAAAACTAGGGTTTCTGAAATTAAAGCGAAAGAAATTAATGCACTTAAAATTACACCAGGAAGGTTTACTCGATATTTTAATCTGTCGAACAAGTTGCATTCAGTTGTCCGAAAATCAAATGTATGCGGTGATACTGCCATTTGTAAACCAAGTTCTATTGGAAGGGGTATTAGTTGGGATGGAGAGAAATGCTAAGGTAAGAATAATAAAATTTTTTAAGGTGAGTTGAGAAAATGATAAAAATTGATTTTCTTAAAAACCATCCTTGCGCAATTGAACCACTGGCGCAAATTTGGCACCAGGTTTTAGGGAGTATTTGGGCGCCGGATATTTCTATCGAGTATGTCAAACAGCGATTTCTTACTCATTTGAACGACGACACATTACCCTTAACTTTTGTTGCATTCTGCAATGAACAACCCGTTGGCATGTGTAGTTTAAGGGAAAATGATGGCATTCGACCTGACTTAATGCCCTGGCTAGGTTCTCTGGTGGTTGATTCTGATTATCAAAAAAAGGGTATTGGGAGGCAGCTGATTGAGGCCACCAAACAAAGAGCAAAACAATTAAGTTTTGAAAAATTATTTTTATATGCCTTTGATCTGACTATTCCAGATTATTATAAAAAATTGGGATGGCAAAAAATAGCTATGGATCAATTTAGAGGTCATCCTGTCACGGTGATGAAAATCGTTTTATGAGAAAAAATATAAATACTTATTTAAATTTATGCACCCAGGTTTATGACTTAAGCAAACCAAATCCGCCACAAGATGCCTATGATTTTTATTTAAGTTATGCGAAACAGACCAATGGTTCAATATTAGAACCGATGTGTGGTTCAGGAGGATATCTTCTTCCAATGGTTGCTGACGGATTTAATATTGAGGGTTTTGACGCGAGCATTTCTATGCTGGAAGCGTTAAAAGTTAAGGCAGAAGCAAAAAATCTGAACCCTCATACCTGGCATGGCTTCATTGAAGACTTTAATCAGCCTAAAAAATATAAATTAATTTTTATTCCAAGTGGCTCATTTGGATTAATTACTGAGTTGTCAGATATCAAAAAGGCATTGAAAATTATTTACGAGCATCTTGATGAAAGTGGATTTTTTGTATTTGAAGCGGAAACATTAAATGCCGTTCCCGATGAATTAGGTATTTGGCGTGGTTCCAGATGGCAAAGACCGGATGGCAAAATTATTTTACTTAGCCAATTAGCCATGCTTGATGGGGAAATCTGTTGTTCAATTGGCAAATATGAATTGGTTGATGGGAATGAAGTTATTCAAACAGAAATTGAGGAATACAAAATCCGCATTTATCATGAACCTAATTTCTTAATAAATCTGCTGACTGAAGCTGGCTTTAGCCAGGTGCGTTTGATTAAAGCGTTTGACAGAGAAGCATCACCAGATGAAACCGATGAGAGTATTATTTTTGAATGCAAAAAGTAATGCTAATTTATTCATACTTAGGAAAAACACTGTGGATATCAAAAAAGACCATCAAGTCAGATTTATTGAAGAAATAGATAAACTTACTGAAAAGCGAATGAGTGATGATCTTATTGCTTATGAAAGTAGTCTTGGTATAGATGTCAATTATCGACGGTTTGCAGTGACTATATCCAATGAAAAAGAGAAGATTGTGGGTGTCCTTAAGGCCTATACAGCATTCGCAGAAATTTATGTTGATGATATTTGGGTGGACAGTGCTTTCCGTGGCAAAGGATATGGTAGACAACTCTTATTGGCACTGGAAAATCATTTTAAAGGGAAGGGATTTAATAATATTAATTTAGTGACCAGTGCTTTCCAGGCGCCGGAGTTTTATAAAAAATGTGGATTTACGGCAGAATTTACCAGGATAAATAAAGCTAACCCTAAGTTAAGCAAGACTTTTTTCGTAAAATTTTTTAACGAAGAGTCTGAGACACAAGGCGTTCTTCGTGAATAGAATCATTTACGTATCAAACTTCTCTTCTGCACAGGACCCAAAAATCTATCATGCCTGCAATACAGGCGGGCAACCATTTGGCACTGAATTTAGAAATACGCGTTCATGCATTGAATAAATAAATCTCAATAGACTTAAATACAGTACATTTTGATAGATGGATGCCCGTCCAAGCTGGCAATTTTTTCCGTTAAACAAGGTGCTTCTATTAATCAAGTGTTAATTATTACCTGCTATGATTATTAATATGTTCTCTATGTGAAGACAGTTTAATGCCTCAACCCGTTGAAATTGTTAGAGACTATCTAAAAAAGCGCAGACAATACACTGAGCCGCGGGAGATAGCTCGTGTTAGCCAGGTTTTATTTGCTTTGGCTATCCGTGACAAGGAAGCAGCGGAAGAATTGCTGAGAGAAGATAATCGATTTTTGAAAGTTATTCCCCAAGTAATTTCAGAGGAACAATTAATTAAATTTGCTCGAATTAACGGTAAAGAATTGGTTGATAAATTAATTGATTATGCTCGTATTGACAGTAATATTGCAGACAAAATGCGTAAAGAGGTGGGTGATAGAGAACCTACTCCTAATTCAGTAGTTAGACAAATTTTGGCAAAGCGCGAAAAAATCAATACGCGTGAAGCGATAGAAGCGACTAGTGCACTTTTATTTGATCTAGCTATTCGAGACAAACAAGCAGCGGAGGATCTGTTAGCAGAGGACAATCGATTTTTGAAAGTCATACCTAAGGTGGTTCCAGAGGATAAATTACTAAAATTTTCCCGAGTTAATAGTAAAGAATTGGTCGAGAAATTAATCCATTTTGCTAATATTGATAGTAGCCTTGCGCGCAAAATGCGTAAAGAAGTGGTTGATGATCCTAAAGAGGCTGCGCTACGACATGCACTATTACGACATATAACCCCACATAAGCCTGCGCCATTAGCTGATGATGGGCGAACCCGGCTTGCAGTTAAGTATAATGCGCAACTAATTAAAAAAGATAATAATTATGGCGTAATGCTAGGTAGGGAATTCATTCCCATGATAACCAGAAATACGCGTGATTTTAACAAAAAGCTATGCTCAGTAGGTTCCTCTTCATCTCGAGAGGTGATTCTTCTTGATCCTGAAGATCAGGTATTAAAACAGCTTTATGAGAGATTAAAAAAGCAGTTGCCCAATACTACTGATCCTGCAGCAATCTTAGAAGCAGTAAAAGATCTCACTAAAATCTGTTTTCCGGATAATAAACCTGAACACTTCATCAATCAAAATCTGCGTCAGGGTAAACAGATAATTCCGCTTAGTGAGTTTATTTTGCAAGGGCAGGGTGTTTGTCGACATCATACCTTGTTAAACGCTTATTTCTTATCCCGTTTAGTACAAGATAATTTATTAAAGGGGGAAGTCATTCATCATCGACAGGATTTTGGTCACGACGGCGCTCACACGTGGAACGTATTTCGCGCGACAAATGGTACCGTTTATTCGCTTGATTCACTATGGAATGATGTAACCAATATTACTGATTATCCTGGGGCGATTAATAGACTATATCGTCATAATGTTGAAGCTAAAATCAAAGAAATGCATTTCTCAGAGATACCAGCTCAAGAGAAACGGCCGAAAGCAGATATTAGGCCAGATTTTAATCACATGAAACAACGGTTAGATTTAATTAGAAGAAGTCCTGAACTGCCGAATTCACCTGGAAATATTGATCAATTTAATGCCTTAAAAGAACCTCAGTATTCAAAACCCTTAAGTGCAGCAGAGAAAATAGATGTAATCAAATCTCAAATTGAGAAGAATAAGTTCATTGTTGGTGACTATATCTTATGGAAAGGTGGCCGGATGCTTAATCTTGATAATGGTGAAGAGAAGCGCGTACCACATCGTGTTTATGAAATCTATGAGGCTATCAAACGTGGTGGTGATTATGCTAACGATCCAGGTAAAGCTGATGGCTTATGGCAAGTGATTCAAAAACATGCCGGGAATGCGCTGAGAAGTCCACGCCCTCATCAGCATCCAAAAACAACCTCATTCTACACAACGATTGCCCACGATACTGTTAGCAAAAATAACGATCTTTTTACTGAATCAGAAATTGGCAACGAGCATAGCTTTCGAGGAAGTTAGCAGTTACGAATGTAACTCATTGAAATAATTCATTAAATTATTCTATAGCATTTTCTGGTATATTGCATTGCACCAAAATTCTAGTGATGGGGGAGGATGTTATGCTTTCATTTTCAGTTCGATGAGCCCTAATTTCAGCTTTTAGCTTTCCCAGGCTATCCAAGGATAATTTATAAAAAAACATTATTTCATCATGAAAAAAGTAAAACGCAGTATTATTAATCATCAACGGTTCTTAAAAATAAAGCACAAAAAGGCAAAAATGATCAAATGTCGAATATTTAGGCCAATTAAAGAAATCCATTTGGGTACTAAAAAGATCCTTGAAAAACATTATATTAATAGCGGGAAGGGTTAGAGTATGGGCATTCATCCAAAAATAAAATTGATTTAAAAATGGGCTTATGGATTAAAAATGAAGTTCATTCAGCGAATGAGTTTATGGTTTTAGAAATTTGAAAATTACAGGTTAAGAGTAGAGTGTTATGGATGAAATGAAATTCCCTCGGATTTAAGTAAGAGCCTAAATTTTGGAATCGTGGGAATCACTGTATTGATTCTCATGGTGGCCAGAGGCAGAATCGAACTGCCGACACGAGGATTTTCAGTCCTAAATAATGCTCTTTTAACCTCTCCTATTACATCCTAAAACCCTTTAAATTCTATTTAAAATCAATTACATTAGCCATTAATACGATTTATTTATTTTTATGTTGTTTTAAATAATCTGTCTACATGGCGTCTACATATATTTCTTGGTAGTTATTTTCAAAGGGGTTTTATGGAAAGTAATAAGGCAGTGAAGCTGACCAAATCATTCATTGACAAAATCAATCCAGTTCCAGGGAAAGATCAAGTTTTTTATCGAGATGACCAATTAAAAGGATTTGCTCTTAGAGTCACAGCCAATGGAGTTAAAAGCTTTATTGTGGAAACACGTATCCTTAACAAAGTGAAGCGCATTACTTTGGGTAAATATGGGCAATTGACAGCAGAAGAAGCACGTAAAGCAGCAAAGCATTTATTAGGTCAAGTCGCGAAAGGAGATAATCCGATTGCTGAGAAAAAAGCCAATAAAATTAAATCAATGACGCTCAATGAAGTCTTTGATGATTATCTTAAGGCGCGTAAAGACTTAAAGTCTCTCACGCTCAAGGATTATCAAAGCGTCTTAAAGCAAGTGATGCCTGACTGGATGGATAGAGCCCTTATAAATATCACTCGCGAGATGATAGCCAAGCGTCATGCTCAATATGGTCAGACAAATAGCAAAGCCCGTGCGAATTATGCCATGCGAGTTTTGCGTGCTGTGTTTAATTTTGCAGTGCATGAATATCAATTAGAAAATGGTCAACCTGTTATTGCAATAAATCCAGTTGAATATCTATCTCATACACGTAGTTGGTTTCGAGTAGATAGAAAGAACACAGTGATAAAAAGCCATCAACTTGCAGCCTGGTACGAAGGTTTAACTCGTTTAGGCGAGGAAAATGATTATCCCAACGCCATGATGTGGAAAGATTATTTTTTATTAATTTTATTTACTGGTTTACGCAGAATGGAAGCAGCATCTTTAAAGTGGAGTGATGTCGATTTCAAAGACAAAACATTTACTGTTCATGATACAAAGAATCGAGAAATTCATACCTTACCTATGTCTGATTTTCTGCTTGAATTGTTCTGGCGAAGAAAACAATGCAAAATTTGTGAGTTTGTATTCCCTGCCCCTAGTAAAACTGGCCATATTATGGAGCCCAGAAAGGCTATGCTTAAAGTTGCAGAATTATCGGGTGTGCCATTTACTGTTCATGATTTAAGGCGAACTTTTGCTACTACCGCTGAGAGTCTCGACTTGCCTGCATACGCTTTAAAACGTCTTTTAAATCATAAATTGAGCAATGATGTGACGGCTGGATACATCATCCACGATGTAGAGCGATTAAGAAAACCTATACAAAAAATTTCGGATTATTTGAACTGGCAGATGGTTAAGGCAGCAGAAGTTTTTGAGGAAAAATATCTTTTGTTATAATCCTACTATATTAGGATTTTATTAGGTTTCTCTTGTGTTTCTGAAATTAATCCTACTATAATGGGATTAATAGGTAAAATTAACCTAGATTTAATATTAAGTCTACTCTAGTAGGATTATATGGCCAAGCAAATTAAAAAATTAAAGACCCCTAATCTTGAACAGCCGTTAAACGCAGAGTTATTAGGGAAAGTCATTAAAGCACGCCGTACTCAAAGTAAAATACGATTAGAGGATGCAGCAGCTTTATGTGGTGTAGCCAAAGAAACCTTCATGAAAATTGAACATGGACAATCTAATTGTCAATTGGCAAGTGTATTACAAATTTGTTCTGGTTTGGGAATAAAGCTTTACATAAAACCTTGGGTGGATAATGGCGAGGATGAAAATGGTTGGGGATAAGCAGGTCTTAGATGTTTATCTGGAGAAAGATCAAATAGCTAATATAACTTTGGCCGAAGATCAGTTGTATTTGAGCTATCATGAGGATTGGAAAAAGTCAGGTTTTGCTTTATCCCCACATCTATCTTTGCATGAAGAAGTTCCCCCATCAAATGTACAACGATTTCTACGAAATTTATTACCCGAAGGAAATCCTTTGGAAGTGCTGGCTAATAGTTTTCATTTAAGTAAGTCCAATACGTATGGATTGATTCGAGCCTTAGGATTAGATACGCCAGGCTCATTAGTAATATTGCCATCGAATGAAGCTGTTCCTGAGCAAGCTAATTTTCGACTAATAACGAATGATGAATTAGAGGATCGCTTAAATAACCGAGATACCTATAGTTTAATGGTTTGGGATGGAAAACCTCGTCTTTCAGTTGCTGGGGTACAAGATAAAATTAATGTAGTGTTGAATGAAAAAGGGCAGCTTGGCTTTGGAGAAGGTAGCTTGTGCTCTACCCATATTCTTAAATTTGAAACACAAAAACTTTCTTCTTTAGTTTTAAATGAATACCTTAGTATGAAACTCGCTAAACGATGTGCATTGAATGTTGCAAATGTCCAAATGAAACGCTTTGGTAAGAATCCTGCTTTATTGGTAGAGCGTTTTGATAGGAAATTGATTGCTACTAATAAAGTAGCAAGACGCCACTTAATAGACGGTTGTCAGGCGTTGAATTTACCCCCTGAATATAAATATGAGCAAAATTTTGGAAACAGTAGAGATGTTGCACATATTAGAGATGGTGTAAGTTTGCCTAAGCTATTTTATTTTGCAAATCAAAGTGTCAATCCCGCAAAAACTAAACAACAAATACTCGATTGGGTTTTATTTAACATTTTGATATTTAATTGTGACGCTCACGGTAAAAATATAAGTTTCTTTGTTGGACCAAACGGTATTTCGCTGGCTCCATTTTATGATTTAGTCAATATAAAAATGTATCCAGAATTTGAGCATGACTTGGCGATGGCATTGGGAGATGAATTTGAAGAGGATATGATTAATGCATATCAGCTAGCTGATTTTTCAGATACATGTCAGTTGCCACGATCTTTAGTGGCTAAACGTTTAAAATATTTAATTGGCAAGCTAACTGCTGCCTTACAAGAAGGAATTGACCTTACTTTGATTAATGATAAAGAAGAAAACTATTTAAAAAATTATCAAGAAATTGTCATTAAAAGATGTAAGAATTTATTAGAGCAAAGTGACCAAATCACTTCAGTGAGGCTTTAATACTACTCAATGTTGTTTGTTTAAAAGCATAGTTTTATATTTTCTTATCCCGAAATTTCCAAGATAGTTTTAACTGGTCTTAATAATATTTAAATTAGCTCCATAATTCTCGGTTTCTTTTCCTAATTAATAAATAAAATCAGTGGGACAGGTGGGACAAATGGGACAATCGCTTCCACAATCAATTAAATGCGTCCCACTGAATTAAATCTAGGGTGGGGCACGTGGGACATATGTTGATTTAATGTGCATGGTATTCCTTTAAAAATCAATGAATTATTATTGAGTTATCATTACTTGACTTGAATTTTAATTTAGATCAATACTCCTTTCCGAGTTTTAAAAACTTTGATGGAACATCAATCCGCGAAGGGTTGAATGTAAAATATCAAAGACTTTCTTATCGAATGGAACCTTAAGAAGGTCAATTGATATTCAAATGCAGGATGCAACCATACGGTCAGCATGAGCTGAATTGAATAATCACTTGACGAGGTTTCTATGTCTAAAATTCATCTATCCCGCTTAATCCTATTAAACGAATTTGATTCCGCACCAGATTCGGCACTTTTTAATCAACACACCTTAGCCGCTGTTTTGAACTGCTCTACCCAATTGTTGGAGCGTAATCGTTGGGCGGGTACAGGTGTGCCTTACATTAAAATCGGTCGTAAGGTGTTGTATCGCAAATGTGATGTTCTGAGTTTTCTGCAACAACAAAAAACTTATCGCTCAACCAGTGATGAAGGTCGTGTGATCAATTAATAAAAATTCTTTAAAGTGATTGATTCAAGAAGGTTCTAGTTTAAGGAAACCTTCTTGAAGCCGTTGTTGGAGCCATTCATGAACAATCATAATGCATTAAGTAATAATGTAACACCATTTCCACGTGCTCAAGATAAAGAGCTGGTTTTCTGCGAGTACGCGAGTGGTCGTTTCGAAATCTCTACAAAAGGGATTTATTTTCATGGGAAAGACAAGGATGGTATCATTTTACCTCCGCGGTGGGTTTGTTCTCCCTTATATGTCCTAGCTAAAACCCGAGATTCTAAAAGTGGTGAGTGGGGCAGGCTTTTAGAGTGGCAGGATGACGATGGTGTGACGCACCAATGGGCAATGCCCATTGCTTTATTGCAAGGTGATGCATCCGAAGTACGCCGCGAATTGGCCTCGTTAGGATTAGCAATTTCACCAAATCGTATCGCCAGAGATTTATTGGCCTCTTATTTACAAGTTTTTCCTATTGAGAAACGTGCGCGCTGTGTTGATCGTTTGGGTTGGCACAATAAGGTATTTGTTACAGCATCTGAATCCATTGGTGAGCAAGAGGAGCAGGTGGTATTTCAAAATGCACATGCTTTGGAGCCTGCAGTTTCCGTCTCTGGGGAAGTTGTGGATTGGCAAAGCACCATTGGGCGCCTTTCTTCGGAAAATTCGCGTTTAATCTTCGGTATATCATGTGCCTTTGCACCTACATTAGCCGCTTTAATCGGAGAGGATTCGGGAGGTTTCCATTTCAAAGGCGCTTCCTCTTGTGGCAAAACTACTGCTTTAAGCTCGCCGCATCGGTATGGGGTAATCATTCTAGTTATAAGCGATTGTGGCGAACCACAACAAATGGGCTGGAAGGATTAGCTGCTCTACACAATGATGGCTTATTAATTCTTGATGAATTAAGCCAAATTGATCCAAAGGAAGCAGGAGAGGCAGCTTATTTATTGGCAAATGGCCAGGGTAAAACCAGAGCTTCAAAAAATGGTATGGTGCGCGCCTCGACATGCTGGCGATTATTCTTTTTATCAGCTGGAGAAGAGTCATTGAGTGCCTTAATGGCTAGAGTAGGGCAGAAAGCGAATGCTGGCCAGGAAATTCGCCTGGCTGAAATTGAGGCGGATGCAGGTGCAAATCTTGGGATTTTTGAACGATTACACGAGCACAAGAGCTCGGCAAACTTAGCGTTGGCATTAAATGATTTTTCATCAAAGTACTATGGGGCTGTAGGACTTGAGTGGCTTAACGCTATCGTGAAAGATCGAGACCAACTTCCTCAAGCAATAAATGAGAGTATTCAAACCTTTGTAGCGAAATGCACTCGTAGCGATATGACAGGTCAAATCCTGCGTGTAGCAAGACGTTTTGCTTTGGTAGGCATTGCCGGCGAATTGGCCACCCATTACGGTTTGACAGCTTGGAAAGTAGGGGAGGCCAGTAAATCAGCTCAAATTTGCTTTAAAGTCTGGCTAGATTCCTTTGGCGATAACGGTAATCGTGAAGATCGAAAAATCCTGTCACAGGTTAGAGCTTTTTTTGAAGCATACGGGGCAAGCCGCTTTGATGATATTCAATTTCCTAATAATGAACGCATTCGGAACCGCGCCGGTTTTTATCGACAAGGGGAAAATAATAATCGTGAATACTTAGTTCTATCTGAGATTTTTAAAAATGAAATCTGCCAAGGGTTTGATTCTAAATTAGTGATAAAGGTTTTAAGTCAGGCAGGATGGTTAGAGCCAGGTAAGGATGGAAAAAACTCCCAAAAACCAAGAATTCGCGGATTAGGGATGCCTAGATGTTACCTTATTACTGAAAAAATGTGGGAGGATGACAATACTTTTTAATTTGTCCCACCTGTCCCACTTTCAATTTTTTAAGATGGGACAGCTTTAAGATTGTATTTATCAGGATGTCCCACTTGTTCCATTTGTCCCACCTGAAAATACGAATAAGTTAATTTCTTTGTGCTTTAAAAAATTAAATTCAAAGCGTAGGTATTCATTCAAAAATCTGATTTCAAGAATAAAATTTGCTCCACTCCATCCCTTAGAGTTTTCTAAGGGCGCAATATACATTGCTTGCAATGGAAAAGTTTTTAAATCAAAAGATGAGGCTCAAGAATACATAATTCAACAGGCAAAGCTATGGATTGATAACCAAATTAATTCAGGAGCGCTTAAACCTATTTAGATTTTAACTATTTGAATTATTGTTTTGTCTACATTATGTCTACATTGAAATTTAGAAAACTTTGAAGGGAAGCGTAACCCATTGATTCACATGGTGGCCAGAGGCAGAATCGAACTGCCGACACGAGGATTTTCAGTCCTCTGCTCTACCGACTGAGCTATCTGGCCGAAGAGGTTGCTATTAAACTCTGAGAACGCTTTTGAGTCAAGTAGCCTTTGTTGTTTTTTTTAAAAAAATTTATGCTAAATAGCTTCTCTGGATAACTACCTATCTTAACGGTTTAATTTTGTTCTATTTACAAAATTTATTGGTCCTAAAAAAGTAGATTAAATCGATGAGGGAAGGAAAGGCTATTCTCGGAACTATTGGTGAGCGGATTTTTCAAACTAATTATTTACTTTGGCATCATGCATATGGATAGAGGAATTCTATCCATAAAGAGAAAATGACTGGGTTTTTATTCGCTAGAATAAGCCATGGGTTTTGTATTTTGAACAAGTCTCTTATTTTCTATAACTTTATTAATGATTTTTAATTCTTGCGCACAACTGTGCATTTCATATTTTATCCATCCATTATATTCTTCGAGCTTCTTTTTCTCATCGATAAGTTCTTTTAACGGCTTTTCCAGAACTGAGCAGTCATTATCCTGTATGGAGGAATTTCTAAGGGCAGACAATGCTAAATAGCGTTCGGCTCCATTTCCAGGTAAGCCTTCAAATTGTTTTCTATGGTTACTCTCGGCGGATTGCCCTTCCTGTTCCTTTTTTTCGAGTTCCTTTCGAAGGATATCTATTTTGAGCTTGATTGTATCAATAGCTTCGTTGTTCTTATCCTCTTGCTCACTAATTCTTTCAAAGAAATTTCCATATCGATGGTTAAGCTTGATGAGTTCCTCAAGAGGTTGATCTTTGCAATATCTTTTAATCTCTTCTGGTGTCCTCATAGGAAAAAAAGGCATAACTATCACCTGCAAGTAAATGAAAGGAAGTTATAAGTTACCATTTTTGTGAATAATTACAAGCCAATATGATTCAAAATGGGTATTTATTATAATATTTTGTATAATAAGTTGTTTATAAAAACATCTCTTAATAAGATAAGAACTTAAACTCCAAATAAGATGATTTAGAGAGAGAGGAGAGAAACAGAAATTTTAAATGCCTATTTTTTCAGCGTAAGGACGCGGAGTAGATTCCAATATGAGTCGGTGAGCTTTGACGAATCTGCTGGAAAGCAATGGCAATTTCAGCACCTAACTGCGCGTTATTTTTAATTAATTCAATATTGGCTTGCAAACTTTGTCCGGCTGTCAGTTCAGCAATGCGTTGCAATAAAAAAGGAGTAATTGCCTTACCCTCAACACGGTTTGCTTCCGCCTGTGCCTGTTTGATAATGGGCATAATTTGTTCGTCAGGAATTTCAGCCTCTTTTGGAATGGGATTAGCGATAACAATACCATTATTCAATTTCAACTTGTACTGACAAGACATTAAATTAGCAATCTCAACTGTATCATCTAAACGATGCAGAAGTGGAATACCACTGGAGTGGCTAAAAAACGCGGGAAATTCATCTGTACGATAACCTATTACAGGAACACCATGAGTTTCCAGCATCTCCAACGTTTTTGGTAAATCAAGAATTGACTTTGCTCCGGAGCATACGACGGTGACTGGGGTAGAGGACAATTCTATTAGGTCAGCGGAAATATCAAAGCTTTCTTCAACGCAATGATGAACGCCCCCAATCCCGCCAGTAACAAATAAAGGTAACCCCGCTAAATAAGCACAATACATTGTAGCGGCAACAGTTGTGCTGGCTGATTGCTTACCGCTAAGCGCAAAAGCAAGATCGCGTCGGGAGGCTTTCATAATATTCTCTCCCTTCGCCAAATGTTCCATAACTTTTTGATTGATGCCTATATGAATTTTACCTTGATGAAGGGCAATAGTCGCAGGGACTGCCCCTTTATCACGAATGAGCTGCTCGACCATTTTTGCTGTGACCAAATTTTCAGGATAAGGCATTCCGTGAGAAATTATGGTTGACTCCAAGGCTACAATTGGCAGATGCCTATTAAGGGCATCCTTCACTTCTTCACCAATAGCGAGCATTTCGTGAAACATAATGTGTGTCCTCTATTCTTTAGGAGTAAAGCCAGCAGGTTTATCCGAGCCCTCACCAAAAAAGTATTTATTCATTTCCTCATTGAGGAATTCGCGTGCTTTTGGATCAATTAAACTTAAACGGTATTCATTAATAAGCATTGTTTGATGTGACAGCCACATCCGCCATGCTTGTTTTGAAACGTGATTATAAATTTTCTCTCCTAACGGACCTGGAAATGGAGGGGATTCCAAGCCTTCAGCATTTTCATTTAATTTAGAACAAAAAATGACTCTCGTCATACTATACCTTAACTTAAAAAATATAAATGCTGATTATGCGGTAATATAATATCCTCAGCAATGTAATTATTTAATCAGCTCGGCATCTAGCCTGCGCTATCATGATATGCTGAGAAAGTAGTTGCTCCTGTTCGGTACTTAGTTCTTCAAATTGCACAGCCGTTCGATATTGATTTTCATTATGGAACTGGCTGTAAACTACTACCGCATCAACAATAATAGGCAGCATTTTAGGTTTCGTATAAATGACTATTTTCATATGAGTTTTTTCTTTGATGCGTTCTTTGGTTTTAAATGACATACCACCAAGACTGATATTAACCTTACGTAAATGAATTTTATCGCCAATCAAAAGATTACGAGCCAAATGATCAATTTTAGCGTTCAATAAATTTAAATAATGTGCAAGGGAGGGCTCATGTAACGCTAATGCTTGCGTTAGTTCGGACAGCTCATAATCTAGACTTTGAAAGTATTGGTTCGTCTCTAAATATTTTTGCCCACTTTGGCCCAATAAGTCATCGGTGAGCGACTTATCGGAACAAAGCTCTTCTGTTCCAATTAATTTGTAATCAAAATAAACCTGATCCTCAATACGGAAATGTTGACGTCGTTCGTGTACTGGCATGATCACTCCATAAGTCCATTTATAAGAAGTTTAGTGCTTCAACACTTTAGCCTTTATGTGGCATAGATTAGATCAAGCGTATGCCCTCTTATTCATAACTATAGACAGAATTTTAAAATTAGTGGAAAAAAAGAGAAAAAAAAGAAATGTTTGTTCAAATTGTTAGATATGTCAATTGAGTTAAAAAACAGGTTGTGACCAAATTTTGCATTGCTCACCTACAACTTTGGGAATAAATCCTAACTCTTTAAAGAGTTGTCGTAACAAAATAGCATCGTTTATTTTATTTTCAACATCATGCATTAGGTTCTCAATGCAGCTTTCATTTCCTAGCCGGACGGCATAGGTTTTTATATTTTGCATTGTAGTAAGGATATCTTCAGCAACAGAGCTTTGTTTAAACGTAAATGGATTAATAAAAAAACCCTCTAAACCGTAGCGGCTTGCCTGAAAGCGATTATGAGTATAGATATGATATAAATCCTTAGTAATTTCAAATGGTCTTTCTTCAAGTAGATACAAGCCTAAAGCTTGCGCATAAGCTGCTAAATTAACAGCTTTTTGAATGGTTAAAGGGGTATCACAAACGCGAATTTCTACCGTGCCATATTCCGGTTTTGGACGAACATCCCAATAGAAATCTTTCATGCTCACAATAATGCCAAGGGAACGCATTTTATAATAATACTCAGAAAATTCTTTCCAATTGAGAAGATAGGGGATATGCCCACTTTGGGGAAAAGAGTTAAAAACATTAGAGCGTGCAGACGCATAGCCGGTATCTGCCCCTTGATAGAATGGCGAGGAGGCAGAAATAGCAATAAAATGAGGTACGTATCTAGCAAACGCATGAGTTAAATAGAGTGCGTCTTCAGCATTGGTACAACCAAAATGAATATGCTGGCCAAAAACAGTTGATCGCTTCGATAAGTAACGGAATTTACTGGAAATTTTTTTATAGCGCGGGGTGGGAAATATTTTTTGATTTGTCCATTTTAAGTAAGGATGAGTACCTCCTCCACAAATTGCTACATTTAATTGAGTTGCTTGATTAAGCAAAAATGCTTTTAGATACGAAAGCTCTTCTAATAGATTCTTAACTGAATGGTGAATAGAGGAATTAATTTCAATCATACTCTGAGTAATTTCAGGTTTAATAATTTCTTGATAGACACTTGACCTGATACTGCGAATAAGCTCCTTTGATCGAGAAATCAAATAAAAAGATTTGGGGTCTACAAGTTGCAACTCAAGCTCTACACCAATAGAACCAAGTTGTGATTTTTTGAAAGGTAATTTTTTCATCCTAAATAAATCCTTTATCCCTATAAGAGATAGTATAACTAAAACCATCTACTGCCGCCGAAAATTATTAAGTAATTGGGGGCTTTTTATGTCTCTACAGTAAATTTGGAACAAAGTCTATTTTGCTAAGGAGCCAAAATAGCGTTAAATGGGCGGGGTAATAAATATAAAAAAAATAAGGAATGCGTGGTACTTTTAATTCGATTTGGGTGGCAAGTACTATAAGAGGTAAACTAACCAGAGCCCAATGATTACCATTTAGATTATCGATTAAAAAATAAGAAAAAAGACAGGCTATCAAGGCTAAGATAGAAGGATTTCTACAATAAAACCAGCAACTTATACAAAATATTATTCCTGACCAGTTGTATTCAACAAAGGCGCCACCAATAAGAAACACGAATAGGGCAGCGGGGAGGTTGAGCTTCCCCCCTTTTTCATATAAAAAAAATATTACAGCTGCTATAAAAAGCATGAACATAATGTTGAGTGGCCATAAATGTTGCAGTTGTCGCATGGCCATGTAAGCAGGTGTTGCTAATACGCCAAAAAGAAAGAGTCGCTTGAATACTCGCTGGTAAATGCCGCGAGCTAAAGTTTCTTTGCGAGCGAGGTTGTAAGCAAAAATAAATGCAAATAAGGGCATTGCTAATCTACCGAAGCAGAAGAGCGAGTACACACTGGTATTAAAAAAAAAGCGATTAAAATGATCGACGGTCATGGAGATCATTGCTAACCACTTTAATCCTTCCAGTGTTCCACTGCTGATAATAATGGGAGAAAGGCTGTTAAATTTTTCAAATTTTGCAGTATGGTCCAACCTAAATCCCCTTAAGCCTATCTTTAATAAAGAAATTCTAACAGTACCTGCTTTTTAATAACAAAACAATTTTGTCATGTAATATGGCCTATCTTATTGGACTGTATAACTACTGAGGTCAGGGTTAACTATCTACAAAATAGGTGGATAACTCTGTGTATTATCTGATGATTGCTGGGGGAGTAATATTAAAGATTAATAATAGCTATATCTTGGCAGGAGAAATTTCACTACAATAAGATTTTAACAAAATTAGACCACCTATGTTTAAGCCACTGGCGTTATTTATTGGATTACGCTACACGCGAGCCAAAAAGCGAAATCATTTTGTCTCTTTTATCTCATTAAGCTCCATGCTGGGAATTGGTCTTGGCGTTATGGTATTAATTACTGTGCTCTCAGTAATGAATGGTTTTGACGAGGAAATTCATAAACGTTTTTTTGGTATGGCACCAGAAATTACAGTTAGCGGAAAAAATGGCAAAATCAGTGATTGGAAAAAACTTGAACAAGAGCTTAAAACCACACCAGGGATAAAAGCGATTGCACCTTTTGTAGGCGGACAAGGTTTATTAACACGTGAAGGGCAGGTACTGCCTATCGTCTTAACTGGTGTCGATCCAATACAAGAACAAACAGTGACGCATCTGAAAGAAAAAATGTTGGCTGGTGATTTAGCTGATCTTAAGGATTTCGGCATCATCCTGGGGCGGAATCTTGCAGATAGTTTGGGAGTATTTATCGGAGATAAAGTAACTATCATGATTCCTCAGGCAACGGTTACACCTGCTGGCATGATTCCTCGATTTAAACGATTCACGGTAGTGGGGGTTTTTTCGGCTGGTACTGGTTTTAATTTTGAT
Organism: Legionella cardiaca; assembly: GCF_029026145.1. Classification (NCBI taxonomy): domain Bacteria; kingdom Pseudomonadati; phylum Pseudomonadota; class Gammaproteobacteria; order Legionellales; family Legionellaceae; genus Legionella; species Legionella cardiaca. The sequence continues at coordinate 2,035,377 of NZ_CP119078.1, read as the reverse complement.
ACGAAGCTCGCGTTTATTAATCTTGGAGATGCTCAAAAATTAATGCAGTTAGGAAGTGATGTGACTGGTCTTAAGATGAAAATAGCAAATATTTATGCAGCACCAGCTATGTCGGAGCGGTTAGCAGCCAAATTGGGTGAGGAATATGATGTTGGAAATTGGACCCAACAATTTGGTGCTTTTTTCCAAGCTGTAAAAATGGAAAAAACAATGATGTTCCTTATTTTATTATTAATTATTGCAGTTGCTGCTTTTAATCTGGTTTCTTCATTAGTGATGGTTGTCAACGATAAGCAGGCAGAGATCGCCATTTTAAGGACAATAGGGGCAACACCCGCAAAAATTCTCTGGATATTTATAGTTCAGGGAATGATGGTTGGTATTATCGGGACGTTATTTGGTCTTATTGGTGGCTTGTTGTTAGCCTCAAACGCGACAGCCATTGTCAATAAGTTGCAGTCTCTTTTTAACGTGCAAATTCTGTCATCCAATATTTATTTTGTGGATTATTTGCCTTCAAAAATTTTATGCAGTGATTTATGGCAAGTTTGTGCCGTGGCTTTATTAATGAGTTTTCTTGCAACGATATACCCAGCATGGCGTGCGTCAAAAACCGTCATTGCGGAGGCTTTACACTATGAATAATGCAATTTTAAATTGTCAAAATCTTAATAAGTCCTATCATGATGGCACTAATTCGGTGAAGGTGCTAAAAGGCATTAATTTAGACATTCAACCTGGTGAGCGTATTGCTATTGTGGGACCTTCGGGCTCAGGCAAGAGTACACTATTGCATTTATTAGGTGGTTTAGATAAACCGACTGTGGGTGAGGTATTAATAGACAACACCAATTGGCAACATCTCTCGGAAAAAAAACGCTGCCAATTACGTAATCGGCAATTAGGTTTTGTTTATCAATTTCATCATTTATTGCCTGAATTTACTGCTTTAGAAAATGTATCCATGCCTCTTCTGCTAGGAGACAAATCAATTGCAGAAGCGCAAACCCTGGCAGAAAATATTCTAACGCAAGTGGGACTCGCTAATCGATTGCATCATAAACCTTCACAATTGTCTGGTGGTGAGAGACAACGGGTAGCCATTGCCCGAGCATTAGTGCATCAGCCTCGATGCGTTTTAGCCGATGAACCTACAGGTAATTTAGATCACGCTACTGCATTAAAAGTGTTTGAGCTTATGTTGAGTTTAAATGAGAGTTTACAAACCGCATTAGTGATTGTTACGCATGATATCCAATTAGCCAGCAAAATGGATAAAATTTTAACTATTCAAGATGGCTTGCTATCAAATTAACATTTCACGGCGCTTGATATTAGCATGTTTATTAAGGTGAAGTTTGTGATTTTTGCATATTTATAGATCCTCTACTATTCTTAAAGTCCGACCATTATGATGATGTTGTGGTCGATTCCTATAGTTTTTCAAAAATAAGGAGATATCATGAATAGGGATATTTTTGAAGGTAAATGGGAAGAAACCAAAGGCAAAATGAAAAAATTTTGGGGCTGGTTGACTGACGATGATTTAAGAGAATTACAAGGTAACCAAGAGGAAATATTTGGTAAGCTACAAAAACACTACGGCTATTCAAGAGAACAAGCAGAAAAAGCCGTTAAAGATTTCCGTCGTCAATTTTGGCATTAAAATTAGAGGATTCTGATCTAACTAGATCAGAATCCATTTTTAAGATTTATTAAATTTTTTGTCGTATTCTTCAATTGCGCCTTTCGCTTTCTCGATATCCTCTTGAGTTTGAGTTTTAACCGAGGACCAAAAAGTACCCGTTGTTTTGGATTTTTCTAGATGGTAAATGATGGGAGCCAGTAACAGGCAGCTTAAGGCAGTTAAAAAGTTATAAAATTTTTCCTTGATGCCGCGATGTTTGTCAATTCCTTTGTTTGATGCTTCATCATAAGCCTTTGTATATTCTTCTTGGTGCTCCTTGCTGATACTACCTGCCTTAAATACTCTCTGGGTAATCTCTAATAATTTCTCGCTAAGCTTAATGGCTGCTTCGCCTGCAACAAGATCTTTATTGCTTATACGATAACCATCCAGTTCAATGGCATAAATGCTACTCAAAACGTGACACTGATCCTCAGAAACGACAAGAGCACTATTTTCCCTAAACATTCCTATAGCAGCAGCGATGACAACAGCATCCGTTGCGTCGCTCTTATTATCACTCTGGTTCATTTTATCCAGTAATTCATCTAAAAGATTGAGTTTTGCTTCAGAGATAGCCATGTTTTTAAATGTTTCATTCATTAATTTTGTAAGCGTATCTCCCATCGCATCGCCGCCAGCGTCTGCAAGAGGATCTTTTTTAACTTTTTCTTGGAGTTCGGCTTCAGCAAATCGATAGAAGGCAGAGCCGGCTGTAATCAAATTATTTTGATTACCTGAAGAAGGGTTATTCAAATAAGCTAAAAAGGCTCGTCGAAAATTTACTAATTCTTTTTCCACGATTTTCTCCGGTGTTACATTTACTCTAAGTATACATAAAATACATTAACTGGTTATTAGTTGATCGATGTGTTTGTAAGGTGATCCTGCGCGGTCCATAAAATATGCTCAAGATGGCTCCTGGCGAGCAAAAACTGTTCAACAACTTGTGTGAATGGCATAATTTTTCAATTTTTTGGCAATATGTATTGTCTGCCAGAGATCCCTCCCGACGCTCGGGATGACAAGGGAATTCTCATACTGAAGGCTCTTAGTGATGTGAAGGGTCTCGGTGATACTGGGAGGGTCTCGGTGGTTTCATTGCAGCCTATATTACGTCATCCCGAGCGTAGCGAGGGATCTCCTCGCATTGGCACAATCTTTAAAATAGTGGTAAATACAAATGCTATCTAATTTGTTAACTTAATCACAAAACAAGGCAAGGTTCTCTCTCCGTAAATTGTTCTGTACAAAGCGTATGCATAGAGATCTGTGCTTTAAGAAAATCCCACTGCAATTTGTTCAAAATTGACGGATAACAGCAAAAACTATCTCAATATAAAAAATGAAAGCTTTATTTCTTTTAGATTAAAAAAATAGTAGCCTGTTTCTTCTGTAATTATGTTTTGTAAAACAGTTACCGTTTAAATTAGACAAATAAATTTTGATTAGGTGAGGGAAGTATGGATGCAAAACCAGTAATCAATAAATGGATTAGGAAGGTTCAAGATCAAGAGAAAGAAGCTATACAGCGGAGTTTGCAGGAAGGAAAGGGAAAAGCCGCTTTAGTTTTTTTTAGAACCCGGCATAATCCAGGGCATTCTCTGTTAAGTAGCGCTGCCCCTTCAGAGGAAGGGGAAGCGTCCGATTTGACAATGTAACTTAATAATCTGCATGTCCTGGCGTGCGTGGGAATGGAATTACATCACGCACGTTATTAATTCCTGTTACATAACTTATTAATCGTTCGAAACCCAGGCCAAAACCGGCATGCGGAACGGTACCATAGCGACGTAAATCTCTATACCACTGATAATATTCCCGATTTAAGTTACATTCATCAATTCGTTTGTCTAAAACCTCTAATCGCTCTTCGCGCTGACTTCCACCAATGATTTCACCGATCCCCGGTGCTAATACATCCATAGCAGCCACCGTACGGCCATCATCATTTAATCGCATATAAAAGCCTTTAATGTCTTTGGGGTAATCCGTAAGAATAACTGGTTTTTTACAAAGATCTTCAGCGAGATAACGCTCATGCTCTGACTGTAGGTCAAGGCCCCAACTCACAGGATATTCAAACTTTCTCTCTGCTTTTTCAAGAGCAGAGATAGCATCTGTGTAAGACATAATTTCAAAATTTGAATTAACAATATGTTCCAGACGCTCAATGCAGCCAGGCGATACAAATTGGTTGAAGAAGTTCATATCATCGTCACGTTCTTCAAGTACTGTTTGACAAAGGAAACGTAGCATTTGCTGACTAAGTTCACAAATATCACTCAAGGTAGCAAAGGCAATTTCAGGTTCTATCATCCAAAATTCTGCTAGATGCCTACTTGTATTGGAGTTTTCCGCTCTAAAAGTAGGTCCAAAAGTATAAACTTTAGACATTGCTAAACAATAAGCTTCAACGTTTAATTGGCCTGATACAGTTAGAAATGCTTCACGACCAAAGAAATCCTTAGAGAAATCAATGTCACCTTGAGACGTTTTAGGTAAATTTAAAAGATCGAGCGTACTGACTCGAAACATCTCACCGGCTCCCTCACAATCACTGGCGGTAATAATCGGTGTGTGGATCCAAAAATAACCGCGTTCATGAAAGAATCGATGGATCGCTTGCGCCAAGCAATGGCGAATACGCGTAACAGCGCTAATGGTATTGGTGCGTGGCCGTAAATGAGCTACTTCTCTTAAAAACTCGAGTGTATGACGCTTGGCCTGGATAGGGTAGGTATCAGGATTTTCCACCCAACCAGCAACTTCGATGGTCTCTGCTTGAATTTCAAAGGATTGTCCTTTCCCTTGAGAGGCAACTAGTTGGCCAGTAGCTGTAATGGCACAACCTGCAGTCAATTTTAAAATGTCCTGATGATAATTTTCTATTTTGTCAGTTGCCACAATTTGAATAGGATCAAAGCATGAGCCGTCATGCAGGCTAATGAATGATAGCCCCGCTTTTGAATCTCTTCTTGTTTTGACCCATCCTCTAACAGTAACAATGGTACCTACACTGATTTCGCCATCTAAACATTGTTTTATTGTATAGACCTCTGTCATTATGTACTCCAGAAACGAATATTGCCCTTTAGCCTGTAATAAGAGTCTGCTTGCCGTATCTCAATCAGATGAGAGGAACAGGCAAAAATAAAATGGGATGATACACTAAATAACGTGAGTTCGACACAGGTTACCTTCGTGCCGTTACACAAACATTATTTTTCAATGTTTAATATTTATATGGGAATAAGCGAAGGGTATTCAAGTTCGAATTAATATTATAGTCATTAAATGAGGAGTTTGTATGTTGCGGGCAGTTACCCTTGTTGTGATGTTGCTTGGATCTTACAGCACTATAGCTCGTGATACAGAGCTTAAGCTTTATCGTCCCTTTGGGGAAGCAACGCAGCAGGCTCCTATCATTGTGCAAAAGGAAATTTCAGGGCAATGTTGGCAACAATCTCAGCGAATCAAACGAGAAGATGCCTGGCGCTGCATTGCTGATGGTAAAGTATATGACCCTTGCTTTGTTAAACAATATGGTTCACGGACAGAAGCTATTTGTCCGCACTCTCCCTGGATGGGGGCTAGTATAAAAATTAATTTGACATCAGCAGTTGATAATAGTCTTAATATCGAATTAAACATGGCTGAAGCTTATCCTTGGGCTGTCGAGTTAACAACAGGGGAAAAGTGTCAAGCTGTTGATGAAGGTGGGAGCTATGATGGTATGCCTATACACTATCAGTGCGATAGTCAGACTGTCTTATTAGGACATATGCAACGTTGTAAACCTGAGTGGAGTATTTTGCAACGGACGCCAGAGGGTGTCTCCACGGCATTAGTTGCTAAGGCTTGGTTTTAATTATTTTGAATGCCACATACTATAATATAAATATATGAAGACAAGTTTTAAGGAGCAAACTATGTTTTCAGCTTTTTTTCATTCCTATTTATTTGCGCAAATTTTAGGTTTTTATTTGTTAATAATCGCCATTATTATGCTGGCACGCGTTAATTTCTATCGTCGATTTCTTATGAATTTATCGGCTGACTATGGAACCATCGTCATTGCTTCTTCCTTTGCATTGGTTGTTGGTTTACTCATAGTGTGTACTCATAATTTCTGGATTCTTATCCCGCATGTATTAATTGTCACTCTTGTTGGTTGGTTAATCTTAATATTGGCCATTCTTTGGCTTGCAATTCCAGATACGATGGCTTATTACAACAAAAAATTATATTCAGGATGGGGGTATTACGTCATTGTTGCAATTTTTGCCGTCCTGGGGATTATCCTCGTCTCTACAGGACTCTACACATTTGATCCGGACTTTAAATTTTAATAAGTAATTAGATAATTCCAGAAAGCATGAGGATGCTTTCTGGAGTTTTAATTTATTCCTGTGGGACTGCGTCTTTAAAGGGGCTGAGAGTAAGACAATAGTCATTAATTTCATTGATAATTGGATAATCTGTCATAGAAAAGCCAAAGCGATTCGCATTGAACACTTGTGGAATGAGGCAAATATCAGCCATGGTAATCTCATTACCATAACAGAATTGATTTTTATGCGGCAATGCCTGCAGTTTCTTTTCTAAAGCATCAAATCCCAGTTTCAGCCAATGATGATACCAATCCATAACCTGAGGTTCTGTTGCTTTAAACTGATCTCTTAAACGGGTTAAAACACGCAAATTGTTGAGGGGATGCATGTCACAAGCAATAGTAAATGCCATACTCCTGACTTGAGCACGACCAAGTGGATTAGTAGGCAATAAGGGAGGACTAGGGCTGATTTCATCCAAATACTCAATAATAGCCAGTGATTGAGAGAGGATATGACCATTTTCATCGAGTGTTGGTACTAAACCTTGCGGATTGAGTTCTAAATACTCGGTTCGATGTTGCTCTCCATCGTGGCCAGCCAAACGTACAGCAATTTTTTCATAACTAATGTTTTTTACATTAAGAGCTATACGCACCCGGTAGGATGCGGTTGAACGATAATAATCATAGAGTTTCACTTTGCACCCTCATAATGAGTTACAGTTTGTTCGATAGCACCAAATAAAGATTGTCCCTGAGGAGAAAGCATTTCAATGCGAATAGTATCTCCATAAGTCATATAGGCAGTTTTGGGCTTACCTTCCGCAAGGATTTCAAGCATGCGTTTTTCTGCTATACAAGAAGAGCCTTTGCTGCGATCGAGATTGGAAACAGTGCCTGAACCAATGATGGTTCCTGCTGCTAAAAATCTGGTTTTTGCAGCATGGGCAATCAACTCGGGGAAGGAAAAGGTCATGTCAATTCCGGCATTAGGCTCACCGAAAAGTTGATTATTAAGATAACTGAGTAACGGTAAATGAACTCGTTGTCCATCCCAATGTGATCCTAACTCGTCAGGGGTAATTGCAACAGGTGAAAAACTGCTTGCTGGTTTTGACTGAAAAAAGCCAAACCCTTTCGCAATTTCTGCGGGGATTAAATTACGTAGTGAAACATCATTGACTAGCAGGATGAGTTTTATATGCTGTGCTGCTTGTTTACTATCCACGCTCATTGGCACATCATCAGTAATTACTGCAACCTCAGCCTCAAAATCCACACCATAAGCCTCATCGGCAACTAAAATGGGTTCTTTGGGGCCTAAAAAATTATCTGAACCTCCTTGATACATCAAAGGATCTGTCCAAAAATCGGCAGGCATCTCTGCACCACGTGCTTTGCGTACTAGTTCTACATGATTCACATAGGCGCTGCCATCTGCCCATTGAAAAGCGCGAGGTAAGGGGGAGGTGAATTCCTCTGCATTAAACAAGAAACTCTCTTTAATTTGTCCTTCATTAAGAGCAAGGTAAACTTCTTTCAATTTGTCTTCAACATCATGCCAGTGGTCTAAGGCATCCTGTAACGTGTTAGCTATATGAGGTACTTTGACTGCCCTGGAAAGCTCTTGATTAACTACACAGAGTTCACCATCACGGCAAGTCGCTGATTTCATGCTCGCAAGTTTCATACACTTCCCTTAAATCGAATTAATTATAAGTTTTCCCACTCTGTCTTCATAACGCAGCGAAGGATCCACTTAGGATCCTTCAAAAAGAAGTTTTCAGAATAACAGGACAGCTTTACTGCCAGACGAAATATGAAAGCTCTCCATACTCCGGAAGTTAATGGGTCTCTTGTAAAGTGCCACGCTTAATTTGATCTCGTTCAATGGCTTCAAATAATGCCTGGAAATTGCCTTCTCCAAAACCTTGATTACCTCGACGCTGGATAATTTCAAAAAATACTGGGCCAAATATATTTTCAGTAAAAATTTGTAGAAGTAATCCAGAGCTTGGATCCTGTTCACCATCAATGAGAATGCGTTCTTGTTGTAGTTTTGCAAGAGGTTCTTTGTGCCATGGAACGCGCTTATCAATCATTTCATAATAAGTGTCAGGGACATCCAGAAATTTGACACCATGGTTTCTTAAACTATGTACAGTATGATAAATATCCTCAGAATTGAGTGCGATATGTTGGATGCCTTCACCGTGATACTCATGTAAAAACTCTTCAATTTGCGACACATCATCTTTGGATTCATTTAATGGGATTTTAATTTTTCCACAAGGGCTTGATAGCGCTCTACTGATGAGACCAGTCATTTGACCTTTAATATTGAAGAATCTAATTTCATGGAAATTAAAAATAGACTCATAAAAATGGGCCCATTTATCCATGTTACCACGATACACGTTGTGAGTGAGGTGATCAATAAATGTTAATCCACAACCTTTTTCCAGATTAGATGTTGCGGGTTTGCGTTCCCAATGACCAGCAAAGGGCTGATGATTTTCATCAACAAAATAAATTACGCTACCACCTATTGCTTGGATAGCATATAAACCATGATTAGCATGTTGGCAGTCTTGAAATGCAACCGCTCCATGTTTAAGGGCATAATTATAGGCTTGTTGTGCATCCTTGACTCGAAAACCCATTGCGCAAGCCCCGGCGCCATGGGTAGACGCGTGTTGTTCAGCTTGACAATCTGAGGCAGCATTAACAATAAACTGAATGGCACCTTGTTGATAAAGAGCAATATCTTGATCTTTATGAGTCGCTACAAGATGAAAGCCCATATCACTAAATTGCTTGTGTAAAAGAGATTTGTTTGGGCCTGAGAACTCTAAAAATGCAAAACCATCCAATCCACAGGGATTACCTTCCAGATGGTGTGTACAGTTTTCATGCATGTGTAAACTCCCTTATTGTCTTTTAATGTTTATTGCAGCAATTTGTTGCCAATTGCTGAGTCCAAATTAAGCGCGAGGTCTGATTAGAAAAAGTCCATCAGCGATAGCTAATAAACTTACATCAACGCGTGTATCTTGTTTTAATACTTCATTTAAGCGTCGAATTTCTCGAGTTTGTCCACTCGTGTCTTGCTCATTTATTACGTTACCATCCCAAAAGATATTATCTATGGCGATAATTCCTTGAGGTTTTAATAATTGCAAAGCAAACTCATAATAATTCAAATAATTCGTTTTATCAGCATCAATAAAAATGAAATCAAAACTGTGTGCATGCCCTTCATTCAATAAATTTTGTAAAGAATTTAATGCAGGTGCAAGGCGTAGTTCTATTTTCTTTTCTTGTTGAGCCTCTCGCCAAAAAGGGTGCGCTTTTGATGTCCACTCTGAATTAATATCGCAGGTAATTATTTGTCCCTCTTCAGGTAAGGCCAACGCCATTGCCAAAGCGCTATACCCAGTAAATGTACCGAGCTCAAGTATTTTTTTTGCATTAATCACACGAATTAGAAATTGCATAAATTGCGCTTGTTCTGGAGCAACCTGCATATTTCCAAGAGGTAACTTTGATGTTTCTTCGCGTAATGCCCGCAGAATAGGGTTTTCGCGTAAAGAAATATCCAACATATAGTCATATAGTGCTGGTGTCAGATTCAAATGCTGTTTCATCATACCGCCTATGTTTTGTTTGTAACCCTTGGAATAAAATCCAAAGGTTATTGATTTAATTACTTAAGCCAATTTTTCTTGGGCTAGCGTATCAGCAATTTCACTTGCTGGACGATTTTCTTTCTGAGAGCGGGTAAAAATTTCAAACATGGATGTACCTATACCATCTATTTGTTTATTAACCAACTCTTCGGGTGTATCGAAATATTTACTTGCAGCAAATATCAAGCCGCCGGCATTAATCACGTAGTCGGCTGCATATAGAATGCCTTTTTCATGCAATAACTCTCCGTGATAAGTATGGGCTAATTGATTGTTGGCTGCTCCCGCCACGATGGTTGTTTGCAATTGACTAATGGTAATGTCATTGATGACTGCACCTAAAGCACAGGGTGCAAAAACATCACAGGGTATTTTATGAATGAGATCAGTTGAAACAGCAGTTGCATCAAATTCTTTAACTGCTCGCTCAACGGCTTTAGGATTAATGTCAGCGACAGTTAATTTTGCACCAAGAGCATGTAAGTGCATTGCTAATAAATAACCCACATGGCCTAAACCCTGAATGGCAACATGAAGGCCATCAAGTTTGGTTTTGCCTAATTTAAATTCAATAGCGGCTTGAATACCTCGCAAGACACCCTTTGCAGTATAAGGAGAGGGGTCGCCGTTATGTTTAGACAGGCTTGCAACGTAAGGAGTGTGCTGGGCAATAATGTCCATATCACTCAACTGGGTACCGCTGTCTAATGCAGTGATATATCGACCGCCTAAATCGTTAACAAAACGGCCAAACGCATGGAGATAAGCCTCACGATCATAAGGTTTATTGGGTTTTATAATCACCGCTTTACCGCCACCGAGAGGCAGGTTGACAGAGGCTGCCTTGTAACTCATGCCTCTTGCCAGACGCATGGCATCATTGATAGCACTTGCAGTATTGGGATATTCAATAAAACGACATCCTCCTAACGCAGGTCCAAGTTTTGTACTATGAATGGCAACAATTGCTTTCATACCGGTCGCACTATCAACCTTGAAATGCAAATCACCAAAGCCGTGAGAAAGAGCATAATCAAGAAAATCATCTTGAATTACGGTGCTGGGTTCATTTTTTTTTATTATATCAATAGACATCATCGGTAAAGCTCCCAAGAAATTCTCGTGCACATGTTATAGACCCATTCAACGAGTAAATCAATGGCGATAACAACCCTCATTTATAGTCTATATCTTTTTTGTTTATTATTAGTAAAAATTGTGCCTTTGAAGCTCTTTTTTTTTATCTTTTATGTATTTTTTCTTACACAAATACCAAAAGCAGTTTCCTAGAATCTGTTTAAACAAATTGGAAGCATGAATGGCATGGTGTAAACTGATTCGAAAAATATTGGAGGAAGGGATGAGAAAACTAGCTGCAGTGCTTGGATTAGCGATGTGTAGTTCGTTATCAATGGCTGTTCAGCCCAAGATGTTACTTGATAAAGTAATATTTCAGATTTCAGCAAAAAAATGGGTTGCTACACAAACTGCATTACTTACAGTTAATATCAATGCGACATTGACGAATGCTGATCTGGTAAAAGCTCGGGCTGACATTATGAGCATGCTTGCAAAAATTGCAGCAGGTGAGTGGCATTTGACGCAGTTTGATCGCTCTCAGGATAATTCTGGTTTAGAAAAATTATACGTGGCTGCTCAAGCGAGAGTCCCTCAAGCGAGCTTAACCAATATTTATCAGAATGCCAAAGATGTCAGTAAACCTGGCGCCACTTACACAATTAATGGAGTTGAGTTTAAACCCAGTCTTGAAGAAATACAGCAAATCAAATTGCAGCTTCGTCAACAACTGTATCAACAAGTTAACGACGAAATTGCAAGATTGAATAAAATTTATACCGGCCAAAACTATAGCCTAAACACATTAATATTTAATGAAGGTGATGCAGTTCCCATCCAACCTCAACTTTATCGAGCAAAAAGTACCATGATGGTAAATGCTGAGGTTGCTGCAAGTCCTGCTCCAGCTTTGACAGTGAGTAATGAATTAACGATGACGGCCATGGTTGAATTGGCTTCAAACCGAGAAGAGAGTAGTCCTAATGCAACAGCTGCAAGCCATTGATAAAATAATAGGTCACCGGGGAGCCTCCGCTTACGCACCAGAAAATACTTTGGCAGCGTTTGATAAAGCGCTGGCTTTAGGGTGTCGTTACCTCGAGTTTGATGTAATGGTTAGTGCTGATGGTGAACCTTTTGTTTTCCATGATGAAACGTTAAAGCGCACAACGAATGGTCAAGGTGAAATAGGGTTAGTGACTGCTGACTATTTAAAGTCGCTAGATGCAGGGCGTTGGTTTTCACGGCGTTATCGTGGCGAAAAAATACCTCACTTCCGTGAAGCCTTGGAGTGGTTAACATTTTCCAATGCCCAAGCGAATATTGAAATTAAACCTTATCCGGGAACAACGGAACAAACCACGGTCGCTGTACTTTCGCATATTAATCGCTATTGGCCACCAAATAAGCCGCTGCCTTTAGTGTCAAGTTTTGATTTGGCGGCATTAACTTTATGCCGCAGTCTTGCCCCGGAGATGCCTTTAGGATTATTACTTGATCAGTGGGATAAGGACTGGTTGCAAAAAGCCAAAGAACTACAGTGTTATTCTGTCCATTACAATAAACGTGCACTTACGGCTGCACGAGTGCGTGAAGTAAAGGAACAAGGTTATGCCCTGTTGGTTTATACTGTAAATCGTAAACGACAAGCAAAGAAACTTTTTGAATGGGGTGTGGACGCTGTATTCAGTGATTATCCTGATCTATTATCATGAAGTTGTTATTAAGCCTTATTTTTCTTTTATTTATACCTAGACTAGAAGCCAAATCAGTTGAGATTACAATGTGGTATTCTCTTGCTGGTCATTTAGGAAGTGAGATAAGGCAGTTAGTTGCTGACTTTAATCATAGTCAAGATGAATACTTTATTAAACTTGCTTATAAAGGAGAATACAGCGAAGCAATGACCAGCTTTGCTGCTGCTTTTCGTGCTAAACAACCGCCTGCAATCGTACAAATTTTTGAAGTTGGTACGACGACCATGCTCTATCCCAAAGGCATTATTAAACCAGTTGATGAGGTAATGGAAGAACAGGGGTTAGTGCTTCCCAAAAAGAGTTTTCTTCCGGCTGTAAGATCCTTCTACAGTGACAATGAGCGTTTGTTGGCGATGCCCTTTAACACGTCTATTCCTGTAATCTATTACAATGCAGATGCTTTGGCAAAAGTAGGTTATAGTGAGCATTCATTTCCGCAAACCTGGCAGGAAATGGAGGGTTTGGCTTATAAATTACAACAAGCTGGCTTTTCTTGTGTTTACACTACTGCTTATCCAGCATGGATACAAATTGAAGCATTCTCAGCCATTCATGGTTTGCCCATGATTGATGCCAAGCTTGCAGCGGCTACTTATAACAATCAAGCAATTATCAGGCATCTTTCTCGTTTAAAAAGTTGGCAGGATAAGCATTATTTTGAATATGGAGGGCGGGCGAGTGATGCGACCGTTCTGTTTACCAGTGGTCATTGTCCTTTATTTAGTCAATCGTCAGGAAGTTATAATAGCTTATCAGAATTAGTTAAGTTTAAATTAGGTGTGGCACTACTACCTTTAGATTCAACCGCGAGTGTAATCCGTCATAATAATGTTGCTGGAGGAGCTGCTCTTTGGGCTGTGGCAGGGCAGAGTGAGGCTGTATATCGAGGGATTGCCAAGTTTTTCGCTTATCTTGCACAACCTGATACGCAATTAAAATGGCATCAGCATACGGGTTATTTGCCTTTGGGGCTGACAGGCGTGTACGGAACACTAGCTATAGAAAGTAAACATCCAATTCTCCAACTGGCGAAATCAGATTTAACCAGACAGACTTTAGGACGACACCATACAGGGCCGCAAAATTTGATAAGAGCTATTAATGATGAAGCCTTGGAAGCAATATTTGCTGGCATGCTGACACCTAAACAAGCTATTAATGAAGCTGTTGAGCGCGCAAATTATACCTTAATGCGATTTAATCGTAATACAAAATCTACCAACTAAAAATTCTTGTGATTTAGTCTGTTGTCCTGAAACGGCATAGCTAGTTGAAGAATTTCCTGATTCAAATGAGTTAAGTTATTTCCTTGATTTTAATGAACAAAAAAAGAGCGAATTGCGTCTTGCTTTTTTTCTGCTATTTTTATTTTGGGTATATTTGCTTTCTAGTCATTATTTTAAAAATATTCTAAGGAAAGGAATTATCATGAATACAGCAGCTCATATGCTTCACCCTGATTCAAAAGAATTTATTCATTGCTTAAGCGAACGAGCCAAAACTGCTTTAAATGGGAGTAATCTTCTCGAATTGTCTCCTGAAGAAGGGAGGGCCGCGTTCAATAAGCTAACGGCTCCTATTGCTGGAAGATTAAAGCCAATCAACGTGTACGTTGAAGATCGCACACTCAATATAGAAGGTACTAATATTAAGGTGCGTTTATATAAGCCTACGCGTGATGCTAAAGATTTACCTGCATTAATTTATTGTCATGGCGGTGGGTTTGTTTTTGGTGAACTGGAGTTTCTCGACTATGCCTGCAGATCATTGTGCGAAGGTGCTCAATGTCTGGTGGTCGCTGTCGATTTTCGCCGTGCTCCAGAACATAAATTCCCCACTGCGCATATGGATTGTTATAACGTTGCCCGCTATATTCAAAGACATGCTCGTGAATTTGATTGTAATGGCAAATTAGCCGTGGGCGGGGATAGTGCAGGTGGTAATATCGCCGCAAGTATTTGCCATCTTGCCAAGAAAAATAGAGATCTGGATATATCCTTTCAGTTACTTTTCTATCCCTGGGTCGATTTAAATAACAAAATGCCCTCAGACAAAACCTTTGCAAGTGGCTATTTTCTTGAAACTACCACTCTAAATTGGATGAGAAAACAGTATTTGTCAAAACCAGAAGATGAGAAAGATCCTGTTGCTAATCCTCAGTTCCAAAAGGACTTTTCAAATCTGCCACCGGCATTAATTGTTGCAGCAGAATGTGATCCAATTCATGACGATGCTAAAAAATATTATCAACAATTGGTTGATGCAGGCAATCATGCAGAATTTATGGAGTGTGGTGGTATTCTCCATGATTTTTGTGCCTTACCTTCTCATTATGAGGCGGCATTGTTGGCTTACGGTGTTGCCAGTTATGCTTTAAAAGAAGCATTTAAACAATAACCCAAATAGTCTTTGGCAGGTTAAATCTGCCAAAGACATATTTCTAAAATAATTTTTAATTATTCACCAAGATTGGCTGAAGCAATGAGTAAATTGCATTTTCCCCAATTAAGGGCGAGTCATAAATCCGGTTGCCGTAAACATCAATCAGGTTAGGTTTGCTTTTATTTCCATGTGCATATTTCTAATAATTTATTAAGTATGATTAGGATTACCAGACTATTTTTTTAATATAAATGATATTTGTCCACCTCGTTCCAGAATTGCTTTCTTAATTAAGTCTAGATCCTCTACACCATGTTGCACTCTTAATGCTTGTAAAACATCATTCGTGGTGATTTGACAGCAACGAAGATTTTTTTGAATGTACTTCCCATTTTTTATAATACAAAGTTTCTCTCCTTTAATGTATTTGCCTACTGTTTGGCTTTTAAATGATAAATATGCGAGGAATCTATGAATGGCGATGATTAATGTACAAACTATCATGGATGATATTAAAGGGATATTATTAACAATCGCTTCACCTAAAATAGCACCCAAAATAATATAAATTATGAAGTCCAGAGGCGAATGGCTTCCGTAAAGCCTGGCAGAATTTGTTCGAAAAAGTATAATCGCGTATATGGTAATTATGACACCTCTAAGATAAAGGCCATAGTCCATTATTTCATTTAAGTATTTGAAAGACATGATCAAATCGCCTATCCATTAGTTAGATCGATGATATCATTAATGAAAAAACATACCAGACAGCCTCCAAATAATTTTAAAAGTACAGGGTTATTTCCTCAAGAGTACCTGTAACAAATCTAAAGGGCTGTAACATCCTCTTGCTGTGCATACTGCATGATGTAACGCCCTGGCAATAGGCTGTACTCCTTGATTATTTGCATGAGTTCCATGGGTACTTGAGAAAAAAGAGTGTTTTGGTAATTATTTAGCAGGGGGTTCGTGTAGATTAACCTTATCCTGTTGAGATTGCATAAACTTATCGCTCTTTGTGATGGATGATGTAGTTATTCTAGTAATTAAGGATTAAGGAAAGATTTATCGACTACGTATTGAGAAACTCAGCGAAAAAACAAGTGAATGCTCAAGAACATTTGATTGAACGGTAAGTAAGGTTGTTTAATTGTTAAGCTTTGGATTGGCATTAAGACTAGTAAAACATTGGCTAGACTTGCTGTATAGTAGGGTGCCTTTTCACCAAATTAGAATGTAAATGGAAATTTTAATATCGTTTTATCTCATCGGATTTCTGGTGCACCTTTATCGTACCTATGTGACACTCATTGGCTTTCGAAACATGAAGCAGACCCTATCGGTTGATATGTTCAAAGAAAGACCTGAGTTAATGCGCTATTTAGCATTTAAAGTCGTCTTCTGGCCTTATTATTTTGTAACAGAAAAAAGTCCACTTGAACGTATCTCTGAAACATTTTTTAAACACTATGGTGACCAAGGCTGCCGTTATTATGGAACTCGCGGAATAACCAATTTTTTTAACGACTTAACGAAGGGTAAAAAGCGCTACCAACATTACAAAATTCAGCATTTTGTCTGGAAACTAGATAGTCCGCTTTATCCCAAAGATAACTCTGATGTGAAAGTGGGTTATGCTGAAATTATCCTGGCAGTGCATAAAGACCATTGCCTATTTCAAATGGTGCTGACTGATAAACCCTTTCGCTCACGTGGGAAGATTAGTCGGTATATGCTGGATGGTTGTGAAAAATTATCACACGCTGAAGTAAGTAATCGATTAAAAACTATAAATGTTGAGGAATTTGAAAAATTTCGCTTCCCTGGTATTAAGGAAATTTAATGAGAGTTTTAATCGGTTTAGCGAGTGTTTTTCTAATAAACTTGGTAGTGCAGCAACTCTTGGCTGTGTCGATAACCCAGACTTACAAGGTTCTCGTTCCGAAGAATTACAAGTTCTCGTTGCTGACGATCAAAAAGACCGTGAAATCGATTGGAGAGATTGATTGGTTAAAGCAAATTAATCAAGGGAGCAAATGCACAACAGAGGAATGTACTTGATTTAAAACCCTCGCTCCAAGGAACAATTCCAGGGTTTTGGTAGAAGAAAATTGGGTTAGCTCTTGCAGCGGTTCGCTTGTTACGTGGATGTCACTAAAAACATATTAGGTTCTTAAGAGGTCTCTTAAGCATACGCACCGTGCTTTCTTTTGACTTCCTAATTGGTTGTGTTAGCCGTGCAAGATTTATAATCACAACTCTAGAATAACAAGACCTAGACTACTCAACAATGCAGCAAATGCTTTCCTATCGTAAAGATAACGAAAAGTTCAAAATTGATTGTTTCAGCCCCATCTAATACGTCTCCACGCCTTAGTGGACCTCATTTTCAATGGTAATTAATGCCGAATGCATCAAAATTAATTATTTTAAAAATCATCTACTTATAATTTTAGATACATAAGGGACCAACAATTTAGTGGTCTATACTTAGACTTACAACCAAAGGAGAATATTATGAACGACAACAAATGGAATCAAAATCAGCAAGATCAACAAGGCGGCCAAAAAATGGGGCAAAATCAAGATGAACGTAAACAAGCTCCTGGTCAAGGTGGACAAAAACAAGGCCATCAACCTGGCCAAGGCCAAGGCAAAGAGCAGCAAGGTGGTCAGGGCCAAGAAAAACGCTAATCATGACACACTAGACAATTAACCTTGTCTAGTGCTCTTTTCTATTTTTCTGTCCTACCAACCAATCCCTGCTAATTTCAAGTTAAAAAAGAGAATTTAAAACATATTTCTGGAGAAAAAGTTTCTGATTCAAAAACGATACCTGAATTCGAGGCGATTCGTCGTAAATTAGATGAGCATTTTAAACGTTAAAAATGACTACTTATTTTAAATAGGCAATCGGAAGCTCCAACCACCGTGTTGTAGTGTGGGGATTTCAGTGTCGCTTTATAGAGCAGGATTTCCGAAACCCTTCAGCGGTAAGTCGCATTGTTCTCCGGCCATATTCAGAAAATTTCTTAGTAGCCTGGTGAAGATGTAATATGTAACTCAGCTACAAGCAAAAGGTTGTAGCTGAGTTACATTTAATTGCTCTATTTTAAGAGCGAAAATTATGTTGATATTGTTTTTCTACTTCTTCTCTGGCTGCAGCAGCTGAGTCAGCAACGTTGAGTCTAGCCCAAGGATTAACTGGCAGAAATTGATTAGCCAATTTCTTCAATGAATCCAATTTTGAAGTGTTCTCAGTTGTAAATTTATTCCCGCTCAGTCTCTGATTGGCTATATGGCGAAACTCTCCCATAATTTGTCGTGCAAACGTGAAGTCGTGGCGGTTTTTTGCAGTCGCACTCGCTATTTTTTCACGCAGTGCATAAAGAGTTTTAGGATGCTTTAGTTGCTCTGGTGTAAAAACTAGTTCTCCTAATGTGTCCTTTATTGCTTGTTTTTCTATTGGAGAAGCTTTTAGAATCCTATGCTCCAGCATAGAAATTACACCATCAAGCAATGTAGATACATTTTTAACAACTTGAGGTATGGGAGGGATTTGTAAAATCTTTTCATCATATGTTGCTAATACGTCATCAAACTCTGCTGGGCTTAATCTTTTACTAGCTGTTTGCTTAGTCATTTTTTGTAGAAGGTCTGCTAAGATTGTTACTTGCTTGGAAGACAATTTTGGACAGGCTTTGGCTAGATCTTTTTTCAGGTTTTCATTGGGTACTAGTCTTTTTATTTCTTTACCGTTTACTGTAAAAGTTTCTTCATGCACTTGACCTAAGCCCTCTACGGCAGTGACTCCTGCTGAATAAATGTCACCTTTTTGTGTAATGTCGGCTCCGGTAAATAACTCCGCGGGTGAATAACGTGGTGTTCCGCGAGGATCTTTGTTTTCATCGTCTTGAAAAGTTGCAAATCCAAAATCAACAATTTTAACAGTCAAGTCTTCATTCACTATAAAATTGGCTGGTTTGAAGTCGGCATGGATAATACCTAATTTATGTAGACGATGCATCTCGCCAAACATGCCGCGCATGATGATGAGAAATTCTTCAGGGGTGTATTTGCTATCTCGAATGAATTTATGTAAATCCATACCTGGACAAAATTCACTAACCATATAAGCTTCTGCTAATTGTTTCTCCTTGGCTTTTGGGAAGAATAATAGAGCTTGGGTAAAGCCTGCATGAGCTCCCACTTTCGCTTCTTTTTCTAAAGCTTCTATCTCTTGAATGAATTCATCGCTGCTTTTAAATTCGAGTTTAACTTTTTTGATAGCTTTTATAGTGCCGGTTAGTGGGTTTATTGCTTTAGAGACTTTTCCGAAAGCACCACGACCTAAGGTTTGCATCATCTCATAAGAGCTCTTTTTACCCTCAGAGTTTTCTATAATTATATGGGTATGGGAGGTAGGATCGAGCTTATCACGACTAAGTTTTTCCCCTTTTTGTATTAGAGGGGAGGATTCAGATCTAGACTTCGAGGACGTCATAATTCTACCGTTATGCTTAAATTGGAATCATTACTGCTAAAGTTTATATGATGACAGTTAAACCTTAATGTTTTATTAAGGAGAATTTCTTTTCCTTTAAATTTTGAATGTGTTATTATTGCGCAACTCAATCTTTTTTGAATCATAATCCAGATGACAAGAAACCTTTATGAATTAAATTTCAATGCCTATTTGCCCAGTGAATTTGTAGAAGTGGATGAAGGTCAATTTACTGAAGTGATGAAGCAATTTTATAAGGATGTTCCTTGTTATTCCAATGTCGCTGAAAAAAAAGCTATTTACTCGACACAACTTACTAAACTTATTGACGAACTGACAAAAATGGTGTTTGAAGTTCCTGCACATTTAAATCATCGTTTCAGTGGGGAGGAGGTTATACAGGCAGTTGAAGAGTTAAAATTAAAATTAGCAGATACCAGTTATGTGCACTCCAACCCTACGGTTCAGGAAGCCTATTTTTTAGCCTACAAAAAGAATCTTGAAACCATTTTTTTTCTCATTAAAGATTGGGAAGCCCAAAAAAAATCGCAATTTATTTTAAATTTAGGCGAAAGAATCATCGTATGCGCAACAGGTGCGCATACGCAATTATGCGAAATCCTCTACGAGCTTACTCAAAAGCCTTCGATTGCCTCGTGGTTAGCTGAGTTAAGAAAAAACATCATTAACGAGTTCGCTGAAAATTGGATTGCAAAACATAAAATTACTGAAGGACACAGTATTCATGTGCACTATTTTTGTGCGGAGCATGCAAAGGAAATGGGTTGGCAAATTCCTGCTCATAGTGAAATTAAGGGCTATGATGATGAACGATTTAAGCCTGCTTCACTCAATGAGGCTACTAAAGAAGAGTTAACGCATTTTTTTAAACAGCGTTATACACCCAAGGCCATGCTGGATAATCTGGTTGTTAATTTTAATGCGCTGTTAAACCCTTACCAAGGTGTAATATTAAAGCCAGACGAAAATGTAAGTATTCAATCTATTTTAAAACCCTTTATCAGTAATAATCTTTTAAATTTACGCGATATCTACGATTTTGATGAAGAAACGAATGCTTGGCAAATTAAGGAGAATTTTAAAGACTACCTCACGAAATTAATTATTCCCTTGCTCATTAAAGAGAACATTTTAAAATCTAACGTAACCATGCTGGTTTTAGAGCAAATGATTCCTCTCATCGAAACCGAGATAGAAAGATTGGGGGAGAAATATGGTGTACAAGATAGACGAGTTGGTATTTTAAACAATACCCTTGGATTTTTATATGAGGTGATTACTGATGACAAGATTGATCAGGCAGCTGCCATTGCAGGGTATATTAAAGAAGTTTATTTAAACAGTACCTTGGATAAATATAATGGCTTACAGAAATTCGGACTTATTCTTCTAAATATGCTTATGATAATTCCTTTAGGCATTCCTGGACTTATTAAACAGGGCCTAACGGGGACATTTTTCTTCAGTTTATCTGGTAAAACCAATGATTTAATAGGTGAGATGAATCAAGAAATAATTGCTTGCACAGCTTAATTTTACTTATTTAAGAAATCATGGTCGTGATGCAGATGAGGGAGGGCAGCAGTCCATGGAATTCTCTTCTGACTCTTTTATTTTCTTTAGTGCGCTTTTTAAGTCTTTAGTGGTTTGGGTGGAACCAAACCCAAGTACCTCTCTGTGGCAATTTATCAAGCTATCAGGGTTATTAATATCTTGCTTAACTTTTTCCTGAACCGCTTTGGGATTATTTTTTACAATTTCCATATAGCAATTTTTTAAAGTTTTAATATGATCTTTTTGCTCAGTACTGAATGCTAATCCGAACATGCCATCACGTTTTTTCGTAACTTCACTAAAATATTGATCTAATCGCTCGAGTTGTTCCATGGTAGACAATGCATATTCGAGTGGTTTAACTTTGGTTCCAGGAATTGGCTGGTTTATATTAGAACAATTATTGAGGACAGTGAAAGCTTCTTCCTGCTTTCCTTGAGACATGTGTTGATAAAACTCAACTAAGGCGACGTAATCTTGATGTTCGTGTTCAGTTAATTGCGACAAAGGTCTGCCATCATTCATTGTTCTTGGGTGTTGCCAGTCGGCCTCTTTGCGAGGAATAGGGCACTCTATATATTTATTTTTTCTTTCCTCTACATAATTAATAATTTTTTGTTTGCGTTCCTTTTTGGCATCTGTTTCAACCTCGTTTTGTAATTTTGGATTCCAGATAATATCGCCCGTTAATTGATAATGCATACCCGCAGCATAGCTAAATTTCTGCATATTGGGATGTACATTCATGAATCTTTGGCATTTTATTGCGCAAATTACATCGCCAGAGGGAATGTCTCTGACCGCTAATTCTTGAGCAAATTTTAGATAACTCTCTTGATGGGCATGAGTTTCAAACATGTTGCTTCCTTGAACAATATAAATCCAAGTTTCTGAGTTGGGTTTATCGAACTCTATTGGAAAAATAGGAGCACAATCCATGTTCGCAGTAACACATACTGCGCTTGCCGGCTCAATGTCATCTCTTGGACGCATAGAAGGCTCTATTGTTTTTTTATGTTGCTGGTAATAATCATAGGTGCCACCTTTTCGCTGAAAACCAAATTCAAATATTTCTTTTGGATCTCGGGAATCACCACGAAAATAAATTTCATCCATTTTCTTTACGTGAGCATTTAAGTTTCCTAATTTCTCTTTTGACATCAGAAAAACCCATAATACATGATGATTAAATTTTAACCAATAACGCCTTGCAGCATACTGATCAAAACTACGCAATTTATGCAGCTATCCCATCGTTTCAATAGGACACAGAGAGATAATTAGTTGACAGGCGATAAGGAAATGCAATAGCTTTAGCCACGCCAGATGAATAGCTGTTTAAGCCAAATAGCCAATTCAGCGTGCCGTAGGAAAGGTTTAACTTGCATTGTATAAGGAAGTACCCATGAAGTCTTTTTATGTTGATCCTGATATTGAAAAAGCATCTACCATCCCTTCTTCATTTTATACTTCACCCGATTGGTTTGAACAAACAAAAGAGAAACTATTTGCGAAGACCTGGCAGTTTTGTTTAAGTTCAGAGGTATTGCGATTAAGCGGACAGGCGCATCCCTTTACCTTGTTGCCAGGATTCCTGGATGAACCGTTGTTATTCATCAGAGATGAAGAGACTTTGCGCTGTTTAAGCAATGTTTGCACACATCGCGGTAATCTTTTAATTGATGCTCCTTGCACGGTTCATAAAATAAAATGTTCTTATCATGGGCGGCGATTCAATCGTTGCGGTGAATTGCTTCATATGCCTGAGTTTGAAAAAACAAAAGATTTTCCATCCACTAAAGATAACCTTCAGCACATACCATTCGGGTGCCTGGAGCCGTTTATATTTGCCTCATTATCTCCTGCAATGCCATTTCAGGAGGTTATGGCTGATATTAAAGAGCGCCTTTATTGGTTGCCTATAGAAAACATGCGTCTTGATATTAATCGTTCACGTGATTATTTGGTAAAAGCACATTGGGCTTTATATTGTGAAAATTATCTTGAAGCGTTACATATTCCTTTTGTACACCATTCATTAAGACAGGTAATTGATTGTAATACCTACACAACGGAGCTGTATCGTTATTGCAATTTACAATTAGCCTTGGCAAGCAATGGTGAAGAAAGCTTTGATTTACCTAAAGATTCACCTGACTATGGGAAACAAGTGGCTGCTTACTATTATTGGCTATTTCCCAATACCATGCTTAATTTTTATCCTTGGGGATGTTCTGTTAACGTTGTAAAGCCACTTGGTCTTGAGTTAACCAAAGTTTCTTTCCTAACCTATGTACTTGATGCAGATAAATTGGGAAAAGGAGCAGGGGGGGAGCTTGATAAGGTAGAACGAGAAGATGAGGCGGTGGTTGAATCGGTCCAAAAAGGCGTGCGTTCCCGATTCTATGATACGGGACGGTATTCTCCCACAAAAGAGCAAGGCACACACCATTTCCAACGTTTACTTTGTGAATTCCTCAACGATTAGAATGACCTTAGTTGCTCATTAGTTTACGAGTGTGCAATAGTTCAAGGATGATTAGATGCAGGATATACCTAAAGAGCATTCGTTGCAGCGAAAGCTAAATGCCCGAATGCTAAGTATGATTACTCTTGGTGGCTCCATCGGAACGGGTATCTTTTTAGCGAGTGGCAATGCCTTGTCACTTGCCGGGCCAGGAGGGACATTACTGGCTTATCTCATTATGGGAATGATGGTTTACTATCTGATGACCAGTCTAGGTGAAATGGCGGCATTCATGCCAACTACTGGTTCGTTTTGTGTTTACGCGGCTAAATTCGTTGATCCCTCCTTAGGCTATGCTTTGGCATGGAATTATTGGTATAGCTGGGCGGTTACAATTGCCTCGGAAATTTCTGCATCTTCTTTGGTGATGCACTTTTTTTTCCCTGAAAGTTCATCATTGCTTTGGTGTGCGGTATTTTTAGCGCTTACTATTGGCTTTAATGCGATATCGACAAGAGTGTTTGGTGAAGCAGAATATTGGTTTTCTTTTCTTAAAGTCGCGGTCATTGTGCTATTTATCGTGAGCGGTTTTGCCATGATTTTAGGAATTACCACTTATCAGCCTGTGGGTTTTAAATATTGGACGATAGGGGATGCGCCTTTTCATGGCGGATGGCTAGGAATTATTAGTGCATTTATGGTTGCTGGATTTTCATTTCAAGGAACAGAGTTATTAGGTATCGCAGCAGGTGAAAGTCAAAATCCTCAAGAAAATGTTACTAAAGCCGTCAGGTTAGTATTTTGGAGAATTTTGTTATTTTTTATCCTTTCTCTTTTTATTATTAGCCTTTTAATTCCCTATAACTCAGAACAACTGATGGATTCGAATGTGGTTACTAGTCCATTTACACTTGTATTTAAACAATATGATAAAGCCTTAGCAGCATTGTTAATGAACTGTGTGGTTCTTCTCGCTATTTTATCTACCGCTAATTCTGGCCTCTATGTAGCAAGCAGGCTTCTTTGGCATATGGCGAAAGAAGGTCATGTTTCTCGGGGATTGGCCAAAGTAAATAAGCGTGGAGTACCCATCTATGCCTTATTGGCGACAGGGTCGGTGGCAATGCTGGCCTTCTTATCCTCTTTATTTGGTAATGGTGTAGTTTATTTTTGGCTTCTCAATGCGGGTAGTCTGGCTGGTTTTATTGCCTGGATGGGTATTGCGATTAGCCATTACCGTTTTCGTAAAGCTTATCTCTATCAAGGGAAAGACCCACGCAGTCTTCCTTATCTGGCCAAAGGTTATCCTTACGGCCCGCTATGTGCATTTGGATTATGTCTGATTATTATAAGTGGACAAAATTATGCTGCCTTCATGGGAAATCATATTAATTGGTATGGTTTATTGATTTCTTATATTGGCTTACCATTATTTCTGGTAGTGTGGCTTGGTCGTAAATGGCTAAAGAAAACAAGATTTGTAGAATTAAGAGAATGCCAATTTGATGTTTGAATCGGCATTGGTTTTATTTCTAATTATTGTGGCGACTTAACTTTTTAATTTCGTCCAGTTCACATGAATCTCGCACTCATCGTCGCCTAATTTTATACATTTTTTTTCTTCTATATTGGCTTCATCTTTATAGTAATGGATAACCCATTGGGCTAATGCTTTGTATAAGCCACATAACTTATTCGGGGAACGATAATGGGTAATAAGTTTATTGGGTAATTGTTCCAGCTTAAATTTTTCGTTAACGGCCTGACGAGCAACTGCATCAGCACATCCCGTTGCAAAACAATTGTGGATAGTGGGTTGTATGGATAAAAATTCATAAGAGTTTTTTGACATCTGAAACCAGGTGGGAAAGCGCACAATCACATCATTACAAAAATAATCAGCATAAAGTGCTTCTATTTCCTCTTGATTTAGTTGTAACAAGTCAAGGGCAGCAGTGAGTAAGCGTTGCCATTCTTCATCCGTGTAGACATTATTAATTTGGAAGTTTTTGTCCTGAGGAACTTGTGCCAATTTCTTTAATTGCGTAACTCCCTCCTCTCCCTTAATACTATGAACCATATTTAATAGTATTTTTTGTATAAGTCCGATCATGGCATTCCTTCTCCAAAACCAATTCCTGGTAAAGCAATAAACTATTTTATAAGTATAACCATAAAGTGACTAAGTGCATATCAGAGCGTTTAAGGGTTGATTAACGAGTAAGAAGCTTTGTGTGAGATTGCTCTGGAAATTGCTGTCCCAGGAGATGTTCGAACTCAGAAACGCTATGGGGTTCTGACCAAAAATGAAAGGAATTTCGTTTTATTTTACAAACTTCTCTAATGTCTTGGATGTATTGGTCAAGGTCTGGTTCTAGATTGTCACTATCAAGACGGTTTTGAATTTGGGTTAACAAGGCTATTTTCCAAGCACTGTTTCGCGCTGTTTTTCGTCCATTTTGCTGATTGGCAATATTTCCCTTAAGCGTTTTAAGAATGGTTATTAATTTAGCTGTATTATCTAGAGGTAATTCTTCATCCACTGAAATTTGAGGATAAAAATCATTTTTAGCGACCCATGAATTTGTTTCGGCATTTTCTTCACCGAACATTCTATAATCATAAAGATAGTTGGCGGCATTGATGATATTTTTGGGCGAAGCTTTAACAAGTAATAAACAGTACTCCCCTTGAGCATGTCCCCATTTTGCAAAAGGAGATAATAAACCTAGTCCTCTTTGCGTTAATGAATTACCTTGGGTTAATTGAATATTATTTATTTCACTTGAATAAATAATCCACCCATTTTGAGCTTTATCAAAATAAAGAGTTTGCCAATGACCCGGACCACCATTGGTGCCTGTTCGTAAAAAATAAACCTTATTTTTGTCAAGTTTTTTGAGGTCATTTTCTAAGTTTTGTTTTTTATCACCACTAATCCAATATTGTTTTTCTTTGTCCTCACTAAACAAAAAGGCGGGGCTAATATCTACCTGACTATCTGGTGTTATCTTTGAATACTGGAATTGGATATTGCGTTTTAGAACTAATTGAGCAGCCTTTATAATCATTGCTTCAGCACAATTTTGATTCACTGATACTGTTTTCTTTTCGTTCTTCTCATGATATTCAAGATTTAATAATGCACATAACTCTTGTTCTGATATCATACGCCAATCAAATGCAAATTTTTTATTCTCATCAAGTTGTAGAAAAATTGCTTCAATTAACTCAGAGTTAGCTTGTTGCCAACTGTAAAAGCCATCTTCTGTTTCATCAAAACTATCACGATTTTTGATAAGATTATGGATTGCCTCAGCATTAATTTCAGGAGGATTACTCTGCTGTAGCGTGCTATTCTTTTCTTGAGAAGTTAAGCCAAGTTGTGGCGTAAAAAAATAGATAGCAATCCCTTTTGCCTTATTTGTATCTATTTTCCGGGCAACATGCTCGATTATTTCTGCAGATTCGGCAGTCGATGATAGAATGCCTGTCAATGAATCATAACTGTAATAAACTCCTGCTCGTTTAACCAGGGATATAGTATGTCCATCCATTCTCAGCGTGATTCCCTGAGGATCTTGCAACGAGGTAATAACCGCAGCTGCCTGTCTGTCTAATGGTGGCTTTTCATCAGTATTTACCAGTTGTTTCAACCTGGACGCACTGATTGTTGCCCAATCAATTGCTGGAGAACCAGGGGGAAGTTTTTTCTCAATTGCTTCTATTAAATCTAGGTTGAAAGTATAAAATTCTAAATCCAGTGTGCCGTTATAGAGGTAACCATCTCTATTCGCAATTATCGTGGCTACTGTCTTGTCACTTGCTGGGGCAGCCAAAAGTGTTGTTTTCGGCGCTGGAAAGGATTCTGAAAAATAACGTTGATAGGCTGCTTCTTCTAACAAACCTTCGCCATGTTCATAGGCATTACCAAAATCTCTTTGATAGCACTGCTGAAACTCATAGTGTGCTTTGACTACAGCATGCTCCATTTCTTTTTCATTTTGCGCACTTAAAATAGCTTGAATCGCTGCAATACTAATCAACGTGCAGGCATTAACTGTTTGGGGCTGTGTAACATGTTTATGTTTCATGATTTAGAAGGATAGTAAGTGCTTGAGTATTTTGCCTTAAAAAAATTAATAAAATATTAAATTACAGAAATATATTTTTACAACTCCTGGCAGCTTGCTTTGCACACTGAATTATTTGTAGGGATGGTTGCCTGCCCGCGGGCATGACATATTTTAGCGTCTATATAGCATAAACTGTTGTACTCACGCAGGCGGGTAACCATTGGATTAAGTGTTTATCTACCACCGAAGCACACATCAAGTGTAATTGCATCTTTGGGAGGTAACCAGTGACCATAATCTTCACCTTTCCAAAGGCTAATTTCACTAAGTTTTGCTTGAACGCTTTCATGAGTAATTCCCATGCGTTGAATCCAATCTTCACAACGTTTTTTGACATGCTTGCGAATAAGGCCTCGCATAAAGAAGTAATGAGCGGGGTTCCATGCTTCATTTAAATTATCATTCAAATAGGGTTTCAGTAGATTATCTTTGTCAATATTGCGAGCAAATTCCCATTTATTACCGCGCAGAATTATAAGGGGAGCAAGTGTTTGGTCCCCGATTTGTACACTGTGAGCTATATTCATATAAAATTTCCATCCGGCGTAATTTGCCGAGAGATCAGCATTAGAATAAATACCATTGATTAAAGTACCGAAAAAACCATCCTCTTGGCGCTGACCGTGGGTGATAATGGCGGCATGTGCTTGCTTGGCGGATTTCCCGTGAGCCAGAGCGTGCATGTAAATTTTGTAGTATCCATTACCTTGCTGAAAAAAATGGCCAATCTTGTCGGTGCCAAAATGATAGCCATACATATTAATGGTAGGAGAAAGTAAACATAATGTTCCAGGAAATTGGGAGAGTACAAGCCAATAAACCGTCTTCCATGGCCAGATTGCACTATAACGCATTGGTTGTAGCTCTTTGGGAAAATGACTCCAATGTAACCATCGCTCATAAGTCGACTCAGGTAATCCAATGCCAACCTGTTTGTAAATCAAGTGAATGACATAGGCGTCGGTACGGCGTTGTGCTAATTGGGAAGCAGCTCTTCGGCTTTGTTTAGCGTGTGGTAACAGAGATTGAATTTCAGAATTGGTTTGGTTCATTGCATTTTCAAGAACCTCAAAAAGTTTACGGCTTACTGTGGGACCGATATCCACCAATTCATAAGGAGGGAGGGTGAATTGATCTGTTTCTTCTGCTTGAGCTTCCCATAAGTTTAAAAATAAAATCATTATCCAAAGAATGCGTCCTGCCAAACCCATATTTTCTATCCTTTCATACCCAATTGCATTCATAACCTGTTAAAACAAGTAATATGAAATATCTCTTCCTGTGTATAGTACTTATTTTAAAAAATTTAGGATACTATTGCTGCAAAGACTGACTAAGCCTATTTAAGGCCGTGATAATTGGTTTCCTTAATGGAGAATAAGCTGCTCTAAAAATAGATGTATTTCTTCGCTTCTTTTGTAGTAATTAGTTGATCCTATTATTTTTTTTGTTGTTCAAGTACCTGGCGTTTTTGTAAATGAAAAATATCCAATCAAAAGAGATAGTGCATTTAATTTGATTTCTTAAGTAAATATTAAGGTTTTTATTGTAATATATGCGTTCCAAGAGTTCATTGTGCTCACTTTTTTATAGGATGATCGTATGTATCGGTATAATCCACATAACCATGTAAAAATTTGGCTCAGTAATAATCCACGCGTTTTTATGAACACTGAGAATCAGGTGCGCTTAATTCAAATGCGTGAAAAAAATCCATCTGATGCGATTAACCTAATCTACGATTCATCTTTGCTCAATGAACAAGCCCTTCAAGACTTGAAAAAGTTTTGCAATGAACATCGCATTATTCCTGTGGATGCAAATAAATTTCCAGAATTACTTATTTCAGAGGAAGAAAGAAAATTATATGCGTTCTATAAAGATGAAATCACTCATTTAAAAGATAAAGAAACTTCCCAGCCGCTGGGAGGCAATTTAGCAGTTGCCAGCGATATTCTAAGATGGTTGTCTCCTGTCTATAAACTAGGCGCATATACCGATTTTGATGTTCCAGTTGATACGACTAATCTACCTGAAACAATAGTTACAGAAAGTCCTCTGTTATTGAACATTGGTAGTCTACGTACCGGAAGTAAAGACATCATTATCTCCAATAATGATTATATTGCTGTTATTGATTCAGAAGCTGCAAAAGCTGACATAGAAAAAATACAAAAAGGCGTTATAAGCGTATTGGAAAATTACGAGAATGATTTTATTGAAAATACTGAGGCAGAATTTGGTCGAGATAGCTTTCTAAATAAGTTTTTTATAGGTTTTATGAAAAATCGTTCAGAATCGATTTATATTGCCAAATCAAAATCAGTTCCAGGTCAAGAAAAGAAGTCCTCCAGAGAGCTTAGAGCGCATATTATGGATATAATGTCTGATAAAACTAAGTTTTTGGAGTTTAATCGAAATTCGCCAACGGAAACTCCCGCCGACATTATCAAGCGTCTACGTCAAGAATTAAAAGGCCAGCTTGGTTTCTTTAAATGGCTATTTTTTAGAAGTGAATATCGTGAAATTAAGTCTGCTTTAAAGCAGGACGATAACGCTCTAATAGATTATCTAATGAAGAAAGAGCGTACTCTTTATTTAAAATCGATTGTTGTATGTACAACGGGTCCAATTGCAATTGCAAAATTTTTGTTTAATGGATACGTTTTTGATTCAAAGCATTTCGATTCACAAATTAAGCCTTATTCATTTAACCATTATGGTCTAAGGGATTCGTTTCAATCCAAAAACTCTATTAAAACACATGAAAGTATATTTGGTATGATACGTTTTCTTGGTGCAGAAGATGGAAATTTAAATGATTCTTCCTGGCTGGAATCAGGCGCTCAATTACAAAAAACTCGCGGGGAACGTCTTGAGGAACGTAGAGAAGCCCTGAAAGCACAAATGCCTGACATCTTGCAGGAGACTAGAAAAGATATCGAAGATCATATAGAGGAAATTAAAACAAGTTTAGAAGGTTTCCGCGGACTATTCTTTAGGGCCCGCAAACGAGAAAAAATAATGGCTCTTACCAATGTCTTGGATTGTTTTAAAGAAGACTACTCATTTGATACTAATGCCTTTAGTGAGGTGTTAAAGACAAGTCGTGCTAATAGTAAAGTGTATGCTGGCTTCTTTTCCAGGCAAACGAAAACAATTATTGAGAATTTGGCAGAAACTTGCAATGACGCCATTGTGCTGGGACTAACAGAATCTAGACAAATAAAGCTGGAAACCAAGTCTAAAGCGCCTGCGACTGTTACAGATTTAACTACAAGGTCTTCAACAGATGAGGAGCCTTATAGCACACCTGGTCTTGCGTTCTTTAAAGAAGCAGAGCAAAAACCTTTTAACCCTCCAGAGTTAGGCGTAGCAGTTACTTTTCAATCTTCATAGAAATTGACGATATTGTCTATCGTCAATAAGTATGAAATTTTCGGCAAAAGGGGGGCTATTTTAACAGTAGCCAACATTCAGTCAGTAATTCTGTTTCAGCCACTTCATGATCAAAATTGTAATAACAAAAAATGCAGGGTAAATCACCTAACTCCTCGCCAGAAGCAGGCAGCCATTCGCGATATAGGCGATAAATTGTGTCACTGATAGTATCCCGTGAACCTCGATGCATAACTACTGCATAACGACCTGAGGGAAGATATTTTTCAATAATATCGCTCTCGAGCTTTAATTTTTCTGGTACGGTGATTGCCAAATCAAAGCGAAAATCCTCTGCTGCCGTTGTTTTCGGATCGTCATAAGCAAAACCAAAAGCTTCCCCGGCTTTGGGTTTTAAATTTACTACCTGGGATTTTGCCCAGCCAATTAATTTATTGACGCTTTCTCCTAATCGTTCTGGTGCTCCACGATGTTCAAGTACGGCTAAACGTCTTGCTGCTATGTTTTTGATAACAACACTCATTAGTTTTTCCTCTGTTCTTGCTAAATAATACGGAGGCTTTTCCCATACAGACCAACTCGAATGCGATCTAAACTCGCTTGGACTCAGGTTACAAGTTTGTTTAAATGCACGCGTAAATGATTCATGAGATTCAAAACCCGCATCAATTGCAATTTCTATAATTGTTTTATCTTTATAAATAATTAATTGATGTGCTGCTCTTTTTAAACGCAGCCACCGTATATATTGTTGTAAAGATAAGCCTGTGTAAGCCGTAAATAAACGATGAAAATGATATTTTGAAAAGCATGCAACTTCACTCAATTGATTTAATGTGAGTTTTTCATCCAGATGTTTGCCAATAAACGAGATTACTTTCTCTAATTGCTGTTGATAATTCATGTTTCTAAATTCCATCATCATTTATTTACCCAACGTGATGTTAGCTTGCTTGTGAAACAATGTTTTGATTGTTTTTGCTAAATGGTAGCAGAAAGCATGCTTTACCAGGCAATTACGAAGGTGGGAGACAGTATTTAGGGGAGAATATTTAAAAATCTAATACTGAAATAAGCCAGATAGTATTTGCGCTTTCAGTTTGATAGTCAAAGAAGATGGAAAACTCTCGAGACATTTCAGGCATTTAAACTGCGCACCATGCCTACAAATCAGGATTCCTTACACTTAATGTTAGCTGAGCCACAAATACTATCCATATCCCTATAATAGTTCAAAATTTAAACAATTTCAAAATAAAGGCGAATAGCGTAAATCACCATAGGCGCTATGGGCGGCATACACGGCAAAAGTACGACGGAATTGATGAGGAGTAAAATTCCAGTTGATACCGTGGCTTTTAGCAAAGTTGTTTAAGCGGTCACGTATTGCTGGGGAGGAAAGAGTGCGTATCTGTTTGTTTTTTTGATTGAGAAATAAATAATTTTTATGCCGTTGTAGTTTATTTACCAAAGTGGCATTTCTTTGCTCAGCTATTTGTTGCTGTAATTTTTCTTGCAGAGGTGTTACAAGCTGCATTACGGTTTTAATCGCAGTATGAGTTATTTCCGTAACTAACCACTCTGTAGTACCTTCATGGGTTTTCTCCGAGTTTCCTTTCATCCAATAATAAGTTTCTTGCTCATGATCCGATGAGGTATAAATGCAATCCGTTTTTAATCCGGCCAGTTCATGTATTCTAATTCCACTAGTAATTAAAACAATAATAATGCAACTGTCCAGGAGTTGGCTTAATTTGGTATTAAATGATTGAAGCCCTCCATCATGATGATGTGCTTTTAGAAATCGATTTACTTTGTCACAAATAACAGAGTCCACAAAATTCTTGTTTCGCTTTTTTATGGTTTCAATTTCATTGCGTAAAGCTAATAATGTTCCTGCTTCATCTATTCTCTTTACTGCAGCGCAAAAAATATCGGATAACACCTGATCTGGAATGATCTTCGTTGTGGCGGTTTTTTTGACTTTTGTTTCTATGTTCGATAAAAAAGTAGCTGAGGTATTCGGCCATGGATGAGGCATCGGATCAAATGTATTTTGGCTTAATTCAAAAAGTGCCTCAATTGCTGAGAATTTTTTATTCAATGTATTGGGTAACAGGCTTTTTCCGGTGTTTTTATTTAACGTATTTTGAGATTTATGTACGTAATTACTGCACATTAATTGAGTAATTTCTCTTAATGAATTGACCTTTAATGTATTTATGTAGTTAAGGAATAACTGGTTTTCTTTAAAGAAATTGACGATGGTCGAACCTCTTGGTTTAACGGAGCCTTTTCTGCCATTCAAGTAATATTTGAAGCAGACGACTTTAAATATTAGCTGAAATTGCTTAGGCATCTTTTGAAAATTCAATACTTTCATGTGATCGGAATGATTGGATACAAATAGATTATCTGGCAGCTGCCATAAATCATCGTTGAATTCACTTAATATGTTATAAGAGCCATCATTTGATTGAATGAAGCTGACAATAATTTTTGTGCTTTGTAAGGACAGCACTCGTTCATCCATTTCTTGTGTGTATTGATTTAAAAATTCAGTTTCTGAGAGCATCATTCTTCTGTTTCCAATTGCAATTGGTCATTGGTGCGCCAAAAGAGGTGGGGCTCTATATGGGCATTTTTCTTTTCTTGCGCAACTTTTTGCTCATTGAAGTGAGGGGAAATTTGCGTATCAATAATCCGAATAATATGGGCGTAATAACGATTCCAACTTTTTGCGCCAATCACGTTACGTTCTTTAATGAGTAACCAATAAAAACTAAATAACCGGTATAAATCATCTTCGGTCACTACAAAACTTGAACAGCGGAAACATGCCATAAAATTAATGCATGGATTGCCATTTTTGGGAGCATAATCTCCGTATAGCGCATTTTTACATTGGGCAATTGGAGTGTTTTCTGTGTCTTGTACCTCGTTATGATTTCTTTTAAGTAGCTCTTGGTTTCGTATTTCGCCCATGAGCCGCCAGTTGTTTTGAGCCTCAAGAGGAGCCTCTAAATAATAATCATTAGATACTTTGACACTATGTCCTGCTAAGGATGCAGTCACGAATGGATCTTGTCCTGAGAGCTCCCAAATACGGTTTTCAAATGTTTTACGAAGACGCATCACATTCAGCATAAGTGGCTTATTATCTGAATTAGTTAAATGGTTTTGAGTGACAAATAATTTAATACACTTCTGTAATGTATTATGAGTTAACAGGCTAACTCTCCCACGATTACCTCCAGTGCATTGGAAAATAAATAGCTGATTTTTGAATTTTCTTTGCTTACGAATAGTATCATTGCGCTGTTTAATTAACTCAATAATATCCAATACATCCATCATAATGGTTTTTAATAGGCTCATCTTTTCTGAATGCCGTATTGTTTGAATATGAGTATTTTTTCCGCGCCGTTTATAACTGACTAACAATCTACGATCTTTTTTTAAAGGGTGGGGTTGGATGCACTCTGTATTAAGTTCCAGAATAGGGGTCGGATTTAAACCAGTACGAAGCGCAATGGATAAAACACAGATTGATAAATCGTAGCTCGATAATAATTGATTTGTTGTACGAATACGCCTTAGCTCATTGTTTAAGGTTTGTGTTATATTTTTAATCTCTGTCTTACAGATAGGCCTTTGACCTTTGGTGGCTCGCTTGCTGTTTGGGAATGGATTTCTAGGAAAAATATCTTTGTTGAGCAATCCTTTTTTTACAAGATGCATTAATAAGGATTTAGTAAAGGTAAATATATTTTTTTGTGTTACTTTTCCTGGTTTTTTTTCCGCTAAGAAGCTGATAAATTGCACAATAAATTCTTTATTAATATCGTGAACATGCAGCTGTCTTGAAAAACTATTCGCGAGAATCTGACAAAAGGAGAGAAATATTTTTAACCCTTTGCAATAATATACGATGGTGTAGACAGTAAGTATTTGCTCTTTACTTTGAATGGCTTGTGCTAATAATTGTTCGATTGCTTTTTGGCATTCAAATACGATTGAATCACATTGTTTTCCATAATAAGGTAAAAAATCAAATGTTCTTAAACTCCCTGGGTTTTTGGGAAACTGTATGCGGGTATTGTTTGGCGGATATTGGGCTATAGTTTCCTTTTTATTATCCTGCAATTCGTGAGAACGATAAAAATTATTTTTCATTTTAAAAATCTTTTTAGTCATAAATTGTCCATTCCACAAAATGAATCAATTTCTTCTTGGTAACTCGTTATCAAATGTTCCTCGACTTCGGCGAGGTAGTGCAGATATTTTTCAGTAGTGAGAACACTGCTATGGCCTAGGCGGTCTCTGATATAGAGCAGGGGATCTATTTGTGCTTTACGCTGACGCATTTCATAAAGTGTATGCGTAGCATAGGTATGTCTTAGCATATGAGGGGTGACTTTAAAGGATAACCCTAAGTTCTTCCAAAGATTATTGAGGCTTTTTCCTGCCTTGCCCCACGGCGTACCGTTTTTATTTAAAAAAAGAGTGTTTTGTTTTTCTCCGCTTATTTTTTCCAACTGATACCGCTCATGTATCACATAGTCCCAAAGTGCGGTCATTAATGCTCTTGGTATATCGATACTTCGTGGTTTACCTCCTTTGGTTTTCATATCTGAAGGATTAAGGGTGACGCGTATGATGCTTTTATAAATGCCTACGTTTTGAGGGTTAAAAATATAAGTAACTGGAAAGGTCGCTAGTTCTTCTTTACGTAAACCACTAGATAGAGCGAGGCGTGCCATAAGTTTTTGAGTAAGATTTTTTATTGCTGTTAAAAACTCCCGAACTTGTTGTTTACTCAGTAATTTAATGCGCGTGGGTTTTGTCTTCAGTAATACATCAGGAACTCGCTTCGAAGAACCAGAGGCATCAATATGAGCCAAAAATCTTTTAGAGCAGTGGCTTCTCACCTCTTCTAAATTATAGGGTAAGGAGTCGATCCAGTTCATTCCCAAGGCAAATTGATAAAATTTAATGATAAGACGGAGGCGATAATTTACTGTATTAGAACTTAATTTCATTTCTGAAAGCGACCAATCGCGGTATGCAGCAAGAAGGCTGTAATGGGATAGATTATTATCCATACGCCAATCGAATGAATTGGCTTCCAGAAAACTAAAGTAGTCGTACATCGATTGCCCATAGGCTTCCCAGCTTTTTATACTTTGTATCCTGCCCCGCTTAATGCAATGTTGCACAAGAAATAACAAAACCTCTTCAATAATATTCATTTCTGAATCCAGCAAAATGGGAAACTTTTCGTAACTTGAACCATGAATTTTAAAATCTGAAGTTGAAAATACGAGGCGCATGTAAGTTGATCCTATAAATGGTTATTGGGTAAGAATTTGTAACACTTTTATAGCACCATAACACATCATGCCCGCTGAGCATTTTGGCAAACAGCGACCTTGCTGGCGTGAAGCCCTGTGTCAGAAAAAGGGGAAACGTTTTAAAGGCAGAAAATGTTGTGAACTCATTGATAGTCAATTTAAACACATGGAAGCTGAACTTTATAACCTGTGGCCTTCCGTCGGTTTGATTAATCAACTTCGCTCTAATTATCGTTATGGTCTCATTACTACAAAAACAAAAACCTACGGGTGTGATTTTAATGTGCAAAAGGAAAATCGCCTAGTGGAACCTGCCGATGAAGCCAAAGGCATTGTCGCAAGAGCCAATCTCTTTATGGCTTACCACTATAAACTTCGGTTAAGTGACTCCCAACGTCAATTGTTTGAAGCCTGGAGTAGGATGTTTCCACCTACTCAATGGGAAATTGCATGGGCTCGCCAGGTGGAACTCATTGAAGGTTATGAGAATCCTTTCATTGGCTAAATTTCCTATTGAGGACAATGAAACCTAGAGGAATTTATAATTAAATGGGTAAAATCACCCATCTCTTTGTTGAACAAGATGGATTAAAATTGCAACATTTGTTTAATGGACCTTTGTTGCGATGTTACAGGATAATCGAGATATTCTTCTCACCATGTATAATTTTCTTCCTAAAAGAGACCTGATAAACATGTTGCTGGTTTGTAAAACTTGGAGAGAAGTGGGACGAGATAAACGATTATGGGGCAATGTACCCTATGATACATTTCGGGACATGATAACAAGCCTAGATGTTCAACTGAGGGATTTTGTATTAAGTGATGTAATTGACTTAAAGCTTGCAAAACAACTACAAACCTTATGGAACATGGATGAGAAAGGACGTGCGGAACAATTGCAAAAGCTTGTGCCAGAGCTTTGGCCAAAAGAGATAAGCCTACAAAAACCATTATCGTCTAAATTAGGAGCGGTTCTTCTCTTAGGCCGTTTTATTTCTAAAGATGATTTAGAAGCAATATGGAGAAAACATCAAAGAACGGCAGTTTGGACCAGCCTATTTGTTTCAACTTACTTACTCAGTGACCAAAAACCAGTGCACCTTTTTTTATTGCTAAACACGGTCCCGGTCATTAAGGCTTTAAAAAGTGGGCAATGTAAAATGGATGAGCTTGTTCGTTTGGATCCTTGGCAAATCAATGGCTTTAAAGATGCTCGGGGATTAAAGGCTCTAGAAAAAGGTCATTTAACGAGTGCCATCGTTGCCAAAATGAAAACCCCTTTTGATTTTACGTTTTTTTATTTCCAAGACGCTCATGAGACATTGAATACACAATGTAAGCCCTAATTTATTACTTTCGAGATAGTTGTAAAAAAACATCTTTGGGGGAAGTAAGACGTAATGGGGTGGATTTTTGTAGCGAGTTTTTAATTTGAGGTGCGATTGAATTTGGTTATTTAGTATTACTTTTTTATAAACCAAGACTCGTGATACATTAAATTTTCTTCTACAAAACCGTGGAATTATTCCAGGGTGACGGTGAAAAAATCTTCAATACATTGCTTCGCATTTTCAGACAAATTCCAATAACTCAAACTCGTGTTCAATAAGATGTATCAATTTGGCGCATTTTTACAATAATAATTTTTCATTAACTTGCATAATCTATTATCAATGTAGGCCTGCAATCATATTGATAAGCAGAAATCCTTGGGTGATTATTTATGTTTGATGAAGTTTATACAATAGCAATAGAATCTAATGATTTTGAAGAGTTAAAAAGAAAGTTAAAAAAGATTCATATTGATGCGCCATCTATAAAAGATGGTTTTTTTGTTACTGCTGCTGCTCAATTAGCTATAAAAGGAAAAAACAATAAAGTAGAGTGGATGCGACAGCTCGGGGCAAACGTTGATGATATTGCTTATGGCTATGCACTAGCAGGTAATCATGAGCGAGCAGAAGCCTACCGCACAGCACACGGTGCAAACGTTGATGCTATTGCTTATGGCTATGCACTAGTAGGTAATCATGAGCGAGTAGAAACCTACCGCACAGAACACGGTGCAAACGTTAATTTTATTGTTTCTGGCTATGCACGAGCAGGTAATCATAAGCGAGTAGAAGCCTACCGCACGGAACACGGTGCAAACGTTGATGCTATTGCTTATGGCTATGCACGAGCAGGTAATCATGAGCGAGTAGAAGCCTACCGCACGGAACACGGTGCAAAGGTTGATTCTATTGCTTATGGCTATGCACGAGCAGGTAATCAGGAGAAACAAAAAAAATACGATATTAACTACCTTCTGAATAGTTACCTAAAAGAAAGAACAGCGGTAACTGATTCTTCCGGGAAAACAAAAGAATATTTTCATGGAAGTTTCTTTTCTGTCTTTCAAAAAAGTTTCACACAAAAAAGAGAGGCCGTTAATGTGCTAAAATCAGCGCTGGAAGGAAATAAAGTCAATTTAAACGAACACTTACCCACCTTAAGAAATGGTAATTTGGGCAAAGAGCTTCGAGCATTCATTAAATCGGGCATAGGTAATGCTCTGGTTGGGAGAGAAGTAACCACCGTAAGTGATTTTGTTCAGGCTCTTCAAGAGAAGGTTTCCAATCAAGCACGGCTTTCTTAATTTGCTTAATGCTTCGATAAGCCAGACTTACAAGTTTCTTCGTTCCGAAGAATTACAAGCTCTCATCGCTGGCCATCAAAAGAACCGTAAAATCGATTGGAGCAACTTACCACCGGAAGCGTTTCAACAAATCAATGAAAATGAGACGAAAAAGGTAGGGGAGATATTTGCTGTGGGGGCATTCGAAATGATAAGGATTATTTGGCAGCCTTTATGATTTATCAACATGGCGATGTTCTTGATCCTACTATCAAGCATGTATATTTGCTTTGCGTGCTGCAGAGCTTAAGAACAAAGAAGGGAATTTAAATGCGGCGATGAATTGATAGATATTGTGAGTACTTGGCATAAGCAGCTTTTTGGGACGCAAGCTCATTCCGATAGCTTAGAAGGTTGCCTATGTTTAGAGCCACTTAACGCTCATTTTCTGATTCAGTACGGGTGTCGCATACAGAAAACACTTCAAGAGATTTGATTGGTTAAAGTAGGATAATCAAGGAAGCAATGCACTCAAGAGGATGCACTCGAGATTTAAAACCCTCGCCCCGAGGAACAATTTCAGGGTTTTGGTAGAAGAAAATTGGGTTAGTTCCTGCAGCGGTTCGCTTGTTTACGTGGATGTCACTAAAAACACATTAGGTTTCTTAAGAGGTCTCTTAAGCATACGCACAGTGCTTTCTTTTGACTTCCTAATTGGTTGTGTTAGCCGTGCAAGATTTATAACCACAACTCTAGAATCACAAGACCTATACCACTCAACAATGCAGCAAATGCTTTCCTATCGTAAAGATAACGAAAAGTTCAAAATTGATTGTTTCGCGCCCCATTTAATACGTCTCTAGGCCTTAGTGGACCTCATTTTCAATGATAATTAATGCCAAATTCATCAAAATTAATTCTGATTAAAATCATCTGCTTATAATTTTAGATACATAAAGGACCAACAATTTAGTGGTCTATACTTAGACCTACAACCAAAGGAGAATATTATGAACGACAACAAATGGAATCAAAATCAGCAAGATCAACAAGGCGGCCCAAAAATGGGGCAAAATCAAGATGAACGTAAACAAGCTCCTGGTCAAGGTGGACAAAAACAAGGCCATCAACCTGGCCAAGGCCAAGGCAAAGAGCAACAAGGTGCTCAGGGCCAAGACAAACGCTAATCATGACACACTAGACAACTAAGCTTGTCTAGTGCTCTTTTCTATTTTTCTGCCCTACCAACCACTCCCTGCTAATTTCAAGTTCATCGGCAATTGTTGTTAAGGATTCCTCATCGACCACAATCCCATTTAATGCCGCTTCAATTTTAAATTTAGGTAAATTAAATATTTTGGAACAAGCGTTAATTCTCTCATTCATCAGGGAAGGAACCCCGAGGTTATCGAGTTCCTTATTTAAGCGTTCAACCAAGTGGCGATTTGGCATAGTTCACCTCCTTTTTTTGTTATATAGCACAATCTGAAAAAAAAGTGAGTAAAATGCACAAAAATTTGCTTAGTAAGTGGGGTAGACTATACTTAAAGTGTAGAAGTAAGGTGAGGCGTTAGCCCACTTTCATTTCTACAGCAAATACCACCTTCGGGTGGTTTTTGTTTTTCTGACTCACCAAAAAATGGATGAATAAGATGGGGTTAGATCACTATCAAGCAAAAAGAGATTTTTCAAAAACGCCTGAACCCAAAGGGCGTCTTCATCGCGCAATCACTATCGTTTCGTTATTCAAAAGCATGCTGCAAGTCAGCTTCATTATGATTTTCGCTTGGAGCTTCAAGGTGTTTTAAAAAGTTGGGCAATTCCTAAAGGGCCGTGTTTAGACCCTGATGTGAAACGGATAGCGATACCTACAGAAGATCATCCTGTGGAATATTTACAGTTTGAAGGGGTAATTCCAAAAAAAGAATATGGTGGTGGTCGCATGATTGTTTGGGATACTGGCAAGTGGGAGCCTTTAGACAAAAATCCATTAGACGCTTATGAAAAAGGGCATTTGCGTTTCATTCTGCATGCCAAAAAACTAGGTGGTCGCTGGGATTTATTTAAAATTAGCCGCGAAAACACCTGGTTTTTAAAAAAATATGACGATGACTTTGCCCGAGTGCTCGATGATTATGACATTACCAAAGAAAAGCCTTTAAGTGTCATTAGTGGAAATAGCGTTGAAGAAGTAGGGGAGGACAGAGCGCCATTTTTAGAGACTAAAGTAAAATTACATCTTCCAAAAAGCGCTTTACCACAACGTTTATCGCCACAGCTCGCTACTTTAACGAATAAACCGCCTATGGGTGAAGAATGGGTGCATGAAATAAAATTTGACGGTTATCGCATGCTGGCTTTTAAAAAAGGGAGCGAGGTGCGAATCGTCTCTCGGAATAACAAAGATTGGACAAGGGAATTTCAGGTGGTTGCAGAAAGGGTTTCAAAACTCCCTATTGATAATCTTCTTTTAGATGGGGGAGCTTGTGGTGCTTGATGAAAAGCATCGCTCAAGTTTTCAGATGATGCAAAACTCTCTCGATAAAGGCGAGAGGGGCGCTTTTATTTACTACTTATTTGACCTCATTTATTATGATGAATGGGACATTACGTCGTTGCCGCTCATTGAACGTAAAAAAATTTTACAGTCCTTTCTTCCTCAAAACGATCCCATGCTTCGCTACAGTGACCACATCGGTGGGTTTGGTGATGAGGTGTTTAATAATGCCTGTGAACTTTCTTTGGAAGGGATTATTTCCAAAGTAGCGATGAGTCCGTATCAAACAAGACGGACGAAAACCTGGTTAAAAATTAAATGCACGAAACGACAGGAATTTGTTATAGGTGGTTTTACACCACCCAAAGGAGCGAGAACGCACTTTGGCTCGCTCTATTTAGGGTATTATGACAAGAAGGGTGAGCTCATCTTTTGCGGCAATGTGGGCACAGGGTTTACCTCCTCCTCACTTCGAGACATCGCAAAAGAACTGCAAAAACGCATTGTTACCGTTGGACAGGCTTTTGGCTAGATGTTTTTTTCGGTTTTCATTGGGTACTAGTCTTTTTATTTCTTTACCGTTTACTGTAAAAGTTTCTTCATGCACCTGACCTAAGCCCTCTACGGCAGTGACTCCTGCTGAATAGAAGTGAGTAGGTTAGTCGCTAGTTTTATTGCCGTATGAAAAACCCTAAGTTTGTACAAGGTGCGTGCTACTTCGTGATTGATCTTTGCTATTCATGCTAAAACTGACTCGCCAACGCGTGAAGCTAAAGGCCGTGACAGGCCTGTCCCAACTTCTCATTTCTGGGTTCAAAGCTACTTGTCTAGAAGGCGGTTTGTGGAGCCGGGAAATAGACATTCCCGGACTAAATAAGACTTTCTCATATCGTATGTAGATTCAAAGGCTATATGATTGCTTGGCTTTCAGTCAAAGCAATGGCTTTAGTGAATAGCTAGTATAGAATCAAGCTCAATAACTTTCTCTTCTTCTTCCAGAGTTTCGAAACTCGTGTGCATCTTTTCTTGTATCTGTTTAATTTGATCTAATTGAAAAGTTGTCGATTCAAAGAAGTTCTGCTTATAACCAAATGTAATTAAGGTAACCAAAAAATTTAAACATGACTTTAAAAAATTCAAGAAAGATTCAAATCCCGTTATAGTATTTCTTGTTTCATGAAGCAAAGAGTCTGTTAGTTCTATGGTTGATTCTACAGCTTGAGAAATATGAGTGGGGTTTAGCTTTTTTGGAGTGAGTAATGTCTCAATAGATATATTCCTTTCAGTAGTGAAGTCTACACCAGGATACAGAAAAGGTAACAATTTTTTGGCCATGGTGAAATAGATGGCTAGCGCTTTAAAATCGGCTAGCGTCTTCTTATCCAAATTAATCCATGGTAATTGCGAAAAATCATATTGACCATTATGCAATTGTAAGACTAAAGAAGGATAAGATGATGCTAATTTTTTTACTAAGTTTAAGTTCGATTGTTGCAAAGTGGCATAGCTTTTCTTAAATTGCTCTAAACTTTTAGACATAATAACTCCGATAATATGTAAGGAGGACTTCTCCTTATCAAGTGATTGCACTTGGTTTAAAGTGAAAAATAACTATACAAATTGGCGAGAAATAATTATTGTAAAAATGCGCCAAATTGATACATCTTGTTGGAACACGAGCTTGAGTCATGGGAAATTTCTAAAGGGAGGTAAGGCATTCAGCATTAATGTTGGTATTGAACTCGAAACTCTATAGGTTATGCAATCTGAAAGGGTATGCATGTCTCCTTATTCAATTCAAGATACCAAGGAATAAGGAGATCTATTAACTTATGTTATAAAACCAACTGATTATTGAACGTAGAAGCAAGCTCAGTAACCTTCTCTTCTTCAACCAAAGTTTCAAAACTCATATGTATTTTATCTTGTATCTCTTTAATTTGGTCTAATTGAAAAGTAGTTGTTTCAAAAAAGTTCTGTCTTTGTCCAAATGTAATTATAGTACCTAAAAAATTTAAACATGATTTTAAGAAATTCAAGATAGACTCGCATCCCGTTATAGTATTTCTTGATTCTTGAAGCATAATATTTGCTATTTCTTTGGTTGATTCGACTGCTTGAGCAATCTGAATGGGATTTAGCTTTTTTGGTGCAAGTAATGTTTCAATAGGAGTATTCTTTCCTGGAGAGAAGTCTACACCTGGATAGAGGGAGGGTAACAATTTTTTATCAATTGTTTGATAAATCGCTAGCGCTTTAAAATCAGCTAGCGTCTTATTATCCAAATCAATCCATGGTGTTTGCGAAAAATAAAAGGGACCATCGATTAAATCTGGATAAGATTGTGCTAATTTTGCTAGTAAATTTAAATTCGCTTGTTGCATAGCGACATAGCTGTTCTTAAATTGCTCTAAACTATTAGACATAATAACCCCCTAGAATGTTTAAGATGACTTCTTGTCAGTGATTGATTGCTATTGGTTCGAATTGCATAGTAA
Organism: Legionella cardiaca; assembly: GCF_029026145.1. NCBI lineage: Bacteria > Pseudomonadati > Pseudomonadota > Gammaproteobacteria > Legionellales > Legionellaceae > Legionella > Legionella cardiaca. The sequence continues at coordinate 1,991,399 of NZ_CP119078.1, read as the reverse complement.
TTATGCAATATGGTGAAGGATTAATATTGTAAAAATACGCCAAATTTATACATCCTATTGGAAAAATTGTTTGAATCATGGCAATTGTCTTAAAGCGAAATGTAATGTACTGGGATTTTTGACCTTACTCGAGGAGCAATTCCTGAGTCTTGGTAGAGGAAAATTGATTGATTCTTGCAGCAATTTGCGCTTATGGATATCACAAAAATCACGACGTATTCTCGCTAAAAAGATTTATCTACTATTTATTTTGAATTTATTTATTACTAATAGGAGATCATGTCGTTGCTTCATTGAGCGTTAAAAATTTTTACAATCCATTTTTCTTAACCGATCCATGGTTCTTTACAGTAACTACATCGGTAGTTTTGGCGATAAGGTGTTTTAGAACTTTCCTTATTTCCAAAGTAACGATGAGTACTATCAAACAAGATGACGAAAGACCTGATAATGAAATGCACAACGAGAGGAGTTTGTTATAAGAGGGTTGACCCCACCAAAGGTGCGAGAATACTGTGAGTCGCTCTATTAGGCTATTTATGACAAGAAGGGCGAGCTCATCTTTTGCGGTAATGTAGACACAGGGTTTACATCATCCTCACTTCGAGAAATTGCAAAGGAACTGAAATACACATGATTGCCGACAATCCTTTCAAACAAAAAATCCGTAGTGTTATAAGAGTGCAACTTGTGTATTGCCAAATTGGTGTGTGATGTGGATTATCAAGAGTCTACTTTAAGGAGCATTTTAAGGCATCCCACTCTAAGGGGTTGTGATTTGATAAAAAACACTGTAGGTGGTAATTGAAGAGCCCTGGTTCAAGTGATTGAAAACTTGCAGCAATAATTCTACAGCTAAAAAATCAACCTATAGTAGCGAGATTTTTAACCCATTATAAGTCTCATATTCTAAAGGATTTTGGAAAAATAACGTATAATATTCTCTAACTTCTGTGAAAGTGTTAATTTAGTAAATTCTAAAAGCTTAGGCTAATTTGCAATTTCCTAGAAATTATAAATGCTCTCATAAAGACACTGTCGCTCTTAAAAATGACTTAAGTAAATTTAAATGCCTTTCATTTTTGGTTAAAACCTTTCTGAAAAGGAGAAAAAACCCTCCGAAGAAATATGCTGATTGCTCTAAAGGAGTCAGTTTCGATAGTTCTCTCATAGAAACATCGCTTCAGTAAGCTAATATTATTGAATCTTTTATGAAGATTAATGTTGCCATAGTTTATAGCCACACTTGGAGGAATAGCTGCAAAGGCTTGAGCTAATTCACCAACCGATTTGTTGTGAAGATTATTCCCCCGCAAATCAAGCAAGGTAATTCCAGGAGGGATAGCTGCAAAGGCTTGTGCCAGTTCAGCAGCTGATTTATTGTCAAGATTATTTCCGCTCAAATAAATCGAGGTCACCCCAGAAGGAATAGCTGCAAAGGCCTGTGCTAATTCAGCATCCGATTTATTGCCTAGATTATTCCTGTACAAATCAAGTGAGGTTACGCCAGCAGGAATAGCTGCAAAAGTTTGAGCTAATTCAGTAGCCGATTTGTTGCCTAGGTGATTCCAGCTTAAATTAAGATGCGTAACACCGGCAGGAATAGCTGCAAACGCTTGTGCCAATTCAGGCCCCGACATTTTGTAAAAGTTATTCCCTCTTAAATCAAGTGAGGTCACCCCAGGAGGAATAGCTGCAAAGACTTTGGCTAATTCAGCTCCTGATTTTTTGTGAAAGTTATTCCTGCACAGATCAAGAAAGGCTACGCTAATAGGAATAGCTATAAAGGCTTTTGCCAAATCAGAAGCTTCTTTGTTGCTAAGGTCATTCCAGCTCAGATCAAGAGATAGCACTCCAACTGGAAGGGCTGTAAAGATTTGAACTAGTTCAGCAGCCGATTTGTTATCAAGGTCAATTAGCTTTGTATACATAATAACTCCCATGAAATATTAAATGATTAGTACGGTACATTTCATAAAATTTTTATAATGTATTGAAGAGAGCTTCTGCTATGCAGTTATTTTGTTTGTCCAAAATGATAAATTATTATGCAGGATAATGAATGATTAATATTGTAAAAATGCGTCAAATTCATAAACCCTATTAGAACACGATTCAGAATCGCGAAATATAATAACTTCGGGTTGATATGCTTTGCTTATAGCCATCCACTGAACAATTACAGAACTAGTTATACGGCAATAAAGGAATCAAATTAAATTTCAGAAATGGACTAGGGTCCATATAAGATGACATTATTATGGTTACATTCTATAGCGTGCTTTCAATTAAAATGCAGGATTCTATACCTCAAACAAATTTGTCGGAATTTTACAATACATCCATTAATGCAATAGCCATAATGGTTTTATAAGTTGGCAAAGAATGAGGTAAAAATATGAGAATGGATCTATATCGGTTAATTCATAAAGCGCAACGTCAGCGCCTCTTTGAATTATCCATCCTAATCGGAAGGACAGATTTTAATAATCAAGCACAAAGCTCACAAGTTAAAATTGCACTCGGTGCAATGATAACGCACTTACATAAACATTCCCAAACAGAGGAATCATTCATTCATCCACTATACGGGATATTCAAGGATACGGTCGAAATGATTGAGTCTGAGCATGCAATACTAGAATCTCATATTGAAATTCTAAATAAAGCGATTGCTAATGAGCAACTGACGAATAATGTATATGAAGAATTTAACAAATTTTTGATAGTTTACTTACAACATATAGAAAACGAGGAAAATTATCAAAAGACCATATTATGGAAATACTATAACGATGAAGAACTTATGAAAGTAATGCAACGATATCAACAAAGTTTGTCGGATGCTCAAATCATGGATAATTTGAGATTTATGCTACCATCTTTAAGTCGAATGGAGGCTATTTCCATGCTTCAAAACATGAAGAAATCTCTTCCAGGTTTTCTCTATAATCGAGCAAGCAGGTTGATTGAAAACGAATTTATGAAGGAAAATTGGGATATGCCTATCTCTGAAACTATTGATTAATTTAAAGACATATAGAGTGAATGATCAGGGATGATCATAATGAAAACATGATTCAAATAGACTAAAATAGAAGAAGATACCTTTGAGATAATTCAATGGACAAGCAACATCAAGATTTACATCCACTATTGTATCCTTATATAAAAAGCATTGAAATTGCTCACCAGAATTCAACATTGCCTTATCACGTTTACCCAAGTCTTTTTCCTACAATTGGATTTCAAATTAATGGAGAGCTTGCACTTCTAGAAGACGACCAAAGCAAAAGACTCAAGATAAGTGGAATTACCGGATTAATAACTCGACCACGAACCTTTCAAATAATTTCCCCTTCGACAAAAACCATACTAGTAAAATTTTACCCTTGGGGAGTACCTAGAATATTTAAAGAAGCGGCAAATACAATAACAAATCAATCGATTGGATTAGACGATTTAGTAAATGCTCAAAAAATTATAAATTTAGAAGAGAGAATTCAAATAAATAGTTGCTCATCATCAGCATTACTAGCTCTCATCCAGGAGTTCTTTTTAGACTTATATATAAGTAACGACAATGCTATTGATCATTCTCGTATCATGAAAATTGCGTTAGATATAGCTCAAAATCCAAACGGAACTGTTGCAGAATTAGGAATGAAGTATGGATTTAGTCAGCGGAATCTTGAGCGTCAGTTTTTAATGACCATAGGTTTAAGCCCCAAAAAATATATGCTGACTGCTCGATTTCAACAAACTCTTAAAATGTTACTGGGAGGCGCAAGTTGGTCATCTATTGCAAACAACTTCAATTTTCATGATCAAGCCCATTTTATTAAGGAATTTAAAGCATTTTCAGGTATGACCCCATACAATTTGATAAAGGGGATATAATCTTACCAGATCCCAAGTTTAGTGCATTAATTCTCCATTATGCATTGAAAATGAAGAAGACAAAATGAGGTTAAAAGAGTGTAATAGGGAGGAATGATGCACTTATGATGTAGGTCATTTCTGGCCTTAGGATTTTCCAATTGGTGTCCCATATCATCCATTGTGAATGGTATAGGTATTTCGAAGACAGTGTCTTTCAAACTCTTTGCAATTTTGCTTTAGATTATATAATCAACCGCTTATGATTTTAATCTTGACTCAATGCATACCATTTGCGAAGCAAAATGGATGAAGGATCGATAGGGAACAGCTGACCCATTCAAGAAGAATTTGATACTGTAATAAATTTACAGTTGGAATTGAATTCATATAACCATAGGTTTAGCAAATTTAATCGCCATTTTACAATACACAAAACCTCAAAAATTTATAATTCCACCAATGGGGCGATTAGTAAAAAAATATGGCTTAATTAAATGCCGATGTCAGGGCTGAAGTCTTACTCTAGCCCTATTATTGATTCCAGAAATTGGGAATTGGTCGCTGCGATGGTAGTTAAATTGTATTCAAAATATTAAAGGATAGTTATGAATAAATCCGTCTGTGTTGTCATTGGTGTTGGACCAGGAAATGGTGCAGCATTTGCATCCCGCTTTACCAAGGAGGGTTATATCGTTGCATTATTAGCACGCAAGAAAGAGTTTATAATGAAGCTAGCCAGTGAACTTAAAAATTCACATGTGTACCAATGTGACGTCAGTGATCCGGAAGCAATTCAACAAGTAATTAATCAGATCAATCAGGATTTGGGGGACATTGATGTCGTAATTTATAATGCCGGCTCCGGCGCCTGGGGTAATCTTGAGGAAATTAATCTAGAAACATTTGAAACAAATTGGCGTGTTAATACATTAGGCTTATTTGCCATCTTTAAGGCAGTAACGCCTTCCATGAAAAAAAGAGGCCATGGCAATATTATAGTGATTGGTGCCACAGCCTCTAGACGTGGCGGCGCTAAATCGCTAGCGTTTGCTTCCGCAAAAGCGGCGCAACGAAGTTTGGCAGAATCGATGGCAAAATATTTGTGGCCTTTTGGGATTCACATTGCTCTTGTAATCATCGATGGTGTAGTTGATTTACCAAGAACCCGTGAATATATGCCAGATAAAGCAGATGATTTTTTTGTTAAGCCAAATGATGTTGCAAATACTGTGTTTTGGTTAACGCAACAACCTTCTTCTGCATGGTCCTTTGAAGTTGAAGCACGACCCTATGGTGAAATCTGGTAAAATTCCGCTTTCATAGTGTGCTGCAGATATAGTGCATTCTACAGAATCACCTCAGCCTAGAGAATGTAAAGTTGTATTACATCCAATCTGCACCACACACTAATTCCAATAGCATAATGCTAAGAAGTTGGTTACATCTATATAAATCCAACATGTAAGAGATGATGCCGTAAAGATATTATGGAAGTAGTGTTGGAAGACATGGATTAGCTTCATTAAGGTCAAATAAGCAGCTTTAACAGGTTAAGTGGCCCAACGGTAAAGTTGTGAGTACATTACTTGAAATTTGATAGTTTATTAATCCTATAGAGCTTCATTTTAGCATTTTCAAGCAAACAAAGTGGTGTAATCTTGTTCAGAATATTAATTAAGAAAGTATCTTTACCAATTAAGTAGCGAGAATATGGATTTTTTTTCTTTGCAATTTTAAAAATTTGCTTTGCTATAATATGGGGTTCTGGGACGAAGTATGAGTTCTTTGTCAAATTCCCCATTTCTGAGATGTGTGAAAGGGATTCCTCATAAGTAGAGAGACCTTCTGAGGGAAGATTAATAAGCGATTTTTTAACCTCTGCCTCAGCCTTTGTGGTTAGGAGCGGTGATTTCATCAAGCCAGGAAGAACGGCAATAGCATCTATCCCGATTCTTTGAAACTCATAATACTGTGATTCGGTCAAACGTAGAAGTGCTGCTTTAACACTCGAATAGATTCCCGTAAAAGGGCCTGCATCAATGGCAGCCCAGGAAGATATGTTTATTATTTTGGCTCGATTTCCATTTTTTATAAAGTTTCTTTTCAGTGTGGGGAGTAGGGCTTTTGTAAGTGCTATAGGACCAAACAGCATAACTTCAAATACCTCACGAACAACATGATCTTCTGTATACTCAAACGGGGAAATAGGTGTATATCCTGCCATGTTAATAAGAATGGAAAGTCCATCTGGAAGGCACTTTTGGTCTACAAATTTTGCAACCTCGACAATTTGCTCCTTATTACTAAGATCTAGGATTACGGGTATAATTTTATTATTCTTACTTAGAAGTTTCTGAGCATCATCAGCGCTTCGCACACCTGCAAATACCCGATAGTCTTGGGAGGCGAAAAGCAATGCTACTGCTTTGCCTAGACCCGAAGAGCATCCTGTTATTAAAATTGAATGATTCATTTTACCTCCAAACCTATGACCGCGAGAGCAATACAAATTGCCACCTTGGTAACCCTCTCATGATAAGACATTATCAAAATCAACATCCCAAAAAGCCTGAATTCTCCACACGCTAGCAATAATTGGTTTGATGATGTGCTAAAATTTCATCCACATCATCTATTTGTTCAGAAATTATCGAATCATTTTCTGAGGCTATTAGGGAAGTTTGGATTTGAATTCGAGCTTGTTCAATTTCTTGCATTAATGGACTAGCTTTTGCAAAAAATGAAATATGTTTGGTGAAAGAGCCTTCACTTTTAAATGCATTTGGTAACAATTTGTAAATAGCATTTACCGCATCGTCGATGATTTTTTTCCAACCTGATGTTGGGTGTTGTTCTAAAATAGGCCTAGCCGTTTCAATCGCAATATTAAAGGCTTGTATTATATTATACGTTTTATCCTTATAGTGAGATTTGATGGCATCTTCCATGTCGGAAAGCAACAGTGTTACTACCGTTTCTATTTCCGAGTTTGCTTCATCAGCTAATTTATTTCTTATGGGTAAAAGAGCTAGCAAGGCAGGGGTGCTATCATTTTCTTGTTCCCTGAGATCACAATTATTGTTTGGTAGTGAAGAGGGGATATCGTCATTTGGCTCAAGGGATTCTATGAGTGGATCAGGTATTTCTTCACAATCATTTATTTGAGCTTCCCCTGAAGCAAAATTTGTTACAACGGCCAATATCTTGTTAAGACTTTCATTAATTCTAGGGTCGTTAATTAAAAGAGATTTTGCATTTTCGATAGTAGTTTCGCATGATTTTTTAAATACGTGGTAATTTTCATCTACGTCTTTTCTATTTTCAATAAGTGAATTATGAAAATGCTTTTGATGAGCTATTATAGAGTCGACTAAAGTCCAACCTGCAATTGCAGCTGTAGCATTAGTATCCATTTGACTGAGTGTTTCCCTTAAAGAATATAGTGAAATTCTTATTTGTTTTAATTCTGGGTAAAACATTCTAGCAAATATATCAATATTATTACTTATAATTTCATTAAAAATGTCTGAGGGAAGCTTGTCATTTTCAATAAGAGATAAGAAATACTTGACAATCTCCCAATTCTCATTAACCAACACTACACGAAATGTGTCCTTCAAAATATTTATATCCGGTATTTGCAGATCCAAAAGATTCTTAATGATATCAAAATTGCCCAGGACTGCTGCATCGAGTAAAGCAACTTCGGTAAGATGCCTAAATTTATTTACATAAATTGAGACTACATTCCCATTGTTTGCTTTTAAGGCCTCCTCAAAGCCTTCATCCCATATAGGAAATCCCCATTTCATGGTTTCATTTTCACGCTCTTCATAAAGCGACAAGAGAAATTCTACGGCCTGCGCATGCCCCTTCATAGAGGCTTCTCTAAGCGCTTGAGAGAAGTGTGGCGGTAAATGCGTATATTTCAAATATGCTGCTAAATAGCGCATAATGTCTATTAATCCTAGAGATGCAGCATATACAAGGCCTATATCGGCTACCTTTTCCCTCTCATTCTGATTTATATCGTCCATTAACTGCTTAATTTTCTCAAGAGGTTGAGCAGAACTTATAGCTTTATAGAAGGCTGTTATTTTGCTATTTAGCATATTTTTCTCATTAATTAGTATTTTGAAATTTATTGTGAATAAGGATGTACGTAACAGAATTATTAGTATTGTATAAATGCGCCAATATCATAATTACTTTGTTACACAACACACCACGTGGTGCAAAACATTCGCTAATCAGTCTCCACTCAATCTTTATGGGACAACTATCTCATAATAAATTAATGACAACTATGAGGGAGGATGCCCACCAAAATGCTGAATACTCGAGAGGGAATTGTATTCAATCCAGTAATAGAATTTCTTTCAAAAATGTAGCTTATGTATTTACTGATTGTTAACAACGAGTGATAATTTGGTAAGTAGGTTAAATATTATAAAAGATTCATTAATTATCTTGAAAGTTGAGCTCGAAATATAATCTAAGGTTTATAGTCATCGCTTAATGCTTCTTTAAGCATTAATTCTATCTCACCTCTAGCCAATTCTTGTTCGCTTTCAAGAATTTCGATTTCCCCTTCTTGGAGCGAATTGTGCTTTAAACCTTCTTGTTTAAAGAAACGTAATAATTTGCTATTTTTGATACAGGTTTCAATATGTGTAGCTGCAAGAAATTTTCCTCCAGATTTTTCAGTTGGAGCTCTACAAATGATTGCAGGGAGGGAATTAAAATTTGAATGCGAATTACTAAAAAGAGTGTATTGGTTGGAATTTTTATAATAGGCCATTACCTGGGCTCTCGGTTTGTCATCAATAGGATAAAATGCTGGCCCTGCAACATACAGCTGTGAAAATTCTCTATTGGTTTTGGTTGAGGATATAGAAACTCTATAAGGAATTAGTTCTTTAGTAGTTTCGAATCGATGCTTTTCATTTGGATAAAATGCCCCAAATGCTCCATAGTCATTAATCATATCCAGTGCTATCTTTATTGTGTTCGTTGAGCATAAAAAAGAGGCTTTCGGATTTTCTTTCATTGGTTCATAATGGAGATGGAATAATTCAGCATCTGAAACTCCTAAATATGCTCCAGCACATACACCCACGTAACCATATCTATCTTTAAATTGAATTTTAATTTTATCCATTTGAGGCTTTAGTCGATGACCAATTAAGGTGGTACTTCCACCAGGAACAACAAACACCGGATTACTTAAGCCATCCATGTTAAAATCAAAATTTTTTTCGAGGACATCCGGTGTAGAGCTAAATATATCCTTGGATGTAAATAGTTCCTTTATATCGCTCGTGGAATTTGGCCCTGTGCCTATATCATTATAGATAAATACCTTTCTGGTCATCCCGATTCTGGATTTGGGTAAAGTTGATATAATTATGTATGCCCTTGAATAATTGGTATTGTAATAATGCGCCAAATTTAAACATTAGAACTAAAGTCAACCAATTACTCTTATGTATGTCAATGAACGCTTGCTCCTTGGTTAAATTCCCTTTTAATCAAAATACTATCGAACTGAAGAAAATAAAATAATATTATGGATAGAAGTGGTTTGACTGGATGTGATTTGCATATATGTAGAAATGCATTTAAAAACTATTCCAATGAATCTTAATTAATTCATAGCTGTCATGATTTGCAAAACTCCCTGGCCCAAGATAGTAAATAATTATGTTCATGTATGAACATAATTAAGAAAAATATTGGTAGGCATGAGATAGTGCAAATTTATCGTTTGTTACAAAATTGAATTTGGGAGATGTTCGCTTCCATATCCTAATTTAGAATATCACAAAATATAATGATTGTTGCGATGGTCATAACTTTACGATTAATGAATTTGGCCCATTCTCAATAGAGACTCACCGCTATTGCTAGGATCTTCTGCCTGTAAAAGCATCTCAGATTTATTTGATATAAACTCTTGATATAGGATGAAGTCTAGACGACGCATGAGTGAACCTTGCCTATTAAATCCTGGATGTTTCGTGATCTCAATTTCCAATTCGCTTAGTATTTTTGAAACGTCTCCATTCTTAAGCTGTGCAATCGCTCTAGCAACGGGCCTATTATGATGGCGATTCCAATGCCCAGTAATAAATAAATTTAATTGAGGAAAACACGAGTTTTGCTTATTATAATCCATTAACACCGCCAACACATTTTCTTTAAAGGGTTTCTCATTTTTCCACAAGTGAGAGTATCGAAGAGATAATTTCTTAAAGCGTAAATCAATAGAATGACTCATTTGTCTTCGAGCTTCTGCCGCTCCAATATCATTTAAAAATTGCTGCTGACTTGGCGAAAATAAATATTGCTTTGGGGATACTAAGTAGCGTATTAAAATTCTCTCAGCTTTTTGTAAATATGCATCTCGTCCCCCAGGTGTACGGTTGTTTAAAAAATCCCGGATTTCTTCACTTTCATCTTCCTGACTGGGGTTTGATAATTTTGCAAGAGCTAAATAAATTGCTAAAAATTTCTCTGCTTGGTATTGCGTGTTTAATGTAGAGGAAACTGAAATTTTTCTTCGAGTATAGGGACAAATAATATTGTCTACACTTAACTCTTCTCCGTTATGCATTAGCTTTTTCTGAATATCTTTAATGTAGATTTTTTGAGTCAAATGCAATTTAACCACAAAAAATGATAAAGAATTTAATTGTAAATCAAGCTCACGTGCTAAAGAGGAATCATATATATTTTCTGGAGGAGCCGAACGCAGTCTTGATATTTTATTATACTCATCATGGGTGAAAGTATTCAAATTAAACAAGCTGTCATCTAGCACAGAGTTATTATTAATTGCAGTATCAATTAAAGCATCCAATTCATATGAAATTCTTAAGATGGTTTTAAATGATACATGTCTAAATCGATTTAAAATAGTACGATAGAACGCTTGTAATTCAGGAAGCTTTTCATTTCTATCTAATATTAATTGGATACCCGATTTATCATTATTATGTCGCTCGATTACATCACGAATCTCATCTAACTGCCCTTTTAATAATTCAACAGTACTTTTATCAATTAAGCGAACATCACTTACACTAGGCTCATAGTGTGTAAATAAAGGAGCCTCTGGAATTTCCATTACACAATCCAAAAGAAAACTCTCTTTGCTCGCAAGATTTGATTTAAAATTGCAAAGTTTAACGGACTCTAAGAATGGCATATATATTCCTAAGAAGGTGTTAATTAGCTAAAATTATTAAGTAACTCATTATGTTGATGTTTTAGAAGTGCATGCTTCAGTACCATACCCTGTTTGAGTAATGAGACGTAAAATGGATATCTCTCGAATTGATAAGCCGATACGGCATTCTCATAATTTGTCAATTTACATCCTGACCAAACTCAAAGGTCAATTATGTCTACTGTCTTGGCTTCTGTATTGTAAATATGCGACAAATTTGAACTATTAGCTGGATATTTCAATCAAGACAAAAGTGGGTTTCACTATTAGATTTTGCAATGGGAATCGAATTAGTGCATAATTTAGGTATTGTTATAAAAGTACTACACAAGTTAAAAAAATCGTGATTAATCACAATTTTTAGGTATAACGAATCTAGTTATTACAGTGGCTTGTCAAATTTCTAAAAGCCTAAAATCGCTCTTGGTTTCACAATTTCAACGTTTAAGTCAGACGTCGCTACGGCTGCATTGAAATCGGAAAATTTAAAGGCTCAATTAAGTAGTGATTTGTATTTATTCTCATCCTTGAGACTCATAAAGCAGATTAATTTAATAGACAAATATTCTTAAAAATATTCACATTCAGGTCCGTTGTTAATTTCATCCAAATTTTTAACAAATTCCCTGACTGTTCTAACTGTTGTTCCCACGATATTATCAGCCACTCCTTCCTTTATTATGTTTCGTAACATTTTACCTAAATTACCATTCTCCAAAGTGGATAAATGTTCTATAAGGTTTGTTGATTCTCCATTTAAGGCATGACGGAGAGCATAAACGGCAGTCTTCTTTTGTTCATAGCTCTTTTGAAAACAAGTAAAAAATGGAAAAAAGTATTGTTTAATCTCTTTTTGATATTCATTTCCTTTAACATAATAACTTTGTCTATTATGTAGATAATTTTCGAGCTTTACATTTAAACGCAATATTGCAATCTGCTTTAATGCATCTTGTTGCGTTGAATCTTGAAGTTGTTGCGTTGAATCTTGAAGTTGTTGCGTTGAATCTTGAAATTGTTGCGTTGAATCTTGAAGTTGTTGCGTTGAATCTTGAAATTGTTGCGTTGAATCTTGAAATTGTTGCGTTGAATCTTGAAATTGTTGCGTTGAATCTTGAAATTGTTGCGTTGAATCTTGAAATTGTTGCGTTGAATCTTGAAATTGTTGCGTTGAATCTTGAAATTGTTGCGTTGAATCTTGAAGTTGTTGCGTTGAATCTTGAAGTTGTTGCGTTGAATCTTGAAGTTGTTGCGTTGAATCTTGAAGTTGTTGCGTAATATGTCCTTTTAGTAGCGCCAAACTAGTACTCAAATTTGTCCAATTTGTTGAGCGATTGACAGAGATTTTTGTAGATAATTCTGTCAATTGTTGATTATAAATAACTAAATTTTCTGCATATTGAGAATTTTGGGCAATGTCATTGATAACCTTTAATACGTCATTTAGATTCCTTAAGTCCCTCAAGTTTAATTGTGATCTATTAATTTTATGGATTGCCCCTTTAATGCTCAGTAATGTTTCTTTCTGTGGTGAGGAAAAGTCTATACCAGAGTTTATAGTATTATTCATACAGTTGAAGTTTAATTCGAGAGTCGTTTTAGCAAAATGATTTAAAATTGCATCAATAGAGAGATGAAGCTCTTTGTATTGACGAGGTAGTTTTGCTTTTATTTCCGTCAAATTTGTGTAATAAGATGATTCAAGTTCTTTAAAATTTTCAGAGTTTTGAAAATTTTCATAGGTAATATTTTCATAATAGTACTTATTACATAAGAAATTTAAATCAATAGATAAATTTATTAAGGATTCTCGCAGGAGGTTATCGTGCGGTAAAGACTTAGACCCTTCGTCAAAGCTAATTAGCAGCTCATGCAGCTTTTTAAAAAAATCTACATAGACTTTTCTTATAGTAAGAGCGTGATGATTGGCTTCCATTTCTACTGTATCAACATCAATTCCTTGATTTCGAATACGAAAACCAAATCTTTGAAAATAAGTGATGGCCTTTTTATTATTACTTTTTACAGTTAACCTCATCAATGCTGCTCTATTATTCCTACTGGATAGACTAAGTTCATCAGCTATTATTTTTTGCATTAGCAACTCCCCTACTGAAACTGCATCAGCTTGTTTATCTTTATCTTTTGCAATTCTTATAATCTCAGTATGAGTGGAGTGTTGTTTGGTAAAGATGTAGGCGATTACATTTGAAAACCAGCCGTGGATAACGTAGGAGGTCCCATTAATATGATTATCAAAATCTTCCTCACTCCATGCATCCTGATCAAATACCCTTTTTTCAACTTGCAGAATAGATTTTTTATCTACCGTCTTCATTAATTCAATGTTCATTTCACTTTCCATTTAATTGGGTTAATTGAGATTGATCACTGAGAATTGGCGCAAACACTAACTAGTGCATACATTTTTTAAATGCAGTTAATCGACTCAGTGATTAATAAATATGCACCATGATAAAATTGTGGTATTGTAAAAGAGCGACAATTTATAACCATAAGAACTAATGGTGCGATAATTTGAATTGATATACTTACACCATTTATGGAACTTCATTCTTGAGTTAAATATTTTGAAATTGCTCCATGGGTTCAGATTATATACTTCTAGAAAGGTAACTTACTGCCTTATTGAGATATACATGCAACGAGATTTAAATATGGAAATGCTTATTAAGCATTAGATATCAGAGAAGTGACAAGGAATTCGTCCTGGTATTCTTGTACAATGGGTATATACCTTGATAATCCTTTTCTTACTTTATAAGAAGGTAACATCTATTTCGGCAGTTGATAGAATAAATTTTGTAATAACTCTGCTTAGACTTTCTCCATCTAATCTAATAAAATTCCTATTATCTAGACATCATTAAATTAATTGTATATTCGGACGCATGTTTCTCCTGTTGATAAAATGAGATACATTCGGTTGGATTCTTTACTGGAAAATTTGTTAGTTGAAATTGTTGTGGGGTTAAACCTGTAAACGCCTGAAATCCTTTAATGAAATGTGATTGGTCATAACTAAAGTCATTGGCGATTGAAGACCAACAGGTCCCTTTTCTTAGCCCTTTTAGTGTTTGTTGAAAGCGAGCAGAAAGCATAAATTTTTTTGGGCTTAAGCCTATTATCTCTAAAAAATGACGCTCCAGACTTCGCTTACTGAATGAATATTTTTTTCCAATTTCTTGAATAGTACCACATGGATTTTGAGCAATCTCATAAGCGACCTTTATAAGCCGTTGTGATTCGGTATTGTCATTGTTTAAACATAATTCTATAAAGAAATCTTGAACATGAGACATTATCGCTAAAGGTGATGGATTGTGTTGAATTTTTTCCATTAGAAGACAAATCTTTTGGTTGCTTACAATATCTTCTAATCCAATACATTGATTTGATAGGGCATTTGCTGCTTCTTTGAAAAATTTGGGAATTGCCCAAGGATACAATCTTACTATGACCGATTTTAATGGTTGAAGTATTTGATACTTCAAAGGTTGTGTTATTAATCCAGTAACACCACACATTTTTATTTTATCACGCTTATTTTTTTGGATAACCTCCACGCCGTCGCCTTCATATTGAAAAGTAATTGTTGTTAATAAACTAGGATATAAATAGAAAGGAAATGGTGAAGTTGAATGAAATATATCGATGCTCATAATATATGGAGTGAGAAGAGGATGTAAATCCATACGATGGAGAATCATAAAACTACACCAAACTGCACTTATTTAATAATTATAGTTCAAAACTTACCCCGTGACAATTGACGAATTTTTAAAAATTGTACTTCTAAGCAATTGTATTTAATTTATATTTTACAATTGAGAATAACATTCTTACTCAATTTCTGTTAATTCACATTGAGTTTATGCTATATGTAATCAGAAAACTTCTAGGTAAAGTTCAAATTTCGTGGCCGAGTTTCTAAATTAACTTATCAAACCTGGTGATTTAAGAAGTATTATAACAATTAAATGACACCTTGAAAGGTGTTTTGGACGGGAGCTGAGAACAAATCATTGGGTCAATTCGGAGTTTCTCGGCAGATAAATCTGGGATTATAGTAGTTTGGTATGAGTTTTGATTAACATAAAGTGTCTCATACAATTTCATGCAACAAATCATTCTTTTATTGATTGCATTAAGAGTTATGTAGCTGAAGAGGGTTTTACTGACTTGATGGAAGAGATAAACATGGCTGGTAATATGACAGCTATTCAAAAACTAATATTGCTAGAAATACCGTACTAGATACTCATGCAACCAACCATCAAAGCTATTATTTTGGTTGGTTGTACAATTAATTTGATCTTTTAAAGCAGCTTTAGTAAAGAGAAAGTGTTAGGGGTCTCAAACTTGGGATAAAAAGAGAATCTGAGCAACTTAAATTAGATACTTTTCGTAATGAAATCGTAAATAGGAAATTAATGCATGCTCTCCATTCACTCCTATCAAGGTAAATTAAGAAAATTTTTCTAAGAACCATTTAATTAGATGAATTCATAAGATTATTTAAACTTGATTGCATGCTTAATTTAATGTGACAATGAACGCATATTTAATATTTCTATTTAAAATGCAACAAATACGCCTACAACAAATGATGATGCGCTACCTGGACACTGTTGTCGAGGTTGGGCGGAGTTATTTGTAAACGGCGCTAATCAACTAATCCTCTCCAATACCAGTGTCCAGGCTTAAAGCACTTGGTTTCTCATCTGAACTAAGATAAAGCGCTTCATTAGTATGAGGTCATTATCATGAGCCAATCTAAGTTAGCAAATGACATTTTTTTTAACCAATTTACAAAGCATGCAAAAAAATTAAAACAATTGGATACTTCCTTTAAGAGAGTAATCCAGAGTGGTTGTGTTGAAGGTATTCCGCCAGGAATTTTCATTAATGAACATCATCAGCATAAATTTCCTAAAGAATTCTTGATTGCAAATTTTCAATATTTTAAGAGAATTGGTATTGAAACATTATTCTTTGAGTTTGGTAACGATGATGATCAGAACATATTTGATCGAGCACTAAATAACAAGGGAGTAGTCGCTATAAATTCGGGAATAATAAATGGATGTGATGATACAAAAGCAGTAGCTACAACAGCAATCCAAGCGGGAATCAGAGTTGTGCTACTAGATTGTCTAAAGGCTAGAGAGGGAAGCCCGGAATATTTTAGACGTCCGACACAAGAAGACTGGGATGAGTATTACAAAAAAAGGGATTTGATCTTTAATGAAAACGCCCGAAGGATATTTAATAAGGAGCATAAATCAAAGCCTTATCTCTTTTACTCTGGACTTGCTCATGGCAATAACCACCATGGGTTTCCAAGTTTTTTTCCTGGGCCTAAACTTACTCTATTGCTATCTGATGATGGTTTTAATTTTGATGTTAATGGAATAAAGCAGCATTTATATGTGGATGAAACTATATTCAGTCAAGATCTTGGTAGAGATTATTCACTTATTAATAAAAGTTATGATAATCAAGAAATTAGATGTCTAAAAAATGCAATAGATGAGGGATGCTTGGATGAGGATAAAGCTACCGTTTTGATTGGATATTGGTAGTGAACAGCTTAATAATTAAGAAAAATTAGAGAGTTGCATTAGGGTATTCTGTCATTACATAACACCTACTAGGTACCATAAGGTATGGTGACTAAACTTTGAAAAATTCGCAACCTGTAATAAATTACAGGTTGTGTCTTTATAGAGGAGATAATTCCCAAAGTATTCTTAAAATGCGCATCTAAACATACATCGCCGCATCCTTCATACCATTTTAAAGTAAAGATAACGATTGCAATATTTCAGCCTAAACTTACGAACTTCAAAATTTATTGGAACATTCAGGTTCCCGCTTTAAAAATTTCCAACTCAAGGGGCAATTAAATTTGTGTACAAAGGCGTGTCCTTTTATTTCCTCATTCATATTCAATTAACTTCTAATATCTATAGGATTGAAAACTGTAGTGGATTAATCTAGCACTAGCGAACAAACTGTACAATATTAGTTTAAAATGGCGCATTTTTACAATACAAATACTCATTGAAAATAAATACTATAAAGACATCAACAATGTGAATATTAAGGAGATGGCCATGATTCTCTCAAAATTAGCATCAACTCTTACTCTAGACTATCACTCCTGCTCTTCATCAAATGATAATCATTATAATACATTAATGATGCGCCCTCATGCTCCTCAATCTGAAGAGATGAATAGTATTGAGAAAGAAAAGCTTCGAAAGAGAAAAGAAGAAATTACTCTTGAGTGGGAGAAAATTGTAGAAGCGTATAGAAAGCAATTTGGTGAGCCAAAACATGATATAAACGGGAATATATATTTTCCGTTTCCAAGTTCTAATGACTCTGAACAATTTTATGATAAGCAGGCAAAGGAAGGTCGGATATTTATGATGTTGGAAGTTGATGGCAACGGACCTACCGGAAACTATTTTTTTTCTATTGGCGATGGCAATCAATATAGAGGTTACGCTGATCAACAACATATTGGAGAAATTCAAGAAGCTTTAGATAGTTGGATGTTTAAAGGCGATGAAGAGAAAAGTGAACTTGAAAAGACCCTTTTTTCGGGTGTGTCTAAAGATCAACGAGCAAAATACAATTTGCAAAACTTAAAATCTGAGAACAAGTCTATAGTGAGTCCCATTACCGAGGATGAAGACGAGGATGATGAAATCACGAAGCGAGTCAAATTGCGTATTTAAAATCATTAATCATATAGGCTTAAAAAAATGAACAATTTAAAAATTACTTCTTCCGTAGATTTATTATTTCCTGCTGATTTTTCAAATGACACAGTTAACAAACTTAAATTTTGTTTTAGAAATCATCATACTTTATATGGGGCCCCCGTTGTAGGTAGATGTATGGTAGCCTCAGAGCGCTTTGATAGCAACGTAATGGCTCAAGAAAAAAATAATATAGAAAAAAACCAAAATTATTTTTTAATAATTGCTTATAATCAATATCTTATGAAAAACACGACGGTTGAGCGTGTAAGAATGAAAATATGCGAAACCTTCAAAATTATGAATTGTGATCAAATTATAATCATTCCTTGCGAATTTAAATTTGATTCGAGTGGGTTAGGAAGAGCTCCTGAAAATGTACTACTGCCAGGGTATAAGGAGATTATTCACAGCTCTACTTCTTCAATAGTAAAAAGGCTTCGGGCGGATTTAGAAGATACCCAAAAAATTGAAGCCATACATAATTTGATAACAATCATTGATAATTATCTTCATAATAGACAAAGGTTTGTTAATACTAAAAATGGAGAAGGCTCCGAAGTGAAAGAATATTTTTTTCCCTTTTTCACATCCTTTCAAAAAAGTTACAAGCAGAAAAATGAAGCGGTGATAGCTCTTCACAAAGTATTGGAAGGCCAATCGGATAATCTTCTAGGGCATTTATCAACCTTAAGAGATGGCAAATTGGGAAAATCGCTACGAAGGTTTATAAAGGAAGGAAGAGCTGATGCTATTGTTGGTACGCCAGTAAAGACAGTCCGAGATTTTGTAAATAAATTACATCAACTTAAGGACCATGAAGAAGTGCCGATTGAACTTAATTGAAAGTGGCATAAGCAGTTGCAAGAATGACTATTTCATTGCCATTAGATTGTTCGCTCTTGCAAATATCAATACACCTGTTTATTTGGCCATACTATAGAGTTCCGGAGGACAGGCAAATATTCAAAAAGATTAGTTATTTAAATGAATTTCATTATAATGCCCGAAAAGGGATTAAAAATAACTCCAAGGATTGTCATAGAGGAACTACCGCACTTTTTGATTTTGAATTATTTATAATAGGCTCCCCTAATTAGCGTTCTTCTTTCCTCAAATTGTAGACTTCCTACAATAATGAATGGAAATTATACTACTTGGAGGTCGTGGGCATTTTTAGTAGAGCTTCGCCTAGCGTATTTATATCTTGAGCTTCATATAAAGTAACAGTAATTATCTACTGAACGAACTCAAATCTACGGAAAAACCTAAGATTTGCAGGATTCAAATTAAATTTGCATTTTATGTAATCTGTGGTTAGGTTATGAATTCCCTCCATTATCTTTTGAGTCCTATGCCTACAAAATCTAAATTTTTAATTGTTACTAATGAACCAGACATTAACTATTATCATGGAGACTTTTCCCGGGTTGAGTCAAATGAGGTAATCTCCGGACTTTTTGCGTATATTGCTTATGTGTCTGACGAAGATCGTATTTATGTTTTAAGCCCATTAAAAAATTTTAAAAGCTGTCATTCGGGAATTGCTCTAATATTTAACCAACTAATTAAAAGACAAACGTCCTTTGTTGTCTCCACTCAAGAAAGGATAAAAAAATTTTCAAACCAAGAACCTCATTATGGCGGTGAAGTTTTAATTGAAAGGGGAGTTATAATATTTTGGAATTTTAAAAGTGGTGTCTATTCCTCTAAGATTTTTAATTATAATGACTCTAATCCAGATTTAGAAAGAGAAATTAGTTGTTCATTATTTCCATCGAATTTGTTTATGAGCATTAAGGATTCGGAAACCTTTGAAAGAGATTTTCTGAATCAGAATTTTTTCGAACCTGAGGGAAAAGTCAAAGCCAATCAACAAGTCAATAACCTATTAAAAATAAAGAATTTCATAGGAGAAGTTTTGAATACAAGGCTAAAGAATTCATCTCTTAGTAAAACTGTTTCGGAGGAAAAAATAGTATATTCTGAAGAATCTCCTTACTTCTTTAAAAGGAATGAAAGTTCTACAGATAAATTATTTGAGAAGGAAAAAAGTATTTCAGCTGAACCTCCAAGCCTCTAATTACAGCTACTTCATAGCCTCATGTCACATTTTTAAACATAATTCATATCAATAACGATAATGAGCTTAGGTTATTATATGTACTGCAATTTGCAATTATGTAGTTATAAATATGAAAGTTTATTTATCGTTAATTAATAAGATGTAACGCCAGTGAAAATTGACAGAGCAGATTTTAATTTTGAGGTTCAGAGTTAATTTAGTGTACGGAGTTCCACCATTTATCATTGTTACCAACAAAGCCAAATTAGGGCCCTTCTTAGGGAGCATTTTCAAAACTTCAAAATTCCTGAGTAACGATGGGGAATATGATTGCGTATAAATAGGTGTATGATGGCAGGGTTTAAATTAAAGATATTATTTTTGTATCTAAGCCCGTAATTACAATTTGTGTGATAATCTATTGAATTTTTAAGGGAGAGAAATAATATGGGAATAAGCAATTCTAAAGACATTGAAAGGCAGGAGAGACATGTTCATCGCCAGCTTAGAGAAGACCCGAGGGCAAAATACCTTAAAAAGGAAGGGTATAGTAATGCTCAATTACTTGGAAAATTTAGACAAGAGTACAACGATCCAAATTGGAAAGGTGGAGATCGAAAAGATGCCTATATTTCGCGCAGTAAAATCGAAGAGGCTGAAAGAATGACTCAATTTTCAAGGTAGTGTAACAAGTATTTGAAGTCAACTAATCATCTCTTAAATTCCTTCGGATGGCTCAACAAGTGACTGTAATGTATAAAGAAATTCGTATTATTGAACCTTCTGATGAGCTCACGGGCGTTGTGCAAGTACGAGTATATTTATGACAACAAATACATTATTCACAATGTAATTGTGGAATCATTAACAAGATGTTTCCGCCATCTCACTGTATAACTTGAGCTCGTCAAATTGCGTGAGGGAGGGTTTTTAAAAATCCATTGGTTTAACCTTCTGTAATTATCAGGAATCATTGTTCATTCCTAAGCAGGCAAGCTCAATACGCTAGTCACCAACATCGTAATAAATAGTTAGTTTATTAGTATGAGTAAAACGGAGATTGCTGTGTAGCATGACCGAGTTTAATGAAAAAATTAATTAACGAGATAAAATCTCAGCAGCAGATTTAAATTACAACACCATATCAATAAATACGAACAAGCACAGATTGATTTCTATAAGAATTTAATCCCAACAACATTTAAAAATGCTTTTAATGAAGTTGTTTAACGGGTGTAGCAAATTTGGTTGCCCAATTATATCTAGATGATAGCACTTCCAAGAAAATCCATATTTCTTACTAATAACGAATAAGTACCAATGCGCTATTAATTTTCATACTTCCAATTCAAAGGCCAATAAATTAGTTAGTACAAATGTTAGGACACGAGTCCCATTTGGGAATTAGTCCTTGTGTAATGCAATGATTTTGAACATCAAATTAAGTATAAATTGTCGGATTTTTACAATACTTAATAGTGCCGTTAATTCATCATTATGAAAACATAAATTGAAAGCTAGTGAATGATTGAGGGTAGAAATGGATAATCGAGTAAATATTGATGCAAAAAATAATTGTCATAGTATGAGTATTTCTCATTCATATTATGCAGAAGTTAATGGCTCACTAATGCATTATACAGAACAAGGGATTGGGAAACCTATTCTATTTATTCATGGGATGCCCTCATCATCTTACTTATGGCGCAATATTATTCCCCATGTTGTCCCCTTTGGCCGTTGTATTGCAGTTGACCTTATTGGACATGGCAAATCAGACTCACCTCCGATAGATTTCAGCATTAAAACCCATTTTGATTATTTAACCAAATTTATTGAAAAATTAGCACTAAATGATTTATTCATTGTAGGGCATAGCTGGGGAGCAACTCTTGGAATTGCCTATGCAAAGGTAAACAAAAATGTTAAAGGATTGTGTTATTTTGAGCCAATGCTTGGCTCTTGGGAGAAGTGGGAAGATTTCAATCCACAAAGTCCTGAAACTCAAGATATTTTTAAAAAATTTCGGTCTGAGGATGGATGGGAACTCATAGTAAATCAAAATAAATTTCTTGAAGAAATATTTGTGAATGGCTCTCTACGTTCACTTTCTCAAGAAGAGAAGGATAACTATATAAATCCCTTTAAAAATATTGAAAGAAGAAAGGCCGCGTGGAAAGCGCCCCAGGAGCTGCCTATAGCAGGAAGTCCTCAAGAGATTATAGGATTAGTTGATGATAATTTTGAATGGCAAATAAAAACACAAATGCCACAGTTGTTCTTTTACACAAACCCTTCTGCATTTTTTACTGTAGATAAGGCTAAAGATTTTGCAAAAAGAGCTTCTGCGGTCACTTTATTTTACCTTGGTAAAGGAATTTATAATCATGCTGAAGACTATCCAGATGAAATCGGTAAGGGTATTGCTGAATGGATTAGGATTCAATCAACATAATGTTCCAAGGTCAATAATTACACATTAAAGAAATTCATGCATGTGAATTTGCCATTCCATGAGAGGATTTAAATGCTGTCGATGCTCGCCTCGGACCTTTTAAACTTAAGTCCAGAGAGAAAATATTAATTATGTTCTAATGAATGCATGGCATTGAGCCATTATAGGTACTCTTCATGTTTAACTTTTATTTTATGAGTTCTAGATTTAAAATTTCGTTGATTATGTGATCGTGAAACCAGACATGCAATTTAGCAACCTTGTCATATATGAAGGAGAATGATCTGACTATTAATAAATCACTTCAATAGTGGCCCGAAAATTTATGGTTTTTCAAAAAATTTAATATTAAAATTATAACCTTAGCTAAAAATATGGATGGAAATGAAGAATTTTAAAGGAAATTTAATTCGTGTAGGACTGATAATTTGTATTCCAAAATCACATGCTACTATGCTTTACGATTGGCCCACCGAGCACATTAATGGACAACCCCCTTACTATATTCAGACAATTGCTTTAAAAGATTTTACCGCTGCAAATAGATATGCCCAAAATCTTCGTAAAACATATCCATACCCAATTTCAATTAAAAAAAGAGGGGATTTTTACAAAATTATTATGGGTCCAATACCAAACTTAAATGAATTATCCCAGTCAAATTATAATTCCAAAACATATAACCAACAGCAAGTAAATTCATTGCTCTCTTTAAAGACCGCCACAGGTGATTCAAATTCTAGCTCTCGCGAAGCAATTATGCAGACTGCATCTTGGATGTTAACAGGAGGAGTTGGGCTGTCAAATCCCGACATTAATGATCATATCTTTGTAGCAAATGGTTCCGATATCCCTCCTTATAATTTTGATACTCTAAGCCTTCATAAAAAAAATATGACATCAATTTTAGGCGCGATTAGTTACGGTTGGTATAAAGACAAACCGTGGTTTCCTGCTTATTCTATAGGAATTCGGTATCAACATTTATTTTCAGAGAATGTTGGAGGGATGGTAACACAGTATTCCCTACCAGAATTTCAAAATTACACCTTCAATTGGAAGCTCAGCAGCAATGTCTGGTCCTTATTTACCAAAATTAATATTGCTCAGAAATATCATTTATCCCCTTTTATAAATGGTGGTATTGGAGGAGCATTCAATAAAGCTAGTACTTATCAAGAGACCCCCTTTGGTGACGTAACTGCACGTGTTAGTCCTGGATTTAAAAAGCTTTGTAACACAGATCTATCTTACCATGTCGGTACTGGCATTGACGTATCCTTTAGTAGTGCGATTTCGGCTTCTATAGGTTATGAATTTCAGGATTTAGGTTCATTTTCATCCACATCAGGCAAGTATTCATGGGCTGGAGCGCGTTTAAATCTTGATAAATATCGAATCAATAGTGTTTATCTTACGGTAAGTTATGTATTCGGGAATCGCGAATTGTCAGCGCATACTAAATAATTCAAAGAGAGCATTCATGAAGAAGAATTCTTATATTTTAGCCTTTGCACTAACAGGATCTTTTGGATTGGTGCAAGCTGCTGATCCAGTTTCTTGGAGCCTCATTCCAGCAACCGGTTTTAGCCCTACTCAAGTAGGACAGCAATCGCAAGTTACCTATACACTTAGGAATAACTTACCCTTTGCGGTTACAATTCTTACAGACTATCGATTTACAGGTAGTGGTTTTAGTACTTATGACACATGCAAAAATAAAAACCTTGCCCCAAAAGAGCAATGCCAAATTAATTTTTTATTTAAACCTCATGCGCGGGGGAATTCATCCGTGCAGTTATTTTATACATACAATCGAAATCAAATCTCGTTACCGAGTCTTCAGGCTATAGCCTTGGGAGCTCCTGCAACGGCAGTAGTGGGTTCAATTTTTGGCTTACCATCAACAATCAGCTTAAATCCCTTGCAACAACCGGATTTTATAGCAACCTATAGTAATAATAGTGATATACCCGTTACGGGTTTTGTTGGGGATGTAAGTAACTCCAATCTAATCACATCTTCTTCAAATGCTTCAATTGCTATTCTTAGGAATACCTGTGGAACTTATACAGCCCCCATTACTCTACAACCGCATAAGGACTGTCAGATTGAAGGCCAACTAACACCGTTAGCGATAGGGCCGATCACACTTAACAGTAAATTTACCTTTGATGGAGTTCACATTAGTCCAATTACAGCCAGTTCTCTTATAATACCTGGAGGTGGAGGAAGTTGCACAGTGCATGGACAAACTCAATTACCATTACCTTCTACTACTTACCAATATGCAGATAACATGGTGAAATTTCAGTTTGAAAATGAATGTACTTCCGCCTCTACTACCTTAGGACAAGTAGTTGTCTCTGCAAATTTTAGCCCAAATACAGGGCAGCAAGCAGTTGTTACTACTTCGACAGTTTATGATAATTGTTCAGGCCAAACGCTATCTCCTCAAGCAAATTGTTCAGTATTGGTGTCAGTAAGCCCACAGGATCCGGCGACACAGATGACCGTATCAGCTCAGGTTTCAGCTGGAGGAGTAACTAGCGCTGCATCGACTTCTTCCTCTGTAATTTCTAATAACCTTACAGCAAATCACGTTGTACATTTTGTTAATCAATGTCCATTCAATGTATGGTATGGTATCGCTAACGGAACTGGTTCTAGCTCGCCCGATCCCACACCAGGCAGTCAATCGGCACAAGGAGCACCGTCATCCTCATATTTCCTGGCTGAGCAACAAAATGGCCAAGCGCCAAGCACAATCGATTTATCAGCCTCAGTATATGTTAATGGATCTATTTGGGCTAGAACTGGCTGCGCCTCCGACGGAAGCAATTTTGCATGCGCGACTGGAATGTGTAATACGCTCTCTCCAACTTCAGGTACTTGTGTACCTTCCGGTCAATCATTTAATCAGCCTGTACCGCCTTACACAAAATTTGAATTTTCTTTATCCAACACGCCTGGGGGTGACGGAGTATATGATGTATCTTTAATAAATGGTTTCAATGTTCCTGTTGAAATTAAGGGGCTAGGGCCTGTATCCACAAGTGACCCATTTCAATGTACAGGTGCGGGAGCAGTACTTCAACCAAACACACAGTTAGGAGCTTGCAGCTGGACCTTTAATCCTGCATTTTCTGGATTAAGTAAATTTGATTTTGTTTGGGTGAGCCCGGGCTCTAGCAGTAATTGCACGTCAGATGCAGATTGTAGTGGTGGTGATATTTGTGGCATGGCATTTAGTAGCTCTCCCGCTAATGCCCCTATAAATCGCAGGTGTGGTCGTTTTCTAGGCTACTCAACCTTAGCTAACTATTTTGGATATTCTTCGTCTGGTCAATGGGGAAGTCCACTATTTAATTTATATAGCAAATATAATATTGGTACCCCCATGAGCAGTATTTCTGCACAAAATTATGGAACGGGAGCAATATTTGGCAATTTACTATCTTGTATTCCAACCGATACTAACTCTGCGAATACTTGCTATAATGCTGCGTCGAATCTTCCCACTTGTTGTGGATGTGTCAATTGGGATAGCAGCGTAGTTCCTACTGCTACGGCGTCTTCTTGCCTGGGTATCAACCAAGATTGGGTTGCTACAGCAGGGACCTCAGTCACGGTTTTAAATGCCATTTTGTGGTTAAAAAAGACGTGTCCTACTGCTTATTCCTATCAATTTGATGACCCATCTAGTTCGTTTACCTGCAACCCCAGTCTTAGCAATAAAACTGACTACCAAGTTACTTTTTGTCCTGGTGGTCAAACAGGGCTACCCACCAATGCAGTTGATGGAAGATAATATAAGAATGTGAATTATACGGCTATATTTTTAATTATAGCCGTAACAGTCTACTAGAGTAAGCGTACATATAAACAAGAAATTAACGAGTAGTTAAATACCTATATTTCTGCCCATCATTACTCATTTTGGGAGCATGAGCCCAATCCTAATGGTGCTAGCGTTGAAGCAGTCACAATCCAATTAATACGTATGAATGTAATCGAACAATGACGGATAAGTGTTACGTAATAAGCTCTGATGGATTGTCATCATAATTTAAATAAATCATGACCATTGTTAAATAATTTTTAAACCTAAAATGGATTATAATATTTTTGATAAATTGAAGTATAAGTTCCATCCTTTTGGATGCTGAGAATTGATTTGTTTATTTTTGTGATCATTTCAGAATTTGCTGGAAGAGCAATAATTCCGTAGCCATCACCTAATAAAAGACTAGGTCCTACAATTTTAAAATTATAAAGAATATCTTTGACTATGTTATGAGCAATAGCATTATTAAGAACAATGACATCAATTTTATTTTGAGCCAAGGCGGATAAGAGATCGGGAGTTGAATTATACGGTATTATTTGGTTTTTATCGTTAAAAGAAGATTTTGTAAATAATTTATAAAATGTATCTTTACAACTTTTTATTATCACTGTAAGTGGTAAGTTATTTTTTGTCAAAACCTAGCTTGATGAATAATATGTCTCCATGGATAAAAGCATAGACCATGATGTGCTAGGAAATCTTATATTTTTACAGGATTCTGGTAGAAATTGGTTAGTTCTTGCAGTGTTCGCTTGTTTAAAGTTATGTCACTGAAACATATTAGGTTTCTTAAGAGGTATCCTAAGTACACCATGCATTCTTTGACTTCCTAATGGATTTAGGCTCAACATATCTTAGCGCCCGGTATCTATTTGCCTTCGCGGTTGGGTGTTACACGAACTCGGCATTAAGACAACGAGTCTGAAGAAATTTGGTAATCCGCTGCAAGAAGGCTCCTTTGCGCTGAGGCTTTATCTTTCTTGGATCAGTAGATGTTGAATTGATGATGCCGACGGTACCTCCTAATCTGTTTATTAGCTTTCAGTACTTTGATTTATCTTATTGGCGATCATCCGCGACTAGGAACTAAAATCGACAGTGCTTCTTTATATTTAACCCAATCTCATCATTTAAGAGGTTAAATCTTCAAATTGTTAGACCATTCCTAACGTGAGACGCTCTCATTTCTTAAATCAGTGAGGCTGTTGCGGAGTCAACGAGACTATGTTCTTCAGAAGTAATTGCCTTATTTTTAGAGACGATACTGCTCTCTTGTGCAGATTCTGCCAGCAGCATTGGCTTGTTGGAAGCGCTGGCTTTATCCAAAATCTTTTGTGTCACGCTTAAGCCCTGTATAATGGTTTGTGGTCCATGATTTATATTGTCATTGGATGTAGCTTCTTGTTGATTGTGATCAGGTGATTGAGGCTTAGCGACACTTTTAACTACCCCGTAAGTAAAAAAAGCTCCGCCCACAAGACCGGCGGCAATTCCCGCACCTAAGGCAATTAAACTTCCACCAAGGGCTTGTGTGACTATAGGAATAGGAATTAATGCAAGAACAACGCCCACTCCTACCAATAGTGCTCCAAAGGCCACCGGCAGCCATGCTTTATTTCCTCGTGGAGTAGTCATATTTGCTTGGAGCTTCTCGCTCTCAATTTTTGTTTCTTGGGCTACATTTGACGAGCTTGTTTGTGCCACAACTTCAACTGTTTGCTCTTGACTTATTTTTTTAAAGTCGCTCTCGGTTAATGAAACGTATTCATACTGCTCCAGAATGGAATTTAATATAACTGACGAGAGAGTGCTTTCGAATTCATTATGAAATTCTTGTTTAACCTTCTCCTTAATTTTATCTAAGATGGAGTCAGGGATGCCCCAGTCATTACTGCCTGGTGTCTTTAGCTTAGCGATGTCATTTAATAACTCATTTTTATTAGATGAAGCTCTTGCATAGGCAGTCGCATGCTCTCGTACTAGTGCTTTCAATTTATTTCCTGCGGTTTCTTTGGTTATATACGCGATAAAAACATCATCATGAAAGCCTCCATTGAGCGTATCAACTAATTTGTTGATAGTACCCCCTATACAAATAGGCTGGTCCATTTCGCCGTTGTCTCTTCCTGACTCGTCAAGGTTATCCCCACGCTGAATTTCATATAGGCGCCTAAGAAAACATTCTTTAGCATCGTGTTGATTAACTTGAGATGCCCCTGTATTGTCATTCATGCCCTCCCAAACCAATGCTAAAATTCGTTTTAGGGATGTATTGGTGCTTTTTTCTTCCACATGAAAAATATATTCCATCCGCGCAATGAAGCGTTTTGCCGCTTTACGCTCTATATCGGTACTATTAGGAAAATTTTGAACGGTAATTTCTTTGGCGAAACCCATTACCGCTTTAATATTTTTATCAACATTAATTCGACTGTAGCGCGCCTTTAGTTTTTCAATCGAATCCGCCACTGTTTTATGAACACTATGTGTATGAGTACTTTGGGAGTCATTTACAGAAACAGGCGCTATAGCAATTGCGGATTTTACAGGCACCATAACGCCTTTGTTGATAGGTACTGTAAAGGGCTGGGGATAGTCATAAGACATATTATTCCATGCAGCTTTAAACCCTACTATTCTTATCTCGTCATAGCTTGCGGGTTCGTACTTGATAACGACTCTTGGAGAATTACGGCGCATTTCCCAATTTTTTATTGCTAAGAAAACGTCCTTTTCTTTCGCCCACTCTCCGCCGCGGTGCGAAAAATATCCGGCTTTAATACATCGTGCAAGAAAATTTACATCACTGGGTGTTCCAGGTACATTGACATCATCCAGGTCAATGTTTACAAAAGTATACTTTGGCATAGCTGGAACCTCCTGAAGATTTAGCGAGAAATACAAGGACAATTCTAGTATGACAAAACCATTTGCAATAATATTGTACAATAGCGACAAATATTATTCATCTCTGACGCGATAGGGCAAATTGACCGGAAGCACATAAATCTTGCAATATTGAAAGAAAATAATACCCATTCAACGGTCTAGGATCTCAGCAACATTGATCAATTAATGATAATAATAAATCGAAGTATTGTGGAAATGCGTCAATACATGATTTGTACTCACATTTTCTTTCAACGTATACACTGATTTATTACAAAAAATGTGCATTCTCTATTTATTTTCAGCCATTTTTAGGAGGAATGAATTCAGTCATAAAGAAATGAGCGTTTTATATGTCAAATAACAGGAGCAGCTTCTGATTTATATTTACTTTCCAGGTAGCCGCGAACCACTCACTTCATATAATATCATTGCAAAATGACGACCTTTGAAACAATAATTACTCAATCCAATTTTTGGCCTCAGAATATACCTTTTCCGACTGAATAATCTTCAGCGGGAAATCCAGATGATAGTTTTTTAGCCAACTCATTCAATTGAGCAATGACCATTTGTCTATTCACCTGGTTAAAACTACGCAGCACCTCGTCCTTTAATGTAGCTCCATCCTTGCTGGCAAATAAGGCAACTAACGCATTTACCTTTTGTGAAAGCGAATAGGTCTTATCGAGAAGTGACTCATAATAGCCAGCGCGACTCTGACCTCTTTCACCATGAAATCGAGGGCTAAAAAATCCATTATGAAAAAGTTGAATTCTTGAAGTACTGTACTCTTCTTTATAATTCTTAATTCCTCTTAATGCCCTTTCAATCACGAGATCAATATTCTCCGTGCTAATTTCCAAAATGGAAAGACAATACTCTTCCGATTTTTGCAAATAGGCCGCAGTCATTTTTTCATAATTTGCACCAGGATTTGGGACATACTGGCTATCGTCATAACCTGAATAAATTATTCGCCCAGCTTTCTTCAATCGTCCCTGATCAATAATATACTGGCGATGAGGGACTACTAGATTAGGAATAATATCGTTAATCATTACTTCGGGAGTCACAAGTTTAGCTATTGGCATAAATTCCGGTTTAAACTCTTCCCGAGTTCTAATAACCTCAAGTGTATCCCCCATATTGACAAGTTGTCTCATAAAATCAGCGTTTAGAATATTTTTATATTTCTCTTTGAATGATTCTTCCTCATCCTTAAAGCGTATTGTATCAGAGATAAATTCCGCTAATTCTTTGCTTATGCGCCACTTTTTGATTAAAAATTTGCGACAGGCTTCTGCGCTTTGCCGATCCCAAAGATCAATGCCATCACCTTCTCTTGCAGAGTCGTGGAAAAAAACTGCCAGATTAATTAATTCACGAAGTTGGACTGTATTTATCTTAAAATAATCAGCAATATTTGCGACGGATTTATCAAAATCAAGCACATGTTGAGCATATTTTTCATAAATTTTATCCTGTAACTCCATTGCAGAGATGGCATGTAAAAAACCATGAGATGAGCGAATTCGCAAAACATGGTTTTGGGGTGTTCGTAATTCTGTGAGTGGAGTACTTATAGGGATCTGAACAGAATTGAGATTAATCACCTTCATAGGTTTGGAATAATAATGATAATTTGCATAAGCAATTGCTTTTATTAAAGCTGGAGATGGCATAGAACCCTCTTTCAATAGGCAGGATATTATTTTCAACAGAGTCCTGCACGTTTCATAAAGTTATAAATGTCTAAAGAAGACTTCATACTCAACCGTATGTGATAGTATTTGGTTACATTAATAGATTATTATGCATCAATTAAGGAGTTTTATTGTAAAAATGCGCCATCTTGTCGCTATAAGTACAAAATGGTTAAATAGTAATTTCGAGGCTTCTAGATAAATATTCGCAAGAACTTAATTTTGAAAGAAATTGAATTCATTTCTGCATCAAATGCTAATTTTCATATCGAATAGATTGATACCATGAACTAATAAATTCTTGCACGTAATCCAAATGGATAAGAAATTGTCAGTATCAGATAAAGGAATCTCATATATCATGCTAATGTAGATACAAATGTTAATCAAAGGCCATCGGACTTTGATTCCTGCTTCTAATCATATGCTTAAAATTAGGCCGCAACGGATATAACATTACACACTGTCTTATAAAGAAATTCAAACCTTCGAGACAATGAGCGCCTATTGTTAACTGTCATAAATTCGTGAGAACTCCATACTGTAATGCTGGGCACCATTCTTTGATAATAAACAGGCTTTTATCTAAAAATGAATGATCATGGATTTAAATCAATATGCAAAATCATAACGGAGCTATCGTCTACACTCTAAGTTAGCCGATATCTATTACCAACTGGGCTAAGGTGCAAAACATTGGTGGTTCTATCCTTCATGTCCAAAATTGGCGCATTTTTACAATCCCAAGAAAGTATCGATATGTAAAATTGATAATCACATTTTACATAAAAACAGCATCAATTACTTCACTCCTTTTTACAAGCACACGAAAGTTTTTATAGGGGAAGTAGAAGCAAATTATGGTCGCTGTGCTCATAAAGAATATCACTATGTTTAAAATTGCAAAAGCGTTTATTAATGACGATGCGTTTATTGATGCAGCTGTTCATATCGGTCAAAAAGTATATAAGGAACCTTATACATATTTTGGCGGTAATCCATTAGGAGTTAATTTCACTTATACCTGTAGTGATGGCTCAGTGATAAATAGACCTAACCATAATATGGCCAATATTCTGCGTTCCCTCCATTATTTAGGCCCAATTCTTGAGTATTTCACATATAATGGTAATGACGAAACCCAGAATTTGCTTAGAGAAATCGACGAGAATGAAATTAAAAAAATTCTTTTTATGCAACTATTTTATACATCAGGTAGAAATTGTGAAGGAGGGCTAAATAACCCTATCGTTGCTGATAAATCAAGAGCAGAAGCGGCGGCTAATTTTAAAGTTTATTTCCAAGATAAGGTTGATAAATCGCCTTTTAATGATACAAATGAAGTTGAGCAGTATGCTCATGTGCTTAATGGAATTTACGATTCCAGCAAAAAAGATGCAGCCCTACGCTTAATCTTATCGTCTTGTCAGGAAATAGATTTATTACGTTGTTATCCTCATGAACGATTTCAGACAAATTGTATAAATAAGCTTAATAAAAACTCCAAGGTCCCCAATAATCGCGACTTACAAAAATTGTTGCTCTATGTACAACGCTGCATTATTGCGACCGGAGATATGTTACGTACGCAATACCAAACTCAAAATATACTTGGTGTTCATGAGGAAACCAGTTTTTATTTTCAATTAAAAAGAAAAGCACAACATCTCATTCATGCAGGAAGCAAATATTTTGTTTTTGCCAGTAAAGGTCGTGAGGATGGATTGTTTAAAGCGGCAAGTCAGGTAGATAAAAACGGAATAGTGGGCACCTGCAAAACGCTACAGGAGGTTGTTGAACCCATCTATTTTCATGCTAAAAAGCCAAATACGCAACAAGAAGATATTTTAGCTCTTATTAACTCAGGCAACGCTATGGCTCGGACATTTAATGCTTCTCCTTCTGACATATCTGCTCGCTTTGAAACCGAACAACTAACTAATTCAACCTATGTTCGACCGTTGAGAAACAATAAATTTTGTAAACCACACAATATAAGAGTTGATTTAAAAACTGGTAAGGTAAGAGAATATCCTGAGCATGAATACCAACCCATAAACGAACAAAAAGCCATTAGTATTCCTGAAAATTTGACACCTCCCGAAACAGTATCTCGACAAGAGGATAGAGGTAAGGCTAAAAATACAATATTTCAAAAGAAATGCTCTTACAGTCTAATTCCTCAAACAGGTGTTTTCCCTGTCTTCACAGGACGATTTCAAGATAAATTGATGAGCGAATTTATCTCTGTAGGGTTTCTCCATGATTCTAAAAAAATGCATCTTCACGGCCAGAAGTATATTTGGTCTGCAGATACAAGAACCTCTGGAATTGATGGTTATTTTTGGTTAGCAAAAGAAAAAGATAAAAAACCAATCTCTAATTTTCCAGGTTTACAAGCAATACGTGATGAAAGTTATTGTCAAAGTTTAGAAGAATTAAAAAATATAATTAATGATCCAGAAAATAAAGATGATTTTTATAGTGAAATTCTTGCATCTGGTTCGATTGACTCATTAAAAGCAATATATGGAACTAAAAATGATGCGAAGCATTTGTTAGCTGCGATATATGTTCAATGCCTATTGCGTAATGATTATAATGTTGAGAGACAAATCATTATTATGGATGGTGTAAACAAACCGAGAGTCTGTAGTAATAATGAATTGCAACAGATAGTTAATGAAGCTCAAGAAAGACAGACTAGAATATGGTATCGATTTTTAAACTTCTTTCGTACGTCGACAGAGAAGAAACTACTCAGTGCAATTAAGGTGGCTAGTGATAATAACCCTTTTGGCTTTTTAAATATAGCAAATACTGATTCGGTAGTGACCAAAGATACATCTGATTCTGAGCATAATAACTCAATACCAGAAGGAGAACTAAAGAATAACGCCCTTTCTGCCAAAGAAAATCAGCAGTATGTTTTTTCTAAAAACACTAATACCACTTCTGATTATTCAACATCAAATATTTATCGGTTTAGATCCAGTGAAGCATCGTCAACAAATAAGGAAGAAGAGATTGGTGAGCAGCAGATGAGGATAACACCTTAATTCTACTCCAACTTTTGCCATTTGCGGTTTGAGGAATAAGAAGAGAGGTTCTAATGTAGCATCTGTAACGTCATCAAACCCTTCTATACTCCAATTATCTTCTTGGTAAAAGAAGGAGTTGCAGCTAACCGAGTGACGACCACCCCAGATAACTAAATCCTGTGATTCGGTAATATCAATAGATTGTAGGTTTTATTGCCTGGAACAAGTTGCACGTCGGCATATTCTCATTTACATCCATCCGTCAAGTTGATTGTGGGTATTATCTGATAATCATTGAGGCTCATCTTAATCTCCTTTTTTAAGATTACCTTCTATAAGTTTAGACGATTAACTTAAGTCAATGATTTTTAATTGATTGTCTGGGTCTTTCAGAAAAGTATTGATACATTTGTCCTTTATGATCCAAACTGAAATAATAAATGGATTAAGTCGTGCCCTATTGCTGAATTCTATAAATTTAAACACGAGAGATAAGGTGATGCGTCATCTTTTATGGCAAATAAAAAACAAGATTTTATCCTTATTGGCTTTGAGAACGGTTGGCGCGCGCGCCTTAGTCATTAAAGAAGAGAAGGTTCTTTTAGTCAAACATAGTTATATTACTGGCTGGTATACAATTGGTGGAGGGGTCAAAAGAGGGGAGACCCCAATACAGGCTATACAAAGGGAACTTTTTGAAGAAGTTGGCATTAGATGCCTAACGGAACCTCAATTATTTAATGTTTATCATAACTCCAGAGAAAAGCGGGATGATTATATTGTCTTCTATCTTATCGAAAATTTTGCCAAAGAAATCGTCGCTTCTCGTGAAATTTCAGATGAAAGATGGTTTGATTTACAAAATCTGCCAGAGGACATTTCACCTGCAACTCAGCGACGCATTGAGGAGTATCAAGGGAGTCGTTGCATTGATGAGCGTTGGTGAACTTTCTGGCTCAATGGAGAGTAGCCATTTTAATAAGGAACCCAACCTTTCTCTTGTTCTATACTTGCAGGCAAATTATTATCCAATTTTGATGCGGTAGCAGCGCTAATAAAGTCTTTCCCTGCTTTGCAATAGTATTTCAATGAAGCAAAAGACGCATCATTTTCAGACTTCCAGTCTTTTTTTGTCGAATCGAGGCTTTCGTCACAAGGAGAGGTAAATTCACTTATTTCATGTTGATTGGTACCTTCTTTTTTTTCACTCAAAAAATTTTTTTCAATTAGGGAAGATATTTTGTCATCAAGAGGATTCCTAAATTGTATCTCTCTTTCACTAAGACTGTCTCTTAATGTAATTAAAAAATCCAGGTCTTCTGAGTCTTCAATGCTTTTCTTTATTAAAGTGTCTCTGTCAGGAAAGAACTCTGCAAAAGCATCATTAGCTAGCTTTTGATAGTAATCAAACTCCCAAAATACAGAAAATGCTGGTGTTAATGATAGTCTTTCACCCGGCTGCTCTGAAGATAAATTGCTATCCTCTTCAAATTGGGTAGGCAAGTTTTCTGATACGTTTGGAGTAAGCAAATTTTCTAATACCTCACTAATCTCTAATTTATTGTTATTGGGCTCTTCTTTTCTTGCTGCCCGCAATGTATTTATTTTTTCTTCTATCATGCAATAGAGTGCTTGTTTCATACGATTTTTAAAGGCATTGGAAAAATTTACTTTCCATGCTATTTGAACTTGTATGGCTTCCAGAAAGGTAGCATTGGAAATGTGACTGATACAATCGTTTACAATATGCGTATTGTCTGTCTTTATGGCAAACACTATAGCTCGTAGTAGAAAATATTGAGCATGTTCAAAGTCGGCTAACATAGCATCCTGCAACGCAGCGTTTTGAGACCACATCGTATTCAGAATGTCCTGAAAAGGAGTTTCCAAAGCAATCTCAAAGACTTCAGTAATAATATTGAGCGGAAGAAAACATTGTCTTTCTTCGACATTGACCGTGTTTCCACATAGTAATGCTTTGAAATTGGCATCCTGCCAGATTTCATTAAGCATTCGGGAGTCTCGCTGCAGCAGTGCTATTTTAAAAAGCTCAACTCGAAGAAAAATACTCAAATCGCCACTACAGTCAGTCATTAACATGGATGTCTTCCCTGATTTTGAATCCCTAATGAATCTTAATTTACGGGCCTCATAAAAATACGTAAATCGGGACGAGTATGCATGCGATATTGATAGACCGTGTAAAAAGCAATGATATTTTTTAAATAATTCCGTGTCTCGCGCCAGGGGAGTGTTTCTATCCAAATATCCATTTGTTTGGGGGGGTGATTTTTGAGCCAGTAATTCACTTGGTGTGGCCCAGCATTGTAGGCCGCAGCCATAAGAACAGGATGTTTGTCATAGCGGTTTGCCAAATGTTTTAGATAAGCAACACCAATATTAATATTTTTTTGAAATGAGAAAAGCTGGGCTTTGTCGGCATAAGCAATTTTCTCATTTTTAGCAATAACGTGGGCAGTAGCTGGCATCACTTGCATTAAACCACGCGCCCCTGCAGGTGAAACTACATTGTCACGAAAACCACTTTCCTGACGAATAATGGCGTAAATTAACTCTTGAGGAATACTATAGTTTTTGGAATATTCATTTACTGTAGCATGGTAGGCAAGAGGAAAACGTAAGATAAGTTGGTTATTTAAATCCTCAGTCGTATTACTTAAATAAACTGATTTGCCATGCCATTGCAAATCGGTGGCAATCCAATACGCAAGTGCACTTTTATCTTCTTTGGGAAGCTCAGTAACAAAATCATTTAAAAGTCTTGATGCTTGCACTTCCTGTTTAGTCTGATAAAGAGATTTGATATTATCCGTAAAGGGTTGATAGGGTTTTAAAATGGATAAATCCACCACCGGAGGCTCATTTTCAAAGTTCGGTGTTTTGTTTAAGCGCAAACTGGCTAGAAAACCATAATAATGTCTTGATTTGGCAACTTCTTGATATATTGCCATGGCTTGCTCTTTTTTACCCTGTGCTTCAAGAGCACGAGCTAACCAGTATTGCCAGCAAGGATTGTCTTTATCTTTAGAATGCTTCACTAATTGTTCAACTAAACTCCATTGTTGTCGTTTCAAGGCATAACGAATTTGCCAATCAAGAAGCACATCATTGTAATATTCAGGTTTCACTTTGGAAAACCAATACTGGGTATCCTCATGATTACGCATGGCTTTATAAAGCGCAACATGAGCAAGGAAAGCTTGTCGTTGTGCTTCATTTAACATTTGTTTGGTTTTAGGACTTTGCGATAATTTAATTGCCTGATCCATGTTCATCGCAACCATACGCTTTAAACCATAAAGATAAAATGAATCATGCAATTCTCCAGGTTGAAGCTGCGTAATTTTGGATGGGCTTTGATAAACACTTGCAAGAAGCTGTTCGTCTTTAAGGCGGGGTTCTTTGTACTGCTTTAGAAGATATTTGGCAAGGCCAATATTATGTTGATCCAGGGCTAAATTAATTCGTTGTGTAATAAGTCGCTCATCGAAATTTTCATTTTTTAATAATAATGCAAACAAATTATTACAGGCCGGAGGCTGGGAGTGTCCATTAAGCCATAGTGGTTTTGCTGCATTGAGAGCTGTTAATTGTTGTCCTTGCTGATAATCGGCAATTAGCGCGTAACACTGGAGACTGACGTCCTGAGAAGGTTTATAGTGTTTTGTGTAATTTACCCAATCCTTTTGTCTAGCCAGTTGATACAGCCATTTCTCGCGCAGCTTTTGCGCTAGAGGGGTGTCGCTATCAATAAAGGCAAAAAAATCCGGACCAGGATTTTGTGGCAGGTTCTGGCTCCATTGAGTATAGGCCATAAATCGATTTAAATAGTCTGTGCCTGATAAAGCATGCACAGAGGCAGCCAGGCCTATGCCCAGACAACATAATAATATTTTCTTCATAGCCCTCTTATCGGTTAGAATCGATAGATTAAACTGCGCCAAGTTTACTGCGCATAGTCGCAATTGTTTCCCTATAATTATTCGTAGAAAATATAGCAGAACCTGCGACAAATTGGGTAGCTCCTGCTTTCGCTAAATCTGCAATATTTTCGATGGTCACGCCACCATCGACAGCAATGGGCAATTGGGGAAATTGCTGTTTAATCCATTTTATCTTTTGCACCGCTTCAGGAATTAATTTTTGACCACCAAAACCGGGATTAACTGTCATCACCAGGACAAAATCAAGCCGATGCAAGGACCAGCTTAGACAGTCAGGAGCGGTTGCCGGATTTAATACCAAACCCGCTTCACAATTCTGTTGGCGAATCAATTCAAGGCTTCGATCCAGATGAATGGTCGCATCAGGATGAATACTAATACGAGAAGCACCTGCCTTGGCAAAATTAATAATTAACTCATCAACAGGGGTCGTCATTAGATGAACATCAAGAGGGATATGGGAAAAACGTTGATGCAATGCCTGGCAAACAGGAGGGCCAAAGGTTAAATTAGGCACATAATGATTATCCATGACGTCAAAGTGAATGAGATCAGCACCTGCTTGCATGACAGAACTTACTTCCTCGCCAAGACGAGTCATATCGGCTGAAAGTAAAGACGGAGCGATTAGATAAGTCATTATCCACCTTTAGGATTAGGGTAAAATAAAGCAGATTAAGAATCTGCTTTATTTCCTGGCTAGTTAACCATTAAACCAATAATTAAAGTTAAAATTAAGCGTATGGAAGGTAAGTCTATCGTTACTATTTTGCAATTGCCTACTCGTGATGTAACGATAGTCCATGCCTACGGAAAAATAATCATCCATTTGATAATCGATACCTAGAATCGCTTGACCAATAGGCGTCGTATCACCAGCACTTACATCCAATACGGGGAAAAAGCCAAAGAGGCCTGTATTAGGATTAAGTTGATTAATGTTGATTATCCAGTCATTTTTGATATTGGCATAACCAATACCAACGCCTACGTAAGGCATCCAACTGACATCCTGGGCTTCATGATTATAAAATTCATAAAGGACATTAAAAAGTCCTCCCAGAAGTTGATCATGACCACTCATACTGTAGGGGTTTGTTATGGTTGTTACTGTCCCCGAACTTGTTTGTGTTGTGACTGTTTGCTGGTTTTTGCCAAAGGTTAAACCACCAATTGTTATATTTTTATAGGTGTTGTAATTCCACAGTATTTCACCTTCAAAGCGGAAGCCACAGTAACGATAACCAAACTGGCCGCCAATACCGCCGCCGAATTGATATTTAATTTCTCCATTTCCAGAGGTCGGAAAAGGTACATCATTAGTAGAGGATTCATTATATTTTTTGATGCTTGAGTTGAGCGTGTCCAACTGCGAAGAACTCAGGGTAAAATTAGTCGTAGGAACATAACTTGCTAGTCCAAATAATCCAAAATACCACCCATCTGGTGGAATGGTTGCAAAAGCTGCGCTACTTGAAGCAACTAATCCCGCAAAGGATAATTTTAAAAACTTATTCATCTACAGTCCTTATTTTATGACGCCAGAGAGCGTTAATTTTTCCTTCTATAGCCATAAGATCACGCATCGCTGTTAAACCAATAATTAAAATTCAAGTTAAGTGTATGGATAGTAAAGCGATCATTAAATCCACTGATTTCCTTTGTTGTTACATAACGATAATCGAGACCCATGGAGAAATTATCATTAAATAAATAGCTGACTCCAAGAATGGCTTGGCCAACCGGCGTAGAGGTATTTTCTTTAACATCAATGATGTTTGTTGTAGTTACTGTAGTAGTGGTGGTACTGCCGGTACTTGTGGTGGTGTAGGTGTTATAGTTAAGTTGTAATTTGTTTTGTAAATAACCATATCCAATACCAAGGCCTACATAAGGCATCCAACTAATATCATCCCAGTTTTGATCATAAAAATCATAGTAGATATTAAAAAGAGCAGCACCCAGGGTCGTATTGCCATCAATAGTAAGGTTTGAATAAGGGGCCACTAAAGCGGCATTAACATTGTTAGTTAATGTATACCCACCAAGCGATACGCTATCGTAGGAATTGTAGTTATACAGGAGTTCCCCCTCAAAGCGGAAGTTGCAATTGCGATAGCCTATTTGAGCGCCACCGCCACCACCAATCTTCGAATAATCGATTTGCCCGGCTGGGGTTAGCAAAGGAGAGTAACCAAGGGAGCTTAAATAGCTATTGATATTCAAATAAGTTGCCTGGGAGATTGAAAAGTCCAAGTTGGGTGCATAACTTAATTCACCCATTAGACCAGCATACCATCCTTCATCTGAAGGCATAGCAGAAAACGCAGTGCTACTTGCAGCGAGTAAACTTACCAGCCCCAATTTAACAGTATTTTTCATGGTGTGTCCTTACTTATAACTGGCGCCATCAAAGCGATAAACTACCCCGGCACTCGCTAAGTGAGCTTGAAATACTTTATTAAAATCATCAGCCCGTTCAGTACCAAGATAGCGATAGGCAAGATTAACAGCATAGTTTTCAGCGAAATTATAAGTAAAGCCAGCGGTCGCTTGATACGCAAAAACACCGTCATCCACTTTAAAGTGAGTTGTGAATGCTGGGCCTGACACTCCTATAGGACCTTTACCATTAAGTTCGGCAGTGACATAGCCATAGCCGAGACCGACTCCTACAAACGTTGCGATGCAGGGCACCATTTCCGGGAAGTCATAATACACATTGGCCATACCAAAAGTACCT
This sequence comes from Legionella cardiaca, assembly GCF_029026145.1. Taxonomy (NCBI): domain Bacteria; kingdom Pseudomonadati; phylum Pseudomonadota; class Gammaproteobacteria; order Legionellales; family Legionellaceae; genus Legionella; species Legionella cardiaca. Next base: position 1,950,778 of record NZ_CP119078.1, on the reverse strand, counting down.
GTGGTTTCGCCATCTACCCCCAATTGTCTTGCATGATTAATTTTAAATTTGCTAAGGTATGCCTGCAGATAAGTAAGTTCTGCCTCATAACGTAAGGGCATACTTTGGTAACCAATACGTCCACCAGCATTCCAGCCATTGTTATAGGAAGGATGGGCACGCAAAAAGGCATAAGTAGTATTCGTGAAATAGCCAGGTGGATAGTAAGTTGTATTACTGACGTTATCGGGCACATAGGTATAGCCACCAAAAACGCTAGCATACCAACCATCAATAGGTACTGCTGCCGATAACAGGCCAGAGGCTAGCATGGCCGCAGAAAAAAATGCAATTCTCATGTGATCCCTTTTTTTATTATTATTTAACAGCAATCCAATGTTAGCGATTTGACTTTATTTTGCAAGCAGCTTTTTGCTCCAGCAAGACAAAATTATACTTTCATTATCTAATGAAAAATAAGTCATTCCTGCGGAGAGAGGAATCTACCTTGCAAGTCACGATAGAATTTGTACAGAATGGATTCCCGCCTACGCGGGGATGACAAAAATATTGACAGATTTATCAGGTTACCACTTGATTCAAGTCGATACGCCTTGCCTAAAGCTGAACTGATTGTGCAGAAGAGATACTAATAAATTGAGCATTTGCAAATCATTTGTGGTTAAGAATAATCAAAAAAAATAGCGCTTTTACAGAATGTAGTTGTATTACCCGATCTCTGGAGGTTAAGATAATTCGATCATGGAATAAGGAGCAAAGGAAAATGCCAGATAAAATAATAGAAGATTTAAAAACATTTGCTGACAAGTTAGTGACCTGTATCGCTGCGGATACAGAAGAAGGACAAGAACAATTAATAAAGATTTTTAAGCAAGCTAAAAAAAAATATAATAATGAAGATTCGACAATATGGTCTTGGGTTTATAGTTTAAGCCGCAAACGTTCAGAAGATTTTGATCACACGATAGAAGCCTTAAGTGTTTTTCCCAAGCCCAAAGTTCGCCTACAAGAATTTTTAAAGTTCTTTAGCATGGGGAAGGGGAAATGGGAGTCTACCTCTGCTAATACGGAATTATTTTTACTCTTAATCAATTCCGTATCCGGATATGAAAAAGAAACGGATGGCTATTTACACTCCACCATAATCTCTCCTTTAAGAAAATTACTTGTAGAAAGAATACAGGAGCTTCTTAAGCAATATGAGATAAATGATAGACGAGCTGCCGAGCGAGAGAAAGAATTAGAGTTAATGCGCAAAGCGAAAGTCCAGGAACCTGAAACGACCCATTTGTTTAATGATGAAGAACAGGCAAAATTGTTCGCTATAAAAAATCCTGACCATCAGGTCTTATACTTAAATACAAGCCTGTCGGATTCTGGCGACATGAAGTGGGAATTAAAGTGGATTGATTTCACCGGGAAGGCGACTGTTTTAGGAATAAGTGATCACCTTGCTTCTCTGTTAAAGCTTGTAGGTGCAGAATTAAAAAGTTTATCCGCATTAAGTGCAGATGGCGGGACCCAAAAACTATTAGCAGAATTACTTAATAAATCTGCGTCTGCACGGGAAATTAGAACAGAAGTTAAAAAAATATTGAGGTTAGCGTTGGATAAAATTCCCTTATTAATTAATCCATCCTCCTCTCAATTAGATAATTCTCTATCCACGTTCGTATTTAATCAACATAATAAACCAATAGGACTTTACTGGTATAATTTAGGTAACTTTAATCCAATCCTCTTAAAAGATTATCCTGAGCTTGAAAAGTGGATGGGTAATACAAGTTTTTCTGATAGCAATGTAAATGAGGTAATGCGTCTTAAGGTTTATTTAAGAGATATCCATGTTCGTCGCAGCGTTGATGAGTCTAAACAAAATAAAATTCAAAGCTTATTAAAACAAACTCACGGTGTTGCTTTGATCGCCACAGATGATTTGGCTACAATACCCGCCTACAAACTAATAAAAGATACTTATCTATTAACGCGTGTTTCTAATAATAAATCGGAAGAAGAATCCACAGACTCGACAACGGGAGAATGGGTTTTATATCAGCGGCAACGAGGAGGAGTTAATGCTCGAGTTAACATAAAAACATGGGCAAACGCTGATGCTATGGAGGCTTTTGAAAAAATTCTCAAGACCAATGAGAACGTTTCTGCAGGAAATTTGAGTGTAGAGGCAAAGGAAAAATTACGAGAATGTATCAAACAGTCGACAGTGGTTACTCAAAAAGTTAGCTGTCAGGCAATTAACGAATTTTTCCCTAAGAAAGAAACTAATTTTCACAGATTTAAGCCTTGCTCTTTTATTATTACCAGAGAAATTAATAATGATGCGCCTTACTATCAGCTCTATTATATTGATATTGTACAAAAATGTATTAAGGTTGATATGCGAGAGTATCCTGAGAAAACGATGGCCTTGCTTTCAACTTGGGATTGCAAGCCAGAGGAATTAAATTTTTCACACTTAAGTGACTTGGCAAAAACGCTCGTTGATTTCAAACCGGCTGTGCGTATAAATATGGCGCAATTTTCTGCGCTGGAATCTGTATTAGGTAAGAAACGAGTTGAAAAAGTAAATAAAGAAATTTCTACAGCTAGTCAACCATCTGAGACGACTGAAAAGGAACAAAAGGAATCTGGAAAATTAGATATTAGTAAGTTTGCAATTGCAACCCTCTTTGGACATAAATCTTCAACAGTAAAAACTGAAGTAGAAGGAAAGGACATTCCTTCAGAAGAGGGGGCAACTGTGTTAGGTTTTAGTGATTAGTTTAAAAAGATCTCTAATAATTACAGAGTAAACCCCGAGGTAATTGGCAATCGCCAATCACGCCCAAAAGCCCTCGGGGAAATTTTAATGCCCGGTGCTGCCTGACGTCTTTTATATTCATTACGTTTAATCAGACGGATGACCTTATTAACGTCCGCCGCAGCATAACCTGCTGCGATAATTTCTGCAGCGGAAATATTATGTTCCATATAGGCTTGAATAATTGCATCAAGAACTACGTACTCAGGTAGAGAGTCCTGATCAGTTTGATTTTCAGCTAACTCCGCAGAGGGTGCACGCGTAAGAACTCGTTCTGGAATAACAGGAGATAGACTGTTGCGATACCGTGCCAAGGCATATACTTGGGTTTTTAAGACATCTTTTAAGACAGCAAAACCACCTGCCATATCACCATATAATGTGGCATAACCAACAGCTGTTTCACTTTTATTACTGGTGGTGAGAACCATTTTTCCTGTTTTATTAGACAGAGCCATGA